>NZ_JBXENJ010000008.1:0-201340 GCF_056836725.1 Priestia sp. 3CA3
GAATTTCAAGCGCTGTTTTTTATGTTAACCGTATGTAGTTGTAGTTTCTCATACCTCCTTCTTTGCCAGTGGAACTTTATCTGCATCTCTAGACAAATGTCCTAGACAGAAGGGGTGCCTTTCAATAGACTAGAGGTTATCTGTGAAAATACAATATTTAAGTAAGGAAGGTGCTCTGCTATTATGCTTCATAATCCAACTGGAAAAAAACGTCTAGGATTAGCGTTTCTTCTCAGCACGCTTGCGATATTAGGTCCGCTTAATATCGATATGTATTTGCCAAGTTTTCCTGCTATTGCTGATCATTTAGATGCGCGAGCTTCACTTGTACAGCTTAGCTTAACATCGTGTTTACTAGGACTTGCCGTTGGTCAAATCGTGATTGGTCCAATCAGTGATGCAAAGGGACGAAAAGGACCTTTACTCATCTCCATCTCTTTATTTATGTTATCGTCATTGCTCTGTGCACTGGCTCCTACTATCACGGCTTTAGTTATCGCACGCTTTTTGCAGGGGTTTACGGCTTCGGCAGGAGTTGTTCTTTCTCGCGCCATTGTCAGAGACGTCTTTAGCGGAAGAGAACTTACGAAGTTTTTTGCTCTGTTAATGGTTATCAATGCCTTTGCACCAATGATAGCACCAATGGCCGGAGGTGCTATTTTACTTCTTCCTTTTGCAAGCTGGCATACTATTTTCTTGTTTTTAAGTTTAATAGGTCTTTTAATTGTTTTAACAATCTCAATGCGTTTAAAAGAAACTTTGCCCATTGAAAATAGAACACCAAGTTCAATTGGTCATTCTGTTCGCATAATGGGCAGTTTATTACAAGACCGTTCTTTTATTGGATATGCCCTAATTATCGGACTGGTCCATGGAGGAAGCTTTGCTTATGTATCAGGCACTCCATTTGTCTATCAAGGGATATACCATGTTTCTCCGCAAGTTTTTAGCATTTTGTTTGGTATTAACGGCTTGGCTATTGTGACTGGAAGCTTTATTATTGGGCGCTTTAGCGGAATTATCCATGAAAGAAGCCTGCTTCGCATTGCCGTGATTACGGCTGTAAGTGCTACTAGCGTACTTCTTATCATGACTATGCTTAAAGGACCGCTTGCTACGATTGTTATTCCCATTTTTATTTACATGATCTCTATAGGAATGACGATCACAGGCTCGGTGACATTGGCAATGAAAAATCAAGGACATAGAGCAGGGAGTGCGAGTGCCGTGTTAGGTATGCTTCCATTAACTTTAGGATCAATTGTTTCTCCTTTAGTAGGGATTAACGAAACAACAGCGATTCCGATGGCTGCTATCTTATTTAGTACGGCGCTTTTAGGTTTTGTAGCTTTCTTTACGTTAACTAAAAACAAGAAAGAAGCAGAAAAGTGCGAAGTTAACGAGTTTAAAACGGAGGTTTCTCCGTAATCGCTTTTTGGATTGTTTTAAAAGCATCACTCCTTTGTGAAAAGGAGTGATGCAAATTTATTCAAGTATTGGATAATATATGCTAACCTTAGGGCATGATCGAAAGGAGTGGATAATAATGAGTAAAGTAATTCCTGAAATAACCCTTAATGACGGGGTAACCTTGCCTGCTATAGGTTTTGGTACATACAAGCTTAACGGAAATGAAGGAGTCAACGCTATAACGAGTGCGATTGATGTAGGGTATCGTTTAATCGATACTGCTTATAATTACGAAAATGAAGGCACTGTGGGGCAAGCTCTCCGAAAAACACCGGTTTCTAGACAAGAACTATTTGTTACCTCTAAACTCCCAGGGCGATACCATACGTATGACAAAGCAATTCCTACCATTCAAGAATCTTTATATCGGGCGAATTTAGACTATTACGATTTGTATCTTATTCATTGGCCTAATCCTAAACAAGATCATTATGTAGAAGCTTGGCAAGCACTGATTGATGCGAAGCGCTGGGGCTTGATTCGTTCAATTGGTGTTTGTAATTTTCTTCCCGAGCATATTGAGCGCTTGGAAAAAGAGACCGGCATTTTACCAAGCATCAATCAAATAGAACTGCATCCTTTTTTTAATCAACATCAATATCGAAATTGGTATCAAGAGAAAAACATTCAAATTGAATCTTGGAGTCCACTAGGACGAGCGAGTGCTGTTTTAGAAAATGAAACAATTAAACAAATTGCAGACCGTCATAATAAGACAGTTTCACAAGTGATTTTGCGATGGCATTATCAGCTAGGCGCCATTTCAATCCCAAAATCGTCATCTCGCAAGCGGCAGCTTGAAAACATATCGATTTTTTCATTTTCTTTAGATGAAGCGGAGATGAATATGCTTTCAGAATTGAACCGCGAAGATGGAAGACTTAATAATCAAGACCCCGCTGCCTATGAAGAATTTTAACCATAAGGCCTCACTTATTTTTTAGGTGAGGCTTTTCTTCTAAGATTTTTAGTTATGTAAGCTTGAAAATAGTCCGTTTAGTTCTAACGATTGTAAGAGAAAATGTGTTAAAATATTCCGAAAAAAGGAGTGGTGAACCATGGAAAAAGTAGTAAAAGCGATTCAAGACGAATATCCGGATGATTTTGCATGGTGTTACGGTTGCGGCCGATTAAATCAAGACGGCTATCATTTTCGGACAGGATGGCTAGGAGAAAAAACAATTACCCTTTATACACCTAAGCCTGAACATACAGCTATACCAGGATTTGTATATGGCGGACTTCTTGCATCACTGATTGATTGTCATGGAACAGGCTCTGCATCTCTTGCTCTATACCGTAAAAATGGCTGCGAAATAGGAGATTCAGCAGAGCCGCCGCGGTTTGTTACCGGTTCTCTCCACGTAGATTTTAAAAAACCAACGCCACAGGGTGAAGTACTAAAAGCGATAGGAACGGTTGAAGAAATTCACCCGAAGAAATGGAAAGTTAAAACAGAAGTATACGCGAATGATATCGTTGTTGCGACCGGAGAAGTTGTGGCAGTTGTTATGCCAAATACGTTTAAACGAAAAGAAGACTAAAAAATGCAAAACAGTTACATAAAAGGGGAGGAAAAGGTATGGATAAATGTAATTTAGACCACTCGGTAGAAGATGTACATCAGAAGTTTAATTCGCAGTCACAGTGGCTGCCAGAAGATATTCGTTCATTATTTCATGAGTTTCTCGTGCGAAACCCTTCGCAAACAACATTAAACGAGATGTTTCATTTGCTGAAGAAATATGATTTAGTTGATGAACAAGAAAGAAAAGAGCGAGATCGAAAAATCAAATGGCTGATATTAAATAAAGAAGATACGAGAGCTTAAGTTTTTATCCCTGAACAGCTTGTGACCCCGCAGTTGATTTCCGTGCAAGACTTCACTTTCCGTGGGCGCCCGCTGAGCCTCCTCGTCACATACGCTCCTGCGGTGTCTCACCTGTTCCGCTTTTCCCGCAGGAGTCTTCGTCTTGCCCTTCAATCAACTGCTAAAAAGATCTATACGCATGAAACCGGCTTTTACCACAACAAAAAAACGAACCCTTCATCAAACATCTTGATGAAGGGTTCGTTTTTCACTTCGTCTAAAATCCTTTTGTCCCAGCCTCTTTCTTTGAATAGCTGTAAATAGACCGTTGCTCTCAACACTAGTATTTTTTTATCACTTGAAAATATACTTATATTCAATAGGTGTTATATTCATATATTTTTTAAATTCTTTGTAGAAATGAGATTTATCATAAAAATCATACCCCTCTGTTATAGTATGTACCGTTTGCCGAGTATTCAACAGTTCATATACTGAATGCTGTAACCTGACAATTTGACTAAATTTTTTAGGAGAATATCCTACGTGTTCTTCGAATTTTTTACGCAAGTAACGGTCCGAATATCCCGTATCCTCCGCTAACTCTTTAATTTCAAAAGTTCCTCGCGAGGTATAAATTTTGTTAAGACAATATGTAATTAAGTTTTGAGCATAGTTGATGTGTGAATTTTTTGTGCGTAAGAATTTATTAAAAGCTATTATACGCTCTTTAAATCCTACCGACTTTGCTATCTCTTCTAATAAATTGTTTTGAATATTTAACACTTCGTATAAAGGAAGTTGACGATGTTGAATAATTTCTTTAATTGAACATTGAAACTTCAATTTGCATTGCTGTGGAGAGAGACGAACTCCAAAATAATCTACATTTTCTTCAAAGAAATAAAAACTTCGCTCTTCTGGACCAGAAGCTAAGAGTGCGAGAGGATTAGAGTCATCACAGCAAAAAAGTAAATCTAAACAACCGTCTGGAATAATAGGGAGTGATCCCTTCAGCGAAGTTCCTACGTTAAATTGATAAAACAAGGAAATGTCGCTTTGTGTATGCTGTTCAGGTCTATACTCTATATAGGAGTAACAATTTGATTTCATTTCAGGCTGAGTAGGATTAAATATGTAACTTTTCATTACAGTATAGCCTTCTTTCTTAAATTCTGAATTTTTAGTTTTTAAATAAAAAAAGTATAGTTTAAATTAATGGTGATGGCAAAGAACATGTCAGAATATCTGACGCATTATGTTATTTATGTGAGGTAGTTCCGTTTTTTACAATGCTTCTTCCTTATATCCGAGCTATAGTAAAAACAAGCAAAAGAATAAGGGAGGAATTATTTATGCAGACCCATGAAACCATCATTAATACAGTCAATCACCCTTTAGAACCTCTAACAGCAGATGAAATTAAAAATGCTGTTCGGATCTTGAAAAAAGAACAAAAAATTAGTGAATATGTAAGATTTGTAACGGTTGTGTTAAAAGAGCCGGCCAAGGATATCGTACTTGCTTATGTATCAGGTGAAAAAATTAATCGCGAAGCATTTATGATTCTATTAGATAATGAATCTGGAAATACGTATGAAGCAGTTGTATCGTTGACGAGTCAATCAGTAGTAAGCTGGGAGCATATTCCTGGGGTGCAAGCTGGAATTATGCTAGATGAGTTTGAAGAGTGTGAACAAGTTGTTAAAAATAACGAAGAATTTCGAATTGCTTTGCAAAAAAGAGATATTACAGATGTCGATTTAGTAATGGTGGACCCTTGGTCTGCAGGACATTTTGGCATAGAAGAAGATGAAGGCAAACGATTAGCTAGAGCCATTTGCTGGATTAAAAAATTCCCTAATGATAATGGATATGCCTATCCATTAACAGGAATTGTTGTATATGTGGATTTGAATAAAATGGAAGTTGATCGAGTAGAAGATCATGGTGTAAGGACTATACCTCCTACCCATGGAAATTATACGCCAGAAACGACTGACAGCATTACGTTTAGGGAAGACTTGAAACCTTTAGAAATCGTTCAACCGGAAGGGCCAAGCTTTGAAATAGACGGTCACTTTATAAAGTGGCAAAAATGGAATATTCGTTTCGGCTTTACACCGCGAGAAGGCCTAGTGCTTCACACGGTAGGATATGAAGACAAAGGAAAAGTACGTCCTATTTTGTATAGAGCTGCGCTTTCTGAAATGGTTGTTCCGTATGGAGATGGAAGTTTTGCTCATAATAGTCAAAATGCATTTGATGCAGGAGAGTATGGAATGGGGCAGCTTGCAAATTCATTGACATTAGGCTGTGATTGCTTAGGAGAAATTCGTTATTTTGACGCCGTTATGACTGATAGTAGAGGAAATGTGCGAACCATTCCAAATGCAATTTGCCTTCACGAAGAAGACTATGGGATTGCTTGGAAGCATACGGATTGGAGAACTGAGCAAGTGGAAGTGCGTCGTTCACGCAGGTTAGTTCTATCATTCTTTTGTACAGTAGGAAACTATGATTACGGATTTTATTGGAGTTTTTATCAAGATGGAACAATGGAATGTGAAGTAAAGTTAACCGGAATGTTAAATACAGGAACATTTGACGAAAGCGGTATATCTAAATATGGTACTGAAATTGCACCGCAGTTAAATGCGATTTATCATCAGCATTTCTTTAATTTTCGTTTGGATACGATGTTAGATGGTATGAAAAATTCAGTTGTCGAAATTAACACGCTTCCTGAGAAAAAAGGTGAAGGAAACCCTTATCATAACGCTTTTTATATTGATACGAAAACATTTAAAAAAGAGCAGGAAGCGCAGCGTATTATGGATATGGCTTCACAAAGAACGTGGAAAATTGTCAATCCTAATTCCTTAAATGCCGTGGGGAAACCTGTAGGTTACAAAATTATGCCTGGTGAGAACTGTTTGCCTTTTGCAAGCGATGAGGCAAGTGTAATGAAGCGTGCAGGATTTCTGAATAAACACCTATTTGTGACAAAGTATGACCCAAATGAAATGTACGCTACAGGTAATTACCCAAATCAGAATCAAGGAGGGGACGGTTTACCAAAATACGCGGCTGGAAATCGTGATATTGAAAATGAAGATTTAGTAGTTTGGTATACAATGGGGCATCACCATATTACAAGACCAGAAGATTGGCCCGTTATGCCTACGGCTTATATTAATTTCCAGTTAAAACCGGTTGGGTTTTTCGACCGAAATCCAGCGATTGACTTGCCGCGGCCAAAAGCAAAAAATTCGACATGTAGTTCTAGCTGTCATAAAGAATAAATCGCAAGAAAAGAAGAAGAATAGATTTCTTCTTCTTTTTTTAAAAGAGAAAAGGAGACGAACATAATGTTATTAATTGTGAGTGTAATAATGGTTATTGGATACAGCGTTTATTTTTTCAGTAGTTCGCACGTCAAAGGCATCACTACACAAGCATCTATCACTAAGTGCATTTCTATGTTGTTAGGCATGACAAGCAGTTTAACAATTGGTCTTATTATAGTAGCTTGGCTACCTAATATGCTGGCTTTTTCTACAATAATTGCAATTTTATTAAGTATAGGAACGGCAATATTAGTAGGAGGGAGATTTGGATTGGGCGGTATTCTTGAAGCTCTTGCATCTAGTTTAATGGGAGCGATGATGGGGACGATGTTAGGCGCTATGCTTTCTTCACAAGAACTCACCATGATGATAGCGATAATGGCTGTTGTTTATCTGATAAGTGTGTTTTCAATGATAATGATTTTAATGAATGCCGATGTAAATACAAAGTGGTCTGTCTTAAAGAAGAAGCCAATTTCATTTTATGTAGCATTTTTATTAAGTGTATGCTTGGTTAGTACCATGGGGGTTTTGCATCTAAATGATAAAGAAGTAGAAAACCATGAGATGAATCATACTCACCAGCATTCATAAAAAGTTTGAATTGTGTCAAAGGAAATAGATTAAAAAATTAGTAAGGAGATGATACTATCCATGCAAGATAAGCAAATACCTCAAGAAAAGGCTATGGAGACATCTGAATTTGGGTATGAGCAAGAGTTAAAAGGATCTATGAACGTGTGGCAGCTGACGGCTTTTGGTCTAAATTATATGCTTCCGTTAGCTCCGGCCGTCATCTTTGGTGTTTTATTATCCACTTCAGGAGGAACAGTGGCTTTACCATTTTTATTAGCCGGTATGGCAATGTTTTTAACCGCTTTTAGCTATGCTGTTATGGTACGAAACTTTCCATTATCCGGTTCAGTATATAGCTATGTTGGTCGGGGGTGGAATGCACATTTAGGTTTCCTGGCAGGATGGGTCGTTACCCTTGATTATGTGCTGATTCCTACTATTACGTCTGTAAGTGCAGCATATTTAGTTCAGCAATACTTTCCAAATGTGCCATTTTGGATTCTTCTTGCAGTGTTTTCAGTAGGTATAGGTTTACTAAATTTATTCGGGGTGGAATTAATATCAAAGATGGGGCTTTGGTTTTTATTGCTCGGTGAATTTGTTGTATGGACTTGTATTTTATTTTGGGGAAAATCAGTATATGTGGATGGTATAGGAACAGGTACTCTATTGAGTGTGGAGCCCTTTCATTTTGAAAGTGCGCCAGGACTAGTAGCTGCGACTTCTGTAGCTGTATTAAGTTTTTTAGGATTTGATGCCATTACAACGCTTGCAGAAGAGACACGAAATCCTAAACGAGATATACCAAAAGCAATATTCATGTGTATTGGAATTGGGATGATCACCATGGTGACTTGCAGCTATGTAGCTATGCTTGTTATACCTGACTGGGAAACTCATGTGAATGATCTAAATTGGATGAATACGGTTTTATTTCAAGTGTCTAAAATGACTGGAGGAGATACGCTGGGACTCTTTTTTACAGCGGGTTATCTGAGTTCACTGGCTGTTTTTAATTTAGTTGCCACAGCCGCCGGCGCCCGGTTGTTATATGGAATGGGAAGAGACAATCTGTTGCCAAAAAGTGTGTTTGCAGCAGTAAATAAAAGGTTTAATACTCCTCACTTTAATATTATCATCATCGTTGCTATTGAATTTATTTTAGGTAATACTGTAGACTTGGGAACAATCTCAAACTTAGTAAACTATGGGGCATTTTTTGGTTTTGCTGCGTTGAATGTATCAGTGGTTTGGCTATATTATATTAAGAGAAAAGGGCAAGGTCCTCTTCATTTAAGTTCAGAGACGGAGTGGGTACCAAAGGGCAGACATCATGTTCGCTATTTGTTCATTCCCCTATTAGGTTTTTTAGTTATTATCTATGTGTGGATAGGAATGGATAAGCTGGCTCTTCTCTTAGGAAGTATGTGGCTAATTGGAGGATTTATTTTTCTCTTCTTTCGAACTAATCGCTTTAAAGATCTACCACCTCATTTAAAGAATTAACAAAGAAGCAGATTTTGCTTTTTAGAATCTGGCTCCTGCCTACTATATATGTTCCACTCCAGCGCTTTAATAGCTTTTTTATTAAAGATTAGCTGAGGTTTACTATTCTTTTATATTTTGGGGACTCTACATTAATAATCTACCACCGCTAAAATATAAAATACAGTTGTTTAGTAAAAAGATCTTTATTGAAAGAAAAATTAGATTTTCTTGCTTGTTCGTTCGTAAGAACCCCTGAACATTTAAAAGACATTAAAGATTTTATCCATTTAAAACATCTAAATGCACCAAAGCTGATTGCGAAAGTGGAAACAATGGAAGCTATAGAAAATTTCAAGCAAATATGTGAAGAAGGCGATGGAATTATGATTGCACGAGGAGATTTAGGGGTAGAGCTACCGTATGAATGGATTCCTTTGCTCCAAAAAATATTAATTCATGAATGCAGCTTGCACGATAAATATGTGATCACCGCGACACAAATGCTTCAATCAATGGTGAGCAGCGCAATTCCTACAAGAGCCGAGGTGACGGATGTGTTTCAGGCAGTACTGGACGGCACGAATGCAGTGATGCTTTCTGCTGAAACAGCAGCTGGGAAATATCCGATTGAAAGCATGGAAACACTTTATAAAGTATCACATCTTGCTGAAACGATTCAAAATAAAAGAGTTGCGAGCTCCGCAGAGATTTTGGCAATGTTAAAGAGCTCGAGATAAAAAGTACAGCAAGTAGATATGTAAGTTTAAAAAATATATTTAAATTAAAAAAAGTGGAAATGTTTTCTACTATCCAAGTACAATTCAATTAATGAATGCTTTGCATTTTGCATATAAGTATTTATACCTATGTTGTCATAATTTATGTGATTCCCCAAAGCATAAATTACTTTTCATTACCTTATTGTGTACAAATATATTATGAGATAAGCCCATGCCTGTACAGGCATGGGCTTATCTTTATATGGCGTTTTAAAACGTCAATTTCTAATTGGGGAATTAATCTTCACCTCTTGCACAATAAATATTCTTCTGTACAAAAATAGAGTGTATAATAGGAATGTTGACTTGATAGGAAAAAGAGAGAAGCCTTATCAAGCAAAGGAAGATGGAGTGGAGAGTGTGTACTGAAAGTGAAATTGTCCAGCGGCAAAAATAAACATGTTTTTCGAATGCTTCTAGAAGAATATCTAGAATGAAAGTAGGAACATTATGGAAAAGAAAATGAGGTTTGGCATCAAATCCAAAATTATTATTGGATATTTAATTGTTATTGTCTGTTTATTTATTGCATTTATTGTTTTAAACAGTCAAATTTCATCTTTGCAAAAAGAGCGAAATTTTATCATTGATCATGATATTGAAGTCCATGATCTGACCAATCGAATTGAAAAGCACCTGCTTGATATGGAAACCGGACAAAGAGGCTATATTATTACAGGAGAAGCGAGTTACTTAGAACCGTATAACAGTGCAGCAACAAGTTGGGAAAAAGATTATAATGCGCTGTATCAGCTTCTAAATAATAATCCAAATCAGCAGGAGAAACTGGAGAAGATTAAAGGAAGTATTCAAGACTGGATTGAAGCTGCTGGTGAACCGACCATTGCATTAAAAAAAGAAAATAATACAAAAGAGCTTCAGCAATTTTTTGAGAAAGATCCTGGGCGCCAGTATATGGACGATATACGCAGCCAATTTACTTCTTTTAGAAATGTAGAGAAAAAATCGACTGAAACAAGAGCAACAGAGTTAGACGAGAAAAATCAAAAAATTAAAATTGGACTTTACGGTTTGCTGTTATTCGTTACGCTTATTTCACTTGCTATCGCTATTGTGTTGTCTAATTCTATTGTGAATACGATTAAAGAAGTTACGCAAACGATCAAACGAATTACGGCTTCAAAAGGCGAGCTAAAAGGAAGAATTAAAGTTCGATCTAATGATGAAATTAAAGATTTAGGACTAGCCACGAACGCGTTGTTAGAAAATATTGAAGAGCGAAACTGGCTTCAAACGAACATTGCTCATGCTGTAACGATGTACCAAGGCATAGCATCGGTAGACAAGCTAGCGGAAAAATTTCTCTTTACGGTTTCAGAAATGACAGGAGCTTCTTTCGGAGCATTTTATGTTCGAGAGGAAAATGATAAAGGAAACCTATTCGTCAAACAAGCTGCTTTTGCAGATAGAAAAAGCGACGCGGGAAGAGAGAGCTTTTTGATAGGCGAAGGGCTTATTGGACAAGCTGCTTTAGAGAAAAGAACCTTTGTCATAAACGATGTACCTGACACGTACCAGCTCATTACTTCCGGATTAGGAGACGTAAAACCTAAGAGTATTTTTATTGTACCCGTCTTGTTTGAAGATGAAGTAATTGCTGTTATCGAGCTTGCATCGCTGCACGAGTTTACAGTTTTAGAGCAAGAACTTATTAGTCAAGTGATTGAAACGTTTGGTCTCACTATCAATGGCGTAATTAGACGTATGGAAATTGCTCGTCTATTAAAAGAATCTCAGGCGATGACAGAAGAGCTCCAAGCTCAGTCTGAAGAACTTCAAACACAATCAGAAGAACTGCAAATGCAGTCTGAAGAGCTGCGTATGATTAATGAACAGCTAGAAGAAAGAACAAAAGACGCAGAAGAAAAATCGTTTGAATTAGAGGCTGCAAAAGAAGATTTAGAAGAAAAAGCGCATCAGCTGGAGTTGAATTCTCAATATAAATCTGAATTTCTTGCTAATATGTCGCATGAGCTTCGAACACCACTTAACAGCATTCTTATTCTGTCTGAAATGCTTGAGGAAAACGCAGCCAAAACGCTATCTGAAGATGAAGAAGAATACGCTCGTATTATTCATTCTTCAGGAAAAGACTTGCTCGCGTTAATCAACGATATCTTGGATTTATCAAAAGTAGAGTCTGGAAAACTAGATATCTTGCTTGCTGAGATGAATATGAGTGAGCTTCCAGATCAAATCGAACGTAATTTCAGCCACGTTGCTGAACAGAAAAACGTACAATTGAAAATTCATAAAGCACAAGATGTACCGGACATCATTCACACAGATGAAAAGAGATTCCAGCAAATTGTGAAAAATCTTTTATCAAATGCATTTAAATTTACGGAATCGGGATCTGTCACCGTATCCATTCAACGAGTAGCTGACCATCGTCTCACAACAGCTATGCGTACAGTTGATACAGATTGCTGGCTAGAAATAGCTGTAGCTGATACAGGAATTGGTATACCAAAAGAAAAGCATCAGCTTATCTTTGAAGCGTTTCAGCAGGCGGATGGAGCTACGGTCCGCAAGTACGGAGGAACAGGACTTGGCTTATCTATTTGCAGTGAGTTTGCAAAATTATTGGGCGGCTGGATTTCTCTAAGCAGTGAAGTAGGAAAAGGAAGTACGTTTACACTCTATCTTCCTAGTCTCTCTAATGGTCTTATTGATTATGAAAAAGTGAATTTTGCATATGAAGAAGTAGCGGTATCTGTAGAAGAAGCTGAACCTGAAGCAGAAATAACTGAAATTGATCATCCTGTACAACCAGTTGAACCTTCATTGCAAGATGATGAAAATGTGTTTCAAGATAAGCGAGTGCTCATCGTAGATGATGACCAGCGCAACATCTTTGCCTTAAAAACTGCGCTAGCTAAACAAGGTATGACCATTATGACAGCTCATAACGGAATAGAGTGTCTTGAAATGATGGAGAATAGTGAACCATTTGATCTCATTTTAATGGATATTATGATGCCGCAAATGGACGGATATGAAGCCATGCAGAAAATCAGAGGAGAGCTAAAGCTTGTTGATTTGCCTATTATTGCATTAACCGCTAAAGCGATGAAAAACGATCGTGAAAAATGCTTGGAAGCTGGAGCATCAGATTATATCAGCAAACCTTTAGATTTAAATCAGCTGTTCTCCGTTATGCGTGTATGGCTAGTAAATTAAGCGGGGTATGAAACATAAATGGATATGAAGCACCTAGATTTAAGTGAAGACTTAGTTATGAATAAAAAAACAGATTTAGAGATTGATTTACTGCTGACGGCTATTTATCGATTAACGGGATTCGATTTCAGACAGTACGCTAAATCTTCTATTTGTCGCCGAGTCTATAATCGAATGAAAATTGAACGTATTCCAACCGTGTCTCGATTGTTAGAAAAAGCGATTCACGAAGAAGAATTTATGAATCAGCTTTTAAATGATTTTTCAATAAATGTAACAGAGATGTTTCGCGATCCAAGCTTTTTTAAAGCATTTCGCACAAAAGTGATTCCGGTATTAAAGGATTATCCGGAAATTCGCATTTGGCACGCTGGCTGTGCAACGGGCGAAGAGGTATTTTCTATGGCGATTCTTTTAGAAGAAGAAGGGTTAATGGATAAAACGGTCATTTACGCAACCGATATGAACGAAGATGTATTAGAAAAAGCAAAACAAGGCGCCTTTTCTTTACGTAAAATGAAGTCATATACAAAAAATTATATTCAAGCCGGGGGAAAGAATGCCTTCTCGGAATATTATCAAACGGATCATCACTATGCATATTTTCATCCGTCGCTGTTAAAAAATATTATCTTTGCTCAGCATAATTTAGTCACGGATCAGTCATTTAATGAATTTCACGTTATCATTTGCCGAAACGTCCTTATTTATTTTACAGCTCAGCTGCAAAATCAAGTGTATAATTTATTTTCAGAAAGCCTGTGTGTAAAAGGGTTTCTTGGGCTTGGCGATAAAGAAACGCTTCGCTTTGCTGAGGGAGCAGCTTCTTATATTGAGTTTGCAGGAAACGAGCGCATCTATCAAAAGCAATAAAAAAAGACCTCATTTGTGAGGTCTTTTTTATTATGCTTGCGCTTGAATCATAAGCACGCACATGTCATCAGGCTGGTTTAACTTTTGTTCTTCTGAGAAAATTTCATTCATAAATGCCTGCGGATTTGTCCATTTTTGTTCAGTAAGTTGTTGAAGACGAAGAGCAGACTCATTTTCGCAAGGGCCCATCGATTCAAGAGCTCCGTCTGTAAATAGCAAAATTTGCACATCGTTCTCAAAGCTGACAACAGATTTCTGAACGTCCATTTCTTCAAAAAAACCTACAGGGCAGCTTCCTCGTTGAAGAGGAACGAGCGTATGTTCATCCACTAACATATAACCTTCTGGGTGCCCGGCATTCACATATTCTACTGTCTTAGCTTCCGTATCAATCACTAAATAAATAGCAGTGAAATAGTAAGGAATTTCATCTTTTTCGCTGTGCAATAATTCCATGTAACGATTCAACTCTGTAATAACCTGCTCAGGGTCTATGAGGGACTTGATAGCTTCTCTGAGCACAGACGAAATAAACATACAAACAAGCGAGGCAGAGATGCCGTGCCCCATCATATCAAAAAGAATAATACCGTACCGGTGCTCGTCAATTTTGTGCCAATAGTACATATCACCCGCTAATTTAAAAGAAGGGTAATATGAAACTTCCATTTGAATATCTTTCTCTCGTAAAGGGGGGCTGAGTAAGTTTTGCTGTACGTGCGTAGCTAAATCTAACTCAGTTTGAATTTTCTTTTCATGTTCAGTGTGCCAGTCAATTTCTGCTTTAAGGCGTAAGGCTACCCGCATACGAGCCAGCAGTTCCACTTTATTAATCGGCTTTGTGACGTAATCTGTTCCGCCAGCGTCTAGAGCTTCTACTAATTTGCTGCTGTCTTCTAGGGCTGTGACAAAGATAATTGGAATATGTTTTAAGCGTTCTACCTGTTGAATTCGCCTGCAGGCTTCGATTCCATCAATTTCGGGCATCATAATATCAAGTAAAATCAAATCGACCGAATTCGTTTTTGAGTTCTCATCGTCCAGGTTAAGATAGTCAAAAAGCGCATGGGCAGACGTAAGAGACACACAGTTATCGTAGCCAGCGCCTTTTAGAATTTTTTCAATCACAAATAGATTGACTTGATTGTCATCTACGAGAAGAATGGTCATGCTTTATTTCCCCTTATTATGTTTGAAGACTATTGATTGAGTATGTAGTTTTCAAGCATTTTTTATACTTTTTCTGTTTTTCTATTTATCTATTATACAGAAAACACAGCGTTTAGGGTATTTTTTAAGATTATTCTTTTCTATTAAAAAAGTCACTTGTCCCCAGAAAAGGAGACAAGTGACTTTTTATAGCAACTTGTATAACGCAAATATCCCGAAAGTCAGTACCACCGCTCCCGAAATACGATTTACCCAGATCAAGCTGTTATTCGTAAAATTCGACCGGGCAAGACTAATAGCAAAACTGAGCGAAAGCCACCAGCAGGCCGATCCTAAAAATACGCCTGCAACCATTGTCAGCGCAGAAGCAACATCAAATGCTGATTTACTAATGCCTACACCAGAAAACACGCCAATAAAAAATAAGATCGTCATTGGATTCGTAACCGTTAAAAAAAGAACGGATGTATACGAACGAAGCAACCCTTCTCCTTTAGCAGCAGCAGCGTGCTCTGCAGGTTGAGAACGAAAAGTTTGTACACCTAAATAGCATAAAAATAATCCCCCAATCAGCTGAAGCCAAATCTTTTGGGTTAATAAAAAGGTTGTAATGAACGTTAGGCCAAACGCAGCGATGCATCCATAAAGAGCATCTGCTGTAGCTGCTCCCAGCCCGGATACAAACCCGTGTAATCGCCCTTTAGATAACGTTCGATTAATGCATAAAATGCCGATGGGACCGACCGGAGCAGCGACGGAAAACCCAATCACTAATCCCTTGAGAAAATAAAATAAGTTCATCTTTTATGTTGCTCCTAAGAAGTTTTTCTTTAGTATAGTACAAAAGCAATCAGGAATGAAGGAAATTTTGATAAAGTTTTTAACGCATGTATTTAGTCTGGTCGGGTACACCATAATAGGGTGATAGAAAAAACATCATTAGTGAATTTGTTTTAATCATTAAAAAGTTCATAAACTAAAATATTTTACACAGAAAATTAAATGTAGTAAAATAGTTTACTGTTACATACATAGAAAGATCTACCATTAAAAAATAGACTATAAAAAGTATTATTAGTAACAAAATGAAGAGAGGTTAGTCATCATGAGTAATCTGTTTGCAAAAAAAGACATTAACAAGCTGTTAGATGAAAATGCAGCAAAAGAATCAACTAAAACGCTAGGTTTATTCGATGTTATTTTGATGGGAGTAGGAGCAACCATTGGGACAGGAGTTCTGGTTATAGCAGGACTAGTTGCCGCCAGGGATGCAGGGCCCTCGGTCTCCGTTTCATTTATTATTTCTGCAATAGCCTGTATTCTTGTTGCGTTGTGCTATGCAGAATTTGGTTCAGCTGTTCCAAGTTCAGGAGGCGCATATACATACATATATGTTTCATTAGGAAAATTTATAGCGCATTTAATAGGGTGGTCCATTGTAGGATGCTATACGGTGTCTTTAGCGTCTGTAGCAGGCGGGTGGTCTTCTTACGTAAATAATGTGCTTACTGAATTTGGTATTAGACTTCCTGAATCGTTCACGGCCATACCAAGCAACGGAGGTATTATTAATGTTCCGGCAGTATTTATTGTACTGTGCATGTCGTTTTTATTAACAAGAGGAGTAAAAGAAAGTAAAAAAATAAATAACTTAATGGTTTTAATCAAGATAGGTATTGTTCTTTTATTTGTAGCGGTCGGCGTCTTTTTTATTCATACAAATAACTGGCACCCATTTACTCCATACGGTGTGAAAGGGATCTTTGCAGGCGCAGCTTCCGTCTTTTTCGCTTATAACGGATTTGATGCCATTTCTACTTCGGCAGAAGAAGTGAAAAATCCGCAAAGAAACTTGCCGCTAGGTATTTTGATTGCACTAAGTGTTTGTGCAGTCATTTACGTAGTCATTGCATTAGTATTAACAGGGATGGTTTCTTATAAAGAGCTAAACGTGGGCGATGCGTTATCATATGCGCTCAATAGCGTTGGACAAGAATGGGCAGCGCTTATTGTATCTATAGGAGCAGTTATTGGTATAATGGCCGTCGTGTTTGCTTATTTGTTTGTTGTGCCTCGCGTACTGATGTCAATGAGTCATGATGGATTATTGCCGTCTCTTTTTGCGAAAGTAAACCGAAAGAACAGTGAACCTGTCATATCGACATGGCTTGTCGGGGCGTTAGGGGCGACTGTAGCTGGTTTTATTGATTTAAAACAGCTGGCGGATTTAGCAAATATGCTGGCGATTGTTACGTTTGCTGCCGTTTCATTCTCGATTTTGGCTCTTCGAAGAAGTCAGCCTAACCTAAAGCGAGGTTTCAAAGTACCTTTTGTGCCATTCATTCCGATCTTTGCTATTCTTTGCTGTATCTTTCTTATGTTTAACTTATCAATGGTAACGTGGATGTACTCAATCGGCTGGATGCTGATTGGCGTCTTTATTTACGTTGGATACGGGAGAAATAAAAAGAGCGTTTAGCAAAAAAAGACTCTAAGCAAACGAGCTAGAGTCTTTTTTGTGTATACATTTCTTTTGAAAGGGATCTATGAACATAACGTAAAAATTAAAATTTTATTCGGGACATATGTCCTTTTTATTTTGGGAAGTGTTATTGTTTAATAAAAAGAAACCGTTATGATGGAGAGGAAAACATGAGGGAAATTACGAGTGAGAAACAACTGCTGGAGTATATAAATACTTATAAATTAGAGTTAGTTTTCAAGAAAGACTTACTACCGCATTTGTCACTGTATGATGTGGAGGCAGGAGAACGTCTTTGTTCTCAAGGAGATGCGTCTCATTGTTTGTACATACTGGTGAAAGGCAAGGTTAAAGTTTATACCATATCGCCCGAAGGCAAGACGCTTGTTCTTTCCTTTAAACAGCCCCTTGAAGTGATAGGCGATATTGAGTATGTACAGGATGTTGATATTATGAATACGGTTGAAGCCGTTTCACCTTTAGTTGTAATTGGTATACCATACAAACGATTAAAACAGCATGCGAGCGATGATCCACAGCTACTGACGTTTTTACTGGAAATGCTCACAAAAAAGTTTTGCGCAAAATCGAACTCGCTCAGCTTTAATTTAATGTACCCAGTTGAAGTGCGGCTGGCGAGCTACTTGCTCTCTATTTTTTGTGAAGAATCACATTTGGTTATGGATCAAAAAACAGAAAGCCTAAAAGATATAGCCAATTTAATCGGAACGACTTACCGGCATTTAAATCGTGTTCTTCAGAAATTTGTAGCGCAAGGAGTTATTGAAAAACAGAAAGGCTCTATTATTCTCAAAGATAAAGAAAAACTGAGCTGTCTAGCAAACGACAATATATACGAGTAGAAAAAGCAATAGATTAGTTGAAGGGGAGAGAGAAGAATGAAAACATACAGAACGCTTCTATTTGACATTGATAATACGCTTTTAGATTTTAACGCAGCCGAAGAGCAGGCTTTACAGTTTCTTTTTGCTAACCACAATATTCCGCTGACTGATGAAAGCAAAAAACGTTATAGTTTGATAAACCAGGGGTTATGGACAGCTTTTGAAGAAAATAAAATAAGCCGTGAGCAAGTTGTAAATACTCGCTTTTCTACTCTATGTAAAGAATATGGAATAGAGAAAAACGGAAAGCTGCTTGAAGCAGAGTACCGAACGTATTTGAATAATGGTCATCAGCTAATTGACGGAGCTATTGAGGTAATTAAAAACCTGAGCAGTCACTATGAGTTATATGTTGTTACAAATGGCGTATCGGCTACACAATATAAGCGCCTTCAGGACTCAGGTCTATATCCTTATTTTAAAGAAGTATTTGTTTCAGAAGATACAGGTTTTCAAAAACCTATGAAGGAATATTTTGATTATGTTTTTTCACGTATAAAAGAGCTGTCCGTACATGAAACATTGATTGTTGGAGATTCTTTGAGTGCAGACATTCAAGGCGGGCAGCTAGCCGGTATTGATACGTGCTGGTTTAATCCTCAGGAAAAAAAGAATGATACAAATTGGAATTCTACCTATGAAATTGGAAGGCTTCAAGAGCTTTATAACCTGCTGAATGTAAATAATGAAGTAGCTTCGGTACAAGTGTAAAAGTGTATAAACGTTAGAAAACGCAAAAAGCGCCAACCCTGTTCTTTAAATAAAACGGGTTGGCGCTTTTTCTGTTTTATAGATTTCAAAGGGCTTAAAATACGCTAGGGATATCGGTCTAGGTACAGTAATCAATACAAATTTAAACAGTTTTATCCCAAAAGCAATAGGGTATTTTACCAATATCCCAGATAAAGTAAGTAACTAGGAGGTCGTAAAAGATGATTAATGGCAAAAGTTTATCTCGTTCAGGAAAGAGTTCATATAGAAGAGAAACAGCCGTTGGAAAAACAGGAATGGTAGCCAGTGCCCATCCAATTGCAACCGACGCCGGAGAACAGGTACTAAGAGCTGGAGGTAACGCAATTGATGCAGCAATTGCCGTTCAGTTTGGGCTCAACGTTGGAGAACCGATGATGACCGGTATTGGAGGCAGCGGCTTTTTTATGGTATACCACAATGAAAGCAAAACAACTAAAATTTTTGACGGGCATTCTCAGGCTCCTAAAGCAGCTTATCCTGAAATGTTTCTTGATGAAAATAAAGAAGTTATTCCGTTTAGAAAGCGTTCTACTCATGCAACGGCAATTGGAATTCCAGGGATTTTAAAGGCGATGGAAGCAGCTCGTAAAGAGTATGGAACAAAACCCCTTGCTGAATTAATTGAACCGGCTGCCAAAGCAGCAGAAGCGGGTGTGGAAACAAACTGGGTGCTTGGAGATATTTTAAAAACATATGCCTATCGACTAGGAGAACATGCTAAGCAGCTATATTCTCCAAACGGCAAGCCTATGCAAGAAGGAGATATGATTAATAAAAAAGATCTTGCTAAAACATTCCGCATTCTTCAAGAAAAAGGGATCGAGGCTTTTTATGAAGGTGAAATTGCAGAAGCCATTATTTCAACGATAAAAGAGCACGGCGGTTTTATGGAACTGTCAGATTTGAAAGAATACCAGATTAAGATTGATGAACCCGTGTGGGGAGATTATAAAGGATACCGAATTGCTTCTTCCAACATGCCTAGTGCAGGAGGAGCTACGGTGCTGCAAATTTTAAAGCTATTAGAGAACTTCGATGTGTCTCAGTACGACGTGAAATCGTGGGAAAAGTATTATTTGTTTGCAGAAGCTATGCGCATTGCATTTTCAGATAAAATTGCATTCTCTGGAGATCCGGCCTACAGTGACATTCCATTAAAAGGGCTTTTAAATGACAAATATATAAAGGAACGTCAAAAATTAATTAATTGGAAGCATAAAAATGAGAAAGTTGATTTTGGCAACCCGTGGGATTATGAGAAAGGCCAAAAAGTGAACGTTGTGCGTCAGCCTTATGAACCTGAACGTGAGCTTAGTGAAACAACTCACTTCACGGTAGTTGACCGCTGGGGCAATATTGTCGCTTGTACATCAACTGTGGAACATCCTTTTGGTACAGGAATTATGGTTAAAGACCATGGATTTTTACTCAACAACGAGCTTACTGATTTTGATGCTATACCTGGAGGGCTAAACCAAGCGGATGCAGGAAAGCGTCCGGTTAGCTGTAAAAGCCCAACCATCGTTTTTAAAGACAGTGAACCTGTACTCACTTTAGGGTCTCCGGGCGGACCAACGATTGTAGGCTCTGTGTTCCAAACGCTTATGAATGTCTTAGACTATGGAATGGATATAAAAGAAGCGATTGAAGAACCAAGAATTTTTAATAGTACAGGATCACTTATCGGTTGGGAAGCCGGAGTGGATATGAATGCCAAAGGAGAGCTAGAAGCCATGGGGTTTAATTTTGGAGATGAGCCGTTCCCAATCGGAAATGTTCAAGGTATTCAAATTGATAAAGAAAACGGCCGTTTATTTGGAGCAGCTGATTCCAGCCGTGAAGGAAAAGCAACTGGCTTAGACTCTTAATATTAAAAAGATGCATCATACGCTCCCTCTTTTATAAGAAGGGATGGCGTATGATGCATTAAAAAAGATAAAAATGAGTAGGTGAAAAGAAGGAATATTTTTTTCGGAAAACATACTTTAGACCTTGATTAGTATCATCCTAATCTCCAGAAAGGAAAAAGAATAGAACGTTTTCATGTCCGAATAATAAAAAAGAGTACTGATTTTTCAAGATATTGATGAAAACAAAATGATTGGAAAGCATAAAAAAAGGAATAGCGCTTTCAATGCTAGAAAGATAGAGTATTTAATCGTGTAAAGAGTATAAAACGCAACGGCTGGAAAACGTAGTTTGGAATGGAGAAAAAGTCGTACCCTTTTTTTGAAAAACGGTTACATAAAAAGTCTCTTGCACGGAAACTTTGGTCCTAGTTACAGCTCAATGAAAAAGATGAAAATGAGAAATAGCTACATTTGGCATGTTTGACTTTCGTCATTTATCCAAGTAATCTTTTGGTTGAACGGAACCGGTTCTGTTTTCGAATTTTTAATAGCTAATTGAATTAATAAATTTATATTCTTTACTAACACAAAAGGAGAAAACATATGAAAATGAAACGAGTTGCTAAGCATACAACTGCTGCTACATTGGCTGCAGCCCTACTAGTAGGCGGGGGATACCAAACATTTGCTAAAGGAAACGACAGCAAAGACTTTAATAACAGCTACGGAATTTCGCATATTACTCGCGATAATATGGTGAAAATTCCACAGCAGCAAAACAGTGATCAGTTTAAAGTTCCTGCTTTTGACGAATCAACTATTAAAAACATTGCTTCTGCTAAGGGAAAAGATGCATCGGGAAATACAATTGACTTAGATGTATGGGACAGCTGGCCATTACAAAATGCTGACGGAACAGTGGCGACTTATCATGGATATCAAATTGTGTTTGCCCTAGCAGGTGATCCAAAAGATTCGAATGACACGTCTGTTTATCTTTTCTATAAAAAAGCTGGAGACAAATCGATTGACAGCTGGAAAAACGCTGGAAGAGTGTTTAAAGACAGCGATAAATTCGTTCCGAATGACCCGCACCTTAAAAATCAAACACAAGAATGGTCTGGTTCTGCCACATTAACGAAAGATGGTAAAGTTCGTTTATTCTACACGGATTATTCAGGTAAACAATACGGAAAACAAACGTTAACGACAGCTCAAGTGAACATGTCTCAGCCAAACGATAATACGTTAAAAGTTGACGGAGTAGAAGATTACAAGTCAATCTTTGATGGTGACGGAAAGATTTATCAAACGGTTCAGCAGTTTATTGATGAAGGCGGTTATGACACAGGGGATAACCATACGCTAAGAGATCCTCATTACATAGAAGACAATGGACATAAGTACCTTGTTTTCGAAGCTAACACTGGAACAGAAGATGGCTATCAAGGCGAAGACTCTCTATATAACAGAGCATACTACGGAGGAAACAATCCTTTCTTCCAATCTGAAAAGAAAAAGCTTCTTGAAGGATCTAATAAAGAAAAAGCTTCTTTAGCAAACGGGGCTTTGGGCATTATTGAGTTAAATGATGACTATACGCTCAAAAAAGTAATGAAGCCGCTTATCACATCAAATACAGTTACAGACGAAATTGAACGTGCAAACATTTTCAAAAAAGATGGAAAATGGTACTTGTTCACTGATTCTCGCGGATCTAAAATGACGATTGGTGGAATCGGACAAGATGATGTGTATATGCTAGGCTATGTTTCAAATACGTTAACAGGAAAATATAAGCCTTTAAATGATACGGGATTAGTTCTTCATATGGATTTAGATCCTAATGATAAAACATTTACGTATTCTCACTTTGCCGTACCGCAAACAAAAGGTAATAATGTTGTTATTACAAGCTACATGACAAACAGAGGCTTTTATGAAGACAACCACTCTACATTTGCACCAAGCTTCTTAGTAAATATTGACGGTTCAAAAACATCTGTTGTAAAAGATAGCGTTCTTGAACAAGGTCAGTTAACAGTGGATGAAGACTAAGCCCTTTGCAATAGCAACAAAAGAAAATGGTGATTGTAATCACCATTTTCTTTTGTTTTATTCGATGTAGACAAAAAAGAGAAAGGCGGGGTTTGTTTGAAGAAAAAAGGTGCTTATAAATGGATAACGCTTGCCGTTCTTTTAGTTGTAATAGCCGGACTCATTATAGCAGGCGTATCCAAAAAAGAGGATACAAAAGATCGAGGAAAAGAAAAAGGAAATAAAAGTGAATCCACTTATCGCCCGGTGTATCATTTTAGCACGCCTGATAAATGGAAAAATGATCCTCAAAAGCCCATTTATTTTGACGGAGAGTATCATTACTATTACTTATACAATCATGATTACCCTAAAGGGAACGGGACGGAATGGCGACATGCAACGTCTAAAGATTTGGTTCATTGGAAAGATAAAGGAGTAGCTATTCCAAAGTATACAAATAAAAATGGCGATATATGGTCCGGATCCGTTGTAGAAGATAAAGAGAACACAGCAGGTTTTGGTAAAGGCGCCATTGTAGCGATTATGACCCAGCCTTCTGCTGATGGACAAAAGCAAGAACAGTATTTATGGTATAGCACCGATAGAGGAAAAACCTTTAAATCATATAGCAAAAATCCTATCATGCCTAATCCAGGCACCAAAGATTTTCGAGATCCCAAAGTCATATGGGATCATGAACATGATAAGTGGGTTCTCGTCATGTCAGAAGGTGAAAAAATCGGATTTTATGAATCTTCTAATCTAAAGGATTGGACGTATACGGGAGGATTTGTCACTAAAGATATTGGCATTACAGAATGTCCAGATCTTTTTCAAATGAAGGCGGATGACGGGACAGTTAAGTGGGTTCTCGGGACAAGTGCAAATGGAAAAGAAAGCGGAAAGCCAAACACCTATGCTTATTGGACAGGAAATTACGATGGAACAACATTCACTCCCGATATGGATGAGCCGCAATGGCTAGATCATGGTTTTGATTGGTACGGAGCAGTCACGTTTAAAGACGGTAAAAATGAGGATTCTTTAGAAAAACGCTACGCTTTTGCATGGATGAACAACTGGGATTATCCAGATAAGACACCAACGATGAAAGGTGGGTTTAACGGATTCGATTCAATAACCCGTGAAATTACGCTTTCAAAACAAGACAACGATCAGTACAGCCTGTTATCAAAGCCTGTCGAAGAATTAAATCAGCTAACTGATTCAACAAATTCTCTCAAGCAAGTAGAAGTAAACGGAGAGAAAAAGTTAAAGATAAAAGGTGAAGCTTATCAGCTTGATACAGATATTTCATGGTCAGATGCAGAAAATGTAGGCTTACGACTTCGAGAGTCCGCAGATCAAAAGCGGCACATTGATGTAGGGGTTTTTGCAAAAGATAACGTCTCATATGTGAATAGAAGCTATAGTAATCAGCCTGATCAAAGCAAAAAATATGTGGAAAGCCGCGATTACTTTGATGCAGGCAAGAAAAATGTTCATTTGAAGATATTGGTAGATAAAACAAGTATTGAAGTCTTTATTGATGATGGAAAAACCGTACATTCTAGCGAGGTGTTTCCTCGTCACAACGACCAAGGAATTACACTTTTTTCCCAAGGAGGAACGTCTTTCTTTAAGAACATAGAAATCAAACATTTTCGTTCCAGTCAGTAAATTCCCTATTTTTAAAAAAGGGAGCAGAATATCACCTTATTATGGTTTAGGACTCGTTAAAAAGGGTATATGCCTACTAACAGTAAATGAAAGGGTGTTTATTCAAATGGAAGAGAAAATGAGACAACTAATAGAGGGACTTAATACCGATTTAGCGGGTGAATATTCGGCGGTTATTCAGTACACTTACTATGCGTCTACAGTAACCGGCCTAGAATATCAAATTTTAAAACCTTTCTTTGAAGGAGAAATTCCTGACGAGCAAGGGCATGCCCTTTATTTATCAGAAAAAATCAAAAACCTTGGCGGTGAGCCAACAACAAAGCCAGCTGAGGTGAAGCACGTCTCAAACGTGACGGAAATGCTTAAAGAAGCGAGCAAGGCTGAAAAAGAAACGATCCAGCGCTATGAAGAGCGTAAAAAACAAGCAGAAGAGTTAGGATTAACAGAGCTTGTTGTCAAACTTGAGGATATGATTGCAGATGAAACAAATCATATGGAAGAAATGGAACGTTTATTAAAAGATCCCCGACTAAGTTAATCATACAAAATACGTAAAAAGCATCCCGTAACACCTGTTACGGGATGCTTTTTGTGGTTTGAAAAAGAAATAAAACATCATGTACGCATGTTTTTATAAATGAGAGGAAAGTCATATTTTTGAAATTCTCTATCGCTTTGAAAAATTTTATAGTAAAATAATTATTTGGCTGCATATGGCAGTAACTATATGCGGAGCATCACATACATATAAAGGCTAAAAGGGTATAAGTATATTGAAACCGCTTTTATCTTCTGTGAAAAAAACGATGGGATGCCCGCAGTTGCAAGGAGAGAAAGAGATGAGGAAACGAATCATGACAGCGCTGCTGCTTGTCACTGTTTTAGCTGCAATGGAAGGAACCATTGTCAGTACGGCTGTTCCAAGAATTACAAGTGATTTGTCGGGTATTGAGCTAGTTAGCTGGGTATATGCCATTTATATGCTGACAACAGCTGTATCTACACCTATATACGGAAAGTTAGCGGATTTATTCGGCCGCAAAAAAGTTATGCTTGTTGGAATTATTATTTTCTTAATCGGATCTATACTTTGCGGGCTTAGCTTTTCGATGCAACAATTAATTGTCTACAGAGCAATCCAAGGGCTAGGCGCCGGGGTCGTTATGCCCCTTACAATGATTATTATTGGCGACTTGTATGAAGAAGCAAAAGAAAGAGCCAAAGCCCAAGGTTGGATTAGCGCAGTTTGGGGAGTTGCTGGAGTTCTCGGTCCTCTTCTTGGGGGATTTTTAGTCGATACGCTGTCTTGGCGCTATATTTTCTTTTTAAATATACCGTTTGGACTAATGGCTTTTATTGTTCTTCTAGTAAACTATAAAGAAGAAGTGGTAAAAGAAAAACGCTATATCGATTACATTGGAGCGGTGACGTTTTCAGTTGGAACCATTGCATTTTTATACGCGCTGTTAACCGGAAGTCAGCATCAAAACTGGGGAGATCCGGTCATTATAGGATTATTTGTTCTAGCTGTTCTGACATTCATGGGCTTTATTTATATCGAAAAGAAATCGCCGGAACCTCTTATTCCGCTTGAGCTGTTTTCTATTCGAAGTGTATCTGTTATAAACTTATTAACACTTCTTGTCGGGTCAGTAGTTATTAGTATTACGGTTTACCTTCCAATTTGGAGCCAAGGAGTGATGGGAAAAAGTGCAACCGCTGCCGGTTTTGTGTTAATGCCCATGCCAGTATGCTGGACAATTGGTTCACTGCTTTCAGGGAATTTAGTAGGGCGTCTTAAAACGCACTCCATCCTTACGCTAGGAACGGCAATCGTAAGTACGGCATGTTTTATGCTGTTTTTAGTCTCCACGCACTCACAGGTATTTTTAATTTATGTAGCCGTTGGGGTTCTTGGGTTAGGAATGGGGATTATTACGCCTATCTTTATGTTAGTTATTCAATCAGCAGTCCCAGCCAGCAAAAGAGGAGTAGCGGTGGCTCTTAATACGTTTACAAATACATTTAGTCAAACACTAGGTTCCGCAGTGTTTGGTACAATCTTTAACTTAGTGACGCTTTCACAGGCAAAGAAATTAGGGCAAGAAAATTTGAATGCTTCGTTTGAGACAGGCGGGGTACCGGCAGAAGAACTGTCAAAGCTGCATGAAATTCTTGCATCAGGTGTTCACATTATTTACAGTGGAACGTTTTTAGCTGCTTTACTAAGCTTTGCTGTCTCATGCTTATTAGTAAAAAACGGCCATAAAAAAATAAAGAACATATCTGTGCAAAAGTAACGGAAGAGACTGTTACAAAAGTAGTTTAATTGAAGGACAATCCGAACGAGTTTGATTAAGGACCAAACTCGTTCGGATTTTTTTATTGGTAGGTGAATGTAGGTGCTTTTAGCTGTTGAATTAGTTATGCATTAGTCTCTTTTTAAAAAGAATTATCAAAGAGAGAAAAGAAAAAAGATATTGTCTAATAACGTTCGGGAAAAATCGTTAACAGAAGGACGGATTTTTATTATTGCCGAAAATTTCTTATTTTTTGTTTTTTTAGTATGGACATTTACTTGGTTGTTGATTATTATAAATTCTATAAGCATTGAATTTTAAGCGCTTACAAAAGAAACATTTGTCTTTCTCAGGAATACACTTGATTTTTAATTCATATACTACAAGTGCTTAGATTAATCTTTTAATGGGGAAAAGAGAAGTTTATAAGACGTGTTGAACAACAATGAGGGGGTATGGAAGATGACAAGCAGACGTTTAAAAGAATTCTTGAATAATAATTTAGAAGATTTAAAAGATAAAGGGCTATACAACGTCATTAATCCAGTAGAGGGACCAAATGGACCTGTGATTCAAATTGATGGAAAACAATTAATTAATTTATCATCCAACAACTATTTGGGGCTTGCTACAGACGAAAGGCTTATTAACGCGTCCAACGAAGCCACTGAAAAATACGGGGTGGGAGCTGGAGCTGTCCGAACGATTAATGGAACTCTAGATATTCATATTAAGCTAGAGGAAAAGCTTGCCGAGTTTAAGCATACGGAAGCAGCTATAGCTTACCAATCTGGCTTTAACTGCAATATGGCAGCCATCTCTGCAGTTATGGATAAACATGACGCGATTTTATCAGATGAGCTGAATCACGCTTCAATTATTGACGGGTGTCGGCTATCAAAAGCAAAAATTATTCCTTACAAACATTCGGATATGGAAGATCTCCGTGCAAAAGCAGGCGAAGCACAAAAGTCCGGTGCCTATAATAAAATAATGGTAATTACCGACGGTGTATTCTCAATGGATGGAGACATTGCTAAGCTTCCGGAAATTGTAGAAATCGCACAGGAATTTGATTTAATCACATACGTAGATGATGCTCACGGATCGGGCGTATTAGGTAACGGTATGGGGACAGTCAAACATTTTGGCTTATCTGAAAAAGTAGACTTCCAAATTGGAACATTGTCAAAAGCGATTGGAGCTGTAGGCGGATACGTAGCTGGAAAAAAAGACTTAATTGACTGGTTGAAAGTACGAAGCCGCCCGTTTTTATTCTCGACTGCTATTACACCAGGCACGGCTGCTGCATGTATTAAAGCGATTGAAATTCTAAGCACAAGTACAGAGCTGCAGGATCAAATGTGGGAAAACAGCCGTTATTTAAAGCAAGGATTAAAAGAGCTGGGCTTTGATACCGGCGAAAGTGAAACACCTATTACTCCGTGCATTATAGGAGATGAAAATCAAACGCAGATTTTTAGTGAGAGATTAATAGAAGAAGGGGTATACGCTAAATCAATTGTTTTCCCTACCGTTCCAAGAGGAACAGGACGCGTTCGCAATATGCCAACGGCTGCTCATACAAAAGAAATGTTAGATGAAGCACTTCGTATCTACAAAAAAGTAGGCAAGGAAATGAAATTAATTTAAACGTTGAATCTAAGCAGTACATGAGGAGGATATTGAGATGAAAAAAGTATTAATAACGGGGTCTCTAGGACAAATCGGTTCTGAATTAACAATGAAAATGAGAGAGATATATGGTTCAGAAAATATTATTGCCACTGATATTCGCAAGACGACGAGCGATGTTGTGACTTCAGGTCCATTCGAGATTTTAGACGTAACGGATCAGACTGCGTTATTTACGATCGCCGAAAAGCATAAAGTCGATACGGTTATTCACTTGGCTGCGCTGTTATCAGCGACAGCCGAGCAAAAGCCGCTTCTAGCTTGGAATCTAAATATGGGCGGATTAGTAAACGCGCTCGAAGTAGCTCGAGAGCTGAAGTGCCAATTTTTTACTCCAAGTTCAATTGGTGCATTTGGTCCAACGACTCCAAAAGACTGGACGCCGCAGGATACAATTCAACGTCCTACCACGATGTATGGTGTTAATAAAGTAGCGGGTGAATTACTTTGCGATTACTATCACCATAAATTCGGAGTAGATACACGAGGGCTACGTTTTCCAGGCTTAATTTCATACGTAACGCCTCCAGGTGGAGGGACAACGGACTACGCTGTTGAAATTTATTATGAAGCCGTTAAACATAAGCGCTATACGTCTTATATCGACAAAGGAACCTATATGGATATGATGTATATGCCTGACGCACTAAACGCTGTCATCCAACTAATGGAAGCAGACGGTTCTAAGCTGAAGCATCGAAATTCATTTAACGTTTGTGCCATGAGCTTTGATCCAGAACAAATGGCAGCTGAAATCAGAAAAACAATTCCGGAATTTATGCTGAATTACCAAGTAGATCCTGTTCGACAAGCAATTGCTGAAAGCTGGCCCAACCATATAGATTCCAGCTGTGCGAAAGAAGAGTGGGGATTTAAAGCAGAATATAACCTAGAAAAAATGACGAGAGAGATGCTGGGAAAGTTAAAAGTTGAATCACAGCTTGTCTTAACGTAAGTAGAGAAAAATGATTTCTTCCTTGACAATAAAGTAAGCGCTTACTAAGAGGTGAGTTACTTGTTGCAAGTTCTACTTCGTAACAGTGGTGGACAGTACACATAGATTCTCTGACCCTTTAAGTGAGCGCTCGTTCGCTGAATAATCAGCACCCTTTTAGGTACCGTCTGTTAAAATAATAAGGGGATAGAAGGGAGGGAATGACAGTTGAGCAATAAATTTCAACAAGTTAATGATTTTTCAATGGGAAGATTAACATCTTTACTCGTTCTTTTACATAATACGGAACTAGCTGAAGGTATTGAAAAGGAAATCAATGAGAGAGGATATAGCTATACAGTTGGAAAAGTTGGAGCGATGGAGCTGTCTAAAGTTGTGGCCGCAATTGAAACGAGCGCCAAGACAAACAACATTATTAATGCCCAGTCGTACCGGGAAGTCCACGCTCTTTATCATGCTATACTTGAAGCTATTCAAGGAGTTAGTCGAGGAACGCTGCAGCTAGGTGATATTTTACGGACGGTAGGACTCACATTTTCAATTGTGCGCGGAAAAATTGAGTTCTCAGGATCAAGCGACGAATGGATTAGCGTTTGTGTGTATGGAACGATAGGCGCACCGAAAAAAGGCTTTGAACATGATACGTTAGGTTTTGGTTTTAACCATATTTAAAAATAATGGACAAAATAGTATGAACGTAAAAAGTGAGAGATGCACATAGCTGCTTTAAAAAAGATATTTTTCTTATTGAAAGCTTTTGTGCGGCGTGTTAACATAATGATTAATATAATAATTGCCTTTAAGACGGTCCAGAGAGGCCGAAAAGGACGGATCACTTATTTACTGCTTCTATGCCTATCTGTGCCCTTTTGCCCTCTGCGACAAAAGGGCTTTTATGCGTTGCGTACCTCTTTTAAACGAAGTCCAGAGAGGCTTCAAAAGAGAATGGACATATGTTATTTTATCCATTCCTTCAAAAAAGAAAGAGCGTTGATACAGAAAGAATACAGTGGAGGGTGGAACAACATGAATTATCGTAACAAGACAGTTGTAGCATCAGTAGCAGGTTTGACGTTAGAAGGGATGGACATTATGTTTATCTCGTTTGCTATGTCAATGATTATCGCTGAATTTCACATTGATTTAGCAACGGGTGGACTTATTTCTTCTATTACGAATATAGGAATGCTGATAGGCGGAGTCATCTTCGGAATTTTAGCAGATAAATTTGGAAGAGTGCGGGTTTTTACCTACACGGTTCTTCTATTTGCAGTCGGAACGGCATTAACAGGTTTTGCAGCAAATGTTGAACAAGTGTATGCTTCACGATTTATTGCCGGAATTGGGGCTGGAGGAGAGTACGGAATCGGTATGGCTCTTGTTGCAGAAGCGTGGCCGAAACATAAGCAAGGAAGAGCTTCATCTTATGTTAGTATTGGCGCACAATTTGGAGTTATTCTTGCGGCGCTTTTAAGTTCTCTGATCCTGCCGATTTTCGGATGGAGAGCGCTGTTTTTTGTCGGAATTATCCCCGTCATTTTTGCTTTTATCGTACGAAAAAATTTAAACGAATCTCCTGAGTGGTTAAAAGCTCAAAAAGAGAAAACAGCCGTTGTTAAAAATAATGGCAAGCTACGTCAACTATTTGCTACGCCTAAGACGGCGATGACGACTATTTCTCTGGCAGTGATGGCTACCGTTCAAATTGCAGGCTATAACGGACTCATGATATGGCTTCCGTCTATGCTTCAGCAATCACAAGGACTCTCTGTTTCAAGTTCAGCTCTTTGGACAATCAGTACAGCCGTTGGAATGATTATAGGCATGCTAACATTTGGTCAATTTATGGATCGTTTTGGTTCGAAGCGTACTTTTGGAATTTTTCTTCTCGCTTCAGCGTGTGCGGTATTTTTATACTCGTATGCCGAAGGAAGTGCAGGGCTGCTTATAGGAGGAGCTGTTGTCGGATTTTTCTCAAACGGAATGTTCGCAGGATACGGAGCCTTGATCAGCAGTCACTATTCGGTAGAAGTTCGCAGTACTGCAACGAACACTATTTTTAACTTCGGGAGAGCGCTCGGAGGGTTGTCACCCATTCTTGTCGGCTATCTTTTGCAAAGCTATGATATGACGGTAGCGATGACGTACTTGGCGGGGCTGTACTGTATTTCGTTTATTTTTATGATGAGTCTTAAAAAAACGGGAGAAAAGAACGTGAAACAAATGAACGCTCAATCTGCTCTTTAACATAAAAAATAGATTCTATGCTTTTCTGGAAAAAACCGCGCTTACTCAAAAGGGCGGTTTTTTTGAGTGTATAAAAAATAAGTTCAGGTGTTAGATGATTGTTTCTTTCACAGATGCTTTATTAACAAAGACGTCCACAGTATCTATAAAAATATTTATGGATAAGCAGCTATTTTCTAATTTGTATTATAGTAATTCCTCTCTTACAATATGATGTGTAAGGCGGAAACAGAAAATACTATCTTTATTTACAGGAGGACGTTACTATGTCTAAACATATATTAATGGTCGTAACAACGGCTGACAAAATGAAAGAAAATCATCCAACAGGCCTTTGGCTTTCAGAATTTGGTGAAGCGTACGTAGAGTTTGAAAAAGCTGGATTTACGATTACTGTAGCAAGTCCTCTAGGAGGAAAAGCGCCGGTGGATGCTCGCAGCCTTGAAGGAGAGACTTCTCAAGAAATCTTAAATACAGCTAAGCATCTAGAGAATACCCTAAAACTTGATACAATTACAGACAGTGCTAAATTTGATGCTGTTTTCTTACCAGGCGGTCATGGCACAATGTTTGATCTGCCAGATAATCAAACGCTTCATGCTTTAATTCGTGAACTATACGAAGGAGACAAAGTAGTAGCCGCTGTATGCCATGGACCCGCAGGCTTAGTAGGTGTTACATTATCAGATGAAAAGCCGTTGGTGGAAGGAAAAGATGTCGCTGCGTTTACAGATGATGAAGAACGTGAAACAACATTAGACCGCTTCATGCCGTTTCTTTTGGAAACACGCCTGCGTGAACTTGGTGCAAATGTAGTAACTGCTCCAAACTGGACCGATAATGTACAAGCAGATGGCAACCTAATAACAGGTCAAAATCCTCAGTCAACAATCAGTGTAGCAAAAGCAGTCGTGAAACAATTATTAAACTAAGATGTAAAAAAGCCTGTAGGACTACAGGCTTTTTTATTAACAGCATCAACAAAGACCGCCGTAGATAATGTGTATGTTTTGCTGTTTTGGACTAGAGAGATCCATCATCATACAAAAAATATGATGGTCAGTGTAATGAATACAAAAAGAGGGAAGCTTTTTATGGAGACTATTTTTTAAAAGAAATGAGGAAAAACGATGTCAGAAGTTATTATTAACGCCATTTTACAAGCCAAGCCAGGAAAAGAAGAAGAGCTTCGATCAGAGTTAGTAAAAGTTATTGAACCATCAAGAGAAGAAAAAGGATGTATTCAATACATTCTCCACCAGGATACAGACAAAGCAGGCACATTTGTTTTTTATGAGAAATGGAAAAGCAAAGAAGATGTTGAAGCTCACATTGAAACACCTCACTATCAACAATACAGACAGCAAACAGAACCGTTAATTGAAAGCAGAGCAGTACATCGTTTACAAGAAGTACGTTAATAAAAAGAAGTTGGAACAAAAGTGTTTTAGTTGAAGGAAGATCCGAACGAGTAATCGAGATTCTTGATGGAGAATCAAACTCGTTCGGATTTTTTTGTGGTTATGGTGAATATGAGTTTCATTTAGTGAGACCAAGCAGAAGCGTAAGCGATGAGGAGGCTAATCGACCGCACGCAGAAAGAAAAGGCTTGCAGGGAAATCAACAGCGGAATAACAAATAACCCATACTAAGTCCTTTATCCCATTTGTTTATCTTTAGATGGGATTGATTTCGTTATGACTCAATCTCTGTTTGTTATAAAGAACTAAAAAGCTGCAGAGGAAAAAAATTTCAGCTGCAAAAAGCCGATTGGAAAAGGGGTAAGGCTGTGGAAGAAACAAAAAATAATACCAGTGGTGTTTGAGAAGCAGACAGGCGGGTAGATAAAAACTAGATGACATAGTTCAATAATTAACAAACTAAAAGGAGAGATCAAATCAATGCGTACAAATTTAAAACACTTTATTAACGGAGAATGGGTTGAATCAACAGGAAGCGAAACGTCAGATGTGATCAATCCTGCTACTGAAAAATCAATTGGTAAAATTAGCTTAGGTACAAAAGAAGATCTAGATAAAGCCGTGGCAGCAGCTAAAGCAGCCCTTCCCACATTTTCAAGAACAACAAAAGAAGAGCGAATTAAAATGCTTCGCAATATTGCAAAAGGATATGAAAAGCGTAAACAGGAGCTTATTGAAGTTATGACTGAAGAGCTTGGCGCTCCTTTAAAAATTTCAGAAGAAGTGCACTATGAAATGGGACTTAGCCACTTTAAAGAAGCAGCTAATGCGCTTGAAGATTACACATTTGAAAAAGATCATGGAAGCTACAAGGTCGTAAAAGAGTCTATTGGAGTAAGCGGACTTATTACACCATGGAACTTCCCAACAAATCAAACGTCTACTAAAATTGCAGGAGCTATCGCAGCAGGAAGTCCAATGGTATTAAAACCATCAGAACTTACACCGTATGCAGCGATGATATTAGCAGAAATCATTGATGAAGCTGGTGTACCAAAAGGTGCCTTTAACCTTGTAAACGGAACGGGAAGCACAATCGGTGACGGTATTAGTTCTCACCCGGACATTGATTTTGTATCATTTACAGGATCAGGTGCTGTAGGCGAGAAAATTATGCAAAACGCTGCTAAAACAATCAAAAAAGTAGCGCTTGAGCTAGGCGGGAAATCACCGCTAGTTGTATTAGAGGATGCGGATGTAGAAGAAGCGGCTAAAATAGCAGTTTCACACATTGCAATGAATACAGGGCAAGTATGTACGGCAGCAACGCGCATTATCATTCCTGCCTCTATGAAAGAAAAATTTGAAGAAGCAGTGAAGAAAGTTCTACCATCATTCCCAGTTGGTGATCCGTTAGATAAAGACAACGTAACTGGACCGCTCGTAGCGGAAAAACAGTGGGATCGCGTACAGGATTATATTCAAAAAGGAATGGATGAAGGTGCAAAGCTTCTTACTGGCGGAACGGGCAAACCGGACGGCTTAGAGACAGGGTACTTTGTTAAACCGACAGTCTTTACTGACGTTTCAAATGATATGGTTATTGCACAAGAAGAAATCTTCGGACCTGTAACAACTATTATTACGTATGATGATCTAGAGCAAGCTCTTGAAATTGCAAATGATACAGTTTATGGACTTGCAGGCTATGCGGTCGGAAAAGACCAAGAAACACTTGACTATGTTGCTAAAAACATTAGAGCTGGTCAAATCATCGTTAACGATGCCGAGCAAGACAGAGCTGCGCCATTCGGCGGATTCAAACAATCTGGTATTGGACGCGAGTGGGGAGCATTTGGTATTGAAGAATATCTAGAGCCAAAAGCGATCATGGGCGTTAAAGTTCCGGCAAAAGTATAATTAATGTAAAAAAAGAAGGGAGTTTTTCTCCTTTCTTTTTTTAGGATAAAGGATTAAAAGCTCTAAGAACGCAGTGTGTTCTTAGAGCTTTTTCAGATTTGTTTATCTGGAAGTGAGAAAACAGTTATGTTTATTACTCTTATTAAAAATTTTGCTGAATAGCTTGCTGTGCTTCGCGTAAATGTCTTAAGTGTTCTTCCATTCGTTTTAATTCTTTATCACCAGACGCCGCTTCTTTTTGTTCATTAATTTGCTGCTGAACCATATTCAACTGCATTTGAGCTTTTTGAAAATTGGCTGCATCCAAATTCATCTGCCCTTGACAAACAGCCTGTTCAGCTAATTGTAATGCTTCTTTAATATGAGTGTATGAATTCATGCTTCTCACCCTTCTGTATAGTATTTACAGTTAACATGCGCTGGTTCTTCGTAGCTATACAAAAGGATTTAGAAATAAAATAAAAATTACGTAGTACAAGCTAAGCAGGTTGCATAGATTTATCATAGTTCAATTTATAAAATCTTAGAAGTGATAGAGGGTGGATGTATGTGGGGGCTTTTTTCAGCTATGTATTATTAGGGCTATCATTAGCTGCGCCAATCGGTCCAATCAATGCAGCTCAGCTTGATAAAGGAATTAAAAGTGGTTTTTTGCATGCTTGGTTCTTAGGTATAGGAGCAACATCGGTTGACGCTCTTTATATGCTTGTAGTTTATTTTGGGTCCGTTCATTTTTTAAGTAGCGATTTTATGAAAACGTTTCTTTTTTCGTTTGGGTGCTTTGTATTAATTTATACAGGTGTTGAGGGGCTAATGGGTGCAGGGAGGATTACACAGCATAGAAAAACAAACGGTGATTCTGTGTTAAAGTGTTTTTTCTCAGGTTTTTTGCTGTCATTAACGAATCCGCTTACAATTCTCTTTTGGCTTGGCATTTATGGCTCTGTTTTAGCAAAAACGGCTAATACATATGAAACTGAACAGCTTATCTTATATAGCTGCGCTATTTTTACGGGAATTCTGGCCTGGGATATTGCGATGGCAGCTTTAGCAAGCACGTTTCGACGATACTTAGCTGCGACGTTTTTAACTGCCGTGTCCGTTGTATCGGGGTTATCTTTAATAGGGTTTGGCCTATATTTCGGCTGGCAAGCCGCACAGCAATTAGGCTAAAAGAAGTGCTGAATCTAAAGTGTTTTCAGTACGTTGAAAAATAATAGAAAAGATGCTTCTTTTTACGCATAAATTTTTCAAACTATCACACACTACATCGAAGTGTGAGGAGTGATAGAGTGAAAAAGAAAATAGGCTGCGGAAGTCAAGTTGAAGGGAAATTAAAATGGTGGCAGCTGTCTTTAATCGGAGTAGGATGCATAATCGGCACAGGCTATTTTTTAGGATCAAGTATTGCCATAAAAGCAGCTGGGCCCTCTGTTTTAATTGCTTTTTTACTGGCAGGAGTATGCACATTTATTGTATTTGAGGCGCTTGCTAAAATGAGTGCTCAAGATCCTCAAAAAGGTTCGTTTCGCTCCTATGCTAAAAAAGCTTATGGAAGATGGGCAGGATTTAGCAGCGGATGGGTGTACTGGAGTTCAGAGATGCTGATCATGGGGAGTCAGCTCACGGCTTTATCTCTTTTTACACGTTTTTGGTTTGAAGATATTCCACTGTGGGTCTTTGCCTCTATTTATGCTGTTTTAGGCATTAGTGTTGTATTAATCGGGACAAAAGGCTTTGAACGAATGGAAAATGTATTTGCTGTCACAAAAGTGGCTGCTATTTTAATGTTTATTGTATTAGCTAGTCTCGCTTTATTTGGATTTCTTGACGAAGGTGCAAAACAAGGAGTGCCGCGAACGATAAGTGAAGTATTTCCTCATGGATTTTTAGGTTTATGGGGCGCTTTGCTTTATGCCTTTTATGCTTTCGGCGGCATCGAAGTCATGGGAATCATGACGGTTCGTTTACAAAAAAAAGAAGACGCACCGAAAGCGGGAAGAAGTATGCTTATTCTTCTTGGAATTATTTATATTGTTTCACTGAGTTTAGCTATTTTAATTGTGCCATTTCATGATTTCCATGGAAATCAAAGTCCATTTATAAAGGCTTTAGAAACATATCATCTTCCATTTTTTCCTCATGTTTTTAATGGAGCAATGATTATTGCGGGTTTCTCAACGATGTCAGCGTCTTTTTTTTCCGTAACAACAATGATTGTCACTCTTTCAGAAGATGGAGATGCTCCTGCATTGTTTTCAAAACAAAAACAGAAAAAGCTGCAGTTTCCTTTACCGGCTTTACTTTTAACAACAGCGGGATTAGTTATTTCTATTGTCCTTTCCTTGCTATTGCCCGGGAAAATTTATGAGTACATTACAACAGCAGCTGGACTGATGCTGATTTATAACTGGTTTTTTATTTTAATTTCGTTTCATCGCTTAATTAAACAAACCGTTTGGGATAAAGTAAAACAAGCTGTTGGCCTCTTATTAATCCTGCTAGCAGTAAGCGGTACGCTGTTAGAATCTGCAAGCAGACCAGGTTTCTTTGCAAGCTTAGGCTTTTTAATTGTTATAAGCCTTGTTATTTTAAAACTGCGCCATAAGTGGAAAGAAGAAGAAGCCGCTAGTTAACATATATTTAATCTTTATGAGGGACACTATGCACGTTGTACAATTACAAAATAAAAGGTGGTTATGATCATGCCAAAAAACAAGCAGACTCCTTCTTCACAAGTAGATCAAAAACAAGTAGTAGATGACAAAGCAAAAGCGCTACGAGAAAATAATTATGAAGATGGTCATATTCGCAAGATAACTCAAAGCGGGGCAGACGGCCAATAACAAAAAAAGACGCGTTCGCGTCTTTTTTTTGTTGAAGTGTATCCTTACCAACGATGAGCTTTTGCATTACTTCGCAAGATGATGTTCGTTTGAGACATCTCTGTATGTCCATTTACTTGGGACTTTGAACGCTTCGGTCTCGTCCAGTTGTGGCGGAATAGTTCTGAATGCTGATCTACATGATTTTTATCATTCATCATAATCACCTCAAGGATAGGATACTTTCACAAGATATTTGCGGTGAAATATCTCTCTTATAGAATGGGGTAAAAAAGAAGAAATACACCTAACACTTTTAACCATACATATAAAAGCAGTGCCTATTCATAAACTACAGAAGGCAACTTCTAACTTTAGGTTAAGCTTCGGATTTATAAGGGAAAAACTGCCTTAGTGGGGACTAAGGCAGTTTTTGCTGGAGGGATTAAACTTCAATAATGATGGGAAGAATCATAGGTCTTCTTTTCGTTTGGTTATATAAGAACTGTCCAAGGGTGGTCTTAATTTCTTTTTTCATGATGTTCCATTGGTGAACGTGCGCTTTTTGCAATTGATTTACAATTTTAGTCACTTGTCGATTAACGTCTTTTAATAGCTGCTCTGAGTCTCTTGTATAAACAAAACCTCGCGAAATTGTATCTGGACCCGACACAATTTTTCCTTCCGTTTTATTTAAAGTAATCACAATAACCAGCATACCATCTTCTGAAAGCTGTTTGCGGTCACGTAAAACCGCATTTCCAACATCCCCAATGCCAAACCCATCTACATATACATTGCCTGCAGAGATTTTTCTTGTTTGAACAGCTGTTCCGCCCTTGATGTCGACAATATCACCGTTATTTATAATAAAAATGTTCGCTTTTTCCACCCCTACGGATTCTGCTAATAAGCTGTGGTGATGAAGCATTCGAAACTCACCGTGAATGGGGATAAAATACTTTGGCTTCATCAATGTAGCCATTAATTTTAGCTCTTCTTGATAGCCATGTCCTGATACGTGCATGCCTGTTGCGCTTCCTGAACCGTAAATCACATGAGCCCCGAGTGTGAAAAGACTGTCGACAATACGAGAGATATTACGTTCATTGCCAGGAATAGGCCCTGCTGATAAAATGACCGTGTCTTCAGGAGCAATCTCTACTTGTCGGTGATTTCCGCTGGCTAATCTAGATAGAGCGGCCATCGGCTCGCCTTGGCTTCCAGTGCAGAGAATAGCGACTTGTTCAGGCGCAAGTGAATGTACTTCATAAGGTTCAATCAGCATCCCTTCAGGAATGGTTAAATATCCTTTCTCTAAGGCAACTGATACAACGTTAACCATGCTTCTTCCTAGCAGCGCAAGCTTTCTGTTCGTTTTAATCGCTGCATCGACAATTTGCTGTACGCGGTTAACATTTGAGGCGAAAGTAGAAATAATCACTTTTCGCTTTGCTTTACGAAAAGCTTCTTCTATATGTTTGCCAACTAGCTTTTCTGAAGGTGTAAATCCGGGGCGTTCAGCATTTGTACTTTCTGATATTAAAGCCAGTACACCTTCACTGCCGATTTTCGCCATTTTATGAAGATCTGGATATTGGTCGTTAACAGGAGTTAAATCAAACTTAAAATCTCCCGTATGTACAACAGCTCCTTCAGGCGTATGAAAGACAATTCCAAGACAATCTGGAATGCTGTGATTCGTTTTAAAAAAAGAAAGCGGAATATTGCCTAATGTAATTTCTGACTCTTCGTTGATTTCAATAAGCTCCGTCTCAGCAGATAATTGATGTTCCTGCAGTTTAATATCGATTAATCCGAGTGTAAGGCTTGTTGCATAAATGGGGAGGCTTAACTGTTTTAGAAGATAAGGAATACCTCCGATATGATCTTCATGACCATGCGTAACAACCAGTGCTCGAACTTTTTCTCGGTTCTCTTGCAAGTATGTAATATCAGGTATGATCAAATCAATTCCTAATAAACTTTCGTCAGGGAATTTAGAGCCACAGTCAATTACAATGATGTCATCATCATATTGAACGGCATACATATTTTTTCCTATTTCATTAATGCCCCCTAAAGCAAAAATGGATAGTGTGTTTCTATTTATACTCACACTTAGTTCCTCCTATATTTTCAAAATGAATATGCAGAATTTCTACTCTTAGTATGAACATTTATTTCTGGTGCATTCTGTTAAATATGGAGATTTTATTTTTATTCAATATGAGGATGCAAGCAAAAAGAAAAGAAAGTCATTTTCCTAATACTACCTCTTATTTTCTTTTTATAACTCCATAAAATATAGACGTTATACATGGAGGTGGATGAAATGAGTAAACAAAATAAAAGCACAAACCAAGGAGTCAGCAGCAGTGCAGCAGCTTCTGTTGATAATGTGAATAAAAATATTTTATCAAACGATATTCATACAGATGAGCTTCAAAAAGCAAAAGCAAGTCGTCATAACAAATAAAAGAGTGACAGACAAAAGAGCAGCTTTGAGCTGCTCTGGATAAAATAGAGATAGGGAAGTGAAAAAACGTGTCAGAACACAAAAATTCTCAGTATAAAGAAGAAAATAAGTCAACGCCTAGTCGTCCTCTTGAATATAAAGAACGCGCAAACGAATCAAAGAGTACACGTCAAATGCTGCGCAGTATTCTCGAATATTCAAGTCGTTATCGTTAACAAATTTTACATATAATCATGGGCATATTTAAAAGGGAATGTCTCGACAAATATAAGGTATAAAGAACCTTTTTTGAAAAAATATATATTATTTACAATAAATTTAAAAAAATCATAAATGAACCTGCTATAATCCTCTTGAAAAGACAAGCGTTGCAAAAATTTGAGGGGAGAATTTTATATGCGGAAAAAATATAATCGCGTAGGTTATGCCGTTTTGACAATGTGTACAGCTTTATCTATCTCACTGCCTTTTACTACTCATCCAGCATCAGCAGAAAGCGCTGCTGACCCTGCACCAGAAATTAAAGCTTCTGTTGTAAATGAAAACAATGGTAAAAAAATCTTGTTTGATAATACCCATGGTCAAACGGCGGGTACAGCAGATTGGGTTATTGACGGAGGTTTTTCTGATTTTGGGAAAGGGCTGGCTGGCAGCGGGTTTGATGTAAAAGAGCTGCGGAAATCTACGCCGATTACATACAGTGACCTTAGCGGCTATAGTGTGTTTGTTGTGCCAGAAGCAAATATTCCGTATAAATCTTCTGAACAAGCTGCCCTTTTACAATATGTTCAGAACGGGGGAAGCGTCTTCTTTATTGCTGATCATTACAATGCAGACCGAAACAAAAACCGCTGGGATTCTTCAGAAGTTTTTAACGGGTACCGTCGTGGAGCATGGACAAACCCAGCAAAAGGCATGACAACGGAAGAAGCAAACTCTGAGGCAATGCAAAACGTAACAAGTTCTGACTGGTTAGCAAGTAACTTTGGTGTTCGCTTTCGCTATAATGCCATTGGTGATGTGACAGCCAATGATATTGTATCTCCTTCTCAAGCATTCGGTATTACGCTAGGTGTTTCCACCGTTGCTATGCATGCAGGTTCTACGGTTGCAATTACGGACCCAAACAAAGCAAAAGGAATTGTGTATCTTCCTAAGACAACGGCAAAATGGTCAAATGCTGTAGATCAAGGAGTGTATAACGGAGGGGGAAGAGCAGAAGGTCCTTTTGCTGCTGTTTCAAAAGTAGGGGCAGGTAAAGCTGCTTTTATAGGAGATTCTTCACCAGTTGAAGATGCTACACCAAAATATAAACGAGAAGATACAGGATCTTCTAAAACCACATATGACGGATTTAAGGAACAAGACGATTCTACACTGCTTGTAAATATGGTCAATTGGTTAGCGAAGCAAGAAAGCTATATTTCTTTGAATCAAGTATCAGGACTTCAATTGGATCAAGCTACAGCATTACTTTCGTCGGAAACGCCAAGTCAGTCCACTGAGCCTCAGCCAGAACCATGGTCAGCACCTACAGCAGGGTATAAATGGTACGATACGTCAACTTTTGCATCTGGTTCATATGGTTATAAAGGTGGAACTACGCAACCACCAACTGCTAGTGCTTACACATTTGAACATCAAGCCATTTTACCAACGAGCGGCGTATTCCAAATACGCGTAAAGGTAAGCGGGCTTTCAGCTAACACTGCGTACAGCACGTTTAATCTAGGTGTATATAACGGATCGGGAACTCAAATTGCTAAAGTCCAAAACGCAGATGGAAGCTGGCCGTCATCCTATGGATACAGCAGCAATTTTTCAATTACAACGGACGCAGCTGGAAATGGAGAAAAGGTTGTAAATGTCCAACTAAATCCAAGTGCAGCGGGGAGTGCTAATCTCCGTTTACGCCAAAGCAGTACGAACGCATATACAGAAGCTGTAACGGTAGGGAACGTAGCGGTTGAACCACTGCCTTAATAATAGTGAAAGCAAGCACTTGTGCTTGCTTTTTTGTTGTTGTATTTCCTATCTTTGAGGTTAAAGAAACGTCAGAGGAGAGGCTTATCCATAAAGGAGAAATATGATATCTTAGAAGAAAGAATGAAGTAAAAGGAGTCAGCTAATATGTCTAAATATAAAGAATTAGAGACAGGTTATCTAATGGATAAAATTAAAGAATACAAAGAATTAATTTGGAGAGTAGGGCCAGGAAGTGAAAGAACAATAGAAGCTGTTCAAGAGATTCAAGGAATGGAAAAAGAGTTAAAAGCACGGGATGCGGAATTTGAAGCTACGGATTGGAAAGCTTTTACTCAGGAAATAAGAGAGAACTACGATTTTATTTATTAAGAAGACACATTTATCATAATGTGCTTGAGATAAATATCTCCAAGTAGAAGGCTTTCTGCTTTCTACTTGGAAACGATAAAAGTAGTATGAAGACGATTAAGAAAAATGATCCAGTATCAATGAAGCAAGTAATCCAAGTGCAGCAATCAATCCTGTAATAGAACCTCCTTCTTCATAGGCCTCTGGCATCATTGTAGAACCTACCATAGCAATAATACCACCGCCGGCAAAAGCAGCAATAGCAGCCATAAGTGTCTCAGATGCATGATCTAAAAAAACAAAGCCTGTCCATGAACTAAAAGCTGAAATGAACAAAACAGCTGCCCATAGTAAAAAAATTTTCCTCTTAGAGAATCCACTTTTTACTAGACCGGTCGTACTGGACAGTCCTTCAGGAATATTACTTATAAAAATAGCGATAACAAGAAGCCAGCTAACGGTTGCTTTTTCAATTAAGCTAGCTCCAATCATAATGGACTCTGGGATTGCATCCATGACGGTTCCTATAAATATAGCAATTCCAGAACTATTCGCGGCCATTTGTTTTGTAGACCTCTTTCTTTTATTCGCTCCTTGACGTGAAATTAGATAGTCTAAAAAAGTAAAAACGACAGCCCCCGCAAGGAACCCAAGAGAAGTAGCTTTTAACCCGCCGCTATGAACCGAGTCTCCAAGCAGCTCATAGGTAGATGCTCCAATTAATACACCCGTCCCAAAAGCCATAATATAACCAATTATCTTTTTGCCGATAGGCAAAAAAACTGCTGCCAAAGCACCAAGAAGGACAGCTGATCCTGAAATTCCGCCCCACATCGCAGCTTGCCACATGAAAAATCCCTCCTCATCTCTATTTTCTATGGATACTTTCCCTAAGAAAAGAAAGAAAAAACGTAAAAGTAGAAAAAAGGAATTTATTCGATTAAGTAATGGTTTCATTTCGTTATCCTTGAGAAAGAGAGTGTTCCAGCATCCAAGCTGAGACTATATTTATTTTAATATTCATAAAATTTTAATTATACTGAAATAAAAAACTATTTTACGAAAATGACTGATTTGACAGAGGTAAATGGTTTACTTAAGTGTTTTTCTGAAAAAAACAATTGTATTTCTGAGGAAAATTTATTATTATAAAATAAGTAATTATACAGTCGAATAGCTAAAAATAGAAAAAATAGTTTAGTTGTAAAGGTACTAGGTAAAAATGGAATGATTTAAAAACGACAGCTGTTCCATCAGAAACAGAAAGTATCTTTCCTAACAGAGCTATAGCAAGTTTAGGAGGAGGAAATGGAATGGCAGACAAAGAGTTAAAAAGAGGCTTAGAATCTCGTCACATTCAAATGATCGCGCTTGGTGGAACAATTGGCGTTGGATTATTTATGGGATCAGCAAGCACGATTCAATGGACAGGTCCATCGGTATTGCTTGCTTACGCAATTTGCGGAATGTTTATTTTCTTTATTATGCGTGCTATGGGCGAAATGCTGTACATGGAACCAAGCACAGGTTCATTCGCTACATTTGGCCACAAATATATTCATCCATTAGCAGGTTATATGGCTGCTTGGAGTAACTGGTTTCAATTTGTAATCGTAGGGATGTCCGAAATTATAGCGGTAGGAGCATATATGCATTACTGGTTCCCTCATTTACCAGCTTGGGTGCCTGGTATTATCGCCATGTTGATTTTAGGCACAGCAAACTTAGTTTCAGTGAAATCATTTGGAGAGTTTGAATTTTGGTTTGCGATGATTAAAATTGTAACGATTATTTTAATGATTATCGCAGGACTTGGATTAATTTTCTTTGGATTTGGAAATGGTGGAGACGCAATCGGGTTATCAAATCTTTGGGCACACGGAGGCTTCTTTGCAGGCGGATGGTCAGGCTTTTTCTTCGCGCTATCTCTTGTTATTGCAGCTTATCAAGGAGTCGAGCTAATTGGGATTACAGCTGGTGAAGCAAAGGATCCTAAAAAAACGTTAAGAAACGCAATTCAAAGCATCATCTGGCGCATTTTAATTTTTTATATTGGCGCTATTTTCGTCATCGTGACGGTATATCCTTGGAATGAGTTAGATTCTTTAGGAAGTCCATTTGTATCTACATTTGCTAAAGTTGGTGTTACGGCAGCTGCAGGTATCATTAACTTTGTAGTCATTACGGCAGCGATGTCAGGCTGTAATAGCGGAATCTTTAGTGCAGGACGCATGCTTTATACGCTCGGTGTAAACGGTCAAGCACCTAAATTCTTTACAAAAATTTCTCGCAACGGCGTTCCAATTTACAGTACGCTCGCTGTTATGATTGGATTAGTAATTGGTGTTATTTTAAACTACATCGCTCCACCTAATGTATTTGTTTATGTATACAGTGCTAGCGTGCTTCCTGGTATGATTCCTTGGTTCATTATTCTTATCAGCCAAATTCGTTTCCGTAAAGCTAAAGGTGCTGAAATGGATAGTCATCCTTTCAAAATGCCTTTTGCGCCTGTAACGAACTATGTAACCATTGCTTTTCTACTAATGGTGCTTGTAGGCATGTGGTTTAATGATGAAACGCGTATTTCACTTATTGTAGGGGTTATTTTCCTCGCTCTCGTTGTCATTAGTTTTTACGCATTCGGAATCAATAAACGTATGATACCTGATACAGAGAACGGTCAAATAAAGAAATAAATATGCTTTTTCATAATCGAAAAGCAAAACAAAAAAACGGCTGATAAAAGCCGTTTTTTTGTTTTGCTTAAATAAAAGACATAAGAAAAAATGTCATTAAATGCACAAAACGAAATACTCGTTCAAATGCAGGAGGAGAACGAGGAAGCGGGAGATGTTATTGATGTATTTATGAAAGAGTATAAAACAGAAGAAATTATTGAATAGCACGTAATTGAGAAGAATATTGAGTGGTTTTGTTGAATAAATAAAAAGAAAACACCTTTATTTTTTATTGAAAAAGAAACGGACGTAAGAAAACTTCTTGTTTATCAAGAAGTTTCTTTTGTATCTGAACATTAGTTTGTATACGCAGGTAGGGGAGAGGTGATGAAGGTGAAAAAAATTGGTGAAGGTCACGTCTTTTTTATTATTCTCGGAGGCCTGTTTATTTTAATAGGTACACTCTTTGCAAATACTTCTGTTTATTTTCTCATCTCCGGATGGATAGCAGCTGTCTGTTGTTTAGGAATCAGTGCTGTACTAAAGAAAGGAAAAACAAAATCAGTCAGTAAAGAAGATGAGCAATAATAATTTTTATATAAAGATGGAAATTAAATATATGAAAAGGAAGAATGGATATCCATTCTTCCTTAAGTCATGGTGTGTATGAAATTGTCTTAGAAACGTCCGCCGCCAAGTTGTTGCTCAGCTAATTGTACAAGACGTTTTGTGATTTCGCCGCCTACTGATCCGTTTGCACGTGCAGTAGTGTCAGCTCCTAAATTTACTCCGAACTCGCTAGCGATTTCATATTTCATTTGATCGATTGCTTGTTCAGCTCCGTATACTAATAATTCATTATTATTGCTGCTTTTATTGTTTGCCATTGTATTCAACTCCTTTCTGTAACGTTAAGGTGTGAATAAAGGAAGAAGAATATGCAACAAACTGATATTTATTTTATAAAAAACATATTTTTACGTCGTTTGCCCTTCTAGAAGCTTAACAGGAAGACAGATTTCACGGGGGACATTACTAAATTCTCCTTCAATTTCTTTTAGTAAAATATCAATGGCTGTTTGAGCAATCGATTCGATTGGCTGTTGAATTGTAGTTAGGCCAGGTAACAAAGTCTGACTGGCTTCTGTTCCATCATAGCCCACGATTTTTAAATCTTTTGGGATGCATTTTCCTCTTTTTTGTGCTTCAGCAACTACTAAAGCTGCAAGTAAGTCATCGCTTGCAAAAATACCGTCTACTTCCGGATGTTCTTCAAAAACCTTAGAAATAGTTTCTCGCTGAATGTTGCGGTCAAAGGTATTTGAAATCTCATACGTGATAGGCTGTTTTCCGTACTGTTTCATCACGTTTTCATATGCTTTCCTTCTTAAGTTAGCTGGAGTTTCAAGTTTAAGGGGACCGTTAATATGAATAATATGCTTACAATCTTTTGAAATAAGCAATTCCGTGGCTTGTTCTCCTCCAGAATAGTTATCAGAAGATACGGTAGGAATATCTTTTGATAAATAATGATCGACTGCTACTACAGGAAGGCTTTGACTTTCGGAATCAAAAATACCTCTATTATAAGTAACGGCAATAACACCGTCTACCTGATTTCTGATAAGCATTTCTACATATTTTTTTTCTTTATCAATGCGATTCAGACTGTTACAAAGAAGTACTTTGTAGTTAAGGGAAGCACATATACTTTCAATATGAAAGGCTAACTCTCCGAAAAAAGGGTTGCTCGTTTGCGGGACAATCATCCCGATTAAATTTGTTCGCTTATTAAATAATGAACGCGCAATATCATTTGGGAAATAATTAATTTCTTTCATTGCTTTATAGACATTTTCTCGCGTTTCTTTGCTTATGTAACCACGGTTATTTAATACACGAGAAACTGTAGTCGGTGAAACACCTGCAATTTTTGCTACATCACTAATTTTGGCTTTCATCTAGTTTCCTCCTAATTTCTCCAAAACCTTGCTTTTATAGTATATATCTGCTGTGGAAAAGCCTTAAAATAAATGCAATCAAGCAAGCAGCTTTCCAGTCGCTACGTTTTATTTTGATACATAAAAATCTATGTAAGGATTGTAAACGGTTTATTGAACAACTTAAACATACCACAAAGCCCACTTTTACGCCTAATACAAGCTTTTTGCAATATAAAATGTGAAACCGGTTGACATATGAAACCGGTTGACATAAAATCAAGTTGAAAGTGCTTTCATTTTGTTAGATAAAAGATTTTATATCTTAAGCTAAAGGGGTAACTAAAATGAAAAGTTCAAAAAGTTTATATTGGAAGCTGAGTGCATATTTTTTCTTCTTCTTTTTTACGTGGTCGTCGAGCTACTCTTTATTTTCTATCTGGTTAGGGCAAGAGATTAAGTTGAACGGATCAGCTACAGGCTTAATCTTTTCTGTAAACGCTATCTTTGCATTGTGTATGCAGCCTTTGTACGGATATATATCTGACAGGATAGGTTTAAAGAAACACATTTTATTTTTTATTAGCTGTCTTTTAGTGTTTGTAGGACCATTTTATATTTTTGTTTATGGGCCCTTACTTCAATACAATGTGTTGATAGGAGCTATTATTGGAGGCTTATATTTAGGAGTAGCGTTTTTGGCGGGCATCGGAGCGATTGAAACATACATAGAGAAAGTCAGCCGAAAATATAAATTTGAGTACGGGAAATCTAGAATGTGGGGGTCATTAGGCTGGGCTGCAGCTACATTCTTTGCAGGACAACTATTTAACATTAATCCTCATATTAATTTTTGGGTGGCATCCGTTTCAGCGGTTATCCTAGTGGCTATTATTTTTTCTGTGAAGGTAGAAATGAGCAGCTATGAAATGGAAAAAGCTGAATCTGTCACGCTGAGAGATGTAGGTAATTTATTCTTATTGAAGGAATTTTGGTTTTTTATGATTTATGTTGTTGGCGTTACGTGCGTGTATGGGGTATACGATCAGCAATTTCCTATCTATTACGCATCTTTGTTTCCTACTGAATCGATAGGTAATCAAGTATTTGGCTACTTAAATTCGTTTCAAGTATTTTTAGAAGCCGGAATGATGTTCGCAGCACCGTTTATTGTAAATAAGATCGGTGCAAAAAATAGTTTGATTTTAGCAGGGTTTCTAATGGGATTTCGTATTATTGGGTCAGGACTTGTGGTTGGTCCAATTGGAATATCTTCGATGAAGCTTATTCATGCATTAGAACTTCCTATTATGCTCATTGCCATCTTTAAATATTTGGCAGCTAACTTTGACACGCGCCTATCTTCTATCCTTTATTTGGTTGGATTCCAATTCGCTTCACAAATAGGTGCTTCAGTTCTTTCACCCATAGCGGGAGGATTATATGATAGCGTAGGCTTTTCCCGTACCTATTTAATTATGGGAGGTATGGTTTTGGTATTTAACGTTATTTCCATGTTTACACTACTAAACTCTAAAAAACATAAGTTTATAAGAAAAGATGTACAAGAAAACACGCAGATTATATAGGGGGATATGATGATGTTAACGATAAATAAAATCGAGCAAGCTCAACGTTCATTAAATGAAGCAGAGAAAAAGGTAAATCATCAATATCGGTTAGGGTATCATATTATGGCGCCAGCGAACTGGATTAATGATCCGAATGGGTTGGTTCAGTATAAAGGAGAATATCATGTTTTTTATCAACATCATCCTTATGACGAGAATTGGGGACCGATGCATTGGGGACATGTCAAAAGCAAAGATCTTGTTCATTGGCAGCATTTACCGATTGCTTTAGCTCCTGGAGATACATTTGATAAAGATGGATGTTTTTCTGGAAGTGCCGTGGATAACCAAGGAGAGCTTACGCTAATTTATACAGGACATAATTATATAGACAAAGAGCTGGATACTTTTTTTCAAAACCAAAATATAGCTGTTAGTAAAGACGGCATTACCTTTGAAAAAGTAGAGGTCAACCCAGTTATTGCGGAGCCGCCGGCAGATAGTTCTCATCATTTTCGAGACCCTAAAGTATGGAAGCACGAGGATTTCTGGTATATGATTCTAGGAAACTCAACAAAGAAACAAGAGGGACGCGTTATTTTATACCGGTCTTCAAATTTACGAAAATGGGAATATGTTGGCGTCCTTGCTAAAAGCGATGGAGATCTAGGATATATGTGGGAGTGTCCGGACTTCTTTGAGTTAGACGGAAAGCATGTGTTAATGATTTCTCCTCAAGGGATAGAAGCAAAAGGTGATTCCTATCACAACCTTTTCCAAACAGGATATTTAGTTGGAGAATATAGTTATGAAACCAATACCTTTCATCATGGGTCATTTACTGAATTAGATCACGGCCACGATTTTTATGCTGTTCAAACGCTTTTAGATGATAAAGGAAGACGAATTGCAATCGGGTGGATGGACATGTGGGAAGCTAATATGCCAACGAAAGAGGATGGATGGTGCGGTGCGCTAACGCTTCCGAGAGAACTAACTTTAAGAGAGGATAAAGTGTTAATGAACCCCGTCCAAGAGCTGACATCACTTCGGAAAACTCAATATAATATGCTAACCAATAAAGCTCTTTCTGAAAGCTATGTAGTAGAAGTAAATGAAGATTTGCTAGAGATACAAGCTGTATTTGATTTAGCGGACTGCCAAGCTTCATCAGTAGGAATAAAAATTTGTGGAATAAACAATGAAGAAACGCTTATGTGTTATAACCTTAATGAGCAAAAGCTAGTGCTTGACTGTACTCACTCGGGAAAAGAAGATGGAGTGAGGAAAGTAGCGTTGCAAGCAGGTGAGACACTAGCTTTACGAATATTTGTGGATCGTTCTTCCATCGAAGTATTTGCAAACGAAGGACAAGCTACCATGACAAGCCGCATTTATCCAAAAGAAAGCAGGCTTGGAATTGAGTTATTTACTGAAGGAGGAGACGTAATCGTAAAAGAGTTAACATATTGGAATTTAAAAGATATTTGGGGGTAAAATACAGAGGAAGAAGTATATTAATACTTCTTCTTTTTTGAGCATTTAATAGCTCGTCAACAAAGTGGCGGTATATAAATGGATAAGGCACTTTAGATTAAAAGTACGAGCAAATACGATATAATAGTAAAAGAGATAATGAATGAAAGAGAAACTGTCCTGCTCTAAGATGCCCAAAAGAAAGCAGGATAGAGCAGGGCTGCTGCACTTATAAAACCACGATCAGTAAAGAAAAGAGTTATGTTTTAAGACACAAGAAGAAAAGGAGATACGATGACTAATCAAAAAGAAACAGGATGGAATTTACGTAATAGCTATGCGGAGTTACCAAACATTTTTTTTACGCCTCTTGATCCTAATCCAGTGAGTTCACCTAAAATAGTCAAATTTAACGACTCTTTAGCCGCATCTCTAGGGTTACAAAAAGAACAGCTGCAAAGCCAAGAAGGAGTTAGCATTTTGGCTGGAAACAGTGTTCCAAAAGGTGCTTTCCCGCTTGCACAAGCTTATGGGGGGCATCAATTTGGCCACTTTAACATGCTAGGAGACGGACGGGCTATGCTGATAGGGGAGCAAGTTACGCCTTCGGGTGAACGAGTGGATCTTCAGCTTAAAGGCTCAGGCCGAACTCCGTATTCCCGGGGTGGAGACGGTCGTGCAGCTCTGGGACCTATGCTGCGTGAGTATATGATTAGTGAGGCGATGCAGGCCCTTGGTATTCCGACTACTCGGAGCCTGGCAGTCGTAACAACAGGCGAATCCATTGTTCGCGAAAAAGAACTGCCGGGGGCGATTTTGACGCGTGTAGCTTCCAGTCACCTTCGTTTTGGCACATTTCAATTTGCTGCAAAATGGGGAACAGTCGAAAACCTTCAAGCTTTAGCTGACTATGCATTAGAACGTCACTTCTCCCACATAGAAAAGAATGAAAAAAAATATTTATCATTGCTTCAAGAAGTGATTAAGCGTCACGCTACCCTAGTTGCTAAATGGCAGCTTATTGGTTTTATTCATGGCGTCATGAATACGGATAATATGACAATTAGCGGAGAAACAATTGATTATGGGCCATGTGCATTTATGGATACCTATGATCCAGAAACTGTATTTAGTTCAATTGATGTACAAGGGCGCTATGCATATCAAAATCAACCAGGCATTACAGGGTGGAATCTTGCGAGGTTTGCTGAAGCTTTATTACCTCTGTTGGATCAAGATATAGAAAAAGCAGTTGAAATAGCACAAAACGCCGTGACGGAATTTCCAAAATTCTATCGAGAAAACTGGCTGGCGGGTATGCAGGCTAAACTTGGGCTTTTTAACGAAGAAAAAGAAGATGAAGCATTATTCCAAGAGCTTCTTACCATGATGAAAACCTATAAAGCTGACTATACAAATACATTTCGTGCATTAACTTTCAATAAGCTAGGAAAGAGTGAACTGTTTGAAAGCGAAGAATTTGCACAGTGGCAGGAGTTATGGCAGAAAAGACTAGGCAGACAAAAACAATCTAAAGCAGAGTCGGAAGAGCTTATGAAACATAACAATCCCGCTGTCATTCCTCGAAATCACCGAGTAGAAGCAGCGCTAGATGCAGCACAAAAAGGAGACTACAGCGTTATGGAAGATCTTCTAGAAGTGCTTTCTAGCCCATATGAATCGCCGGATCAGTTAGAGTATTGTACACCGTCTGCTCCGTCTAATCAGCCTTATCAAACGTACTGCGGCACTTGATGAATTCGTTAATAAATCTATAAAATTCTAGAGTTTAAAAAGATGCTGCTTTTTGGGAGCATCTTTTTGGGTTTAATCGGTTCTTAGCACATGATAAATATCTTACTAGTCTAATTAATTGTACATTTTAGTTCTTAAAAGGTCTTTTGAAAAATCCTCATAAAAATATGATAAAATCGGATAGGATATATATTTCGAGGAAGGAAAGTGTTTTTTTATGATTATTGGTAACGAACAGGATTTAGAAAGTTTACGCAAAATTGGACGTATCGTTGCACTTGCGCGCGAAGAAATGAAAAAACAAGCAAAAGCAGGTATGACAACAAAAGAGCTTGATATGATCGGTAAAAAAATATTAGATGAACACGGTGCTATTTCTGCACCTGAAAAAGAATATAATTTCCCAGGTGTAACGTGCATTAGTGTCAACGAAGAAGTGGCTCACGGTATTCCGGGAGACCGCGTATTAAAAGATGGCGATTTAGTAAATGTGGATGTATCCGCAGTACTTGATGGCTATTATTCGGATACGGGTATTTCATTTGTTATTGGGCAAGACGAAGAAAAAGAAAAGCTGTGTCAAGCTGCAGTAGATGCATTTTGGGCAGCTATGAAAAAAGTAAAAGCTGGTTCAAAACAAAATCAAATTGGTCGTGCTGTTTCTAACTTTGCACACCAAAACGGATATGCTGTTATTGAAAACTTAACGGGTCATGGTGTTGGCCGCAGCTTGCATGACGCTCCTAACCACATTTTAAACTATTATGATCCAATGGATAAAGCCCTCTTGAAAAAAGGTCTTGTTATTGCTGTAGAGCCGTTTATCTCTATGAAGGCTGATCATATCATTGAACGCGGAGACGACGGCTGGACGTTTGTTACACCTGATAATAGTCTTGTAGCACAATGTGAACATACGATTGTTGTAACAAACGGTGAACCGATTATTTTAACTGAACTATAATCAAGTTTCTCTGTAGATTTCGGTAACAAAAAAGCTACTTCACTTAGCAATGTTTTTTCGTTGCATTATAGTGAGGTAGCTTTTTTATTACTATGTAATGAATGACTATTATATTGACTTGCTTTGTTCATACAACGTTTGAAAGATAGTGTAATTGAATATGCTCAAGGGAATGCTAAGTATAAATCGAAATGAAAAGGGGTATGAAATGTGGAATATGTAGGAAGAGAAGCGATTGTAAGTGAACTGACTCATCATATGGATGACATTTTAAACAAATATAACCTTCAAGGCGTCTCCGTATATGAAGAGGAAGGAGAAGGTAATCACTATTATCTTGGCTACACAGTAAAAAAGAATGATCATGTGTTTATGGTTAACAGACCTTATCTAAAAGATAAAGACGGGAAATTAGCAGTCGAAAAGCAAGAATGGACTCTTCAAGGTAACGAAGGAGAAACAAACGGATATACTTCACTTGAAGATGCATTTCAAAAAATTGATGAAACCATACATTAAATAATTTTTTGAATTTCAAGTTCAGATTTTTTCTTTGAATGCGTGAATCTGAACAGTAGAGCGCTAATGGCTGTCGTGCTTCTTTCACCTATACTATCTAACTTTTCTTTGCTATAAAGTCTAGAAAATTACATGTAATAAAAAATTGTTTTTTTTTAGGTTTTACTATATAAATACGGGGTACACATATAGTACAGCAGCTATCATGCAAATGGTTGTTGTGAAAGGTTAAATACTTAGCGTTTGAAGGGACTGATTAGTTTTGAAAGGCTTAACAGCGACTTCAGCAAATGTATTACCGCAAATTGAAAGTAGATATCCGTATCTCACGCAAGGCACTTTGGTTATGAACCGATATACGTAACGAAAGGGCCTGACTAGGCAAACAAAGGAAAGACTGAATCAACGAGAAGAAGCCTGCATCTAAACATGTAGGCTTCTTCTTTTTTACAGATGAAACTAAGACGATGAATGAGTACATAACAGGTATACATTAAGAAGATTCAGATTCAGTCCATTTTTCGTGCACGTTTTTCTTGAAAAAAGGTCATAAGTTGAAGATACTGTATATAACTATGTAAAAGAATTTTTGAATACAAAATAGTAAATCTGCTTGAGGTGAAAATGATGAGAAAAGCAAATAAAAGTGAATTTCTGTGGAATACGTTAGACGGCTGGCTTTTTATCCCTAGGAACATTCCTTTACTATTTCTTTTTGTATTTCTCTTAGGGGTTTCTTACCTAGGTTGGGTTAAGCTGTTTCATAAATTCGTTTAGGTACGCCAATGAGCTGAAACAAAAAACTGTTTCAGCTTATTGGCGTACTGATTGATTTATTTTATGTATATCTGTACCTTAATTTACCTAAGTTATTCATTCCATCCTTTGCACACATCAACGCATTTTAAGCATTTCGAAAATTCTTCTAGTTCGGGTATTGTTAATTCAATTGCACTATTTCCACTTCCACAGGCAGGGAAAACGGTAACAAAACGTTTCAGAGATTCATCTAGATACACGTGAACACCTTCATTAACGGCAAATGGGCATACTCCGCCTACGGCATGACCAATCAGCGTTTCTACTTCACTTGCTCCAAGCATTTTTGCTTTGGTTCCAAACTCTTCTTTATATTTTCGATTATCAATTTTCGCATCTCCTGCTGCCACAATTAATAGAACGGTTCCTTCTGCGTTAAAAGAAAGACTTTTTGCGATCCGTTGCGGCTCACATTTTAAAGCTTGCGCTGCCAGTTCTACAGTAGCACTGGACTCATCCATTTCAATAATTCGATTCTCCATGCCATATTGTTTAAAATATGCTTTTACTCTTTCAATTGCCATTTTTATATCCATTCCTTTCGTTAACTCTTGCAAATATGTATGATTGCCTTACAGAGGATGTACAGTTTCTCTTTGAAATAAAAAATTCTTATTATTTTGTATATACGGAAATTATACACAACTTCTCAGTTAAAAGCACATATTCGTTTTAATTAAAAAAGTTACGTAGGTAAAGTATTTTTAGCTGATTGAAGCAGGATTACGGAACCCTTTGACGAATGTAACTATGTCGGCTGCGAAAACATAGGCATTAGAACAAAAGATAAATGATGAAATTGAAAAGGCGCAAATGTTCTAGTGAAATGAGGAGAAGGAATGCCAAATTTACACACTATCGTCAGTTTCTTTAGCAGTACATGTATGGCAACGATGAGTATGATTTATTTGTTTTCCCTTGTACCGCGGGCATGGTCTTTTAAATTTCGATTTGGAGCCATGATTGTAGGAATCCCAGTCGGCATTATAATGGGCCAGGTTGCTATGCTGATCGGCTGGCACCATCATTAAAACTTTGAACTTTTTAACAAAAAAGGAGACATGTAAAATGAATATTGTCACATTAAACAACGGCTTAAAAATGCCTCAGCTTGGATTTGGCGTATGGCAAGTAGAAGATAACAAAGCAGCAGCTGCAGTGTCAAAAGCAATTGAAGTTGGATATACCTCTATCGACACAGCTATGATTTATAAAAATGAAGAAGGAGTAGGTCAAGCGATTAAAGAATCTTCTGTTACTCGGGAAGAGCTGTTTATTACAACAAAAGTTTGGAACAGCGACCAAGGCTATGAAAATGCACTACGTGCGTTTGATGAAAGCCTAGAACGATTAGGACTTGATTATGTGGATTTATATTTGATTCACTGGCCTACTCCTCAATATGATGAGTATGTGGAGACGTATAAAGCATTAGAAAAGCTTTATCACGATGGCAAAGTAAAAGCAATTGGCGTCTGCAACTTTGAAATTGAGCATTTGGAGCGCTTGTTAAATGAATGTGACGTAACGCCTGTTTTAAACCAAATTGAGTGCCATCCGTATCTTGCTCAAAATGAATTAAAAGAGTTTTGCGCCAAACATAATATTTTCGTGGAAGCATGGAGCCCTCTTGATCAAGGAGGAGAAGTGTTACAAGACGAGGTTATTCAAAAAATTGCTGAAGTACATAGCAAAACTCCGGCTCAAGTTGTATTGCGCTGGCACTTACAGAACAACACAATTGTCATTCCTAAGTCAGTTACACCGTCTAGAATAGAAGAAAACTTTAACGTGTTTGATTTTGAACTTACTGCTGATGATATGGCAGAGATTAATGGATTAAACAGCAACCGCCGCAAAGGTCCGCACCCAAGCGACATGAACGTCCGATAACGTTTAAAAAATAAAATTGTGCAGCCGTGAATCATCGCTGCTATAAGAAATAACAATTTTATTTCAGATTATTTAAAATTTTCTTAAATAATAATTGACAAATGATTAATTCAGCGTAATACTTAGTGTAGGTACCCTAGTTGCTTTAAGTTGTACAGCTTAAAGTGTATAGTGATTTAGTCATTTAGCGATTGTATGTATAAGTGAAATACTGATTATTAATAAAAGCCCATAGTGTAAGTAGGTTAGTTTATAGGGGGCTATATCAAAAGGAGCTTGTTTCCTCTTTGATATAGCCCCTTTTTGTGTTCAAAAAGAAAAGGCAGTCTACAGTTTAACAAGGGAGCGGGTATGATGTTTATTCAAATTGATGGAAATTCACTGACGTTCGACCAAATTTACAAAGTTATTTACCAAGGATACTCCGTGAAAATTAGCGATCACGCAGTTGAACATATACAAAAAAGCAGAACGTTAGTTGAAGAGAGCGTTACGAACAACAACGTAATTTACGGAGTGAATACGGGATTTGGAAAGTTTAGTGATACGGTTATTTCAAAAACAGACTTAGCTGATCTGCAGATTAACCTGATTCGCAGTCATGCCTGCGGACTAGGAGAGCCATTTTCGTTAGAAGTAAGCAGAGTCATGCTGCTTTTACGAGCGAACGCATTAGCTAAAGGGTATTCCGGAATACGACTGGAAACCTTGCAGCTTCTTATCCATTGCTTAAACCAAAACGTAGTACCGGTTATCCCGAGTCAAGGTTCGCTTGGAGCTAGCGGTGACTTAGCCCCGTTATCACATCTAGCGCTGCTGCTAGTTGGAGAAGGAGAAGCTGTATATAATGGTCAGCGAATGCAAGGAGAAGATGCTTTAAAGCTAGCAGGGCTTGAACCTATACAATTACAGGCAAAAGAAGGGCTAGCTTTGATCAACGGCACTCAGGCAATGACGGCTGTAGGAGTAGTTTCGTACCTTGAAGCTCAAAAGCTCGCTGATCTTGCTGACGGAATTGCAGCACTGACATTAGAAGGTCTGCAAGGTATTGTAGAAGCATTCATGCCTGAGTCACATGCAGTAAGACCTTACCCGGAACAACAGCAGGTAGCTGCCCGAATTCTTTCGTACTTAGAAGGCAGTCAATTAACTACTTCTCAAGGTCAAATAAGAGTGCAAGATGCTTACTCACTGCGCTGCATTCCTCAAGTTCATGGTGCTATTTATCAAGTTTTAAATTATGTAAAAGAAAAGCTGTTAATTGAGATTAATTCAGCAACTGATAACCCGCTCATCTTTGCTGACAGCGGCAAAGTAATTTCTGGAGGGAATTTTCATGGGCAGCCCATTGCGTTTGCTATGGATTTTCTAGGAATTGCAATGGCGGAGCTTGGGAATATTTCTGAACGGCGCATTGAACGAATAGTAAACCCTCAGCTTAGCGGGCTGCCCGCATTTTTAAGTGCAGATCCAGGTCTAGAGTCCGGGCTCATGATTACTCAATACGCTGCGGCTTCATTAGTTTCCGAAAATAAAGTATTAGCGCATCCATCAAGTGTTGATTCTATCCCATCTTCAGCGAATCAAGAAGACCATGTCAGCATGGGAACGACTGCTGCACGTCATGCTTATCAAATTATCCAAAATACAAGAAGAGTTCTATCAATCGAAGCAATTTGTGCGGCTCAAGCAGCCGATATTCAAGGAGTGGATAAACTTGCTTCAGAAACAAGAAAAATGTATTCAAGAATTAGAAAAACCGTACCAACCATTATGAAAGATCGAATTTTCTCACGTGATATTGAGGCGTTAGCAGCTAATTTCAAAATTTTTGTGCAAGATACGAATTATGAACTAGCACTGTAATAAAAAGTTAGTTTAACAGTTTTTCATTTTTATAGAGGAGGAAAACGAAATGGAGACAAAACAAAGTGGAATAAAAGCACCTCGTGGAACAGAACTAACGACAAAAGGCTGGGTACAAGAAGCCGCTCTTCGCATGCTTCTAAACAATTTAGATTCCGAAGTAGCAGAGCATCCGGAAAAGTTAGTCGTATACGGAGGGATCGGAAAAGCAGCCCGTAACTGGGAGGCGTTCGATCGTATTGTAGATACGTTAAAAGAATTAGAAGAAGATGAAACGCTTCTCATACAGTCCGGCAAGCCGGTTGCGGTTTTTAAAACGCACAGTGATGCGCCGCGTGTTTTATTAGCAAATTCAAATCTTGTTCCTGCTTTTGCGAATTGGGAGACGTTCCATGAGCTCGATAAAAAAGGGTTAATGATGTACGGGCAAATGACTGCAGGAAGCTGGATTTATATCGGAAGCCAAGGAATTGTTCAAGGAACGTATGAAACATTTGCTGAGTGTGCCAACCAGCATTTTAACGGAACTTTGAAAGGAACCATTACGTTAACAGCTGGATTAGGAGGAATGGGAGGTGCACAATCGTTAGCCGTTACGATGGCAGGCGGCGTTGTCATTGGAATTGATGTTGATCGCACGCGTATTGAAAAACGTATCGAAACAAAGTATTGCGATACGGTAGTCGAAAGTGTAGCTGATGCAATCACGTTAGCTGAAGATGCAAAAAGATTGGGCAAAGCGCTGTCCATTGGATTAGTTGGAAATGCAGCCGAGATTCTTCCTGAAATGATAAAGCGAGGATTTATCCCAGATATTGTGACAGATCAAACATCGGCACATGATCCGCTTAACGGATATTTGCCGATTGGAGTCAGCTTAGCAGAAGGAGAAAAATTGCGGAATACAAATCCAAATGAATATATAAAACAATCAAAAGCAAGTATGGCTATTCACGTTCAAGCCATGTTAGAGATGCAAAGAAAAGGCGCGGTTGCTTTTGACTATGGCAATAATATTCGCCAAGTGGCGCTCGATGAAGGTGTCGCGAATGCATTTGATTTCCCGGGATTTGTCCCAGCGTACATCCGTCCGCAGTTCTGTGAAGGAAAAGGACCGTTCAGGTGGGTCGCTTTGTCAGGAAACCCAGAAGATATTTATAAAACAGATGAAGTCATTTTACGTGAGTTTTCGGATAATACGCATCTTTGCAACTGGATTAAAATGGCGAGAGAAAAAATTGAGTTTCAAGGGTTGCCGGCTCGTATTTGCTGGCTAGGCTACGGAGAAAGAGCGCGCTTTGGAAAAATTATTAATGACATGGTAGCAAACGGAGAGCTGTCAGCGCCTATCGTTATTGGCAGAGATCATCTAGATGCCGGTTCTGTGGCTTCGCCAAATCGTGAAACTGAAGCAATGAAAGATGGCAGTGATGCAGTAGCAGACTGGCCTATTTTAAATGCATTAGTCAATACGGCAGCAGGCGCAAGCTGGGTATCCGTTCACCACGGAGGAGGAGTAGGTATGGGGTATTCTCTGCACGCTGGAATGGTTGTAGTAGCAGACGGGACGGAAGATGCCGCCAAACGTCTAGAACGTGTTTTAACAACAGACCCTGGCATGGGTGTTGTTCGTCATGTAGACGCCGGCTATGATAAGGCCATTCAAACTGCAAAAGAAAAAGGGATACAAATTCCTGCGTTACATGAATAAAAAAGGAGGGATACGTATGACTATTACGTATATCAAATGCGCTGAACAAGTCATTACGGTTAAAGGCGGAAGTAAGCCTAGACGAGAGGAAGAAATGTCAGCTCTAGGAATCATTGAAAATGGCAGCGTACTCGTGAAAAATGGAAGAATTGTATTTGTTGGACCTGACGTCAAAGCGCAGGAATACCTTGAGCATATCCATGAACCTATTAATATAATTGATGCCGAAGGAAAAATCGTAACGCCTGGGTTAATTGATCCCCACACTCACCTTGTGTTTGGAGGCAGTCGTGAAAAAGAATTAGAAATGCGCTTAAACGGGGCAAAGTATATTGATATTTTAAAAGCGGGAGGAGGAATTTTACAAACAACCGTTAGTACACGACAAGCAACAGAAGAGGAGCTAATCAAGCAATCTACAAAACGTTTAAATAAATTTCTGCAGTACGGAGTTACAACTGTCGAAGCCAAAAGCGGGTATGGTTTAAATCTTAAAGATGAAATCAAACAATTAAAAGTAGCGAAGAAACTGAATGAACAGCATCCAGTAGATGTTGTTTCAACCTTTATGGGAGCTCATGCGGTGCCGGTTGAGTACAAAGGGAATGAAGATGCGTTTGTTCAACACGTTATTGAAGAAATGATACCAATTGTTGCAAAAGAAGAGCTAGCGGAGTTTTGTGATGTATTTTGTGAAGAAGGTGTGTTTACAGTTGAACAGTCAGAGCGTATTTTACAAGCTGGAAAAGCATACGGACTAAAACCTAAAATCCACGCCGATGAAATTGTGTCTTTTGGCGGGGCAGAATTAGCGGCTAAAGTGGGAGCTGTGTCTGCGGATCATTTATTAAAAGCATCGGATCAAGGAATTAAGCAAATGGCTGAAAGCGGAGTTATAGCCGTTCTATTGCCGGGTACTGCATTCTTTTTAATGGAAGAGCCGGCGCGTGCTAGAAAAATGATCGAAGCAGGGGTACCGGTTGCTTTGTCTACAGATCGAAACCCAGGGTCTTCTCCTACGGAATCGCTGCCGTTTATTATGAATTTAGCTTGTTTAACGATGAAAATGACGCCAGCAGAAGTTTTAACAGCCTGTACGATCAACGCGGCTCATGCCATTGGCAAAGGGGATCAAATCGGAAGTATTGAAGTAGGTAAAAAAGCCGATTTAGTGCTATTTGATGCGCCCAATTACCAAACGCTGCAGTATAACTATGCCGTAAATCTTGTAGACACGGTATTAAAAGATGGGAAAGTTGTGGTTGAAGGCGGTGTTTTACATGAACTATCCGTACCCACAGCTTGATCCACCGCCTTTTTGCTGGCAGCGTCAAAGTACTTCTGACCCAAAAATAAGTGATTGGATTCAGACAGTTGAAGATGGGTGCAAAGTCGACTTTACATCGATAGATATTACGGTTTTGGGCGTGCCTCTTTCAAGATCCTCCATTAGCGCTTCTGGAGCCAGTGAGACGCCAATGGCCATGAGGAAACTCTGGAAATCCTTTAATCCGTATCATATTGAGTATGATACGGATTTGACTTCCTTGTCAGTGTTGGATTTAGGTGACGTCAAACAGCACGTAACGGATATAGAGAAGTCTCATCAGTATATAAAAGAAGCGATGATGTCTATGCGGAAATGTCATCCGCATGCGCTGCCTGTTATGCTCGGAGGAGACCACTCCATTACAGCTATGTTAGTAAAAGGATGGAAAGAGTCACATCCCGAACAGAAAATAGGAATTTTACAGTTTGATACGCACTTTGACTTACGAAGCTTAGAAGACAATGGCCCTTCTAACGGAACACCCATACGAAATTTAATTGAAAGCAACACAATTGATGCAACTCATGTATGGAATATTGGGCTTCACGGGTTTTACAACTCAAAATCGTTAAAGGAATATGCGGATAGCAAAGGCGTTCATTATGTAACGCTACTGCAAGCAAGAAAAGCGGGAGTAACTCATACGGTGAAAGAAGTACTAAAACAGCTGAGCAAAGAAGTAGACATGATCTATTTAACCGTTGATATGGACGTGTTAGATATTGCTTACGCACCTGGAGTTCCAGCAGGAACCACAGGGGGAATGAGAACGGAGGAATTGTTTGAAGCGGTATACACGGCTGGGAGTCATCCGCTTGTTCAAGCAATGGATATCGTTTGTCTAGATCCGCTGCGTGATGTAAAAGAAATAACTGTAAAAGCAGGCGTACATGTATTTTTGAATTTTTTAACGGGAGTTGTAAACAGAAAGTAAGGGAGTATACTTCCTTGCTTTTTTTATCGTTAAATAGCTGCTTACATAGGATTAATAAACTTTTTTTAGAGCGAGATAACATAACTTTAGAAGTGTGTATGGATTTTAGTAAATATATTTTTACTAAAATAAACTAATTATATTGTTTTTATTTAAAATTAGTAATAATATATTTACTAAAGAAGGTGAGTATCTTATGGAGGAAAAACTGGCTAAGGAATATATCGCTTTAATACCGGTTTTATTTGAAAACTTCAAGAACTTAAACAAGAATGAAGTGAAATTAACACATTTACAAAATCACGTAGTTGAATTCATGTATATGAAAAAAAGAGATTTGAATATTAAGGAAATTAGTAATGGATTAAATATTGCCAAACAACAGTTAACGAATGTTATCAGTGAATTAGAAAATGAAGGATATTTAATCAAAATGCCTGATCCGCGAGATAAGCGTGCAGTTTTAGTCTCATTAACGTCTAAAGGAAAAAATATTCAAGAAGAAAAATGGAGAGGGATTTATAGTAATTTCAATACAAATATCTCCAAATTAAATGAAGAAGAGCAAATAGACCTGCAGTTTGCTCTTCATAAATTAAATATTTTGTTAAAAAAGATGGAGGGATAAATTATGAACCAAAGAGAACGGATTTCACTCATTAGTGTAGGTGTTATAGGCGGGACAGTAATGGGAGTAATTTATAAAGATATATCCAACTGCTTGATTACAGGTGTGATTGTTGCTTCAATCATTACTTTAATGCTCAATCAAAAAGCGAAAAAAACAGCTAGATAGTATGAATAAACGTAAGACAGCACCAGCAAGTTGTGAACTCGACGTTCTGGTGCTGCCTCTATAAAATTTATCTTCTAGATGAACATTACGAAGCTGAATATGTTTTGAGAGCCTCAATCATTAAATTCCAAAATGCGTCTACATCAAGAGTTAAACCGAATTTAGCATTGGGTTTCCTCCCTGTGACTCCAAGCAAATCAACTGAAGTTGTTCCAGCCGTGTATTCTCCGCGTGTTTCTACTACAATATTAACTTCTTTTAGCGTAAATAGTTCTGGAGCTACACAATAAGCAACGGTCAATACATCGTGAACAGGAGGGCCATTAAATCCAAAGGTTTCTTTATAGGTAGATTTAAAAAATGCTAATAATTCCCCGACCTTTTTTGCTACGTTATTATCGATGTTCATGACTTGGTTAATAACGTCATCTGTTGCAACGGCTTGATGCGTAATATCTAACCCCATTACTACGAGTGGGATGCCGCTATCGAACACTTTTTTAGCCGCTTCTGGATCTGCCCAAATATTAAACTCAGCCGTTGGCGTCCAGTTCCCGAAGGTTCCACCGCCCATAAGGATAATCTCTTCAATGTCTTCTTTCATTTCTGGAGCTTTCATTAAAGCTAAGGCAATGTTTGTTAAAGGGCCTGTAGGTAAAAGTGTAACGGGATCTTCTGACTCTTTTACCATTCGTATAATAGTATCTACTCCGTGTTCTTCACTCCAGCTGCGAGACAGAGGAGGGAACTCAGGGCCGTCTAACCCTGAATCACCATGTATGCTAGGAGCGTTTTCACGCGTGCGAATCAATGGTTCACTTGCTCCTTTTGAGACAACCACGTTATGTAAAAATACTAAATCACACACTTTCAAAGCGTTCACTGTCGTTTTTTCAATTTCTGCGTTTCCCGAAACAGTTGTGATCGCTAAAATATCTAATTCCGGTCGTGCGGCAGCCAAAATAATAGCAATAGCATCATCATGACCTGGATCACAGTCCATAATAATCTTTCTTTTTTTCATTATGATCACCTCTATAGAATGGATAAATTGCTGTTAATTTTGCGTGGGTTTTATTTTCTCTAAAATAGCTTCTGTAAACTCCAATGTAGAGGCATGTCCGCCTAAATCTTTCGTTTTCACTTCATCTTGAAGCGTTTGATAAAGTGCGTGTTCTACTGTAGCAGCCACTTTTGTAAGTTTGTAATCCGCATGTTTTTCAGCTAGCCATTTGAGTGTAGTATTTTTTTATGTCTATAGATTAAATTCTTTTATCTTTCGTTTTGCCCCTTTTTAAAAAAAGAACTAGCTAATGGTTTCATGCTCCAGATTTTCTATCAACTAGCTTCTTAATTGGCGTTATTAAATTTTAAAAAACACCCAATTAACACCTAAAACACATTTTAATTATATCATAATTCAGAAAATTAAATGGTTATACGTTGGCACGAAAATTGCTTGTACTATATGTGAAGAACACAAGAGAAAGGAGCAATGTGTAGCTGCAGATAAGGAAGCTGCTTTTAAAGAACGAGATGTCTGTTTAAAGTTACTATTTCACAATGAAGGGGAGAAGAAGAATGAGTGAACCGCAAAAGGAAATGAGTTCATTAAATAAGGTACGGAAAAAAGAGAGAAAAATAAACGTTTTTGCTTTATTGTTAGGCTTTCTTGTGATTGCTACTATTTTAACGTATATCTTGCCAGCCGGAGAATACGCACGTGTAGAAGTAGACGGACGAACAACGGTAGATCCTCAGTCGTTTAAATGGATTGGTTCTACACCTGTTGGATTCTTTGATATGGTCAAAGCGATACATACAGGAATGGTAGAAGGAGCCGACATTATCTTTTTTGTATTAATTATCGGCGGTTTCTTTGGTGTACTAAGCGCTACGGGGACAGTAGATGTATTGATTACAACGATGGCTAAAAAGCTTGCTACTAGAGAAAAATTATTAATTCCTGTTATGATGCTATTTTTTGCGGTAGGCGGTTCTTTAATGGGGATGGCGGAAGAAACGCTAGCTTATATTCCTCTTTTAATTCCGCTGGCACTTGCTCTTGGATTCGATGCATTAACAGGGACTGCTATTGTTTTAATTGGCGCATCGGCTGGTTTTACTACGGCCGTTATGAATCCATTTACAGTAGGTGTTGCACAAGGAGTAGCAGAGCTTCCTATGTTTTCTGGAATGGGCTTTCGTCTCATCTTATTCGTAGTTGTTTATGCTGTTTCAGTATGGTTTGTCTACCGATATGCGATGAAAGTGAAAAGAAGTCCTTCTATAGGAACATACGGAAAATACAGCATAACTAATGCACATAAACTTTTAAACTCTGATGCGAAGTTAACTAGAAAGCATAAATGGATTATGGCAGCATTTCTTGTTAACTATGTAATTCTTGCTTTTGGTGTTATTAAATATAAGTGGTACATTACTGAAATTGCCTCTCTGTTTGTGATTTTGACAGTGGTGATTGGGATTATTGGAAGGCTCTCTGTTGAAAATACGGTTAAGTCGTTTACAAACGGGGCAGCAGCACTAGTTGGAGGAGCGCTTGTTATTGGAGTTTCTCGCGCAGTTCTTGTTGTTTTAAATGAAGGTCATATTGTAGACCCTATGCTTCATCAAGTATCTGGAGCTATTCAACATATTCCGGGATATTTAAGCGTCATCGGAATCTACAACTTCCAAGCGCTGATTCATCTTATTTTAGCGTCTGGAACGGGTCATGCGATGCTGACGATGCCAATCATGACCCCTCTTGCAGATTTGCTTGATATTACGCGACAAACGGCTGTATTATCTTTTTCTTTTGCAGACGGCATCGGAAATATTATCTTCCCAACGGCTGGAACATTGATGGCTGGCTTAGCGATTGCGGGGATTTCATGGACAAAGTGGGCAAAATGGGTGTTGCCGTTAGTCCTTATTCAATATGTGATTGGTCTAATAGCCGTTGTGATTGCTTATTTTATCAATTACGGGCCATTTTAAGAGATAGAAAAATGTAATTTGTAAGTTGAGCTTACTAGGAGGAATAGAAGTTGTTAACCTTAATCAAAAACGCAGAAGTATATGCACCACAGCACTTAGGAAAAAAAGATATATTGCTTGCAGACAGCAAAATCATCCTTATAAAAGATTGTATTGATCATGTAAATACGTCCATTCCTATTAATGTTGTAGATGCCGCTAATCACATTATAGCTCCAGGCTTCATTGACTCACATGTTCATATTATTGGCGGAGGAGGAGAAGGTGGATATAAAACACGCACTCCTGAACTAATGTTAACCGATGCAACAACTGCCGGTGTTACAACTATTGTAGGTGTACTTGGAACAGACGGTACAACAAGAAGAATGGAAAACCTTCTGGCCAAAGCAAGAGGGTTAGAAGAAGAAGGGATTAGCTGCTTCATTCACACAGGTTCCTATCAAATACCGGTAAAAACGTTAACTAATAGCATTGAAGAAGATCTTATTTTAATTGATAAAATTATCGGAGTAGGTGAAATTGCCATTTCCGACCACCGTTCTTCTGAACCGACATTTGAAGAACTGGTGAAGGTGGCTGCCGCTGCTCGCAATGGAGGGATTTTATCAGGGAAAGCCGGAATATTAGAGATTCACGTAGGAGACGGAGAACGAAAATTATCTTTATTGAATCACATCGCAGATAAAACAGACCTGCCAATTCGTCAGTTTCACCCTACACATATTAATAGAAATGAAGAGCTGTTTAAAGAAGGAATTCAATTTGCAAAGCGAGGCGGATATGTAGATTTTACGACTAGCACGATCCCTCACTTTTTAGAAGAAGGCGAAGTTAAGTGCAGCAAAGGGTTACGCATCATGCTGGAAGAGAAAGTGGCGATTGACAGCATTACGTTTTCATCCGATGGAAACGCGAGCCTGCCGTTTTTTGATGATAACGGAGATTATAAAGGTCTTCAAGTTGGAAAAGTGTCTTCTTTATTTCAAGAAGTACGAGATGCAGTATTAGAGGAATCAGTACCGTTAGAAACAGCTCTTCAAGTCATTACTTCTAATCCTGCCAAAGTATTAAAACTGTCCAATAAAGGGCATATTCAACCCGGAAAAGATGCAGATTTAGTCCTTTTAGACAAAGAGACGCTAACAATTAAAACGGTTTTTGCTCAAGGTAAAGTAATGGTAAAAGACGGTGTCCCTGTTGTGAAAGGAACGTTTGAATAACAGGTTTTAGATATCATTTATCGAAAGTATCGCGGAAAGGATACGAGCTAATTAGAGAAGGGTATTAAAATTTGCGTGGAAAGGATCTTTCAAATGAAAAAGAAACTGGTTTCATGTCTCATCAGCTTTACATTACTTTCTTCGTTGAGTACACCCCTGCTTGCAAAAGCACAAGAAAATACTGAGGGCATTAAAGGCAGCCTTGTTATTGCCGGCGGAGGTGTAGGAACATCCAATCACGATATATATGAAAAATTTCTCTTGCTTGCTGGGGGAAAAGAAAAAGCCAAAGTAGGGATTATTCCAGCTGCTAGCACAACGCTGCAGTCTTCTGAAAAGTTTAAGGAAGACCTCGTGAAATACGGAGTAAACTCAGATTCTATTCAAATTCTTCCCATTTCCAATCACGATTTTTCTGACACACAAAAAGATGAATCGACTTGGAAGAATCAAGTGAACGACAAGAAGTTATCCCGTACGATTAAAGGACTAACGGCAGTTTGGTTTGTTGGAGGAGACCAAACAAAAATTGTGGATTCCCTTCGTGAAAATAATGGAAACGATTCTGAAGCGTTAAAAGCTATCTGGGATATATATCGTAAGGGAGCAGTTATCGGAGGTACAAGTGCAGGAGCTGCAATTATGAGTGACGTCATGATTACAGGAGGAGACAGTCTAGGAGCTTTAAAAGAAAGTATAGGAAACAAGGAAAATAAACATGTAAACGAAAAGCAACACAATAAGAAAGAATACGAGCCTCTATCAGTTCAAAAAGGGCTGGGATTTTTCCAACACGGCATAATTGATCAGCATATGGATGAACGAGCACGACTTGGACGACTGGCAGTAGCTGCGTATAATGCTGAACGTGACAAAGAAAAAAACTTTGCATACGGTGTAGACGAAGATACTGCTATGGTCGTTAACAATAAAGATCAAAAGGTTGAAGTCGTTGGAAGAAGCGGAGTAGCTGTATTAGATATGAGCAAAGCTAAGCTTATATCTAAGCAAAAAGTGCGTTCAGGCTTAGAGAACATAAAAGTCAGTTACTTATCTCCTGGAGATAAAATTAACTTTCATTTAAAGTCATTTGAATTTCCAAAAGATAAAGTAGAAACAAAGGGGTTTGAATATTATTCCTTTAACGTACTGCCTGCTACGGGTGTTTTTACACCGTATGGAAGATTAAAGGCTTATTTATCATATTCTTTCGTTGATAATAAATCAATGAAATCTGCTAACAGCTATGTTTATGACAGTAAAGGGTCTGGATACGAAATTGCTTTCCAAAAGGATAATGACACAAACGGCTACTGGCGGTATACTGATGGACAAAAAGATGATTATTCCATTGTCAATGTAAGAATGGACATTACACCTAAAACCGTAAAATTTCAACCGGATAAAAAAACTAGTTTAACGTATAAAAAACCTACTTTTTCTTCATCTGAAAGTCCTGCATACGACGAGATTAAAGGTAATCTCTTAATTGCAGGAGGAGCGCTTGGAAGCAGTAATTCAAGCGTGTATGACAAGTTTATTACTCTTGCAGGAGGAAAGCAGGCCAAAATAGGGATTGTTCCTGCAGCAAGTACTAAGTTCGACTCCTCTAATCAGTTTAAAAGTGATTTAGTTAAATACGGAGTGAAGGCAGAAAATATAGAGATTTTACCTATTTCAAACCACGACTTTAAAGGAACTTCTGAAGATGAGTTGACTTGGAAAACAAATATGAACAGTGATAAACTAGCCCAAAAAGTTAAAGGGCTAACAGGCATTTGGTTTGTAGGAGGAGATCAAACCTTGATTACGGGCTCCTTGCGTAATGAAAATGGTTCGGACTCAAAAGTTTTACAAGCCATATGGCATACGTATAAAAACGGGGCAGTACTTGGCGGTACGAGTGCCGGAGCGGCAATTATGAGTAATACTATGCTGGCTGGCGGAGATAGCTACGGAGCGCTTTCATACGGATTTACAGACACGTACGATGATATGGCTCAGCAAGAAGGCGGTCCTGCTTATTTAGAAAAAGGGCTCGGCTTTTTCCAATACGGTCTTGTAGATCAGCATTTTGACAACAAAGCAAGACTAGGACGCCTTATTGCAACAGCATATGAAAAAGGAAATAAAAATCAGCTTTCTTACGGCATCGATGAAGATACTGCTATGGTGGTAAACAATAAAGAAAAACAAATAGAAGTTGTTGGAAGAGGCGGTATTACGCTAGTTGACTTAGCAAAGGTACAGGCAAATGACAAATTTCCGAGTGATTACAAAAATATTCTTATCTCTTGTATTACGCCAGGTGATAAAGTAAATATCACAACAAAAGAAATCGTCATAAACCCAGCTAAAACATCTACTAGAAAAAATGAATACTACAGTGAAAAGGTTGGGCCAAACACGGGTCTTTTCTCTCCGCACGGTGTATTAAGGAAATTTTTAGCTTACGATCTTATCGATAACGCTCAGAGCAAAGAAATAAAGAGCTATGCGTTTAACCAAGGCAAAGGTTTTGAGCTTACCTTCAGAAAAAGCCCTGAAAGCAATGGCTATTGGGCTTATACCGACGGTCAAAAAGACGATTACTCTATTGTGAAAGTAGCCTTAGATATCAAACCAATAAACGTAGACATTAAATGAGAAAAAAGTAATTCAATGCATCTAGCACTTTAGCATATCGTGCCTCCACCCATTAAAGTGGAGGCGCTTTTTTCTACTTATTTTTATTTACAAAAGGGACAAACGTCCGCTAGATGAAATGCACAGCAAAGTATAAAATGATAGGTATAGTATTCCAAGACTAATCTCTGAAGGCAAGTCAAGTTAAAGGCCTGTAGAAAGGTGTCCATACGATGAAAAAGAAATTAGTTTTAATAACAGGAAGCAAGCAAACTAGAATCATTTTACACAATCAATTAAAAGAGTTGCTAGGCGATTATATTTTTATTGAATGCTTTGCAATTGATGAAGAATTACGAAGAAAAATTGATGGAGATGTTGTTCTTTATTCATCAGAGAGTATATATCATGAAATGAAGAACAGATTAGACGTTCAGCATGCACATGAAATTGTAGGAAATAGAACAATTCATCATAAGCATATAAATGAATTACTGAAAATCCCTGCCCATACAAAAGTATTAATTGTAAATGATGACGATAAAGAAACTCTTAAATTAATAGAATCTCTTTATCAAGTAGGCATTAATCATGTTCAGTTTATCCCTTTTAAAAAGCAAAAGACCTATTACGAAGGTGTTGAAATTGCAGTTTCTCCAGGCGAGGTTCACTTGTGTCCCCCATACGTAAAGCATGTAATTGATATAGGCGTTAGACTTTTTGACATGGCGACCATTTTTGAACTTATAAAATCATTCGGTTTTAATCAGTCTAATCATTCAATTATTTGGGATCGCTATTTGCGAAACATCATTGTGCTGCAAAAAAAACTAATAGAAGCAGAAGGGAAAATGAAAGAACTTCACCTTCATGTAAAGAGTATTGTAAACGTAGTAGAAGATGGTATTCTTGCCGTGGATTTTAATAGAAAAATTACGTTATTCAATAAAAGGTTAGAATCACTGTTCCAGCTAGCTTCTTCCGATGCTATAGATCATGAGATTCAAAGCGTAATTTCTAACAAAGGCCTTGTGGAGTTTATTATATCGTCCGATGAGAAAAGTCAGTACTTTAACATAAATGGGTACGAAATGGTTATCTATAAGTCGATGATTGAGAAAAGCAATACTACTGTAGCAACGTTTAAAAGTGTTAATCAAGCTGTTGAAATAGAAGGAAAAGCGCAGTCAGAACTTAGAAAAAACGGATTTTCTGCTAAGTATAACTATCAAGATATTATAGGAGAACACCCAGCTTTGCTTAAAACGATTGAAATTTCCCGGAAAATGGCTGCCACTGAGTATCCTATTTTGATTCAAGGAGAAACCGGTACAGGAAAAGAGCTGTTTGCTCAGGCTATCCACAATCATTCTACACGTAAAAACGGACCGTTTCTTGCCGTGAATTGCAGTGCCATGACCGATACATTACTAGAAAGTGAGCTGTTTGGGTACGAAGAAGCCAGCTTTACAGGAGCGCAGAAAGGCGGCAAAAAAGGGCTGTTTGAGAGCGCTGATAAAGGTACAATCTTTCTAGATGAAATTGGTGATATCAGCCCGCGTTTACAAACTCAGCTTTTAAGGGTGCTTCAAGAAAAAGAAATTAGGCGGGTAGGAGGTACAAGAGTCATTCCGATTAATGTAAGAATCATAGCAGCCACTCACAATAATTTACTACATAAAATGAAAGAAGGTCTGTTTCGAGAAGATCTGTACTATCGTTTACATGTATTATCTTTAACGATTCCTCCTTTAAGATATAGAAGAACCGATATTCCTTTACTGATTCATCATTTTATGTCCAAATCGAAAACGTGGACGCATATCCATCCAGAAGCGATGAAGCTGCTTATCGAACATGAATGGTTAGGAAATATAAGAGAATTAAAAGGCGTAATTGAGTATTTACTTACCGTCTGCGATGACAACGAAGTGAAAGCAAAAGACGTAGAGTATAGGCTTAGTAGTCAAAAAGAAGATCATTCTTTGTATGAAGTTGAAAATGAATCGGTTGACTTAATCGAACTTCAAGAAAATCGTGCCCTGTTAGAAACGATAAAACAGTGTAATGATACAGGAAAAGCAGCAAGCAGAAAGTGGATCACCCAGCATTTAAAAGGCTTTACGCTTACAGAACAGCAGGTGAGAAATCGTTTGGATGTACTAGAAGAAAAAGAGTATATTATAAAGCGCAGAGGCAGAGCCGGAACGAAAATAACAGAAAAAGGACTGCATTATCTATATCATTTAAAAACAAAACAGCATTTAATCAATCCTTGATGTGCGTAAGGAAGGGAAACTTTACTGATCAAGCTTCCCTTTTCTTATTCAATTACCGTTTACGGCTGATTTCCGCCGTAAACTTTTCCTGTAGAAGAAGTAATAACACCGCTGTTTACGTTTAAAGTATAAGCTAATCCTCCAGAACCTGTCCAAGTGGAAAGATTAAAAGTGCTGCCATTAAATAGTTTATAGATAGAAATATTATTAAACGTCAGCGGCTGACCGTTTGCACAAGTGGTAGGAGCCATATTCGTTTTAGCTAGATAAACAGCTGCATTTGTAGAGCCCGGCTGTGTTACGACCTTAGCTGAACCATCTTTTTCTACCAACAGTGCTGACTGTTCATTAACAGCAATCCCTTTTGCGCTTGTTCCAGTTTCTTCTCCATCTTTAATATTACGTGCAAGAAAGGTTAAAAAGCGTCCCATTCTATCTCGTTGTTCAAAATGGGTGTCTGTTTGAATGTTGTTGTTATGAGGTGTTTGAATCAAATAATCTGTAAAGGAAATAAGAGAACTATAAGGATTGTTTAGCGCTGTTTTAGAATCTAAAGTTGTAGAGCCTGCTGAGATAGAGTCGTAAATGTGATCCCCTTGAATCATAGTACCAGCACTTGTTCCTCCAAAAGGAATGCCTTGATTAATACGATTATTTAATGCTGTAAGAGCGGGAGACCCTTCTAAAAAATCTACATAATCAGCTTGATTGCCTCCAGCAAAAAAGATGCCTTCTGCTTTGTTAATCTTATCTATTAAAGAAGAGTCTGAACCTGCTCTTATTAAATCATCGACGACAATTGTGCTAACAGAGTTAAGAGGCTTACCTATGCTTTTTGCTAGGTCGTAGATATAAGAGTTATAGGCATCAGTACCCGTCGCTCTTATAACTAAGAAATCTCCGCCGTTTGCCTTTTGAATCATCCATTTGAACGCTTCATCTACATCGATGCTTCCACCCATATAGACTTGTCCAAAGCTTGTACTAGTCGCTTTGTCTGCAGTACTTCCGACTTGATAAAGTGTATAAGGTGCAGATGCAGCAGAAGCTGAAATGGGCAGTAAAAGAGATGCTGCGAGAACAGCACCAGTAATGACCTGCTTTTTAATACTTTTCTTACGTTTAACTTTTTTCATAAAGTTCTCCTCCTTTAGTAAGTGTTCATAGATGAACATGCAAGTTTTATACCAACTTATTAAACAGCTGAAAAGCTGTGAAAGAAGAGGTCTTTTGAAAAAAACACGGGTGATATAGGTTCTTTATGGGCTCTTATTGAATTGCTTTATAACCAAAAATGACAAGAAGAACTCTAACTTGGATGCCTAATAGTGAAAGGGAAATAGTAAAGGATATATTTTAAAAGTCCATACCTCATTGAAAAATAACCTTTAAAAACTTAAAATTATCATAGAAAGGAAAAACAAGGATAAAAAGAAGAGCTGTCCGCAATAGCGACCTATTTATCAAACAGACCTTCATTCTATCAATATCTTCATCTCTTAAACGTTTTCCACCAGCATTTCTACGCAGAAAAAATTATACATGAGAGGATCTATCAAAATGAACAAGCAGGAAAGTAGTTATAGATGGGTGGTTTTTGGAACCGCTTTATTAGCGTATTATTTGATTGTCAGTCAACGAACAGCCCCCGGACTTATTACCGAGCAGTTAATGAAAGATTTTCACGTTTCAGCATCCGTTATAGGATTGATGACGAGTATACAATTTTTAGCCTATGCAGGCCTTCAGATTCCTGTTGGTTTACTTTCTGACCGGTACGGTCCAAATCGATTTCTTATCATCGGATCGCTTTTAACCGGAATAGGAAGCCTTATCTACAGCACATCTCCCAACGAATATGTGTTAATTTTCTCTCGTTTGCTAGTCGGTACCGGAGACTCCATGATTTTTGTCAATTTAGTGTTAATTTTAAGTCAGTGGTTCAAGGGAAATGAGTTTGTAAAGCTTTTAGGTTTAATTGGGCTGGTAGGAAGTGTGGGGTCATTATCAGCTACCGTGCCTTTATCTATGTGGATCTCCTTTTCAGGCTGGAGAGTTCCTTTTCTTAGTATAGGTCTAGTTTTAATCGCGGTATCTTATTTGCTTTATGTCGTTTTAGTTATAAAACCTAAACGATTATTTGTAGATGATGCTAAAGCAAATAAAGCCTCTGTTAAGACTCAAGAAAGCGTATGGGCGATCCTAAAAAGGGTAATGACGACTCGTCAAGCATGGGCAACATTTCTTTGTCATTTTGGTGTAGTAGGTACATATATAGGTTTTATTGGCTCTTGGGGAGTTCCTTATGGCATGAATGTGTTTCATTTATCTCGCGCTGATGCAAGTCAGCTTATTATGTATGGTTTGTTTGGCGCTATGATTGGCGGACCTTTAATTAGCTGGATATCAAGCAGGTTAAACTCCATTAAAAAAATCTATTCACTCGTCCATCTTATTGTGGTGCTTAGCTGGACAGGATTATTATTAACGGGAGTGAAACCTTCATTCATGCTAGTCGTTATTTTACTTTTTATCATCGGATTTGGAAACGGCGCAAGCGCTTTGACATTTGCCGTAGTACGTCAATCTTTTTCAGTAAAAGAAGTAGGAGTTGTATCAGGTTTTGCTAATATGGGAGGCTTTTTAAGCGCTGTATTATTACCTAGTATTTTCGGAAATGTCCTTGATTTATTCCCTGAACGCTCGCTGCACGTGGGCTATCATTATGCTTTTATGATTCCCATTTTGTTTTCAATGATGGGGTTGTTAGGTGTCTTACTAATTAAAGAAAAAGGAAAAAAGGAGCAGAAGGTGCTACATGCTTCTTAATTGGCTTTGAATAAGTAAGTTTCAGCACACAAGCGTGTATCTGTAGTATAAGACATATATTATGTGGTTATTCCCGATATAAATCCTTAAAAAGAATGTAACAGGTAAAGCTTACTTTAATGTATAGCGGGGGATACAAAGGAAAATGATTAAGTAAATACAAATTAAAGGAAAACGAAAAGAGAATTACAGAAAAAAAACAGTTCTTGAAAAGGCTCTATAGATACTAATAGCAGCATTTTTACATAATAAATAAGAAAAAGTTTTATAAAATCCTTGCGTTAAAGCTGACTTTAGGAGATAAGCTATTACTGTACCAGCTAACACAGCGAAAAACAGCAGGTCATAGACTTGCTTTCTCACTAAAGGTAGAAATCAGTTAAAACAGAAAGGATGAATGTTTATTATGTCTAACACACAAGGTAAAGTAGTCATTATTACAGGTGCTTCTAGCGGAATCGGCGAAGCAACAGCAAAAGAGCTTTCAGCAAAAGGAGCAAAGCTTGTTTTAGCAGCTCGTCGTGAAGATCGTTTGAAAGCATTACAAGAAGATATCAAAGCAAACGGCGGAGAAGCAATCTACAAAGTAGTAGACGTAACGTCTCACGAACAAATGCAAGAGCTAGCACAAGATGCGCTTTCAGCATTTGGACGTATTGATGTGCTTGTGAACAACGCAGGTCTTATGCCATTATCTCTTCTACGCAACCAAAAAGTAGATGAGTGGAATACAATGATTGATGTGAACATTAAAGGTGTTCTTTACGGAATCTCAGCAGTTCTTCCAGCAATGAGAGAACAAAAAGACGGACATGTGATTAACTTGTCTTCAGTAGCTGGACACGCAGTAGGTGCTGGAAGTGCCGTGTACAGTGCAACCAAATTTGCGGTTAAAGCGATCACAGAAGGTCTTCGTCTAGAAGAATCAGCTGGCGGAAGCAACATTCGTGCAACGAACATTTCTCCAGGAGCGATTGCAACAGAACTAAAAGAAACAATTACGGATACAGATTTAAAATCAGGTATCGATGAATTCTATAAAGGTGCGATTGAAGTAGAAAGCATCGCACGCGCGATTGCGTTTGCGATCGAAGAGCCAGCTGGTGTGGCGGTAAACGAAATGATCATTCGTCCTGTACATCAAGAATGGTAATTTGAGGATCCTATTAAGTCAAAAGTTGTCCAGAGAGTAACCTCACTCTTTGGACAGCTTTTTCTATTTGTACCATTGATACGCATATGAAGAAAATAGGAGTGAAATCACATGTCTTATACAATGAGAGACATGCAAGAAAAAACGGGGCTGTCTGCTCCTACATTGCGCTACTACGAAAAGGAAGGTATTTTACCCTTTGTTGAACGAAACGAACATGACCAGCGCCTATATACTGATCAGAATATTGAGTGGGTTAAGTTTATTTTAGCTTTACGCGCAACTGGGATGCCTCTTGCTGAAATCAAGCAATATGTAGAGTCATATAAAAAAGGCGAAAGTACAATCAGCGAACGTAGAAACATGATGCTTCAGCATAAAAAGAAAGTAGAAGCAGATATGTCGCAAACTTATCTCCACCTAGAACGAATTAATTATAAACTTGCCCTGTATGATACGTTGGAAGCTGGTTTAAACAATAAACAAATAAAAATTTAAATGCTGACAACAGAGAATCCTGTTTATAAACAAACTATAAAGGTGTTAAAAACTGCGAAACAAATAAAAGAAGATAACTGAATAGTTATCTTCTTTTATTTGTTCTATTTTAGTATGTACTGCTTAAATAAAGAGCCACATCGCGAATGGCTTTATCAGTTTCACTTTCTATTAACTCTCTGTCCTTTGTATACGAATAAAGAGTATCGCCGTGAAGAAGGTGGTCTGATAAATTCAACAAGCCCACAGCGCGCTTGTTGAATTTATGAGCAATCGCTAAAGTGGTAGCTGTCTCCATATCCACGCCGAGAAAATCTGCAAGTGACCATTCTTTTACCATATTATGCGTCTCCATAAGCATGGCACCCATACTGACCACATGTCCTTTAATATAGCTGTAGCCTTTTTGTTCACAATATCTGCAGGCGGCTTCCACTAGCTCTTTGTCAGCTTCTACAAGCGTTTGGTCTGGTAAATACCAGTGCGATACGCCGTCTTGCATTTGTGCTGCAGATACAATTAAAATATCTCCATATTGTATAGTGGAAGATAAGCCTCCAAAATATCCCGTTTGAATAAATAAGTCGGTTCCGCTGCCGGCAAATTGATGTACGATGTTTGATGCCATTGGACTGCCGTACACATTCGCAAACCCTATATTTCTGTTTTTGAACTTACCTATCACCGTGTTCCATTTAGGCATATGAACATTGGTAGATAAAATCTCTTTCCATAAGCTTAGATTATCTTGGAATCCCCACTCACCATGAATAATAAATGCATTAGGCAGCTCTTTTTCTGATAGCTTTAATACGTTTAGCCAATCTTCTTTTTCAAAATCTCCGTACAGTTTCATATCATTCTCCTTACTTTTTACATTTAGACTAGTTGGAGAAGAATTCTTCATTTCTATCTTTTATTCCTTTAATTTTTAAAACGAACAAATACAAAATAAATGACGGTTCTGATTTAGAAATGAAGAATTGCGTGCTTTTTTGCGTGTTTTTCGACAAATATTTATGACTAAAAAAGGAATTCACTAATAATAAAAGAACTTTTTTACTAACCATTATTTAAATTAGATAAAGCTGTGAGAAAAGATCCGTCCAGTTAATGAATGGATAAGAGGAGGGAATTACAGGTGTCACATCATTTTCCTGTCATTAAAACAAAAAGACTTGTACTAAGGGAAATTGTAGCAGAAGACGCAAGCAATATTTTAAAATACCTATCCGACAAAGAAGTAATGAAACACTACGGTCTAGAGCCTTTTACAACGGTTGAAGATGCTTTAAATGAGATTGCGTGGTATAAATCAATCTTAAACAAAAGATCTGGAATAAGATGGGGCATTACTCTTAAAGAACAAGACGACATTATTGGCAGCTGCGGGTTTCTTAATCGAGTTCATGACCATTACCGTACGGAAATTGGTTATGAATTAGCCAGAGACTACTGGGGAAATGGAATTGCTAATGAGACATTGGGCGCGGTCATAAAATATGGTTTTACACATTTTAACTTACGGAGAATCGAAGCTTTGATAGAGCCTGCTAATGCTGCTTCACAAAAATTAATAAAAAAGCACGGTTTTATAAAAGAAGGCCTATTAAGAAGCTATGAATTTACGTGTGGAAAATTTGATGATTTGTACATGTACTCTTTATTAAAACAAGATTTTGACAGGCTTCAATCACATGAAGAGAATATCTAGACATCGTTATTAAAAATACGAATAGCACAATGACAGATAAGGGGAAAATGTATGGCCCATTTTAATGTTGATATTGTTCACTATCATCCACAATTTGCTGAGGCAACGGTAAAAATGTGGAGAGATAGTAAAGAAAAAGCGATTGGACAAAAGGAAATGCACAGTTTTGACCGTCATATTTATTTTTTAGATCATATATTGTCAGCACACTATAAAGTTGAATTAGCGTTAATAGATGAACAAATAGTAGGAATGGTCGCCTATAACGCTGATGAAATTAACCAGCTGTACATTCATATAGATTATCAAGGAGGAGGAATCGGACAGCGATTGCTTGAAAGAGCCAAAGCAGAATCAAATGGAAAATTAACATTACGTACATTTGAACAAAATAAAAACGCACAGCGATTTTACGAAAAACACGGCTTCAGTATTATAAAAAGAGGAGGTGAAAACGAAGAGAAACTACCCGATATTACATATGAATGGACAAATAAATGAAAAATACGTAATTCGGATGAAGGAGCGGTTATTTTGAATAAGTTAGCATATGAAACATAACAACGCTGCCTGTATGTTCGTGGCCCGCCTTTTACTAGTTTAGGATAGATGATTAATGCTGACTGACTATTAAAAGGAGGATTTTAACATGATAACGGACAAACATTTTTTAAATGATGTAAACAATACAAATGTTGATTTTACTGGATGGGATTTTTCTATTATTACTCGTACTGGTCGTATGGATAGCGATATGCTTTCGTGGTCATACGGAAGTGAAGCTTTTCGCCTTATTCAAAACTCTAATGCTGCTTTAGATATGGGAACAGGAGGAGGAGAGTTTTTATCTTTGTTACAACCTTTTCCTCGCGTTATGTATGCTACCAAGGATACAAACCTAACGTTCCAATCGCTAAAAAACGGTTAGAGCCATTTGGTGTCACAGTTGTTGAACGAACTGAAAACGAGAATCTACCGTTTAAAGATGGTATATTTGATTTAATTTTGAACCAGCACGAAGCTTTTTGTGCGTCTGAAGTGAGAAGGATTTTGTCTAAGGGAGGCACGTTTTTCACTCAGCAAGTGGGAGGGTTAGACTGTTCACGAATCAATGAATGTATAGGGGTTCCAATAAATAAAGAGTTTTGTAATTGGAATTTAAAGAAAGCAACAGAAGAGCTCCAACAAAGTTCTTTTAACATCATCTTTTGCAAGGAAGAGTTTCCTGTGCAGAGATTTTATGATATCGGGGCGCTAGTTTTTTATCTAAATGCAATTCCTTGGCAAGTTCCTAATTTTGATATAGAAACACATATTGGCGGATTGTATAATATCCATCAAATTATACAGTCTCAAGGGTTTTTCGACGTAGAACAACATCGTTTTATTATTAAAGCTGAGGCAAAAAAATAGAGTAATCACACACAGAAGGCGGATCTCTAACTGGAGATCCGCTTTTTGTGCATCAATGATGATTGTGCATGAAAACCATGATATAGACAGAATTAGTTACGTAATGGAACGTTTATGATCTTTAATATGATTTTTTAATGTATGAGATGTTGGTAATATGCAGTCTACTGCTTTTTGAGTAATGGGCATAAAGAAATTAAGCAGCACGCCGCCTAAACACACGGTTAATAACGTTCCAACACCAATTGGTCCGTTTAAAAATATTGCAGCTAGTAAGAATGTGAGGTAAATAAATGTTCTTGAAAGAAATAAATTGGTTTTAGCTAGTTTTTGTATGATTAATGTTAAGCGGTCAATTGGAATAGGTGCAAAATTTGTATGTAAATAGGCTGAGGTTCCTACTCCTATAATGATTAAACCGATTCCGAAACAACATACTTTGCTGTACCAACTTTCGAACGTAATCCAATTCTTTAAGAAAAAAAGCCATATATCGATACCAAGACCTGTTATGAATGCCGTTAACAGTCCCAGTATTTCTGGCTTTTGTTTGCTTAAAAGAGAATTACCACAAATTAAAATACAGGCAAGTATAATCTCCCAGCTTCCAACGCTAAAACCTACGTTTAGTGACAGTCCAACCAACAGTGCATCAAAAGGTGAAGCTCCTAGGTTAGATTGTATCGTCAAAGCAATTCCAAGAGTTAATAGTAAAATTCCTCCTGCATAAACAACATACTTCACTGTCATCATCCTTTTTGTTATTTTTTGTTGCAAATGCAACTATTTTGAGATACATTAAATGTAGATTATTTTTATTGTATTTGCAACAAAAATATGTATAAAGGAGATATTTTATGAGTGAAATTCTGCGTGAAATTGGAATGATAGCAAGAGCATTGGATTCAATTAGTAATATAGAATTTAAAGAATATGACCTGACAAAAGGGCAGTATTTGTATTTGGTGCGAATATGTGAAAATCCAGGAATCATTCAGGAAAAGTTAGCTGAAATGATAAAAGTAGATCGCACAACAGCGGCTCGGGCTATAAAAAAGCTTGAAATGAATGGTTTTATTGAAAAGAAAGATGATCTCCATAATAAAAAAAATAAAAACCTTTTTCCTACTGAAAAAGGGAAGAACGTATACCCGTTTATAAAAAGAGAAAATGATTATTCGGATAAAGTGGCATTAGAAGGTTTTACCCAGGAAGAAGCAGATACCATTCTTAAGCTAGTTCAAAGAGTAAGAAAAAATATCGAAACAGACTGGGAGTTTGTCAAAAAAGGAAACAAGAGAAATTATTGATGATATAAAGGAGAGGCGTATGTCAGTGATGATGCATATAAAAAAGTGTATTCTTGAAGATGTATATGATCTTCAAGACGTTAGCTATAAAACGTTTTATGAGACATTTAAAGATCAGAATTCACAAGAAAATATGACAGCTTATTTAGAAAAAGCATTTACAATCGAACAGCTAGAAAAAGAACTATCCAATACGTCCTCGCAATTCTTTTTTATGTATGTTAATCATGAAATTGCAGGTTATTTAAAGGTTAATATGAATGACGCTCAGTCTGAAGAGATGGGGGAAGAAGCGCTTGAAATTGAAAGAATTTATATAGGTAACAGCTTTCAAAAACAAGGACTTGGTAAACATTTATTTAATAAAGCAGTAGAGATAGCAACGACATTTAATAAAAAGAAAATTTGGTTAGGCGTATGGGAAAAAAATAAAAATGCGATTGCTTTTTACAAGAAACAGGGATTTGTTCAAATTGGATCTCACTCATTTTATATGGGAGACGAAGAACAAATAGATCTCATCATGGTTAAAACACTTTTTTTATAGTTTTAAAAAATAAGGATTATTCACTAATTTAACTGGTAGAGGATAATCCTTATTGCATACAGAGACTTTATGCTTTTTTTCAAAGCAGATGCTTTTAGGGGAAGCAGTAAGCAAACTAATATGGTTGCTGTGCCAACACATAGGAGAATAAAATTAATGTCACATGCTTACCAAAATGTTGGCTTCTTTCATTTTGGAAATTACATTTTTACTTTAATTCTATTTGAAACAACACAAACTAATTAGACATATATCGAATTAGAAGGCTTAAAAAATGAACGTTTTTACGTCCACTTTAATAAATAACGGGCCACATCTCTTTCGGATTTGACTCGTATTCTCCATTTTGCCTATACATAAAATGCTGCATAATTAACTCTCTGCGAATCGTTGCATAATCTTCATGATATTTTTTAATATGTTCATTTAATTCTTTTTCTGGATACGTTTTTCCGTGCTGTAAATCACGTATTAAATAGGCTAATATTACGTTCTTTTTCTTTCTTTGACTTGGAATAATTTTTAAAGTACCGTCACTATTTATAAAGTTTTTAACAATAGATAATTTGTCTTTATCCTGTAAATGGTTGTCTTGATTTTCCATCGAATCCTCTCCAATACTTAAAATAGCCTTCGAGTTATATTCAAGTCTTTCAAGGTCTAGATAAAAATAAATAATGTTTCCTTGTCTTCTTTGATAAACAATTCCTACATCTCTTAGCTTTGAAATATGATGAGTAATAGTTGAAGGCTGTAACCCCAGTTTGTAAGCAATTGCTTGCCCGTGAAGAGGCCCTTTTTTTAATAGTGAAATAATTCTAATCCTGGTAGGATCACCAACGGCTTTATGATAATTAACCAACTTATCTAATTGCATAGCTTAATACCTTCTCCCTCTAATTCGATATACATCTAATTTGATATTAATCGAATTGGGTGTACATGTCAAAAAAATATTTAAAGTGAAGACTTGTCACACTGCATATAAAAAACCGGCTCCGTCTAATCTTTAAAGTGTAAAAAAGATCCTGCTTCTCTATATAATTCAACTATTATTTTCACCTGTTCTTTTTATTAGTAAGAAAAAGTTACCATGTTTTCATCAAATAATACCGGGGAACATATTCAAAGAGATAAATGAATTATTAATGATACATGTATGTAAATAATAAATGAAAAAGGAATGAGTAAATCATGGCAGGAAATTCAAAAGTTTTAATGGTTGTTACAAATGGACATACGATGGAAAATGGAGAGCTTGCTGGAATTTGGCTTACAGAATTCTCTGAAGCATATTTAGAATTTAAAAAAGAAGGATACGAAGTAGTCGTAGCAAGTCCAAAAGGCGGAAAATCACCTGTGGATCCTAACAGCTTAACAGATGATGTGACGGACGAAGACAAAGAAGCAGGAAAACTTTTAGAGAATACAAAATCATTAGCTGAAGTAAGTTCACAAGAATTTGCAGGTATGTTTGTACCTGGAGGGCACGGAACAATGTTTGACTTTCCAGACGATACGCACTTACATCGTTTGCTAACAGAATTTGCTGAAGACGACAAGCTAATTGCAGCGGTATGCCACGGACCGGCAGCTCTTGTAGGCGGAAAGCTTAAAAACGGTGAGCCGATTGTAAAAGGAAAACGTATTACAGCGTTTACTGATTCAGAAGAGAAAGATACAACGTTAGATAAATACATGCCGTTTCTTCTTGAAACAAAGCTTCGTGAGCTAGGCGCCGAGTTTATTGCAAAAGATAATTGGAGCGATCATATTGAAGTAGACGGAAAGCTTTTAACAGGACAAAATCCGCAGTCTACAATCAGCCTAGCAAAAGAATTTGTGCGTGCTTTAAACGCGTAAAAGTATGTATAGCCTTAATGGGGATGTCTCATGAGTGTTTGAGACATCCCCATTTCTTTAGGGTGAAATAAAATGAGAATTAAGGAAAACAAAAAGGGCGGCTATCTAAATAGCTGCCCTTTTATTTATTAGAAGATTTATTTCTGAAAATGTATGTAGTAATTCCTGTCACAATGATAACAGCCACAATACAAATGATCAGACGAACAATCTGTGTCACAAAAATATTATCTGCAATACTCATGTGTTTCGTTAGAATTAACGTTCCATAAGCAGCTAAAACAGATAAAAACATATTGACGATTCGTTGAGCCATGTTGTCGTTACTCCTTTCGTTCCACTACTTTACACTTTAACATATGTATTCACTGTAAAAAATAGCGAATTACAAGTATGTCAGAAAATCAGCACTCTCGTAAAAGATTCCACACGTAAGGAAGTAGCTGATATCATATTAGTTATGACGACTAAACGCAGTTCAGAGAAGGAAATGAGCTTTCTTTAGTCGAATTTAACATGCTTATATTCTTTTTTAGATAGGTGGGAAAAGCTTGTTTGATAAATTGAAAAAGCTATTTATGGATAAACAGGGTCAGGAAGCAGATGACAAATACATTCTAGTCCCTGAGAGTGAAATAAATGAGAATTTAAAAAGAGAGATAGTGAAGTTGGAAGAAGTAGGAGAGGCATACAGCGAAAGTCTTCAGCACAAATATAGAAATAAATTTGAACATGATGGTAAGCAGAACTTAAAAATATGGGTGTGTCGAGATATTGATGGCGACCAACTACCAAATCTAAGTTCGGAGCAGTGTCTAGAAAAAGAATATCGTTCCCAAGTTGCGATAAACTTTGATGGATTTACAGATGAAGAAGATGCATACGTTCATTACCTTCAGTTGTGGTATTACTTTGGTGGGTATTTTAAAGGGACAGGTACTTTGTATGATTTGTCAAAAAATCATTTAGAAGCTGATATTGAAGAAAAGTTAGAAGAATTACTGAAACAGCTATAACCTTTTAGCATAGAGATTATGTGTTAGCACACAGGGGGAAGGAAGATGAGGGGTCGTCCAGAGTTAGAAATAGAAAGGGAAAAAGTTTATAAAACGAAAAAAAATCCTAACGGAACATTTATAGCGCGAATTATTCAAGTGCCTAAGGAAGAAAATATGTTAGATTTCATGTTGGAAATCAAACACTTAAGGAAAAAGGAACTTACTTATAAAAATCTATTAGTAACGACTGAAAACTGGTATGATTCTTTTCGTCTTGCTAGAGGAGATCTGAAATGGGTATCTTTGCATACAGTAGCTGTGTGGGACTGGTTGGGACATAAATTAGTTGAGGTAGCAGCCCCAACCGGTAAGGAAAATTATCGTATTTCAGATGACCACTGTTCAGCTTACCGAGAAAAGCAATAATGACGATATAGTAAGGAGCAAACGAATGAAAAAGCATTGCTGCGATTATATGAATTATCATGTGAACTTTACGTGTGATATTCATAGTGATCCATTTGAGTGTCCAGATAATCTTATCTTATTTGATAAAACGAACAAGGAATACGGTTTAATTATCCATGATGGTGGCTCATCCACTATTGAGATTTCATTTTGTCCATGGTGTGGTGCGGAGCTATGAACTAAGAAATGAAGAGGTATCTTTTGCTTAAGAGATCCTCTTCACTCTTGGAATGGGGGATTATACTTGATCTTACGTTATCTAGCTATGTTATCAGGATTGGGAATAGCTTTATTAAACCTTTTTGACCCTTTACATCAAGGGATTACGCGCTGGTTAATGGTTATCTGTGGCTTGTTGATTTTTATTAGCCATTTAAAATTCATCGTAGATAAGAAGTCAAAAAGAATAGATAATCAAAATAAGACCTACTAATAAGAGTTTCTTTTGACTTAGTCCTGTTGTTAAACGGTGTTATGTAAACGAAAAACTTACTGAATATGTAGTAAAGAAATAAACGAGAGAATTATATGTTATAATAATCACGAATATCCAAATAAAGGAACTTTTTGTTGCTATGAATCGTAAATTTAATTCTCTATTTATCATCTATCCTATCGTTTTCTTTGTAGTGCGTACTGTTTTTTCTTTTGTGAAAAATAGCGCTGCGGAATCTGTCTATGAGACGTTAGCTATACTTGCCATGTATTACTTTGCAGTTAGTGTTTTCTATTCGATTGACTTATATATGCAAAAGAAAAATAGTTAATAGATTAGACAATGCTGAGAGTCAGAGTAAAAACAAACGATATAAAGGAGTCTAACAGTGCGCATTAAGAATTATTTTTTGTTTATCTTTCCACTCATTTTACTAGTAGTAGCTAGCTGTGATCCATCTTTTACGCCTAAAGAAAAATACTATTCAAGCACCAAAAGCACAAATCTTGAATTAGAAAACGTTCAATTAGTATCAATAGGCAGTTCTAAATACGAGGTAGCAAGTTGTTTGAAGAAGAAACCAAAATTTATAGAGATTACTGAGCAGCCTCCGTATACTACCTACATTTACGGAAAAAGTACAGAAAAGTATGATGTTGAATTTAAAATTATAGATAATCAAGTCAGCAGATATGACTTGATTAGTAACAAGTATGCTACAGAGAAGGGAATACATACTGGTGACAGCAAACAAAGTGTCGTTAGGGCATATGGTAAAAATTATTACGAAAGAGAAGATACCGGAGCAACAATAATAGGGTATTTTGATAAAACTCATAAACTCAATATTGAGTTTTCTTTAGATGATAAGGACAAAGTTGGAGGGGTTTTGGTTCAAAAATTAAATAATTAAGATGAGTAATGATCATTTATTTGCAAAATGAAATATATTGACTAGTAAATTTCAAATAATAGTAATAGAGGAGAATATGCTGATGCTTGGGGAAACATTTACATTATTAAGGCCTATTTATTACCTGATCGCAGTTTTTTCAGTATGCAATTTGGTGTATATAATTTTCTTGAGAAATAAAGTCAAAGCAAGTAGTTATGTAATCGTCAATTCTTTTTTCTTTTTAATAATTGCAGCAGCCTTATTGTTTCAAGAAGGCATCATTGTAGATGAATTTAATCGTTCAGGTGATTCTGTAACCTTTTATTTAACGATGTTATTGGGCTTTTTGTTTATAGCTAGTTTCATTTTTCAAAGAAAGAAAATGAGAGATAAAAATTGAAGTAAATAAATATAATCATGTTTGCTGTAACTTTCAATATTTGCTCTTTTATGTAAATTGAGTGTTAGGGCGACCAATCTACAACAAATAAAGGGAAAGGATTTTTCTATTGAGCAACTTTATTAAAGTAGTACCGTCAACTTTTATACTTCTCTACATAGTATTCTTCTTTTTAAATATTTCGTATCGTTACGGTGTTTCTTATTTATACAGCTTTTTTCTTTTTTTGTTTTTGTCGTTAATATCTGTAGTTTTATGTTTAGTAATATGGTTTAAGAATAAGGAACGTCTTTTTCTATTTTTGACCGTCGTTTCAATCCTCCAACTTATGTTTACTGTTTTTATTTATCTTTTACCAGAAGCAGGAACCAAACCATTGATCTATGAAAAAGCAATTATAAAAGAAGAGGTTTTAAATAAATAAGCTTACACAAAAAAACTTCAAGAATGTGTATCTAGTATAAGGCTATTAAAGAGATCCCCTTAAATAAAGAGGATCTCTTTGATGTAGGTGTTTGTAATAGTAATTATATTAACTAGAGCTGTATACTTTTTCATTAAAAAGCGTTGTTTCATACTTATTAAAAAAAGAAATGTGTACAGTTAGTTGAGGAAAAGAGATCTGTCACTATAGGTTTCTTTCTTCGCTTCTAAAAAACCATTATTTTATATTTTAACCATAATATGTTATAATGTTTTAAAAATGGTGGTGTGACAATGAGCGAAGATAAAGAAACACCTGAAAGAAGAAGAGAGAGATTAAAACACGAAGAGGTAAAAAGAAATCCAGCTGGGAATATGAACGATGCATTTAATAGAAATGAAGCTGGAAACTTATCTGGTTTAGCAGGCAGCTTAGGATGGAAGGGTCTTGGTGTACTTATTACTGTAATGATTATAGGTTTTATCATTGCGTCACTATTTTTAAAATAATATCAGGTTTATAAATTAAGAGTACTGGAGGCGCTTTTTTGAAAAACTATGCAGTGTTTATTGGTAGTTTTATATTGTTGCTATTTGCTTTTCAAATTGTTTCTGGTCTATTTCTTACACTTACATATGTACCTGAGACTTCACAGCACTTGAGTAGCTCAACGGTCAGTATTTTTTCTGTTAATTATCCATTTTTAAGTTCGATTATAGCGGCCACTTTTTCATTTATTATTTCAAACAAAGTATGTAAAGTTAAGAAGAGTACCTATAAATAAGTAGGTGCTCTTTTTGTGCTGAGAACAGTGATTACTATTTTTAATAAATTACATATTCCTTTTTATGGTATTGTATATAGATACGTATTAAATACTGTTGAAAGAGGGAGATACTTAATGTTGCAATCACTAATCTTTGATATGGATGGAACGCTGTTTCAAACAGATAAAATTTTAGAATTATCACTTGATGATACCTTTAACCATTTGCGTACACTCAACCAGTGGAATACTAGTACTCCTGTTGATAAGTATCGTGAAATCATGGGTGTACCGTTACCCAAAGTATGGGAAGCTTTATTACCTACTCATTCAGGTGAAATAAGAAAGTATACGAATGACTATTTTTTGAAAAGCTTAGTTGAGAATATAAAAAAAGGCAAAGGCGCTTTATACCCTAATGTAAAAGAGGTCTTTAGCTATTTAAAAGAAAATAATTGCTCCATTTACATAGCAAGTAACGGTTTGAAGGAATATTTAGAAGCGATTGTAAACCATTACGATTTGGATAAGTGGGTAACAGAAACATTTAGTATTCAACAAATCCAAACGCTCGATAAAGGAGATTTAGTCAAAACGATTATAAAGAAATACGATGTAAAGCACGCAGCAGTAGTGGGAGACCGTCTATCGGATATCAATGCTGCAAGGGATAATGGTTTAATGGCAGTGGGGTGCAATTTTGATTTTGCTCAAGAAGCTGAGCTTGCACAGGCTGATGTGGTAATAGATGATTTAATGGAGTTAAAAAGGATTGTATCCAACATAAATAGTAGCTTGTCAGTCTAATAGACTGATCCTCGTATATAACTATTATAGATGGTTAATGTCTCAATTATAGACCTAAATCTACTGAAGTTGAAACATAAGTAATGAGCGGTTCCCCTGTAATTTAAAATTTTTACATAATCTTTTCTTGTCATTAATAAATGGTTTACAATACTGAGCTATGCTTAGGTTAAGATTTCCAAAATAGTTTTATATTAAAAATAATTCTATAAGAAAGGAGATTTTTGATTGTGACTTCGCATATGATTCGTAAATCTGATAGCGCTCACTTATATATTAGAGAATATAAGATAAAATTGACACTCAGCCAGTGGGAGCTTGTAAGCACTCAGAGATAATGGTTAACCCAACTATAAAAGAGGAAAACCTCCATCTTAATTTAGATGGGGTTTTTTGCATTTCTTTTATTAACCTTTTAATTGATTAACTATTTAGACTTTATAATAAAAAAGACTAATAAAAGTTAAAAAATGTAATAAAAAAGAGGAATATTATTTAAGTGAAATTAAAATAAAGCACAACTAAATATGCATTTTTTAAATGTTTTACCACTTTTTATTGACCATAAAAATTTAAAAGAATTAAAATAAATATAAAGTAAGTAGTTACTTACATTTTAAAATTAGTTTGTAGGAGGATGAATATTTTTAATGTATAGTTTAAGTTTTCAAAAGGTCGACGAGGCAAATGAACGAGTTGGAGCAAAAGCTTTAAACCTTATAAAAATGAAAAGAAAAAATTTACCGATTCCAGATGGATTTGTTATTCAAATGGAAGCTTTAAAGCGATATATTGAATGGAACGGGATTGATTGTCAAACGGATAATATACACGAGAGAATTTTACACGGGGAAATTCCTATTGAAATTGAATCGGATCTCATAGAGGCATTTCGAAACCTAAAGTGCTCTTATACATCGGTAGCTGTTCGTTCATCATCTAGTGCTGAAGATTTAGAAGGTGCATCTTTTGCTGGCCAGTATGAAACCTATCTTAATGTGAAAAGTACCGAGGATTTTTTGAGTAAAGTGAAAGCGTGCTGGGCCTCCTTTTTTACTGAAAGAGTCGAACAATATACTCAAAATATGTATGCTAATTTTGATGAAGTTTCAATGGCAGTTGTTGTTCAAGGGTTAATTCAGTCCGAAGTATCGGGAGTGATATTCAGTCAAAATCCTGTCACTCATAATACAAAAGAAATGATGATTAATGCCAGCTATGGATTAGGAGAAGCCATTGTATCGGGCTTAGTAACACCTGATGTTTACCTAGTTAATAAACAAACTTTTAAAATAGAGAAAGAAAAAGGGCTAAAGGAAGTAAAGATAATTCCACTTGCTGAAGGCGTTGAAGAAATCGAAACAACGGAAGATGAGCAGCAAAGGTTTTGTTTAACAGACGAGAAAATTATTGAATTGGCCGAAATAACAAAAGAAGTAGAAGCTCTTTACCAACATCCCGTAGACATAGAGTTTGGGGTTCAAGACAATCAAGTATATCTATTACAGGCAAGAGCTATTACTACATTAACAGAGGCCAAAGAATTAACTCCTTTCCAAAAAGATATATCTTTAAGTTTCGACGATATGGAAGAGTTTTGGATTTTAAATGACACAAGTTTTTCTCATGCTGTTAGTCCTTTGTACGCTTCATTTATTATTCCGGCATTTTCTGAAGGAACAGCTGCTAGTTTTAAAAAATTAAAGTTTATGTTTAATAGACTTAATTTAAAACTTTATAAAGGTCATATCTATACAAAAATGGAGCCTTTTAAAGGAGATTCTAATAAAAGATTCCAAGAAAATAAAGAATTGATGGAAAGTATTTATCCAATCCTAACAAAACGAATGAATCAAATAATTACGGAACAATTCTTGCCTTACTATAACAAATTAAATAGTTTTACCTATGAAAATCTAACCCTTCAGAGAGGAAAAGAGATTCTTCAAAGTTTAGCTGATTTTTATAAAATGGCATATGATCTGCACTTTGATATTGTTATGCCTCAAATGTCTTTAAATACTATAGTTGAAGAGTACTATAAAAACCTTACAAATAAAAAATCCGGACATGATGTTTATGAGCTATTGACCGGAAAAATGAACAAATCGTTGGAAACGGATCAACAGCTTTCTAGACTTGCTTTAACAGTGAAAAGAGATAGTGAACTTACTGAAATTTTTCAAGAAGAATGCACAGAAACTTTATTAAAGAAATTGGAGGGAAATAAAGCAGCAAAAAGCTTTATGGCTGAAGTAGATACTTTTCTAAAACAGTATGGATATCGAAACGTTGTAAGTCACGATTTTGTAGGAGAAACTTGGCTAGAGAATCCTCTTCACGCATTATCAATTATTCAAGGGTATGTTAATGACAATTACAACTTTGATGAGAATTTCAAACAGACGGTCAAGAAACGTGAACAGAACTATAATGAATTCCTGGAACAGATAGCGGATAGCAAACACAAAGAAGAGTTTAAAAAATATTATCAGTGGGCATTAGATGCATCCGTTATAAGAGATGACCATCATTTTTATATCGATGCAATGCTGGATGCAAAAGCACGTTTGTTCCTACTTAAGCTAGGTAATTTACTAGTACATCATCATGTTTTTCTAGTGGAAGAAGATGTTTTCTTCTTATATCTTGATGAGCTAGAGACTCTTTTAGAAAATCCAGTAGACATGACAAAATTAATCGAGAAACGGAAAAAAGAACATGTAGAACATGAGCAAACGTCTAATTTACCTAGATACTTCGGCGTCCCTGAAGCAGCTCAGCTGAAAGAAGCTGAGAAATATATGGGAGCTATTGAGGAAGATGACGCGAACAGCGAACATTGTATTAAAGGGTTAGCCTCTTCTTCAGGAATCTATACCGGAAAAGTAACAGTCATTTCAAATACGAAAGACTTTTCTAAGCTGGAAAAAGGTGATGTTTTAGTATGTAAGACCACTACTCCACTTTGGACTACTTTATTTCAAACTGCGGGGGCTGTTATCACCGACGCTGGAGGTATTCTTTCTCACTCGGCAATAATTGCACGTGAATATGAAATTCCTGCAGTAGTTGGTACGAAAATAAGTACGGATAAGCTAAAAGATGGCGATATGGTTATGGTCGATGGTACGAATGGAATTGTCACGCTTTTAAATGACTAAATGATTCTCTTCGCTTCTATTTGACAACAGCTCTTTTTCCTTTATATACTGCCTAATGGAAAGTAAATACTTACATTCAGGAAGCATAAAGGATGATTAACATGAAAAAAGATGAAACAAAAAAGAAGATAACAAAAGCTACAATAGAACTGCTTAAAGAAAAAGGCTATAAAGGTACTACCACTAGAGAAATTGCAGAGCAAGCTGGCGTTAATGAATTGACGGTTTTTCGCCACTTTGGCAATAAAGAAGGCATTATTCAAGCTATTGTCAAAACAACAAGCTTTTCACTTGAGATTTTTGATAAATCAATTGAATGGGAGCTTGAAAAAGATTTGACGAATTTCGGTTACCTGTTACTAAAAGACTTTGATAATAACCGAGACATGATTTCAATTGCTTTAAAAGACCCTTTAATTTTCTCACAGGCGCACGAGGAAATTATAAAAAAAATTAATGATACGAAAAAAATATTAAAAGAATACTTTGAAGAAATGCAAAGGAAAGGATATATCAAAGAATTAGATTGCTGCACACAAGCAGAGATTTTCCTAAGTACGTATTGGGGATATTTTATGTATAAACTAAATTTTGGAGACAAAGCCTTACATGCGGATTATCAAGATATGATAAAAAACAGTATAAACACGTTTATAAAGGGAATTTCTCTCCACTAAAAGGAGGCATTAATGTTTGGGTAAACATAAAGAGCTTATCTTGATTATTTCATTGCTAATTGGGACATTTCTTGTACCAATTAATTCAACCATGATTGCCGTTGCTCTATCAACTATATCAGCTCATTTTAATGAACCACTTGCAAATATTTCGTGGGTAGTAACTATTTATTTGATTGTAATGGCTGTTACTCAGCCTATCGCTGGAAAGCTAGGAGATTTGTACGGAAACAGAAATATCTATTTATGGGGCGTAGTGTTCTTTCTTATAGCATCTTTAGGATGTATATTTTCAACTAATCTCATTTCCCTTATTATTTTTCGATCACTGCAGGCAGTAGGAGGAGCTTTACTCACCCCTAACACGATAGCCATCATTAGATATGTGGTGCCAAAAGAGCGGCTTCCTAAAGTTTTAGGTGTATTTGGAATGGGAATGGGATTGGGTGCTGCAATTGGACCATTGCTAGGGTCTGTATTGCTTGAAAACTTCAACTTGGAAGCTATATTCTGGGTGAATGTGCCTTTTCTTTTCTTAGCTTTAATCAGTGGCATAGTTATGATTCCTAAATCTAATGTAAAAAAACAAGCAAGTACTTTAGATATTCAAGGTTCCATCTATTTAGCCATTAGTATTTCCTTATTGATTTTATTAACACACGGTATGGAGATTACTAAGGCTTTAATAATGGGATTAGTATTTGTTTTATCTTCATTCTTGTTTATCAAAAGAGAAAATACGGCAGAAAACCCGATTATCAATTTTTCTTTGTTTAAAAATGCCACCTTTACAAGCGCTAATTTGTCTATTATGCTTAGCAATTTTGTTATGTATGTGATTTTATTAATTATGCCGCTGTTAATGAAGGCTCAATTTCACTTATCTACAGCACAAACGGGTATTGTTTTATCGGTTTTTTCGATTTCAATGTCTTTAAGCGGCTGGATAGGAGGATTGTTAAACAATAAGTTTAGTTCTAAAAAAGTGATTGGCTTTTCTTTTGCTATGATCATTTTCTCTACTATTCTTTTTCTATCTTTAGAGAACGTTGGATCTATTCTTTTTCTTATAGTGGCTTTAATTATTGGAGGTTTTTCGACCGGAATAGGTCTAACAAGCATGCAGATTGCCTCGCTAGACTCGGTAAGCAAAGAGCAATCTGGTACAGCCTCTGGCATTTATTCAACGTTTCGTTATTTCGGAAGTATTATTTCGTCCACGCTTATTGCTCTTGTTACAAGCTATAACTCCATCTTCATTGTTTTAGGGTTATCGGGGGTAGTAGGTATACTAGTAGCTAAAAACATTAAATCTGGTAGCCAAGACATGATAAGCAGCAATAATTCCAGTGCAAAAGCATAGTTATTTTTTGATAAAGCTTTTGGTTATATATGCGATTTACTAATTAATCTATAAAAATAAGTAATGCTTCTGAAATAGGAGCATTACTTATTTTTTGACTAAATTTCTATGGATTGCTTTTTTAATGGTAATATTTAGCTGAAGGGATATACAGATAAAAAGTTCAATTACAATGGGAGAAGGGTTAATCTTATTTATCATTACAAGTATATTTATAGTAGCACTAGAGCTAAAAAACGGGGGCGAGGTTGAAAGATAAAACTTTTCATTATGAGAAAGGCGGGGATGAAATGGTAATCGGAATCGCATTAACTGTTTTAGTATTAGGTCTTATGTTTGCGAGTAGACTAAGCCAAGGAAAGTCAGCTAAAAAAAAATATATAGTATGGGGAACGACTATTATATTATTAATAACTCCATTCTTTTCATGTGTTGTTTCTATTCTGTTTAGTATTAATCAAGGAGATGATTTTGCAGAAGTTGGTTTAATGATGTTATCATTGCCGCTTTTCTTTTTAATCGGAGTCCTTACTCTTCTGATAGGTATTTTTAAGAAGTACAATATGAATAAAATCTATTTAGAAAGCAAAGAAAGCTCTAAGGTTTATTTATGGGGCTTTCTTTACTTCTTATTATCTCACTTAATAATATGATGATTATAGATATAATGGATCCTATAAAAATAGCAAAATTAACTACTCCAATTCCCATACCAGTTAATCCTCCGTAAAAATAGCTTATAATAACAATACTTAGACTAACTATTCCTGCAATTAAAGGTATTGTATATTTTAAAGAAGATGTTGTTCTGCTCAGTTTGTATGAAAGTAAAAGTAAGCAAGCAACTGTAGTTATAACAATCAAGTACATTATAGGCATTTTTAACCTCCTTGAGCTGTATGACATAAATATTACCATAAATTTACACATCAATAAATGTTTTTTTGAATTAAAGAAGTTCGTTAAAAAAAGAGATATTTTCAATTAGTCTTCATTAAAGGAGGAAGGGAATATGAAGGAAAACCTCACTATAACAAAAGTTATGGCTTACATAACTAGATTCAATGAGCCCTATACAGAGTTACTAGTTTGCGAACATAGAGATTATCCAGAAGCAGGAGTTCAAGTTCCAGCCGGTACTGTAGAAGAAGGAGAAACAATTGAAGAAGCTTTATATAGGGAGGTCAAAGAAGAATCTGGATTAATGGAGTTTTTATCCGTCACAAAATTGAAAACATATGTTTATCATCATGAAGGTAAAAATCAATATCATGAACGACATGTTTTTCATTTAGAAGTTCAAAAAGAAACGGCAGAACGGTGGGAATATAAGGTGAATTCTGAAGGGGAAGATGCAGGATTAATCTTTTTCTATTATTGGGTTCCTGTTGGAGCTGTTCCTAAACTAGCTGCAAATCAAGATGACTGCATTAATCAGTTATTCGTATAGTTTTGAATTTACTCATAAAAGAAACATGCATTTAAACAAAAAATAAAACCGATTTTCATATTATATTAAACCGTCCATAAGGAGAATAGGAAACATGCTTAACCAATTAAAGTTGTGGGCTAAAAAGTTAAAAAAGCAGCTATTTATCTTATACTTAGCTTATAAAGATAACCGAGTATCTTGGTATACCAAAGTATTTACTGCTTGTGTGGTTGCATATGCCTTCAGTCCAATCGATTTAATTCCTGATTTTATACCGGTTTTAGGCTATATTGACGATATAATCATTGTTCCTTTAGGAATTATGCTTGCTTTAAAGATGATACCTAAAAATGTAATAGAGGACTGCACAATAAAAGCAGAAGAGCTCATTCAAAATGAAAAACCTAAAAATTGGGTTGTGGGTTCAATTATTATCATAGTATGGCTACTTATTTTTACGTGGAGCTGTTTTACTGTTTTTAAGTTTTTAAACTGAATGTACTCTTACAAAGAAAAAAATATATTAGGTTTACTATCGATCGTTATGATAAAAAATGGTAAATGATATATATAATTGAAAGGAGTACATTAGAACACATGCAGCAAATTGGTATTCAAGAAAAAAATAGACAGAGCTCTCTTTCAATGTATTTTCTCCATATTTATCTTAAAACAGAAACAAAGATTGTACCTTAGCGCATAATTGATAACCATAGGTATCAATTATGCGCTAATTTACCTCTATGCCTTTTGAAGAAATGTTCGTTAATGGTTATATTTTTATATAAATTAGATTGATTTACAATTAGAAATAAAGGTTGAAATCAAGCTAATAATCCATTTGTTTAGTACGGTTTTTTTACTATCCACTTTTTAGAGATGTAGTGTAAGAGAAAGCCTCTGTACTGATTTATAATATAGTAGCTAGCAATATAGAGTATACTTCCAAATAAGAAGCTGTTAAGAATCATGCCTGTTAAAAAATTCTTTCCTACTTTTGCTCCTAGTTCTAGTCGATTATCTAAATCTTCATCTGTATTCTGAAGTAAAGTTTGATCAAGATCGATTGGGAATATATATCCTCCAACTAATGTATTCAAGTAAAACATCAACGGAAAGGCCCACATAAAAAACATTCCACCAATGAGTCCTGCTATGCTGTTTCCTTTACATAATTTAGCTAAACCTACGGCTAGTATAAGGCCAAATCCAAAGGTAGGAACAAAGTTCACAACAGAACCTAGACTAAAACCTAGCGCAACTTTATGTGAATGATCTTTTAATCGTAATAGTTTAATAAGTAAGTATTTAAACCGGCGCTTCAAACCCGCTATTTTGCTCACATTATTCCCCCTATCCTTTACCATGCAGCCTCTATTTTTCTTTTTTATGTTCACAATTATAAAAAGGTGCTTTATTGTATGAAAGATTTGGCGGTATATACGTAAAACAGTAAGGTCAAAGAATAGTAACTTTAACCATTATAAGTATATTTATACTTTATATGACAAAACAAATAATTACCTCCTAATAAATCAAGTGATTTTTAGAATTGTCACGAAAAATTCACAAATAGGTTGTTTCTTTTCTATTTCTCCCTGCTAAAATTTTATAGTCAAGAACAAGAAAAATATAACATCGGGGGATATACTTAGTGAAAAAGATAATTTCTTCATTAGCTTTATGCTCATCATTGATTGTTTTACCAACAATAAGCCATGCAGCTTTAGGGGACAAGCTATTAAAAGAAGGTATGACAGATCCAGACGTAAAAGAATTACAGGATGTTTTAAGACAGAAGGGCATATTTTCAGCTACTTCGACTGCCTATTTTGGTTCAATTACAAAAGATTCAGTTCTAAGCTTTCAGCGTTCTCATAGTTTAACCGCTGATGGAATGGTGGGACCTAATACATATCAAGCGTTAATAGCTAATTCAACAAGTGCGGTTACAAGCAGTACACTTCTGAAATATGGAATGACTAGTAATGAAGTTGAAAAAGTACAGCAGCTGTTAAAGGAAAAAGGTTACTTTAACGCCACACCAACAGGCTATTTTGGCACAATTACTCAAACTGCCGTTATGAATTTCCAACGGGATCATGGCTTAGCTGTGGATGGAATAGTAGGTCCAGCTACTTTAAATGCCTTAAATAACGCATCTACTAGCGCCACTGGTTCTTCAACTGTTAATAGTTCAACGCAAGCGACAGCTAGTGATATTGTGGCTTATTCTAAAAAATTCATAGGGGTGCCATATGTTTGGGGCGGAACTTCTCCAAATGGTTTCGATTGCAGTGGTTTCATTTATTATGTATTTAAAAATGGAGGTGGAGTAACTGTACCGCGAACAGTAGCCACCTTGTATCAGTCAGGAAAAAGTACATCTACTCCGAATATTGGAGATATCGTATTCTTCGATACTACTGGAGGTCCTTCACACGCTGGAATTTATATTGGAAACGGGCAGTTTATTCATGCTGGAAGTTCAACTGGTGTAACTATTGCATCGTTAAGCAATTCTTACTGGGCACCTCGTTATTTAGGAAGTAAATCTATCCTCTAATAGATTACTAGTAAAAAACACAGCAATTCTAAGCAGCTGCTTGATTATTATTTATGTAAATAAAGTAAAAAGTCCTGATATATAGTCAGGACTTTTTATTATAGCCACCAGTTAGCCATTCAAACGTTAAACATTCCTTATATAAGCTTGTTCCATTGAGTGGCTTTGATAGGTTTGAGTGTATGTGGTAAACATCGAAACATTGGTAAGTATTCCTGCAGCAAGCATTAACAATGTCAGCGAAGAACCTCCAAAGCTTATAAAAGGTAGGGGGACACCGGTAATAGGAAGAAGACCCGTGACAGCTCCAAGGTTTACAAATACTTGAACAGCTATCATAACGAAAATATTTAGAAAGAATGTTTGTTAAAGTTTTACCTTCTAACTTTTATATAAAAGCTGTGATTACTTGCAGCGCGCAAAAATTTTTTGAAGATTACCTTTTTATTTTTATGAATATTGAGCTTTATGATACGATATGAAGTGAACTTTTTAAATGAGGGTCTATATGCAAAAAATTAAAGGTAAAAGAGTAAAGATCAGTATATTCATGCTGGGATTAGGGATGATTTTTTTCCTGTTTGCCGGGAAAGAGCTTGTAGTGAACGAAAAGCCTGTAAAATCTGACGTGATTATTGTGTTAAGTGGTGATAATGATAGACTGGAGAAAGGAATTGAATTATATAAAAAAGGATATGCGTCTCATTTGATCCTTTCGAATGGTCAAGAGAATAATTTTTATCATCAAGCCAAAGACTCTGGAATACCTAAGGATTCAATTATATTAGAAAATCACGCTACAAGTACTACGGAAAATGCTAAATTTACAAAAAAGCTAATGATGAATTATCACTTTCAATCCGCTATCGTTGTTTCTTCAAACTATCATATGAAAAGGGTAGAAAAAAACTTTAATAAAGAATTTGAGGATACCCAAATACAATTAACCTATTGTTCTAGTGGAAGTCGTTATTATAATCCACAGAGATGGTGGGAAACTGCTTTAAATAGAAAAGTTACTTACACAGAATACGTCAAACTTATTGGCAATTATTTTGGTTTTAGCGGAAAGAAATCTAAAGAATTATTAAGAGAATTTATTTAACAAAATAGCAAAAAGTCCATAGGGAATGCCTCTATGGACTTTTTGCTATTTGAAATTCCGGCTAGTTTAACATAGTCTTGTAAGCTCATATGAAACGGAATGATAATGGATTATTTGTTTAACATAAAGGAAAGCACGGTGCCCCATATAAAGATTACTAAATAGAATAACCTTTGCAGCAGACCGGTAGGCATAGGAACAAAAAATACAAGCATAATGAGTAGGAGAATGATTAGTAGGGAAATTAAGCAGCCATAAGTCCAATACTTGCCGCTGCTTAAAGATGATGTATACATCCAAAGACCAGCTAAAACAGTAACCATGCCAAGCTGAGCAAGTATTGAATGCCAAAATAAATTAATATCAGCCGGTATAAAGCCTGAAACAATATTACCTAAAGCTAATATAAGAATAAAAGCTGTTGCTAGTTGGCTTTTTCTCGTTTTCTTTAGGTTTTGTGAAATGTACAAAACACCAATTGAAAGTGTCAATCCGTTTATGATAAACAATACGTTCATCCAGAAATGGTGAGGAGAGCAAATTTCATGAGGTGCAATTGAATAGGTGTAGTTTCCACAAGAAGTTACACCAAGATCACTCATTGCGTGATGTAAAAAACTGTAGGGAGCAGTTGAAGTCAAAATAAAGAAAGGTTCAACTAAAAAATACAAGCAAGTAGCAAACCAGCTTAAAATGCCAACCTTTTTTGATATATACAGAATCATCACCTCTTAAAAAGCGTTATATACGAATTATATATCCAAATAATGTTAAAAAGAATGCCCTTGAAGCCTATTTTTATGTAGGGCTTGGGGTTGATGTGAGGAAGGAGGACAAAGTGTTTAACTTGGAGGTGTTTAGGAAAGGACCTCTTTACTAATGCTTTGTAGCGCTAGAGAGGTCCAAAAGCAGCTTGATTAGAAATGAATAACGCTGATTATACGGCCTAACTTACATGGAGTTTAATGTATCCAAAACGCGGTGGCATTCAAGATGTTTTCTCTAGAATTTAATAATCTGCTGTTTTTTGAATATCTACATCATATTCATGTGCAAATGTTTCTAATTCCTTAAAAACATTTGGTGGATTAAATAATGCTATTCTCATATTCCACCCGTTTTCTACTTTTACTACTGCTAATTTTGATTTCCAACTTAACCGTTTAAATACAATTCTTTTAATGTCCCTGGGTTTAACGGTTTTTGCATATACTTTAAACCATAATATATATATTCTATAGGTTAAAGTATCTCTGTCTATCTGAAATTCATATCGGAGAAAAAGGGAAAGAAACAAGCAAAGGATAGCCAAAAGGTTTAAAAAGGCAAGTTCTTTATGTTGAACTGCTTGAATGAGTAATAAAGTATTTAAAAGTAATAAAGGATAAACAACAGTTTTTTGAGCGGTAGCTTTAAATAACATAAAGTCTCCTTCCTTTAGTAAATAAGCCAACTTATTTTTCTTCTATGATATTATTTAGTTATTGATTTAGATTAGATTTATATTGGGAGGTCTTTTATATGTATAATACCATTTCAGATTTTATCAAAGAATGGAACAACGAAGCCATGCTGACTCAAAAAGTTTTAGATAGCTTGACAGATGATTCGTTGAAACAACAAGTGTATCCTGAAGGGCGTACGTTAGGGAGAATTGCTTGGCATTTTACAACAAATATTCCAGATTACCTAACTGAATTCGGATTAAGTATAGACAGAATTGAAAGTACAGCAAGCGTTCCATCTTCAGCACAGGAAATCGCTATAACCTTTAAAAATGTAAGTTCTCATGCTGCTAAAATTATCGAACAGCAATGGACAGATGAATCTTTAGAACATACGCAAGAAGCGTTTGGAAGAACCCAATCAAATGCCACAATCTTAATGGGACTAATCAAACATATTGTTCATCACCGAGGTCAAATTACCATTCTTATGCGTCAAGCAGGCCTAAAACCTGCTGGAGTTTATGGGCCTCCAAAAGAAGATTGGATTCATTTAGGTGTGGAAAATCCACCGCTTTAATAATATCAGGTAAATAAAAAAGAGGCTGCCCATAGAAAATACTATAAAATTATTTTCCAGGCAGCCTTTACGTAAAACCTAATTAATCATTTAGTGCTTACTCTGAAAAAGATTTTGAGTAATGTACAACACCTTGCACATTTTTTAGAGATCCTTCTGTTAACTCTATGGCCATAAAAAATTCTTCAGGCACGTCAAATGGAGCATATATATTCCATGAGCTAGCTGGTTTAAATCCAAACTTAGGATAGTAATCTTTGTGCCCTAAAACAATTACTGAATGATAACCAAGCTCTTTTGCGCGTTTTAACGCAGCGTGTATTAGTTGGCTCCCAGCTCCTTGTTTTTGATACTGAGGTGCAACTGAAACTGGAGCAAGTGCTAAAGAAACGGTAGCGTTATCACCATCTATAATTGTTATTTTAGATAAAAGAATATGACCTACAAGGTCTGCATTCTGATTAAATGCGACCAATGACAGTTCAGGAATAAAGGCATCTGACTTTCTAATCCGTTTTACAAGTAAATGCTCTTTTTGATCGCTGTATTCTTCATTTAAAAAAGCACTTTTAACAACTTCTTCCGTTTTATTATATTCTTCAGTGAGTTCTTGTTTAATTAAGATATCCATTTATAGTCTCCTGTCCATTTGGTGAATTACGGATTTTTATACTCCATAAATGGGGATTCCTTTATGCAAACAGCCATCAAGGAAGCTTACTCACCCAGCTTTAAACATAAGTTTAACAAACAAAAACCTCCAAAATTAGTATGTATATATTTTATATTGTTCTATTTTATGAGTCCACCTTTAGTACACAATATTTGTTAATTATTTATGGTAAAATATACTATATATGTTAAATTAGAGTGTGTAAAGAAGGTGTAATATCTGATGTTAAAATTATTATTTGTATGTTTAGTAAGCTGCTTCATCATTTATATAGGGAAACGTATATGGAAAGAAGGTAGTACCAATTTTATTGCTGGATACGGAAAGACATTTACCCCTAGAAATGAAAAGCAGCTCGCTAAAGGATTTGGACTTGTTATTATGTTATTTGGCTTTGAAACTATGATATTCCCCATTCTCTCTTTATTTTTTGAAGGGGTTGGGTTTTATTATGGATTGCTGGTTGTATTAAACTTCTTCGCTATATTTGGACTTATGATAAAGGACCAGGTGCAAAGAGAAGCCTAAAGGGGGAGAAAACAATCAATAAAAATATTCGGCTTATGATTGGTTTAATCGGCACTATTATCCTATGTTTTTATGGAATAAGAGGTTTATTCATGCATGAAACAATACCGTTTTCTTCTTATCTCTTTGCGGTAGGTGGAGCTATTTCTACCATTGCTCTTATCTGAGAATTAATAAAGAAAGATGCAGCTTAAATTGAAAGGAGTAATGATGTGAAAAGACGATGGATTTCCTGGTGGATAGCTAATATAATTTTGATCATACTTTTCGTCGTAGGAACAGCTGTTGTCTGGACAAGAGAAGTGGATGGAGCGGGTGTTACCCAAACACTAGAGCTGAAATTGTTCGCATTTATAGTGTTGCTAATCGCATTTATTTTTCCTTTGATTATCCAAGTTATACGGCTAATTATTAATTTAAAAACTAGTAAGCATGTACTATAGAAAATAGGAATGATGTTATGAAATAGAAAGGGTGATATGTATGCAAAGTAAAAAGTGCTCTAAATGTGATTCAGCTCTAACCAAAGCCCGTATTCAATCATCACCTGGTACAGTAGGTATAAATAAAACACCGAGCAGGGGATTAAATAACAATCACCATTACAGTGAGTTAATACCTTATGTTTGTTCAAGCTGCGGTTATGTGGATTTTTATGTGGAGGAGCCTAGAAAGTTTGTTTAATAGAACTTTTAGGATTGTTCGTTTTCGAATACATTATGATACGTCACTGAACTTGGTATATCGCCTAATGTCAATTTTACTTAAAGGGTAAGGAAAATGATTTCCGGAGGCTATTATGAAGAGAACACTTAGTTTTCTGTCAGTAGTTTATTTAATCGTTCTAACTGCATGTAATCAAGAAAGTTTAGGGACGAATACAGAGAGTTCTTCTGCTATCGTTGTTGTAGTTGAAAACAAGGAATATAACGGAACAGAAGATAAATTAGATCAAACACAAGAAATAGGAGACCAAATAGGGACAATAGAAAAGGAAACCAAAGCAACTAAAATGCCCGCGGGTAATAATCAATCAAACTATTTTACAGTTGGTTCAGAAATCTATTCACTAAAAGGAACAGAGGATTATATTATAGTTAAAGATAAAGATCATAAAAGTCAGTTAATGAAAAAGGTAGTTCAAAAAAGGTGAGTGTTATCTAATATTGTCAAACAAGATTTTAAGTCTCTTAACGAATATAAATATTATCTTGATACATTCCGCTTTTCCACCAGGAGTATTTGTCTTACCCTTCAATCAACTGCTAGAAAGACCTAAACAAATGAAGGCTGCGTTTAGCTTAATAAAAATAACAAACTATTAATCGCTTGATCAATAGCTCGTTTTTTACTTCATCTAAAATACTTTTGTCTCAACCTCTTTTTTCACCAGAATTTCTACTTCCGACTTTCTTATTCTCGAAAAAGAACTTTCCTGACACTGTTTTTCTAACCCTGAAATAAGTTCAACTAGATAAAAAAAATTGTTGATATGTGTAAGTTTTTGATGATAAATCAGTTGAACTGAAGGATTGAAAATCTACCTTTTCTTTTGTATAATAAGTTCAACAGAAGTTCAACTAAAAAAAGAGGTGTATAGAGATGAAAATTTCACGTTTTAATAAAGACTGTGGGAACTCAGTCGATATGAATATCATAGATGGATATCTATTTGATTTCCAAACCAACGTAGTAGAACTCCAAAAAGAAGCTGCTGATTCATTCTTCACAGATGCGGTGACAGCACCAGAGGAATTTAAAAAGCGTATCTTATTATCTACAACCATTGGAGAGGAAGAAAAAGAACGTTATTTCTTGGTGGGTGACATTGCCGCCAGCCAACAATTAGCAAACAATCATATCAATCGTTTACATAATAAAATTACAAGTCATATTCCATACGTAACATTTTTAGCTGCCGTTGCATACTACCACGCGTTACATACAAAAGATCAAAAGGACAACAACATCCAGATTGACTATTTCTCTACAATGTTACCAATTTGGTTACTAAAAAAAGAAAGTACGTTTGGTGAAGCGCAAAAGGCTATGGCAAATCGCTTTGTAGGTGATCACACTTTTTATATCCATACCCCAGGATTTGAAAAAGAATTAAAAGTATCTGTGGAGGAAAGTGTTTGTTTAAAAGAAGGTGAAATCGCACGTTTTGCGTTAAAGAAAGACCTAACGCTTCAAGACCGTGAAGATGCTAATGAATATGTGGAATGTGAAACCGTAATGATCGATATTGGTGGAGGATCCATTGATGTTGTAATCTTACCTGAAGGGTTGAAGGCTGCGAACAGTCGTGAATCGTTCCAAAGTATCGAGGGTATTCCCTACTTAGCACATATCGATAAGTTACGAAAAGAGAAATTCCCAGAGTTGTTTACCGATTTACGCGCTTTCGATCAATTTATTTTAGATAACTACAGCAAACAAAAGTTTGAACTAAAGAATGAAAACACAGGTGAATCCATTGATTTAACAGCTCAAATCAAATCTTCTCTAAGAGATTATGTAGAGATCTTACTAGCTAAGTTAAATGATGTCGCCCCACCACCAGCAAATAAAATCCGAAAATATGTATATAGTGGCGGTGTCGCTCCTACACTAGAAGTAGCGATTATGAATAGCATGCGTGAAAAAATTGGCGAAGAACGCACAGAGAAATATCATAAAGTGCCTGAGGATAGCCGTCACTTAAATTTATTCGGCTTAGAAATCCGAAGCATGGGGTACCTTCAAAAGAAACAAGCCGAGAAGAAAGCCGTTAAATCCTAACAGCGTAGGTGATAACCATGTCAGAGCGTCAAAACGCCTTTACGATTAAAACTAATCAGTTGAGTGATGAAGTCTATGATATACTTGCAAAATATGCAAAGTCTCGAAAATTAGGGGACTATATTTCATCTCTAATTGTTCGTGACCTTCATAGTTCATCTTCCAATCAAGTAGAAGCAGGACACAGAACAGAAGAACTTCTTGAACATATCAATTCCGAACTACGGGAATTAAAGAAATTAGCTCAGTCCAACGGGTTTGTGAGTAAACAAGAGGAGATAGAAGAGAAGCCTTCAGAAAGCCACCAAACCTTCAAAGAAGGTAAGGTTGCAGATCTAGAGCAATTATCCGGGTCATTAGATGATGATGATTTAGAGGAATATAACGATTTTTAATTAAAAAAGCTAATGGTATGTGAGACGAGACTGTCCCACATACCATTAGCTTTTTTGTTTTCAATATGTCTATTCGTTTTTGATACATTATCATATGTACAAAAAACGTGTTAAGCCTAAAAAAAATGGAAGGAAACAGTTTATTTATGGATAATAATAATTAGTATGAGTACTTTTATTTATTCTAAATTTGCTTTGTCTCAAGAACATTAATAATTAAGTTTAGGTATTCTAAATACCATATCGAAGCTCAATCACACCATGAAGTGTTAGATAAAAGGTACGCTTACCGTCTCCCAAGATGACAAGGACATTGCGGAGTTTAGGTTGGATTCAAACGAATAAACATGACTATAAATTTATTAGATTAATAGCTTGCTAACTCTGAAGGTATTCAGAATTAGCGGGCTATTGTTTTTACATTGAAACGCTTGTACGTGAATTTAATTTATATAGCTTTTTTAAGCAACATATAATTGATTGGCTCTAATTATTTAGTCACGATAAGCGCTCGAATAATTTCATTCCAGTAGTATTTGAAATCTTTTTTACTCGTATCTTTTTGTGTTAAACTCATCGATTCCTTTGTATTTTCTTTTTTTATGGTCATTATGATTTCCCCTTATCTCTTTATATTTAGTATGTTGTGGTTTGATTTACCATATTTTATAATGAAATTAACGATCGTTACAGATGAACATTCCGATTGAATCAATCGGAATACCCGATTATATAGAGGTGAGGAAAATCGAAATAAAACAACTGATTACATTTAAAACAGCTGCAGAAAATTTAAATTTCACCTATACGGCTAAAATTTTAAACTTTGCTCAATCAAGCGTTACCGCTCAAATAAAAGCTCTTGAAAATGAACTTGAAACGCCTTTATTTGAACGTCTCGGAAAGCGCTTGGTTTTAACAGAGGCAGGCAGAGAATTTAAAAGGTACGCCGATAAAATGATTCAACTGACTAATGAAGCAAAAAATGCTGTAAGTGGAGTGGAGGAACCTGCCGGTACACTTATTATTGGGTCTTCTGAAAGTCAGTGCACGTATAGATTGCCTCCAATATTAAAAGAGTTTAAGGATCAATTTCCAAAGGTTAAAATGATTTTTAAGCCCATTTACTCTCAAGCACAAACAAGAGCGCAGCTGCTAGACGGAACTCTTGATATCGCCTTTACAATGGAGCCTATTCAGCATCATGATGCAAATCTACATACGCAATGTCTTGTTGCAGAAAACTTAAAAATTATTGCTTCCCCTCAGCATCCTTTAGCTGATAAAGCGGAAATCTACTTAGAAGATCTTGAGAATGAGACTCTTTTGTATACCGAATCAGGATGTTCATATCGTGTAGTATTGGAAAACTTGTTTCGTGAGGCGGGTATTTGTACATCAACTAAATTTGAATTTGTAAGCGTAGAAGCTATTAAGCAATGCGTTATGCTAGATTTAGGTATTGCCATATTGCCCGAAGTAGTAGTAAGAGGAGAGCTAGAGAACGGCATATTAAAAGAATTGGCTTGTACTAAAGTTGATACGCCTCTTTATACACAAATGTTTTGGCATAAAGATAAATTTATGTCTCTTCCTTTACAATCTTTTATTCAATTGGCTTGTAGTACTTTTGGGTTAAAGTATAAGGGGATTGAAAGTAAGAATCTCTAGGTACATTATGCTGACTAAAGAATTACAAAGGATACATAAAATAATCTAATATCTTTCCTAATAAGATAAGAGGTGAAGGAAATCTTCATTTCTTTACTAATACATAGATGAACCTTAATAAACTAGATTTTAATTGGTGAAATCTGAGTTAGGAGTTGATCTGATTTGAAAATGGGAGTAAATCAAATTGAACTAAATGGTTTAACATTTCAATATCGAGAGTCGGGCGAAGCTTCGGCACCCGCTATTATTGCACTTCACGCTTTGGGAATGAGTGCAGAGTCGTGGGATGAAGTAGCAGCTGTATTAGGGAAGGAATATCGATTTTTAGCTTTAGATCAGCGAGGACACGGTGGAAGTGAAAGAACCGGCACCTATACGTTTGAACTTATGTGTGATGACTTACTTCAGTTCGTAAATGCCATGAATTTGGAGCGCTTTACGTTGATTGGGCATTCTATGGGCGGTACGGTGTCCTATCTTTTTTCTGAAACATTTCCAGAAAGGGTAGATCAATTGATTGTTGAAGACACTCCTCCACCTTTTACAGGAGAAAAGTTCGAAATCCCAGCCAAACCGCCTGGTTCTTTACCGTTTGACTGGGAGGTTGTACCTTCAATCCTTCAACAGTTAAACACCCCCAATCCTAAATGGTGGGGAAGTCTTACAGAGATAATTGCACCTACTCTCATCATAGGAGGAGGATCTAGCCATATCCCTCAAGATAAATTGCAGGAAGTTTCTAAGCGCATTCCAAATTGTAAATTAGTAACGATAAAAGGGGCTGGACACGAGGTGCACGCAGGAAACTTATCCGCTTTTTTAACTGCTGTGAAAAGCTTCCTTGCTTCGTGACTTTCTGGAGCTTTTATTTAATTTGAAAGACTGTTTAACTAAATATAATTTTTAAAAGTTATTAAACTTTTATAGAAAGGGAGACTATACGTTAGTCTCCCTTTTAACTTGTGTATATGTTAATATATAGATTATATGTAATAAAATTCATAATTAAATAATTTTTGTGGAAGATAAATAAATGCTCATCTAATGAGTTATAGAGAGTGCTATAACTCATTAGATGAGCATTTTTGAAAGGAGGAGAGTTTCTTGTTGAAATTTATAGAAAAAGGTTTTTTCTACGGCCTTATTTTAGGAGGATCATTAGGTTTCTTTGTGATTCCATATAAAGAAGTTGAATCAGTCGGTGATGGTGTAACAGAAACAACCTATTTAAACCTTATTGATTTTATTATTCATCTCATTCGTTTTAGTGTAGTTATGGCTGTACTGGGAGCGGTAATAAGTTTCTTTCTTTATAGAAAAAAGAGTTTGTAGTGATTCACCCAAGCTGGAGGGCAAGGCGAAGACTCCTGCGGGAAAAGCGGAGCAGGTGAGACCCCGCAGGAGCGCAAGCGACGAGGAGGCTCAGCGGCCGCCCGCGGAAAGCGAAGCCTTGCACGGAAATCAACTGCGGTGTCACAAGCGATGCACCTCATGTATACTAGTTGTTCATCTTTAGATTGGATTCATTTCGTTATGTCTCAACCTTTTATTCTTTTACTATAGGAACATTCTTAAAAAAATGTTCTCGAATAGCTGCCGATTTAACTGTTTTATTTATCTTTTCTTTATTATCATCTATAAATTGCTGTGCTTTTTCTTTATCAAATAATTTATTACTATCCGGTAAAGTTTTAATGTTGCCAGAAATAAACTGTTCCATTTGTTCTCTAGATACTGAGAATTTTTGATTGTCTACTTTAAAACTGTAACCTTGAGCATTAGGCACTAATATTGCTAAATAAATAGCATTGTAAAGAAAGTTTTTCTCCAATGTATTCTTACCGTCAAACCAATATTTTAACGTTTCATCTTCTGAAAGAGAGCCCGCTTTAGTACCATACGTTATTTTTAGCGTTTTATTATGTAAATCAATTTCTTTAAATTTTTCTCCTCCAGGCAAGTCCCTTACGATAGCTACCACGTTAGAATTATTTCCAACATAAGTTCCGCTACGCTCTTTAAGCTTTTTTACATCAACAGTATTAATGCTTGTAACTTCTTCTTTTTGAGAACAGCCGGTTATGCCTACTAGGAGTAATAAGATTAAACAAAAAAATACCTTAAAATATCTCATAAAAAGCCTCCATTTTCTTACTTTAATACCCTTATGTGGATATTTCATGAATTATTAGTGTATCGTAAATAGGCTGTCTTGAAAAGGTGTAGGTCCTTTTGTACAAAATACCCTTTGCTATAGAAAACGTTTTTGTCAACTGCTAGTAGAAGAAAGGAATTTTGAAATATGAAAAGACCCCAAAGCTTTCTTGAAAAAGCGCTTTGAAGTCTTCATTTCTCTTTTTTTACTTTTAAGAGCTAATCCCTACAATTGCTTCGATAATTTGGTCCCAGTCCTCACTATGAACTTCATGTCCTGTACCCTCAAGAGCTATTAATTTAGCATGAGAAATAGCTTTTGCAAGAGCAAGTCCATGTTCATAAGGAAGTGCCGGATCTTTTGTTCCATGAATAATCAGCGTAGGTGTGCTAATTTCACTCAATCTGTCATAATATTGGCCTCCTCCTTGAAGTAACGCATGATTAAATCTACTCGGCAGCTGTTTGGCGCGGGCAGCTTCTCTTTTTGCTAGCTTATACATTCTTTCCTCTTCATAAGGTTTTGTTCCACTTAACGTTTTCCATCCACCTGCAAGGTAGTGAACGGTTGCCTCTTGATTTGACCAGTCTATGGAAGTACTTTTTGTATGATAATCAAGTATACGCTGGTCCATTGGAGGCAATTTTTCCGCCTCAGTTCCAAAAATGCTTGATGCAATTAAAGTAAGGGAATCTATGCGTTCGGGATATCTAAGAGCAAGAATCTGACCTATCATCCCGCCCAACGACATTCCAACAATATGAGCTTTTTCTATAGAATAAGCATCTAAAACGCCAATTGCGTCATCAGCCATATCCGTTATTGTATAGTTAGAAGTACCGGGTGGATAAGTGGTAGAGCGGCCTAAATCACGATGGTCGTAACGAATAACAAATCTCTCCCTTTCAGCGAGGCGAAGACAGAAGTCTTCATCCCACCAATCTAACGAGGACATTGCTCCCATTATTAAAAGTACAGCAGGATTCTCTGGGTTCCCAAAACTTTCTGTACAAATCTCTACTTTATCTATTTTTAGTATTTGTTCATTCATTTGTGTACCTCCTTTTAAGTGTTAGAAAAATGAAAAGCAGCCCTTTATTCACTTCTCTAAAATGAGAATATTTCCTTTTTGAATTTTATTTAGGTAATCGATTGTTCCGTCTGTTACCTTATTGACTAGAATAGAGCAGGAAAGTTGAATGCACGTATGGAAAACTACTAATGTGAGGTGAAATAAGAATGGATGATTACTATGGAGAGCTTTGCACAAGGTTATACGAAGTTGATAAATCCGTTGCAAAGAGAAAAGAGCTGGAGTTTTATCTTTCCTTTGTAAAAGACCAAAATATGAAAGTATTAGAACCGATGTGCGGGAAAATACTTTTAACGATTATAAAGAAAAAAAGTGAAATTGAAGAACTAGTAGATTGGACTGAAACAAATAGAGTATCTTTTAATAAAGAAATCATCGTCGTTTACAAAAAAAGCTTCTACGATAGAAAAGCGAGCTCTTTGAATACTAAGATAAAATATGAGCTACTTCAAGGAAATTAGACAAAAAAGGTGGAGATAATGGATTTCCCTCTTCGACTTTATGGCTCAGAAGAATTTGAACGTATCCTTAGCTCTAATGGATTTAACAATCTTACTGTTCATGAAGTAAAAGATGGCTACGGAGAAGGCATGTCATTCTCTGTCTATGAGTGCAGAATATAGACATTGTAATACCATTTAAACTTTGATTACCTTTTTCATTCATTACAACTTGATAGATTAATATACATATACAGGATTGCTGAAATCGTGTGCTATTGGTGAGCATATAAATTCAGCGTTCCCATGAGGAGATGCTTTATGAAGCGATTAATAAATAAAATTGCGATTGTTACTGGTGCTAGTCGGGCAAAAGGTATTGGTACTGAAATATGCAGGGAGTTAGCTAAAGAAGGCGCAGATATTTTTTTCACTCATTGGTCAAATTATGATCGTTTAATGGATTATTGTAATGAGGATGATTTTAATTGGTCGAAGCATCTGATTGAGGAGATACGCAGTCTGGGAGTACGATGTGAATCGATGGAATTGGATTTATCACAGCCCGATGCATCAAGAAAACTGCTTGATACAGTTCAAACCAAACTGGGTTCTCCATCAATCCTTGTAAATAATGCAACACATTCTGTAGACGTAGATTTTCGTTCGATAGATGCTGATGTTCTCGACGCTCATTATAACGTGAATGTTAGAGGAACATGTCTTTTAACTGTTGAGTTTGCACGTCTAATCGAAGGCAAGCATGGCGGTCGAATTATTAATATGGTATCAGGTCAAGATAAGTCACCTGAGCCTGGCAATTTGGCTTATGTTGCCACCAAAGGTGCCGTTTCTACATTTACTAAATCAGTTGCTATTGAATTAGCACCTCTTAAAATTACTGTTAATGCTGTAGATCCTGGACCAACTAATACTGGGTGGATGAGCAGTAAGTTGAAGGAAGATTTACTGCCGAAGTTCCCAATGGGTCGACTTGGTGAGCCCCGGGATGCCGCAAAATTAGTTGTTTTTTTAGCAAGCGAAGAAGCAGAATGGATTACCGGACAAATTATCCACTCAGACGGTGGCTTTTGGTGATTTAACATAGTAGCGGTCTCCCGCTTTTTTAGCGGATTTTTGTATGAAATAAGCAGTCAAAAAGATCTTCGAATGAAGATTCTTTTTTTATAATGTAAAGTAACATTAATGGGCTATGAAGGGAAAAGTACGGGCTGTTCTAAATAGATGGTGAAATAAGGTATATCATTGTGGTAAATGTTTTATCACTTTCACTTATTAACGACAAATCGGGTATATTCAGGGGGAATATTTATATGTCAGGCTTTAAGGACGAAGAAATACTAACAGGAGGGAATGTTTCTAACGTTTACCGCTCGGGAAATACCGTACGACGAGAATTAAAATCAGATAGTCATAAATTTCATAAGCTATTAAAGCATTTAGAAAACAAGGGATTTACTTATGCACCAAAATTTTTAGGCATTGACGAAAAAGGGAGAGAGGTCTTGTCATTTATTGAAGGTGAAGCTGGTAATTATCCCTTGAAGAAATATATGTGGTCCGATGATGTTTTGATAGAAATAGGAAAAATGCTCCGTCTTTATCATGATTCAGTGAGTGATTTTTCATTTGATGACAGCTGGAAATCAATAGATAACACGCCTAAACCATTTGAAATACTATGTCATAATGATTTTGCTATATACAACATTATTTTTAATGATGAGAGACCAATAGGAATTATTGATTTTGATGTTGCTGCACCTGGGCCAAGACTTTGGGACATTGCTTATACTCTTTATACGTGCGTCCCTTTGAGTAGATTTTATCTTTCTGAAACAGGTGAGAAAATTCATTATAATTCATCACAGCATGCTCAAGATAGAAAGCGCAGAGTGAAATTATTTTTTGAATCTTATGGCGAAGAATTACAAGAAGGTTATTTGGAAATGGTATTGCTGCGATTAGAGGGGTTATGTAAAACAATTACAAGAAAAGCTAGTGAAGGTGATATTGCGTTTCAAAAAATGATAGACGAAGGGCATCTTGAGCATTATCAAAACGATATCAAATTCATTTATGAACATACAAAAGAATGGATTTAATTTTAATAGAGGAGCCCTTGTCATGCGAATTATTAATATTAGAGAACAGGTAGAGTACAAAGACAAAGCTATTGAATATACTCAGCGTAAGTGGGCGAGTAAAGAGAATTTAAAGCTTTACGAAGACTGTATTATACATAGCTTAAACACAAATAGTTGTCTTCCAGTCTGGTACCTGTTAGAAGACGAAGGAGGAATTATCGGCTGCGCAGGGCTTATCACCAACGATTTTATAAGTCGAATGGATTTATGGCCCTGGGTGTGTTCTCTTTACATTGAAGAAAGTTATTGAGGTAAATCCTTAGGTGAGCAACTTCTTTTAAAGCTGAAAGAAGATACGAAAAATGCCGGATTTGATAATCTTTATTTATGCACCGACTACGTTGGATACTATGAAAAGTATGACTTTTCATATATAGGCGATGGTTATCATCCGTGGGGGAGTAGTTCAAGAATCTATAGGGCTAATTTAATAGGTTAACTATCAATTTTTTTATAAAATGTTTTTAGCTGTTTCAATCATTGAATAGCGGGTATAAGTTGATTATACAAGCGTAGCCCCCCCAGGAACATGCATGTATATTTCTTTTTCTTACTTACCCTATTGAATCCTCTTTTTCATGGAGGATTCTTTTTTATGTCTAAAAGAAGACTTCTCAGACTATATACATCAAACACCTTAAACATCCCTTATGTATTTTATACTCACTGAATCTAGGTCACGTTACAAGATGAAAGAGATTCAGAGGTCTCATGGGACTGTGGATAAATGTAAGAAACCTTGCAGAAATACTAAAGACAGGTATAGCCAAATTTTTATTTTATAAAATATTTTTATACTTTTACGCGTTTTGCTTATACCAATTTTTGCTTTCTTTATGGTATGTACTATAAGTGTATAAGGAGGTGGAGTTATGCCAGGACGTCGTAGTGGAGATCGTCGTACATCTCAATCTCGTTCTATAGTAGATAATTTTCGAAGAGGAGATAAAATTCAAGTTTTTTCTGCTGGAAGACAGCTTGATGGAAATGGTACGTTTATTCGAGCAGAAGGCGGATTTTTAGTATGGGAAGATAATTCAGGTAATAGAAATACGACTAGTTTAGAAAGTATCAGCGTTCGCAGATTAAGAAAACGTAATTGCTAATAATTTGGACAGGCTCTGATTTTATATAAATAAAAAACACCTTCAAGCTGATAACTGGGTATGGGGTACCGAGCAATCACTTGGAGGTGTTTTTTCTCATGGGAAACATCAGAAATAAGTTTTTTGACAGTATCACTTATAGATTAATACTTTTCATAAGACGGAAGGTTTCAAGAAGCAAAACGTTTAACCCTAGCCATACTCCCCATACCAGCCACCAAGATACTTCCCACCCAGCTTAAATGTCCTTGAAAAGCAAGAACCCCAGCGTAGCCCATGAGCAGCTCCCCTGGAAGAGGAAGTGCAAGAAGTTCCAGCATCAATGCTAGAAACAGCACGATATATCCGTATTGATTTATATAAGATGTGATAAAATCCATGGTTTGTCCTTCTTTCATAGTATGTATGTATCTAAAGCACAGTCGGTAAGGCGAATATGCTTACATGCGATTGAAATACAAAGGTGAAAAGATTAATTTCACCTTTGTATTTCTTTTAATGTAGCACTATTTATTAAAAAACTGGATTTTTCATTAATTTTTAATGTTATTTTTAGCCTATTTTTAATTACAAAACGTAGACTGAAAATGTGCTATTTGAAAGCTCAACTTAAGACTGTTTGTTTTTCTAATAAATAGTGTAAGGAGTTCCTAACCAATCTATGTAACGAAAAAGAAGAAAAGATATACCCTACAAATCGATTAAAAAGGGGAACTACCCATTATTACTTTTTTATCAGCAGAGCAATTCTTTAATCGCCTAAACAAAAGAACAAAAAGATGTGCTGAAAATTCTAAGTTTTACCCCACAGCACAAGCATACAAACTACAAGGAGGGAAAAGTCATGAATAACCGTGAACGGGATAAATACTTAATTCTTTCCGCTACGTTTGGAGAAGGACATAAACAAGTGGCAAATGCGATAAGTGAAGCAGTAAGTAATGTCGTTGCTGATGCTGAGCCTATTACCATTGATATCATGGAGTGGGTTCATCCCAACCTTTATCCAATCAGCCATTATATTTATAAAAAAGGAATTAAGAAGTTTCCACAAGTGTATAGCTTTTTGTATGAAAAAACTCGTGTGAAAAATTCTTTTTCCGTTAAGTTAAATTCGATCTTTTTATCGGGTATGGAAACCGTGCTTAAAATCATACAGGAAATAAAGCCGAAAGTAGTGGTTAGTACCTACCCATTTGCCGCGGGAATTATATCAAAATTAAAAGAGCAAGGGTTAATTGATATTCCAGCGGTAACCATCATCACAGATTATACGGATCATTCTTATTGGATTCATTCCTGTACAGATCAATATGTGGTAGGGTCTGCTCGATTGCGTGATCAATTAATTGCGTTAGGGGTAGAGGCAGATAAAATTAAAAACACAGGAATACCTGTACGGAAAAGATTTATGGATGTTCTTCCAAAGGATCTTCTCTTAGAAAAATATATGATTAATCCCAATATATTCACCCTGCTCATCATGGGAGGGGGCGACGGATTTTTTGGGAAAGGACTTTCAACCTTTAAGGCCTTAGAATCCATTTCTACACCGATGCAACTTTTTATAGTATGCGGTAAAAACAAGAAGTTAAAAACACAATTAGAGTCGGAATTAAAAGACTCGAAGCATGACGTGAGAATTTTGGGATATTGTGAAAAGGTTGAAGAATTAATGGCTATTTCAGATTTAATGATCAGCAAGCCGGGGGGAGTGACAACGTCTGAGGCAATGGCGATGGATTTACCCATATTAATTTACCATTCGTTACCGGGACAAGAAGAAGACAATGCAGAGTATTTATGTCGTTCAGGATTCGCACTTTCTGTAAAAACAGAAGAAGAGTTGGTTGCGCGGGTCGAAAATCTGGTTCATGATTCAGCACCTTTAAAATGGATGAAACAAAGAATAAAAAAATACCAAACTAAAACGTCATCCATAGACGCTCTCCATGTCATTGTCGAAGCAGCAAGACGTAGTCCATTACTCAACGTAAATGATAGAACAATACAAAAGCAAAAGGAGATAGAGGTGAGTATATAATATGGAGTTCATGATTTCTGCTATTATTTTTTTAATTTTATTATACACCGTTATTCCGTATTTCCTATCACGTGGTCTAGGAGTAAACGTAGTTAAAAGGGGAAGGGATTTATCGAAAATTGCTTTTACGTTTGATGATGGTCCGAACCCTATTTATACGCCGATACTTCTTGATTTATTGAAGAAAAATGAAGTGAAGGCAACCTTTTTTGTGGTCGGTACCAAAGCAGAAAAGTACCCTGAACTGATTCAGCGAATGCATAATGAAGGCCACTTAATCGGAATTCATAACTACGTACATCACTCCAACTGGTTTATGTCGCCTTGGAAAGTTCAAAAAGGGCTGAAGGATACAGCCAAGGTGATTGAAGCTATCACGGGAGTCGAGCCTAGATATTATCGCCCGCCTTGGGGAATGCTTAATCTTTTCGATTTTATCAAAAGAGGTAAATATAAGATTATTCTATGGTCAACCATGGCGGAAGATTGGCGAACCTCTGGCGGAAGCGAAAAGATTAAACAGCGCCTAGCAAATATAAAAGGCGGGGACGTGATTTTGCTGCACGACTGCGGTGATACGCTAGGGGCGGAATCTGAAGCTCCAAGAAATACAATTAATGCGTTAAGAGATGTATTAAAAACAGTGAAAACGAAAGGATTCACTTGTGTCCGTGTTGATGAATTGGTAGAGAAGCTATAAGTAGTACGAGAACTATATTTATTAAAGCTCACAAATGACATTTTAATTCTTGTCATTACCCTAACTAAATATCTTCTCTGTTATAAAAAGAACCTCTATTTTAAAGAGGTTCTTTTTTATGGTCAGTAAAAATATATGGTAATATAATCATATATTGGCTATATTTATAATTTCGTGATTTTTAAATTCTGTGTTGAATCAGCAGTCAATCTAAACGACATCTATGAAAGTAGGGTAGTTCTTGAAAAAAGTTATTTTGAAATTCTTGGTATATTTTTTAATTTTCTTTGGAGGAAACGTAATAATTAATATGCTGTTTACCTCTAATTTTGATCTTTTAACAGCATTTTCAACCGCTTTTGGAGTTTCTTTTGGAATTGCTATCTTTGGGTATTGTACACATAAAAGAGGCAAGGAAGCATAAGATGCTGTGTTTTTGACCCACTACATAAAAGATTTTATGAGAAACGTAAATATCATAGTATTAAATTATAAAAATGTTGAGGTTTGAGATGGGGAATTTGTTGAATTACATTTATTTTTTTATGGCCATTTTAATTGGCTTGTACTTTTTTATCACCAATAAGCACTCTAGAAAGCCACTATTCATGTTGTTACTATCGATGCTTTTATTTTATAGCAGCGCGTATTCTTTTTACTATAAGACTTATCCAATTAACTTACTCAGTACATTATCAATACTTGTGTTTTGGTGGATCATTCTTTTATTACTAAGAGAGGTTTATTCTAGAGAAGAAAATGTTTTCTGGAGTCTTTGTTTAATCTATGTAGCGCTATACCACTTTTTACATTATTTTTTTGATTCATTGGCTCAAAAGAACTTTTGGTATGGGTCTATTTTTTATGTTTATACAAATGTAGGATTACTTCTGCTTGGCTTGTACTACTTCGTGAGAATCTATAAAAATAGAGCCGTACATTAAAATAAATAAAGCTCCTTGTAGATGAATTTTTAAAATTCTTGTTGCGTCAAATTTTTATAACAGATTGCTTTGCAGAAAATCAATTATTTTTCATCATTTAATAAATAGTATTAAATCTCATGGACGCCTTGTATATTTTTATATTATTTACCGCAATTTAAAAGAAAAAGGTGAGGCTGATATAATGGCTAAAATAATTCCATCCTTATGCATTTTGCTGGGGGCTTATGTTCTTATTGTATTCATCGACATTTTCCAGGGAAACTATATGTTTCAATCGTTTTATAACCTAAAACAATATTTTGTAATTGCTCGTGGGGAAGATTATTTTTTGGTTATTTTATTTGCTTTAATATTCCTTACTGTTAGCATTTTTCCTGTTTTAAAAAAACAATAGCCTCCCTTGTCATGAAAGGGTAGGCTTTATTTTTTGCTTAATATATGCTGTAATCAGCAATAGGATAGGAATTGCTATATGAAAAGGGAGGTGTAATAAATAAGGAACAACTTTGAGCCCTTCATTTATATGAGCTTGGTAGCTAGGAGCAATCATCAGTGAGGAGAAAAAAATAACACCACCAATTAGATAAATGTTTGTAACAGAAGGTTTCATACGAAACAAATCAGTTGCCCCAATCACGGCACAAAAGAAATAGATGGATATTTTAACAAAACCTAAAATGACCATGAGAATAAGAATAAAGGTATCCAGCCTTTGAATAAAACTGGCTATGTTAATGTAACTCACAGCTGTAAGAGCTGGGAAAGAAGATCTTAAAACAGTCTCTGGTCCGAGTACACATAAAAGAATAATTGAATTAATGGTTAAGACAATCCCTCCTATTATAATGGCGGATAGTCCAATTGTTGCAGCCTGACTTTTTTTATTCAAATAAGGAAGAAGCATAGTAAAGGTAATCAATTCTCCGAAAGGGACAGTAATGCCAAGAGGGACTAACTCTTTCCCTATGTTTCCCCATCCATTTGCTAATACGGGTTGAAGGTTTTCCACTTTGATATAACCTCCTACTACATACAAAACGTTTAATATAAAAAGAGTCAGTAAAATAACAACAAAACATAAGCATGTAACTCGTGCGAATGCTTCTATTCCCAAGTGAATACTATAAATTAACACAAAGGTCATGCATATGCCGAGCGTAATAATCGATGTAACATAGTAAGAAGAGCTAATTAGTAATTCTTCAAAATCACGTAGTACTCTAGAAGCAATATAAACAAAATATATAATATAGCAAAAGCTAATAACACCGCCTACGTATTTACCCCAGATTTTAATAAGATAGCCGGTTAAAGGCATATTAGGGTATCTCTTGTATAAGGAGATATAGACTAAATACAGTACACACCCAAAAATAGTAGCCAAAAAGGGAACGATCCATGCATCTTGCTTAGCAGCCTTTCCTATATCTAAAAGTAGCGTACTGCCTAATATGAAGATAAACATCATACAAAATAATTGAAATCCATCGATTTTTATTTTAGTCAATGCTTTTTCAGCTCCTCATCTAATTTACCTCATAAGGATTTGTTCGCCTTCCGGTATTTACAATACTGACGTTCACCTTCATGGATATCTTCGCGCTTGAAAATAGATTCTCCCAATTCTGTTTATGCTGACGCCAATAACTAGGATTGGTTCGAGATAAGCTATCACCAAAGCCAAATATATCTGACTTTTCTTTTTGTGCGATAACAATAGTTTTTGTAATTTCCTTTTGTAGTTCATTTTGGGCTTCTTTTTCCAACTCCTTTAATACCTTAGGATTGCTTAAATCTTTTTGGCATGATGTTTCCGTAATTTCTCCCATAATATTCAAATCTGTATGAAGAAAGGGTTGACCATGACGGATTTCAGTTTTTATTTGGCTTTTTATTCCTGTCGTTACAATGGTGATATGTTCATTTCTGCTGCATTGGACAACAAGGGCTGTACTCTTCACTTTAGATGTAACAAACTGGACAGAACGAGCCGTCTCGTCGTCCAGCCATCGAACTAATTTTCCTTTTCTAAACATAGCTAATCCTTTTACCTGCATAGCACTTGGGTTGGTACTCTCTAAATTGCCTGCTTCTTCTGACTGCTCAGAGGGTTTGTTAATATTGATTCCAGGAAGAGATAGATCTTTTCCCTCACTCAAAAGCATAGAAATAACTTCATATGCTTGTACATTACTAACTATTCCATACATTTTTTGATTGTTCTGGGTTGTACTTAGGATACTTTTGACTGGAGTAACCTCAAAAGGCTCAATCACACCAAGCAATTTTTCAGCAGTTCCATCACGTGCAATAAAAACTGGAATACTGGTACGAGCTTGTTTGCCGCGATCCAAGGCATCAAATAATGAGCTAAGATCATTTCTTGCTAACTTTTCACCTATAACGATAAGTGAGAGATGTGAAGTAATATGTTCTCTTGGAATAACGACGGAGGCTTTTTTTAATGCTTCCACTAACGATTTGGCAGCTACGGTGTAGTTAATGACAGGTAGACCCTGTCCTCCCGACGAACTGCCTTGTGACAAACCACTTGGGTTAATAATCTGATAGGTTACTTTATAGGGTTCTTCCGAATTTTTATTCTCATCAATTCCCAGTCCTATAATGACTCCTATTTGGTTCAATTCTCGATAATTCGAACACCCTGAAACACATAAACAAAGGGCAGTGATCCATAAAAGTGAAAGGTAACTTTTCATTTTTCATCCTCATTCATCTTTATGTGGCTTCTATTTATTTTGTTGTTTTCTTAAAAGAGATGGTAAAGAGAATCGAGCTAAAGTATCCTTTTGCTCTTTAAAATCAAAGGGGGCAAAAGGTGAAAAGTAGGGGACACCGAAAGATCTTAGACTACTTATATGAAGCCATATACATAAGGTCATAAGCAAAATTCCATATAAGCCAATAAATGCTGAAATTAGAATCAAGATAAATCGAAAGCCCCGGGCCGCATTGACAATGCTAGTAGATGGCAGTGTAAAATTGCTGATGGCAGAAATAGCAACAATGATCACAACAGCCGCTGATACAAAACCTGCTTCTACAGCTGCTTGTCCTAAAATCAGTGCTCCTACAATGGAGACTGCTGGTCCGATTGCTCTAGGCATTCGGATTCCTGCCTCTCGCAACATCTCAAAAGCTAGTTCCATCACTAATATTTCTACAATTGCTGGAAAAGGAACTCGTTCTCTTTGAGCCATTAAGCTGACCATTAATGTGTTTGGAATAAGTCCCTGATGATGCGTAATCAATGCTAAATAGATAGCAGACGCATACATAGAAAGAAAAAAAGAACCAAATCTCAAGATCCTTAAAAAGGAAGCAATATAATAATTTTGATAATAATCTTCGGGAGACTGAAAAAATTGAGAAAAAATAGCGGGTGCAATTAAAACAAAAGGTGTTCCTTGTACAATAATAGCAATTCGTCCCTCTAATAAATTTCCTACAACGGCATCAGGTCGTTCTGTATTTAATAGAAGTGGAAAAATAGTGGTCCTATCATCCCGGATAAATTCTTCAATATAATTCGACTCAAGGATCCCATCTACCTCAATCCCTTTTAAACGTTCTTTGATTTCTTCTACAATACGTTCATCTGCATTTCCTTGAATATACATGATTCCTATATCTGTGTGAGTTACGCTTCCAATTTTCATGCTGTCTAAACGTAAATTAGAATCCTGAATTCTAGCTCGTATTAAAGAAGTATTCGTCCTTAAATTCTCTGTGAAACTATCTTTAGGTCCCCTAACAACCGTTTGACTGGTTGGTTCTGTTACTGCGCGGGACTGAAGTTTTTTTGTAGTGCCAATGAAAATTTTAGAACTTCCATTCATTAGTATGACCGTATCACCAGTTAAAACTGCTGACACAAATTCATGCCAATTCTCTTTTATAGTCAATTGAGATACAGTCAACATCCGAGGTATTTGTTCTTCTATCTCTTCGACGGTTACTACTTGATTACTTTCTTTAAACCACTGAATAAGAGGAGTCATGATATTCTCATTTATAATGTTTTCATCTGCTAATCCGTCAAGGTGAATAACGGCTGCTTTTAACGTGTTTTGATGCGGAGACTCAACCATTCGAAACGATACATCAGAACTATTTCCTAATTCGTTCAATAGCCTCTCTATATTTTTATTTACATCATCATATAAGGGAGTTGCTGAACAAGCTGTTGTCTTTTTTTTATTAGGGCTTTTCAGAAGATATCTTTGTCGCACGTTTTACCACCTTTTATATGAGTGAATATTTGTTATACAACGAGTAACGTTATCATTCCTATAAAATGTAAAAAATATGTACGTGAGGAAAATACATAAGATGTTTTTATTGCCGATATCGTACATTATGATAACTAAAAATGAAGTGAATATTCAAATTGGTTGATTCCAAAATTCCCAATGCAAAAGAATAAAAAGCCCTCTCTTAAATATAAGTGCTTAGAGATTGGGCTTTTGTATAGGAATATGTTCAGCATTATAAGTGAATTTCTACTTGGAATGCTTTTCTCTTTTATGCCTTAACAGTCTGTTTTTTTACAGGAATGTAGATGTCAATCTCTTTATTTTCTGAGCCATAACATCTTTTGTCGTACAGTTCAAATTCCATTGATCCGTAGTGCTCATAACCCGATTCAGGGAACCATTCTGTAAAAACATAATTCCACGTGGACTGAATGGAAGAAGTAAAAGATTCTTCATTTGATTTTGGTGTAGTAAATACGGCATATTCTAGTTCAGGGAAGCTTCTGTAAACTGTTCCTTCAGGTGCTGGAGTGTCTTTCTCAACTTCCATACCAATTACATAAACAAACTCACCCGTTTCAGGATTAAAGTCAGTGCAAATACCAAGCTCCACGTTTTTGTTTATGGGATGGGGTATTCTAGAGCCTAATCCATTTTGCATGTACTGTTGCCAAAATTCAGGAATGTCTTTATTATTCTGGCTACCCTCGTTCTTTGTTTTTAGCTCATATCCAATGACATAAAAAGCAGGTTTAGTGACTAGTTTTGGTTCCATCTTATTTCCTCCTGACAAAATTGTGGTAGTTAGGTAGGCTTTTCCTCGCAGCGGTCCAGATATTCTTCTTGCGTTACGGTATTGTTTCGGTGAAACATCATAAAATTTTTTGAACGCTCTGTTAAAAGACTCTTGATAGTGGAAACCAACATCAAGTGCGATATCAATGACTTTTTCATCTGTGAAAAATAAGCGTTCTGCTGCGTGCGTAAGTCTTCGTTTCCTCACATAATCCATCACTGATTCTCCAACCATGGCTTGGAAGACACGGTGATAGTGAAAAGGAGAAAAACAGGCAATTTCTGCTAACTTTTCTAAAGTGATTTGTGTCTCCAAATTCTCCTCAATGTAATCCAGCGTTCTCTGTATACAAGTTACATAATTCATTTACATTCACCTACCTTACGTTCACTATAACAGCAAACAAATCTTTGTTCTTAACATTTTTTGCTATATTCAATTAGGTGGGGGGACTTTTCCAATATACGCCTCTAGATGTATAGTCCTAAGAGGATTTTAATGTTAAAATTTTCTATGTAAATTAATGGAACAAATACATTGTTAAAGGGAGCGTTTGAATTGAAAAAACTTTGTTTTAGCTTAATAATTATTTTTTTATTAGGCGCTTGTTCTTATCAGGAAAGTACAAAAGAAGCTAGTGGAAAAATTGTATTACCAACTTCCATATTTAGTTCATCGAAAAATAATGCTGTAATTGATGAAAAGGAAATGAAAGAAAGTATAAAGACATACTTAGATACTAGCGAAGATTTATCCAATATCAGTGACCAATTTGAAGAAATTATGGATTCTGATCAACAGCTAACTAAAGCTGAAGCGAAAAAACTCGAACAACTAAACGATCTGGTCAGAGAAAATGATCGTAACTTTTCCACCTATATCTCGCACAATACTCTACCAGAAGGATATAAAAAAGAGTCAGAGAGAATTAGCCGCTTTATTAAGGGTTCCAATCAAATTTTGGATGAACTGGATCAAGCAATCGATGACATGGTTGAGCGTATGAGCGAAGGAGATTTTTCTGAAACAGAAATTGAGTCAATTATGAATAAAAATGAAGGTGTAAATGGAAGGGAACAGAAAAAAATAGAGAATTTTCTAGATGACAAAAATATTGATACAAAAGCTTTTGGACGAAAGAGTTAAAACAATTTAATAGGTTTGCTTTGGTTAGGGGGAGTTTACTATTGGAATAGTTAAGTCTACAAACAAACTTGCATTTTCTATTATCTATTTAGTCTTCGGTACAGCTTTGGGGATAGCAACCAAATATTTAGATACTGTTGCAGGTGTTGATGGAAGTTGGCGGATGAATATTCTGCCATATTTTGGAGGTTTGTGTTCGAGGACAGGGATTTGGGTACTGATTGCTACCCTTATAGCTGCGTATAGTAAAACCAAAATTAGTGCGGCTCTTAATACATTCGTGTTCTTTATAGGAATGCTAACAGGCTATTATATATATTCCGCTTTTTTATTTGGATTTTTTCCAACTAGTTATTTTTTACTGTGGGGAAGTATCGCACTAGCGTCTCCGTTTCTAGCAGCTATTGTATGGATGGCTAAAAATAATTTACGTCTAGCTTGGATATTACCAGCTTTGCCTATGGGGTTATTGTTAAGTCTTTCTTTAGCGGTTGGAATATTTTACATACATGTAAACTATATTGAAGAATTCATTATGTATGCTGTTTTATGCGTAGTCTTTTACAAAACTCCAAAGCAGCTAGCGGCAACAATTGCTGTTTCGTTTATTATTTCGTTTGTTATCAAACAAGTGAGTCCATTTCACTTTTGATTGTTCTGAAAAGAACTATTTTTTTAATTCTTTATTCAATAGCATAATGAACTTCTTTTGTACCTTCTCGTTACGAATTATTCTAAAGACACGGAAGCTACTGTGTAGATAAGATCGCACTCGTCTATTTCCAAAAAGTAGTGCATAGTATTCCTTGTTATCATAAACGTTTTTGAACCAGTGCTGCTGTTTTAGCAACAAAATATGTTTGTTAATTTTTCGAGTATTTAAAGGCCTAGGAGTATCAACAATAGGACCTAAGCTTGATAAAAAATCAGATAAAAAATCAGTCATTTATACATCTCACCTTATCATCTATGTATTATCTATTATAACTGTATTTAAGTATTTTTATAGCTTAAATGAGCTTTTATAGTTTTGATATCTGCACTACTGATAAAAACGATTCTGATAACTAACTATAAATACAATCCATAACGGTTTTTACATATATATTCTTTAAAATACAGTAATTAGGAAACTTTTAGAGGAGTAATTCGTATAAAAGGTAGGAGGTGATGGATATTAACACTGAAAAACGTCTGGATGAAATTGAAAGAAAATTAGATGATTTACATAATAAGATAAGTAATCAAGAAAATAGAGCAAAGTATAAACCTATCTTTACAGTTGTACTCATTCTATCTGCAATTCTCATATTTTTTGTGCTGATAGGTGTTGTAAGTTTTTTCACAGGTTAATTTTTTTACTAGTCTCTCAGAATTATTTCTGGGAGACCTTTCATTGTTTAAACTAACGGCAATTTGTTTTATATAGAATATGCCTGAGGATAAAAGGGGGTAAAATTATAATGGAAGGTGAAAAGAAATGTTCCACATTTAGCGCATCTTTCAAAATCTACGAACAGTTTTTAAAAAAGATCTTACATATGTTCTTTACTAGATAATATTCTATGCGACGTTAACTAAAAATATATAGTTTAATACAATATAAGTTAGTAAAAATGTCATTATACTGTTTACATGGAGGACGAGGATGAGAAAGTTTTGTATTGCTTTATTTAGTCTTTTCTTTTTTGTTTCATTAGTTGGATGTCAAAGTAAAGTTGAGGATCCTTTAGAGTTTTCAGGTGAAACTCAAAGCTGGTCAGCTACTATTACGTTATATCCCGTTGAAAATAGTAAAGAAACAGCTCAAATTAACTTAAATTATCTAGGTGGTAAGGTAGAAAACGTAGGGGATTTTGGAATTAATTTAGACACTTCAAATAATCAAAATGGAATTGCAGTGAGAGACGCAAGGTTAAATGAAGAAGGGAATTTTAAAGAGAAAGTAAAGGTTGATGCTAGTGAAGGTATAATGAAATCTAAACATTTGATTTTAACTGTTAAATGGAATGACAAATCAGAAGATGTTGTTTTAAAAGGTAAGTAATTCGAGAGAAAAAGTACCCCATACTCATCTATATCAAGTATTCCCCCAGGTCTTCAGAATAGGGGCACTATACGAACATTTTTAAAAATCTAATAGAGGATTATTAATGCTCACTTTCGTCTATTTCGTCTTATTTTCACGTAAGTAGTTGGTGATGTACCAATGACGTTCCCGCATGAATCTAATGCTTTGACTTGAAAATAGGGACCACCTGCCTCAGCATGAATATCTGTTTCAAATCCAGTACGAGGGGTACTAAATACCACTACTGACAATTTAAAAGGTGTTGGTCCCGCCAGCACCTGCCAAGCGACTGTTTCTGTTGAACCATTCCATGATGCGTAAACTGTAGCTTCACCGTTGCGCAATAAGTCTACAGTTATGCTAGGCGGATAAAGTGGGAGACCTACCCACTTATTTTTAAAGGCTCGATACGAAAGATTCTGATTTGGATACTGCATATCATATAACAAATTAAATGAAGGGTTTCTCCGTGTATTGCCAGCGTTCCTAAATTCCGAAAGGTACGGTTCTTGTCCCCACCCAATGAGTTGATTTCCATTGGAAAGCTTTTGCGCATTTCCTTGACTTGGAACATATAAAGCGGGGTCATGATAATATGTTCGATCTACATTTGCAACCTTGTGTTTATAATCTAAGTGAAGAATTAAACCACGCGCTTGCCCTTGAGGTGGAGAATCAGAAGAAGCACAGCAGGCATTGTCAAACAAGCTTATCCTGTTTTCGGACCTGTAGCGCGCATCATGCTGCCAAGAAAATTTAGCGTTCGGTCCAAGCCTAAAATCACTTTGCTTTCCACCAAGTTGCCAAATTACCTTTCCCGTTTCTTTGTCAATATTATAAATAGCCCACATACTACGCATGCTCACTAAAAGTGTATTGTTTGGACCTTCTTCGACTGAATTTACGTGGTAACAATCCCATATATTATTAGAGCTTGTTGCGGATGAAGCAGGTACCATCGAATCAGCTGGATTAATATGTTTAAGTACATCCCAAAAGAAAAGAAGCTCTCCCGTCTCAATGTCTATTTCTTGAATAGAGTAATTACTAAAATACCCGTTTAAGGGCCCTCCATACTTAGATAAATCTGCAGGTACTTGTTTTACCGCCGTAAATAAAGCCGTATTCCGTTTGGTGATTGTAAACTCGTGCAAATCAGAGGTAAACCCTTTTTTAGCAAATAACTTTTTAATGACCTCATAATGCTGATTGATAATTTGAAAATAAGCACCAGGCTCAGGTTCACCTACTGGAAGGTTAGGGTTTGAAGTTTGAGTGCCTGAAATTGTCCCATGCCACATCGTAAGAACAGGGTTCCCGCAGTATATTTGTACTCGAAAGTCTGTATTTTGGATATACCTACTAGCAAGCGGTCTAAACCACACTGGATTACCCGTCTGATCCATAATTAGTGCGCCGGTCTGTCCAATCATCGCTGCTCCATATACCGTATAGGGTGCAACAAATAATAGGCCGGGAGCTGTTCCAGGCTTATTAATATTAATGGTAACCTTCATGGGATGTAAATTAGGAGCTGAAACAAAATTCCATACTTGCGGGTTTGGATGATCAGTGGATGATTGTGAATTAAAATTATCCATTCTCACTCTCATCTCCTCTAACTTTTATTAGTAAACACTGTCTCTTGAGCTATAAATATGTCATTCGCTTCAAAATATGTACATACATGTTAGGTTTACTGGTGTCTTTTGTTTATTTGAAACGGTTATATGTAAGGTAGATAAAATAAATATAAAAAACGAGCTCTTAGCAGATAAGAGCTCGTTTTTCTTGTTCATATACGATTATATATTATCAATACAGCAATACTTTAATTGTGTTTAAAGTTGAAAACCATGCAAAAGAAAAGCAAATTTTTGTGTATATATTATTCGTCAAGATTTAAAAAGATGATCAAGCTTTGTCTTTATGTAAGCTGAAATTTTCATCTTTTTCTTGAAAAAATTCTATAAAAGGTAAAAACTAAAGCCTATCGCAATGTAGGTACCAACAAGTAAAACACCTTCGAACCAGTTGGAATCACCATCGTTCACAACGGTCACCGTCATGAGAGCGGCAAGAATCATCGCAATCATTTCCGCTGTATTAAACACAAGAGGCAAGAAATCATACAAGTATGAGAACAGAACAAGTATAGGAGCAACAAACATGGCCGTTTGGACGGTTGAACCAATGGAGATCTCCACCATTACGTCCATTCTGTTATTATAGGCCATGGCAATTGCTGACACGTACTCTGCAGCACTTCCCACTATGGCGACAACAATAATTCCAATAAAAACGTGACTCCAGCCTAAAGCAGCACCTACTGGCTCAATGGTACCAACAAGTTTCTCACTAATATAAGCTAGTACAATTGTCGCCAGTCCAAGCACAACGATTGCTTTCTTTTTTCCCCATTCTGGTTTCTCTCCATTTTCTTCTGCGTTTCCGGTGAAAATCCCTTTATGCGTGACAAGTTTAAAAAGAAGAGCAAGCAGGTAAATGGTCAGCATCACAATAGCAAAAGAAGTGGATAGAACCTGCATATCTTTATCATCCAAGCGTTTTGCAAAGATAAACGGCAATACAAAAGTTACGATAATAGCAAACATTAAGAGGGAAGTATTATGTCGTGTTTTAAACACACTAAATTTTTGCTTTTTAAATCGAATACCTCCAACGATCATGGATATTCCACTGGCAAAAAGAAGATTAACAAGAACTGCTCCCGTAATTGAGGAAATGACGATTGTATTTAATCCTTTACTTAATGCAAAAAATGAAATAATAATTTCCGCAGCGTTGCCAAACGTAGCATTCAGTAATCCGCCTGCTGTTGGACCTACTACAACGCTAAGGCTTTCAGTGGAACGTCTAATGTAATTAGCCAAACTAATTAATGTCACGCAATAAATAAAAAACATGAAAATATAATTCCAATTAAACATGCTGCCAATAATTGAAAGAGGTACACCAATAATCATAAAAATAAAAAAGACTTTATTCATATTTTCCTCCATGGTCATTATAGATCCTATAGCAAGAAGAGAAGCTCTATATTATCTTAGCGTTTTTATTAATATAACTCTTAAGACTTTTGTTATTCACATGGAGAGTGCAACTAGCAATTAACTCGATGCATAGAAAGAGAACATACGTAATAGCTGCTACAAAAGGAGACTAAAGTTAAAAAAAGAAAAGAACCTTACAAGATCAAACGTTATGAACTCCTCAGCATAAGCTTCAAAGTATACTGAATAGTCTTTTCTGAATAACTAATATGTATCTTTTACATGCTAAAAAGATATGAATTTTTCAAACGTTTATAATTGACGTTTTCGTTAACGTTAAGTACGGGTAATGTAGTTTATAGAGTTAAAAATAATTAGAATGAAGGACCATTTAAATATGATTCAAACTGGTAATTATCATTAAAGGAGAGAGCTATCATGTATACACTTGGAGAACTATTAGAGCAAAGAGCTAAACAATCTGCTGAAAAAGAGGCTTTAATTTGGAGTACATCTTTCCATACATTTAAAGAATATAATGAACGTGTCAATCAGCTGGCTCATTACCTGTTAAGCCATAATGTTAAAAAAGGAGATCGAATTGCAATTCTATGTCAAAATAATCATCCGTTTCCTACCATTCTGCTAGCTGCATTAAGAATTGGAGCCGTAGCGGTTCCTATTAGCTGGCAGCTGACGAAGTATGAAATTATCGATATTTTAGACAGTGCACAACCTAAAGTTATTTTCTACGACCAAAAATTTCATGAGGTTATTCCTTTTGATTCTGAAATATTAAATGACGTTATTACTTTACAAGTAGGAAGAGAAAATAGTGTGGAGACAGTTGAAGAATATAATGACATTTTTTCTGCGTATTCTATACTAAATCCAAATATACAGGTCTCTCAAGATGACATTGCGATGCTTCTTTTTACTTCTGGAACAACTGGCAATGCAAAGGGCTGTATGATTGAGCATGGTCACGTGTATTCTTATATACAACCATCGAGTCAACGAATAGACTATGAAGAGGATGGTCGATTTCTTGCCTCGCATCCTTTTTATCATATGAGTTCTATTAACAATATTTTAAAATCTGTTTCCAACGGAATGGGGTTGTTTCTGTTGTCAGATCCTACACCAGAAATCATGTGGGAAACGATTGAAACTCATAAGATCACTATGATGTTAGCGTTTCCCTCTACGTATATGCAGATGCTCGAAGTAGTGAAAAATGCAGGGCCAAAGAAATCTTCACTAAAGGTTGCTATTGCAGGAGGAGCCAAAGTTCCTGCTTATCTTATTAAGGAGTATGAAAAGTTAGGCATTAGAATGATCCAAGGGTATGGAAGTACAGAAGCATGGACAGTGAGTGTATGGACACCGGATATGGGAAATAAAAAAATTGAATCGGCGGGTAAGCCTCTTTCCGGTGTAGAAGTGAAAATTATTGATCCCGAATCAGGAAAAGAAGTAAAAACAGGGGAAGTTGGAGAAATTATTATAAAAAGCCCCTATTGTTTTAAAGGCTATTGGCATAATCAAGAGGCGACTGACAAAGTTCTTAGAAATGGCTGGTTCTATATGGGGGACGCTGGAAAGATAGATCAAGACGGCTTTTTATATATTATGGGACGCTATAAAGATGTTATTGTATATGGCGGTGATAATATCTATCCCGATCAGGTCGAAGAAATCATTGAGCAAATGGATACTGTTATAGAAGCTGCTGTAGTAGGCGTAGAAGATCCTGTTTATGGAGAAAAACCTGTAGCTTACGTGGTAAAAGATCCTGTTTCTTCTTTAACAAAAGAAGATATTCTAAATTATTGTAGTGATCGTCTAGCAAGTTACAAAGTTCCGGAAGTTTATTTTATTGATCAACTCCCTAAAAACCAGCTCGGTAAAGTATTAAAAAGAGAACTAAAATGAAGAGGGTTAAAAGCGCGGACTGAATGCAGCCCGCGCTTTTATAATTTATTTTATAATTTAATAGAAGTAATATCATTTTAACGCAAAAATGTTAAGTAGAAAGTTTCCTGATATCAGAGTAACAAATACAAAGTGTATTTTCATATTCAGATTCGTATCCTGTAAATACGAGATTTCTTTCTTTATCATCGTAGTGAAATCCGAATTTCTTTAAATCATCTTTCAAGATATCTTCACTAATTTTAATGGAAGAAGCAATATCTTCATAAGAAGCACCATTATTTAGCTTTTGAACAATCTCACCTATTAACAAGTTACGACCTCCAGTAGCATATGTTTCTTCAGTAATAATTTATCCTAAATACCTGCTTTTATGAAAGTTGTGCGGAAAGCCATTCTAGATTATTAAAATTTGCATTGAGTGCTTCGTTTGCTAATTAGTGAATTAATTATATTTTTTCTTTTTACGATAATCATTAAAACAATAAATGAAAAAAATACTCACAAAAAATCCAACGAAGAGACCAATGAGACTTTCTGATTGAAAATCTTTTTCCCCAATTATTTGGCCGTAAATGATTCTGAATATCACACCAAAAAAAGAAAGAACAACAGCCGTTGTGGTAATACGTAAAAAGTTAATAAAATCACACCTTTTTACAAAGTGTATTCCCCTTTTTTAATACATTTAAAGTTAAGACTGATTATAGGAGGTTCTAAAGTGCAAGTGAGAATATCACTTAGAAAACACAATAAATAATACAAATATGGAACTTTTATGAAATTCGTTCGTAAAAGATATAGGAGGCGATAATATGGATATATCAAGTGTTAATTGAGCGGACGTAGCTTTTCAAATCTTTTGGTTAATTTTATTGGTTTCTTTAGGTTTGTTTATTTATAAAGTCGTTCAAGTTAAAAAAAGAAATAAACGTTTTGTTAAGAATGAATGATCCTTTTATACATAAAGATGTGAATGGAGTATTCAAGCAAAAGAGGTGTCTTTTTGAGAAAATTGATAAAAAAATATTCATTTATCTGTACAGGATTCTTATTTGGTTATTTTCTTTTACTGATTTTAGGCTTAGATGTTTCTATTAGTATGTTTAAAGTGTTTATACCAGTAGCAGCTGTAGGACTGTTGCTTGGAGAAATTATAAATATGACTTTTAATCATCATCAGACTAATATGAACTAACATTATAATTCTGCTCAAAAATTACATAAAAACAAATAAAAGCATAAGACAAGAAAGGTAGAGTATATATGGCTTGTTGCAATCATTGCAATTACAAATGGAACGCTAAAAATGTATGGTTACTTGGGTTTTCTAAGAAAGGAAAGAAGTGTCCTAAATGCCATACCAGACAATTTATCTCCTTTAAAGGTGCTGGTCCTTTAATGGGGCTAGGTTATTTAAGTGGGATTGTTGCTATATCTCTTATTGGTTTATTTCCGTTTATCGTAAAGCTAACAGATAAAGAAGAGCACAGATGGAAGTAAATTAAAAAAGCAAAGAGAATATTAATATTCTCTTTGCTTTTTTCTTGGTTTTACATTCATAGAAGCCATATAGTAAATCAATTATAAAACACCTTTGTTTTACTACTTAATTCTCTTTTTCTGATACCACTTCAGCTTTACCTGGCCAGAAAGCAAATCTTCCTAAAACCGTAGTGATCGCAGGTACAAGGAATGGTCGCACAATAAATGTATCTAACAGAACACCTAAAGCCGTGATAATTCCGAACTGAACCAGAACTTGAATAGGCAGTGTTGCTAGAACCGCGAATGTAGCAGCTAAAATAATTCCAGCTGATGTGATAACACCGCTTGTTTCACTTACGCCTTCTTTAATCGCTTGTTTTAACGGCATGTATTTCTTTTTCTGCCAGATGCTTGAGATCATAAAAATATTATAATCCTCACCAAGCGCCACTAAGAATACAAATGCGTATAAAGGAATCGCTCCTTGGATAGCATCTGCTCCCATGATATTGTGGATGATGAGCCAGCCTAAGCCTAAAGCTGCACTGTAAGAGAGGATAACGGTTCCCACTAAATAAAGCATAGCTACAATAGAACGCAAGTAAGCCACTAGCAGCAGCGATATAAAAATAATAATTAACGGGACAATAATACTGTTGTCTTTATCACTAACAGTCATCGTGTCATATTGCGTCGCTGTTTGACCGCCAATCCATACTTTGGATTTTACTGAGGAAACTCCGGACTGTGACAGTGCCTTTTCGGCTGCATCTTTCAAGTCTGGAATAGCCTCCATAGCTGTTATACTATATGGATTTACATTAAACGTGACGTCATATACCTTTAAATCCTTATTACTTTTACCGCTTTGAGGTGCAGAAACGGTACTAATAAGATCGTTTTTCTTTAACTCTTTTTCTAGATCTACCGATTTTCCTTCTGTATCAATTACTACTTGTGCTGGTGCTAGTTCACCAGGAGAGTAAGCGTCAGAGATAATCGTAAATCCTTCACGAGAAGGCATATCTTCAGGGAAAGAAGACAATAAATCATACGTGTACTTGATTTGACTAGAGTATATGGATAAAGCTCCAAAAAAGACTAGACAAGCTACAATGATTGTCCATGGTTTAGTCGTAACCACATTACCGATCCAATTCCCGAAACGGTTTTTCTCTTTTCGGTCACGCACCGGTTTTCCTTTCTTTTTCGCCAATTCTTCTTCCATTTCGGGAGTGCGAGGAACAAAAGGATAAAAAGAACCTCTTCCCATAACTGCAAGAAGGGCAGGAATAAGAGTTAAGCTCGCTAATCCCATAACCAGAATAGATAAACTAAACGGGATTGCAAAACGGTGGTAAGCCCCGTACTTTGCCACGATTAAAGCTAAAAGAGAGATGACAACCGTAAAGCCACTCATCGCTATAGCACCTGAAGCACCTTTAAAGGCGTTGATAAGTGCTTGTCTCTTATCTTTTACTTTGCGAAGCTCATCGCGATAATGAGAAATTAAAAATAAACAATAGTCTGTTCCGGCTCCAAATAATAAAACGGTCATAATGGATATGGACTGTGAATCGACCGTAATCCATCCTTTATCTGCTAAAATACCGAGAATTGGACTCAGAACCCCATAGGCAAAACCTACACCAATTAAAGGAATAATCGCTAAAATTGGGGAACGATAAATGACAAGAAGTAAAATTAAGACTAATAAAACTGTCGCAATTAGTAACGAAACGTCTGCTCCTTCAAATAAGCTCGTTGCATCTACTTGAATTCCTACAGGACCGGTAACGCGCGTGCTTAATTTATCTTTTTCATCTATATCCGTCGCAAAAGAATCGTATGAAACGTTTTCTTTTACTTGTTTTTTAATCGTATCTAGATTTTTTTCTAGTACATCCGTCTCAGCGTTTTCTTTAAAGAAAATAGGCTGTACAAGCGTGGTACCATCTTTTGATATCATTTTTTGTAAAGCTGCTAACGGTAATTTATGCAAAGGCGGTGTAGACGTTTGTTCTTCTAATGGTTTTTTTTCTAAAGCTGCCGCCATTTGCTGAATAGATTTTAGATCATCGTTTTTCAAACCTGATTCTTTGTGCCATGTAAGTAAGGCAGGAACCCCTGATGAGTTAGGGAATTCTTTCTTTATGAGATTTTCAGCTTCTACGGAAGGTGAATTCTCACTTAAGTTGGGTGCATTGTTCACTTCCGTCTCATTCACGGCAGGCCAAGCAATCGTTAGGACTACAGTGGCCAGAATCCATACGGCAATAACAACCCATCGACTCACTTTCCCAGTCATAAATCGGCTGAATGTTGCTAAAGGTGATTCTTTCATTAATTCTCCCTCATTTCCAAATCTGTTTGTTTCTATTACAATATATATAGAATCTTCAATAATTATATATACCAGAAGGTTAATTAATCAACTAGTTTAAATGTGGCAATTTCTTGAACTAGAAGGAGGCCCTCTTATGAATACTGATAAGACACCAAAAAAAAAGCCTGGCAGACCCAAAATAACAACTGAAAATAATATAACAAGAGAGCAAATTTTAAAGACTGCTGCCCATTTATTTATGGCATATGGATATGAAAGAGTCTCAATGGAGCAAGTAGCTGAGGCTAGCGATGTGACTAAGGCTAGTGTTTACTACTACTTTAAAAATAAGGCCACTTTATTTACCGTTTCGGTATCAAGCATGTTCCAACGTATTACAAAACAGACAGAGAAATTATTACAAAATTCCAAAGGGCTGAAACATAGATTATACGAGGTAACATTGGATCACTTAAAGAGACCGCATATTGATTTTGAAACATTATTGCAGGAAGCTACTTCTTCGCTTACAGAAGATCATATTCATGAAATTCGTGAAGCAGAGAAAGCCATACATCAGGCATTGGAGAACGTATTCAAACAAGCTGCAAACAACGGTGAAATTGTCGTAACAAGCCCTCGCTTGCTTGCGCATACATTTTCTATGGTCACAATGATTCGGAATAAAAAAGAATTAATAACTGAATTAGGAGGCCCTGAAAAAACGGCTCAGGCTCTAGTAGATCTTTTTTGGGTAGGGATTAGTCCTAATTGACCTGTTTTATTTCATGGTACAAAGAAGAAATAAAGAACGGCTAAAAAATATTGATGAATATTTTTTAGCCGTTCTTTTCATTGGTCGCAAGCACTTTGTAAAAAAAGCCTGAAATAATAGCGATTACCTATTAACCATCCAACTTATAGAGATGTTGGCCCGAAGTTTTCATTAATCATGTAAAAAAGCGACGTTATATGATAAAAAACGTAAAAATTTAATAATTTGGTTTTTATTTGTATTTAAAGAAGTATTTTATAGAAGGTTAGTGTTAAAATAATGAAAATCCTATCTTTTAGGGTTGCCTTTAGCATATATGGTTATTCTATTGTAAACAAAACCTTTAGCATAGCAGCTTACATTTTGGAAAGGGGAGAAGCGGATGGAATCTATTTGGCTCGAATACGTATGGGCATTATTGATTCTAATTGGATTAGAAGGGTTATTATCAGCTGACAATGCTCTTGTACTGGCAGTTATAGCCAAGCATTTACCCGAGGATCAGAAAAAAAGAGCGATTAATTACGGAATTCTGATGGCATTTATTTTTCGATTTGGAGCTCTTTTTGCCATTTCATTTATCGCCAACGTCTGGTGGATACAGGCCATAGGAGCCGTTTATCTCCTGTATCTAGGTTTGAAGCATGTCATTCAGGCGCGGTTTGGGAAACATAATGAGAATATTCATGATGATGATGAGAAGGAGTCTGCTGGAAAGGGGTTCTGGCCAACAGTGGGGAAAATTGCGTTAGCTGACCTTGCTTTTGCCATAGATTCTATTTTAGCTGCAGTGGCCATAGCTCTTGGGCTTCCGGATTCACAGTTTGGAGAAATCGGTGGGATGGATGGAGGACAGTTTGCAGTTGTAGTTCTTGGAGGAGTTGCAGGTCTTATCTTAATCAAGTTTGCAGCAACCTGGTTTGTAAAACTTCTCGAAAAGCGACCTGCCTTAGAAACGACAGCATATGCAATTGTTGCCTGGGTCGGTGTGAAACTTGCGGTTATTACTTTTGCGCATAAAGATATCGGGGTTTTAGATTCTCATTTCCCTCATAGCACTGCTTGGACACTGATTTTCTATGGAGTATTAGTTGGTATCGCGCTATTGGGTTGGTTTGCACCGGGCAATAAGTCATCAGAAAAATCATCGGCTTAAAAGTAATCGAGCGTAATGCGCACCCTGAATTTACTAATTACCCTTACTCTTCCCGTCAAAATGGATCCCTATTTCAGCATTTGAAAGGATGTTTAGATTCTATACAAAAGTGAGTTTTGCTGGTTCAGGCCTAACGATCAAGTGCGTTAACCCAAGCAGGGTTAGCGCACTTTTTAATTGAAACGATTGTGAAAACGAACTTAGTTATTTTATTTATTATTTTTGTTCCCTTTACGATAATCAGTAAAGCAGGAAATCAAGAAAACCCCCAAAAAAAACAATGAACTAACTTAATTTTAAGTCCGTACGGTTAAGGTGTAGACTTATTTTTATGATTTGCAAAATCGTTTTTTTTTTGGAAATTATTCTTGGAAACCTTGACTTAAAGCTAACTTTAACTTGCATTAAAAAAGCAATTAGATAAAGCCATCGAACTTCATTTTTGATCCGTAAGTATAATGATTTGCAAAATCTTAGATGTTTTACAATACGTCAATTCCAGTACTTTAGGAGTAATATAAGTAGTAGCGCTATCTTCATATTGAACAAGGCTATAAAGCTTTTTTTTATTTCAAGTATATTCATAAAAGCACTTCTTTCCGTATTTTATGCTATAATAATCCCTAGTTTTTTAGTTTGTATAGAGAGGTGTAAAACAGAATGATGCCAAAATATCTGCAAGTAGCTGGCCAAATTGAATCTGATATTACTGAGCATGTTTATCAAAAAACAAATAAACTTTTGACTGAAGATGAATATGCAGCAAAGTATCAGGTGAGCCGTAATACAGTACGAAAAGCAATTGAAATTCTCGTGAATAAAGGATATGTATATCAAGTTCAGGGCAGCGGTGCATTTATTCGTAATCATCACAACAATGGATACGTTAATCTTGAAAAGCTACAAGGAGTTACCAATGATTTTAGTGACCGCCTTGTAGAAAACAAGCTGCTAGATTTTAAATTAATTAATGCGGATGAGGAACTAGCCCAAAATATGGGATGTAAGATTGGAACACCTATTTATTATGTAAAAAGGCTAAGATATGTTGATAGTGATCCATTTTCAATTGAAACTTCGTATTTCAACAAAAATCTTGTTAAATACCTTGATGAAAATATTGTGAAAAAATCGATTTATACATATTTACGCAATGACCAGCAACTAGCAATTGGTTTTGCAGATCGTGTTATTCGTGCCGATTATCTTATGTGTGAGCAAGCTGATTTATTGGGATTAAAAGAGAATGATCCGGCTTTGGTGGTAGATAATACGGTTTATTTAATAAACGGTGCAATATTTGATTACTCACAGTCAGTGCATCACTTCAAACATGTAAAATTGCTAAAAGTATCAAATATGAAAGGTAGTTAAGGTGCAAAGAGAGCTCAGGGCTCTTTTTTTTTGTCTGAAAATAAAAAAATAGTTTACATATGAATCTGAGTGAGTTATTATAAATTTATAAAATTTGTACCAACAAATTAGATTTGTACTTATGAAAGGGTGTACATATATGGTTGAAGAATCGATTGAGATTAGCTCTGAAGATATCTTTGGATTAATTGCATTTTCAGGTGATGCTAAAGCGAGCTATCACGCTGCTTTACATCTGCTCAGAGAAAACAAAGTAAAAGAGGCAGAAGCAGAAGTAGTAAAAGCGAATGCAATTTTAAACGAAGCACATGCTATTCAAACAAAATTTGTCACACTAGAGGCCCAAGGAAAATCGGCACGGGTTGGTGTATTGATGGTTCATGCCCAAGACCATTTGATGAACACAATCTTAGTGAAAGAGCTATTGGATCATATGATGACCATGCAAAAAGAAATTAACTTATTGAAAGGGATGAATTGATATGGTGAAGATTGGATTATTCTGTGCAGCAGGTATGTCTACAAGTATGTTAGTGGAGAAGATGAAAGCGTTTGCTGGTGAGCGTGGTGTAGAAGCTGAGATTGCAGCTTACCCTGAGTCAGAGATGGAAAAGTATGTTGATAATATCGATGTTGCTTTATTAGGTCCTCAGGTAAAGTATTTGTTAAACAAAGGAAAAGCTGTTTGTGAACCAAAAGGTGTCGCTATTGATGTTATTAACACGGTGGATTACGGCATGATGAATGGTGCAAAAGTACTTGAACACGCGATTAAATTAGCGAATAAATAAACGGGGTGAATGATTTGAAAATGCCAAAAGATTTCTTGTTCGGCGCAGCTTCAGCTTCTTATCAAGTAGAAGGGGCATGGAACAAGGACGGTAAAGGGGTTTCGAACTGGGACGTCTTCTCAAAGATTCCCGGTAAAACATTTGAAGGAACAAACGGTGATGTGGCCATTGATCATTATCACCGATATAAAGAAGACATCGCACTTATGGCAGAGATGGGATTGGAATCGTATCGGTTTTCCATTGCCTGGACACGTATTCTTCCCAACGGTATAGGTGAAGTAAATCAAAAAGGATTGGAATTCTATAATAATGTCATTGATGAATGTTTAAAACACGGAATTGTTCCGTTCGTCACATTGTATCACTGGGACCTTCCTCAAACGCTTGAAGAAGAAGGCGGCTGGCTAAATCCTAAAACAGCCAATGCATTTGTCACGTTTGCTGATGTTTGTTTTAAAGCATTCGGCGATCGAGTACGGAATTGGATTACCTTTAACGAAACGGTTATCTTTTGTTCGTTAGGCTATTTAACCGGTGCTCATCCACCAGGAATTGAAGGGGATGCGAAAGCATACTTTCAGGCGACACATAATGTGTTTGTGGCTCATGCCCGTGCGGTTGAACTTTTCAAACAGTCAAGCTATGAGGGGGAAATTGGCATTACTCATGTTTTTAACCCGGCGTTTAGCATTGATGAAGACGAAGAGAACAAATTTGCAGAAAGACATGCGAATGCATATTCGACACATTGGTATTATGATCCAATTTTGAAAGGAGCTTACCCACAATATGTAATAAAAGAGCTCGAAGCTAAAGGGCTACTCCCGCAAATGACAGAAGAGGAACTGGATTTGCTTCATAGAACGGCACCTATGAATGATTTCATCGGATTAAACTATTACTGCCCACAGCGCGTAATGAAAAACGATTCAGCCCTCGTATTGTCTGGTGGACGTGAGAACTCAACAGGTAAACCTGGAAACCCTTCATTTGACGGTGTATACAAAACAGTCATGATGGAAGAAAAGGTATATACCAAATGGGGATGGGAAATTGCTCCTGATGCTTTTCTAGAAGGGATGCGTATGCTTAAAGAACGCTACGGGGACATCAAAATGTATATCACGGAAAACGGTTTAGGAGATGAAGATCCTATCGTTGGTGAAGAGATTCATGATCAACCTCGAATCGACTATATTGAAAATCATTTAAGCGCTGTCAAAAAAGCTGTCATGGAAGGAATTAACGTCTCAGGATACTTTGCATGGTCTGTCATTGATTTGCTTAGCTGGTTAAATGGTTATAAAAAACAATACGGATTCATTTATGTCGATCACAAAAATAATCTTGCAAGAAAACGAAAGCAGTCATTCTTTTGGTACAAGGATATTATCGCTACACGCGCAGAAGAACTTTAAGGAGGTACCCCTATGGGTCGCTTAGAAAGTGTATTTGAAAAGTTCACCCCGTTCTTCCTTCGATTTGCAAATGCAAAACCAACACTTGCAATTAAGGATGGGTTTATTTTAACAATGCCGATGACAATTATCGGCTCTCTCTTTCTATTAATTCTCGCTGCCCCGATTCCAGGCTGGGAAGAGGCTATGGTGAAATTCTTTGGAGAACAGTGGAACCTTCCACTTACCCAGGTTGTCGGTTCTACATTTGATATTCTGGCTCTTATTGGTGTGTTTGGAATCGCTTATTCATACGTCCGGAACGAAAAAATTGAAGGTACGCCAGCTGGTATTTTAGGTGTAGTTGCCTTCCTTATTATCACTCAGTCCTCTGTCTTGGCAAAAAGCGGAGAAACCGTCACAGGTGTTATTCCCAAAGTTTGGACCGGCGGGCAGGGTGTACTAGCCTCGATTGTAGTTGGTCTATTTGTTGGCTTTGTGTATTCGCAGTTTATTAAGCGTGATATTCGTATTAAAATGCCAGAAGGTGTTCCGCCAGGCGTTGCGAACTCGTTCTCTGCACTAATTCCTGGGTTTGCCATCATTACAGTAGCTGCCATTGTCTTTGGATTATGCCAAGCTTTTGCAAATAAGACATTCACTGAAATTGTTTATAAACTGCTGCAAGTACCCGTGCAAAATTTGACGGACACGCTTACTGGTGCAGTTCTTATCATGGTCTTAATGTCACTTCTTTGGTGGTGTGGAATTCATGGTGCTGCCATTATTATGGGAGTAATGGGACCGCTTCTAACAGCCAATGCTCTACAAAACCAAGCAATATTGGATTCTGGTAAAGAGCTTGTTGTAGGCGAAAATGCTAAAGTTGTAACCATTCAATTCCTGGATGTATTTACGAAACTAGGAGGATCAGGTATTACCATTGGTTTTATTATTGCAGCTCTTATAGTGGCACGGTCATCGCACTTAAAGCAGCTCGGTCGATTATCTTTAGCTCCTGGATTATTCAATATAAACGAGCCAATCATTTTTGGTATGCCAATTGTATTTAACCCAATAATGTTTGTTCCTTTTATTGTTGTTCCTGCAATCGCATCATTTATGGTTTACTTCTCTATCATTTGGGGATGGGTAGAGCCTTTCAATGCACTTCAGGTTCCTTGGACCACACCGCCGGTTATTTCTGGCTTCTTGATTGGCGGCTGGAGAGGGGCTTTATTGCAAATAGTAACCATTGCGATGTCAGTGATGATTTATCTTCCTTTTGTCAGAATGCAAGATAGTATTTCTTACAATGAAGAGCTCGAAGCAAAAAAACAATCAGAAAGTAATATTGCTTGAAACAACTAAATAAAGAATTACCCCCCGTATACTTTTATAGGGGGTAATTCTTTATTTATGCACTTATAATGAAGTTATAGTCAATATTTTGAAGAAGAAAGTAGGATATACAATGAAATTTGTATTAGCTTGTGATATTGGTGGTACCGATTTAAAAATGGGGAAATTTTCTATTTCCGGTGATCTTGTTGAATCCGTAAAAATACCTCTAGCCAATAGGAAAGGGCAGACTATTCTTACTCAAATTGAAAGCCGAATGAATTGTGATGTAGTAGGGCTAGCTCTAAGCATACCTGGTTTTATTAATCCTAATACAGGTTTTATTGAAATGGGCGGTGCTATTGAAGATTTTAATGGGTTCAATATCTTTGCATATTTTAAAGAACAATTTCCTGATTTGGCAATAAGTGCAGAAAACGATGCGAATTGTGTAGCTCTAGCAGAAAAATGGAAAGGAAGTGCAAAAGAAGAGACTGACTTTCTTTGTCTAACTATTGGAACAGGAATTGGAGGCGCAATTTATTTGAACGACGCTCTTTATAGAGGGAGACGTAACCGATCTGGTGAGTTTGGACATATGTTCAGTGAACACGTTACGAGTGATATTGCAGAAAATCATAAATTTAACAAAACAGCTACGCTGGCGGTTATTCGCCAAAAATATGCAGAGTGTATGAATATACCTTTTCAAAATGTCTCAGGTGAACAAATCTTTGAAGCTTACGACCAAGGGGAAGAAGTGGCATCGCTTCTGGTTAGTGACTTATATAGTGGATTGGCAATGAACATCTTAAACTTATATTATGTGTTTGCTCTTCCTACTTTTTATATCGGGGGAGGGATTACTTCAAGAAAAACATTCATAAACGAATTAAAACAGAGAATCTTAGAAATTGATCCAGCATTCTGTGCTGTTATCAGATCTACTAGTTTTGGAAATCAATCAGGTATGATTGGTGCAGTTTACCATCATATTGCGTCTCGAAAAACGTTGGAGTTAATTTGAGACTAAACAATAGAGCTATGACATGTACAGACCATAATGAAGAGATTTTCATCTAGATAAGGTATAGGTAGAGAATTGAGTGGTTTATAGGTCAATATCAACATAAAGATTTAAATAAATAAGCATAGCTGAAGTAAGCAGCTGCGCTTATTTATTTTTGCAAAGACCGCTCGTTAAAATGCAAAATGAAAATGTCCCTGCATTTATGAAAAAACACTGGAGTAGATAGATAAAGCCTACCTACACATAAAAGAATAATCATTGGTAAAAGGGTTATGTATCTCAAGTATGACTTCTCCGCCTTTATCGTAACATTGTGAACTGATGCTTTCGATTTGCTTGCTGTTAAAATAACTAGCGCAATTTACTAATACGGAGATGACAAGTAATAAGGTTAGAATAATGAGTAGTATGTCTTTAAATCTTATTTGAAAAGTTGATTGCAATTTTATGCTCCGCTCTAATTGATAAAACTCTACCATTCGTTATTCTACAGACAGCGTATTATTCCATATGACTAGTGAACAGTAATATGGATGTCAAAAATAGTAGAAGAAGAACATATAGTACAGATATTGTACCTAATTTTAAGACAAGTAGATTCATCATAATAAATAAAACACTGATAGATAAAAAAAGTCTGTACACGAAATCTAGTCTCTTATTAGCAAAAATATATCTCTTAGTGTTTTCTGAAGACTTATATCTTTTATCTATTACGTTTGTGCTAACTACTATAAATGCAAGGATGGACCATGGTATAAAGCTACTTTTACTGATAAGTAAATATACGGAAAACACGGCCAATAAGTAAGGAAATAAACGATGCTGAACATATCTTTGACTCATCTACACACATCACCTTTTCTAAAATTGGTATTTGCATTAGACATCTACTCAATAACTGTTCTCATTTAAGTTTGGTTATTCACTTCCAATTCGTTCACTCCTTAAGAATAGTTCAGGTTTGAGTATACCATAAAAGGTAATAAAATCCTTTTAATCTATAATATTGATAATTTTAAAATGATTTCATATGTTTTAGAGACCAATTACAATACAAAAAAGGTAGTGCATGTTGCATTACCTTTTTTTGTACGTTTATTTTTTATATCTATGTAACATCGAATGGATCATGATAAAGAAAAAAAACGGGCATGTGGCATAATATTCTGCGCAAATCTTATCTTTCCATGTTAGGTTCAACTAACTTCTGCTTCCATGTAACGAAATCCAAAAAACGTGTAATATGTGACACGGTAATTTTTAATTGATTTTTGTTTCACACTATTCCACTGATGTCCATTCGGCTTTGCTTGGTAACTTTGCACCATAAACTTATCCAGTGGTCCAAGTGACCACTTTCGAAAATTTCCTTCGAGTTCTTCTACTTTCTTTTTTTCTTCTGATGAACCTAAAGGGCATGCTTCATTAGCTGTTATTCTTGGTATACCAATAGCTAAAACAATAATAACCCCAACAAGAATGCTCCAACTCAAAATCCGCTTTTTCGTATTGGATATTTCTCCCTTTCTATTTTATTGCTTTATAGACAACTGGTGAGGAAAGCTTAATCAATGTAGACGGCTCTCCAAAAGCCATAGATTCATCAATAAATGTTTCCAGAGATTGAACGGAAGTAGTTAAAACTTTTACTAGATAGTTGTATTGACCCGCCAAACGATGACATTCGATAACCTCAGGGTGTTCTTTACAATATTCTACGAATTGCTTGCATTTTGTATTGCTGTATAAAATAAAAGCAGTTACAGGTTTGTTGAAATTTTCAGGGTTAATTATTGCTCTATATCCATCTATTATGTTTTTCTCTTCAAGTTTTTTTACTCTTTCATTAACAGCAGGAGTAGATAAGCCAACCAGCTTTCCCAACTGTGTAACGGACAAACGAGCATTCTCTTGTAGATGTAGTAATATATTTTTATCAATTTCATCCATAAAACATACCCCGCTTTAAATTATAAATTAAAATCATGAATTTTCCGTCAATATTAAAGCTATTAATTAGTAATACAATAAAATAAATATGTGAAAATAGAAATTTATACAATACAATTTAATTATATCAAAAGGAGGGATTTAATGGCTTTAGAAATGAGAAATACATGCGAAAAGTGCAATAAGAAGCTCCATAATAGCTCTGTTGCTTATATCTGTACACATGAATGTACATTCTGTGATAAATGTAGTGAAAGTGCGATGTATATTTGTCCTAACTGTGAAGGGGAGCTGGTCAAGAGACCAAGGGGGCAAGAAAATCCGCTAAGTTGCTCATTAAATTTCTCATAAATTTAGACACAATACTGTATAGATAGTGCAGTCAGAACAGCTACAATCAATGGAATGGATGTGACATTAGTGGGGGATGGACATTCAACAACGGACAGTAATGGTTTAAGTGCTGAACAAATCATAAAGCATTATAAGGAAACTTTACATGGTCATTACAACGTTGAACACTTTTCGATTGTCAGAAATGCAGAGGAAGACTTGTTTCATCCCACACATTATTCATAAAGGAATAGTACACAACTAGAATAAAGCTCTAAAAGTGTTTAATGGACGCTTTTTAGAGCTTTATTTCTGCATTATGTCTCAATCTAAGCAGGAAAGCCTCCTGTTGGCGGTGGCCATGCTCCGTTTAATCTTCTCATAATGACAATTTCACCGAGATGATAGCTGTTGTGAGAAGCAATATTACGCAGTAATCCCCCTGGGGTTTCACTTGGCCAAGCATCCAGAGGTTCTTCGATTGATAATGTCTCAGCTAAGTGACAAGCTTCGTCAATTCCATCACAAAAATGCTGGATCGTCTTTTCCCATTCTTCCTCATCAACCGGAGCAGGATGTTCAGGCCAGCTTTCACTTACACTTTTCGGTCTCTCAGGGTTTTCTCCTTTAGCAAGAGCAAGTAAAAAGTCTTGCCAATAGCTCATATGCTTCACTAATTGATAAATAGAGTAAGGTAATTCCTTTTGTTTATGTGAAGCAAGTTCCATATTAATGTCGGTTATTGCATTAATTGTTGGAAGATGACCTCTTTCACCTCTGAGTGATTTGATAAGTGCATCACGAAATGCTGTATTTGTTTGTGTCATGTTTTTCAGCCTTTCTTCTTCAAAGTCATACGCTTTTAACAGTCTAACACAAATCAGTTTAATATATGTACTTCTGTGATTAACGACTTACTATAACAAAGCCACTAAAATAAATAGTCTCAATCACAATTTTTTGTTTGTAAATCACCTTTATATGAAGAAATATGGTTTAATATAAAATATATAGAAATAAGTAGAAAAAGGTACCCTTTATGGAAAGTGAAAAAGATTATGTGATTTTGAGAAAGACGATAACAACTCTTTCTACAAGCTTTATTTTAGCGTACCTTTTGACAGTAATAGGTCTGATCCAACAGCTAACTAACGGAGAAGAACTATCGTATCATACTGGAAATGACATGGCAGGGTGGTTCCTTGTATATCTTTTTTATGTAGGGGTAGTTATTGCTGTATACGGAAATTTTGTCTCAGTTATACTGGACGCTATTCGAAAGAAATGGCTTCCCAACATGAGGTGGCTATTTGTCTTCTTCCATGGCATATTAGGTTTAATTAACGGTTTGTTTTTTCAAGATACATATTTGGCTTATTACGGGATGGCAGCTGCTATGTTATATGCATGTATAGATTGGTGGGTAGAAAGAAGAATTGACAGGGAAAAAAGTACAAAAGTATTGCTAATCATACCTCTTATTCTTTTACTTCTCAGTTGGAGTATATTCGAAGCGCTATCACCTAGCCTTCCGCCATTTACCCAAGAAGGTGCAATAGAGTTTGCGGCAAGTGGTGAAGGAACAGATATTGATTTATTTCCTGCTAAAGTTGGAACATGGAGAGGAACTTTTAGAGGGTATCAAATCGAAAGAACAACTCGTGCTAAAAAATTAAATAACGAGTTTTATCTAGTGACGTTTGAAGAAAACTGGACTAAAGGTAAACAAAAAGGACGCTATATAATGTCTTATAAAGTAGATCGCACCAGTGTCTCAGGGTATGGCGGAAGTGGCACAACACCTCCTTATTATGAGAAGGTATTAGAACAATAAAATAGTAAAAATTAAGTTTATGAATAAAGGAGCTTTGATCTATGTCTAAAATTTCTCTAGCAGAGGCTGTGAAATTGAAAAGTGTATTATCAAAACGAATACACGAATTAGAAGAAGAGATGGACCGTGTTGCATTTGTAGAGATTGAAAAAGGGGAGAAGATTCCTCCTCAAGCTCGATCACTATCTCATGTTGAACAGGATTTAGAGGACATTCGAAAGGATTTGCGTCTACTTGATAAATTAATGTATCAAGCCAATATCCAAAATAATATTACTTATAATGAACACAAACTAACAATTGTAGAAGCGATTGAATATGCCACTCAATTACGTGCTAGAGCAAGAAAATACAAAGAGTTTGGTTCATCATCTAAAGAAGAATATCCTTACTATGGAGAAGGGGTATCCATTATTAAAGTGGCTACATTTGATCCTGAAGAATATCGTCTAAGAGGTCTAGAGGTTGAAAAAAAAGCAAACAGATTATCGAATTTAATTAACGCTAAAAACTATCAAATAGAGTTAGAGTTTGATGGAGATAAATATTTTTAATCCTTGAAGAGGTGAGACTCCCTTCAAGGCATAGAAGGAGAATGTTTAGTGTACTCAAAGTACTATTGTGATGGCAAGTGATAAAACCAATAATCCAATGACCCATTACACTGTTACAACTTACCAATAACCAACTATAGCAATGGACGGTCGATGACCAATACCTCCTTGTTTTTAACTCCTTCTATGGTGCCCTTACTTATAAGTTAAGTAAGGGCCTTATTTATCTTATTTCTATTAGAAAACTTTCAGTATAATAACCCCTGTAATAATAAGAGTAACGGAGATAATCTTTCTTTTGTTTTTTGATTCTTTAAATATATAAATACCTAACAGCGTTGTACTAGCAATCGTTAGCCCTGCCCATATAGCAAAAACAATACCCATTTCAAAATAGTGTGTTGTTAGAGAAATGAAATAAATACAAGCAATGAACAATAAGAATGCACCTATCGTGGGAACAGTTTGTCTAAAGCCTTTAGATAGTTTTACACACATTTGCCCTGCAATGCCTAAAACTAAGCCAATCGTTAAAAATACGTATCCCATTACGCTGCCCTTCTTTCTTTAGAACTTCCTTTAATGTTAAGAGAAACTGCACCAATTACAATAAGAGAAACTCCTAAGATTTTAGATAAGGAAATAGTTTCATCAAAAAAAATAATACCTGTGACAACAACAAGTACGGTTGCACCTCCTGCATATAAAGCACTTGCTACTCCTACTTCACCTTTGGCGTTAAGGAGCATATAAGCAGCAATCGAAGAACAATAAAATAGTATGGCAAAAACAGTCGGAACAAAGTTTGTGAATCCATTTGTAAGATTAAGAAAAAATACTGCGATTACCTCCAAGATGATGGCAAGAAACAATAGTAAATAAAACAATCAGATTTCCTCCTTTTAGTCACCTCATTTTAAGAACTTTATGTAATGGCTACTAAATAATTGCAGTAACAATTGGATGTCATTATTTTATCTAGAGCTTGATATCTTGTAAAATAATGATAAATGATTGTAGATATCACTATTGTTAATACCTAAATGAATGTAAGTGGAAAGAAGGATGTTTATGGAAGTAGAGGATATACGTATATTTATGGCTGTGGCAGAATACGGCAGTGTAAGCCTTGCTGCTAATAAGCTAGGTTATGTCCAACCAAATGTAACAGCACGTATTCGATCTCTTGAACGAAAAATTGGACACCCATTGTTTCATCGTCACAGACGCGGAATGACATTAAATGTAGAAGGTCGAAAACTTTTAACGTACGGAGAACAAATGATGAGGCTAATGGATGAAATACAGAAAGCATTTCAAGATGAGCGTAACCTTGTTGGATCATTATGTATTGGATTAGTTGAAACGGTAGTAGGGTTTCCTGAAATCATTTCTTCCTATCATAATAAGCACAAAAATGTGGATATTTCTCTAGTATCAGGAGTAAGTACACAATTAATAGAGAAAGTTCTTAAGTTCCAGCTAGACGGGGCATTTGTAGCAGAACCAGTAAATGTGTCAACGCTTGATCAAATTCCGGCTTTTGATGAAGAAATTGTACTTGTATGCAGTGCAAATGAAAAAGGTAAGAAGCAGATTGAGTCTGCTAGAGAGTTACTACACTTACCATTCATCTTATTTAATGAAGGCTGCCAATATAGAGAAAGGCTACAGCAATGGTTAAAAGAAGAACAGATTGTATCCCCGAAAATTATGGAATTCGCTACACTCGAAACGATTATGGGAGCAGTGATTTCGGGCCTTGGTATGACACTTATAGCCCGGTCATTAGCGGAGAGATATGAGAGAGAAGGGGTAGTACAACTCTTTTCAATACCTGAGCCTTACAGAGACCTCAGGATTGTATATGTTCGTCGTTCTGACTCCTATCTAGGCGTAACTGAGCGTGAATTTATAAAGACAATTAGCGAAGTAAGAGAAAGGAAAAATCAGAAATAATCAGACTGTTTTTCGTAAAGATCTTTTTTATTTAGCCTATGTTTAGGATGAATATACCAAGTGCTAATTTGAGCAGTAAAAGTGAGCTTTTTAATATCTAAAGAGGATTACGCTGCTTAACTTTTTATATGGTATACATCTAAGAAACGTGTAAAGGAGCAGCTTCAGTGAAGATAGGGGACAAAAAATTTGCGGAACGAGTACTGAAGCACTTACTTATTAGCAGTCAAATAGATGGCGTGAAATGTGGGCTTAATAGCTCTGTAACTCTATTGTATTTTACTAACTATAATAAAAAAGATGATAGTGATTTTGTATTGAATATCGAAACAACTTGGACTGTATATCCTGAAGCCCGCGATACATACCCATCATCAGAAGATGAAGTGCCTTTCCATACAGAAGAGCAATATTTTAAGCATATTTGGGATATCAGGAGACAAAAAGTAGTAAATGTTCAGCTGGATGCCGTATCGCCTCATCTTATCATTTCTCTAGAATCGGGGAGAGTATTATTTGTGAACGGTCATGATCCTAACTATGAATGCTGGCAATTAGGAGACCCTTTTGCAGGAAGTGATTGGCTTTTAGTTGCAACTCCGGGGGATGACATAGCTGTTTGGTGTCCTGAGGAGTTTGAATGAGGGTTATGTTAACTATTCTTACATGTTGTATACAGAAAAATTACTAAGGGAAATGTTAAAATAAAACTAAAATATGGAGTGGAATTCATGAATACGATCCTAGAGAGCTTTTATGACTTAAAGGAAATACTGAGTTCTTTTAATAATCTTCATGAAAAGTACAATTGGCTGTTGACTGATTTAGATGGATCTTTTCCAGATAAGTACCTTGATTACTTTACTGATTACAGAATTTACAACAATGGAACGAGCGGCAATACATATTGGATTACAGGTGAAAATCTAACGAAGCTTGCTAATAAAGAGGACATCTATTTTATATGGGGAGTTTTTTCTGCCTTTAATAAGAAAGAAACTATAAATTTAGATATGCTTAAAGAAGAGCCTTATGCTGATGGTAATCCGGGTTTTTGGATTGAAACACCAACAATTCAGCACCCTAAAGCAATTATAGAATTAGTTTTTTGGGACTCATCTTTAATTTTACTTTTGAGCAAGGACGAAGAAATATCTAGGAATTTTAGAAACAAGTTTGCAAAATGGAAAGACCTAGACAAGTATAATAACGAATAGTTTCATGACGTACATGTACTATCGGAAGATTAACTAACTAGAGGTAGGAGGGGAAAGTTGATGATTGATAATAGGCTACGAAAGATAAAGAATCATGAAACCGATGATTCTTTATCTGAGCTTACGGATACGGAAGTTTTATTAAATTTTCAGCGTGCCATTACCAGCTTATATCCCCATCTAATACGCATACATGCTCATGCTTATGAATCATGGGATGATATTGTCATCCCTTTATTTTATGAAATGGTTTATAAAACTTTTTCGTTTAAATATGGCGTTGAGATTATGGCAGATGAAGCACACCCTTTTTTGTTTACTTTAAGGTGCTACGAAGGTATTCATCATATCCAGTGTCTTCCCAAAGCGTCATCGTTTCAAGGGATATTGAATAATGAGAAATTTGGTGTTAGTAAAGAGAACGTGGAAGGGAAAAGGCTTATTTTTAAGTCTTTTGGCGATAGTATTAATTGTTTAACAATGGGTCTAGATAGTGAGGATGTTCATGCTGTTCATTTTAATCTGGTTGAGGTAGATGTAGTATGTGCTCAGTCTAATAAATGTATTGATATTGACGGGTGTACTACATTTTTTATTCATAAAGACAATGTAGAATTTGAATTTGTCGCTGAGACTTTTAACCAGAAGTTGCAAAAATAAAAAGGTGATTAATCTTAATGCCATAAACAAAATAGATTAATACATTCTAATTGTTTAGCTACTTACTAAAAGGAGAAAAGCATGAGAAAAGCAATTAGATCAAAATTAGACAAATTAGTGGGCTTAAATGTAAGATGCGCGGGGAGAGCCTCAAATTTGTTTTGGCTAGGGTTTGGAGAAAAGATTTTAGTAACCAGAAGGGGTAAAACGGAAGAGGTAGCTGAATACGCTTTACATATTCAATGTTCATGGCGTATTGTCAAAGGTAATAAAATTGTAGTAGCCTCACGGGATTTCTATTCTCCAAGAACAGGATTGGATGATGAAAATGAGTACTTTGAATGGGATGTCCAGGGAAATAATCGATTCGATGAACGAATTGAATCTTTTATAGAAGGTATAAACGAACACACGATTGTTGAAAGAGTTGACTCGGATGAAGTAGGAGGGCTAAAGATCTTTTTATCTCAAGGTTATTTAGTGGAGGGATTTCCGGATACATCAGAAGACGATGAGTATAGTGAGTTCTGGAGACTTTTCAACCGAAAGGAAGACAGCCCTCACTTTGTTGTCACAGGAAAAGGTATTGAAAACGAGTAATCGTATAATTAAAGAAACGAAAAAAGCACAAACCCGTTGGAACCAAACGTTTTTGTGCTTTTTTCTTATTTTATAGTTGAGTTACATATAATCATAAGCGGAATCATCAAAATAGAGCCAGTGATAATATTCAACCTGCGGATCTGTCATTTTTAAAACTTCTTCTTCATTGAATTTTTTATACTCAACTAATTTCTGCACTTTAGAATTTCTTTCCACTTGGCTCATTTTAAATCCTCCTTATAGTTTGAAAAGTAACAATGTATTTAAATTTAGAAAGCGTTTTCTTTTTTCTTATTTTTATTATATATCTCAATATGAGATTAAAACAATATCAATTATAGATGATTTTTCAAAAAACAATATAGAAATGGTATTATGGCGTCGGATTGGGACAACAAGGCTTCTGCAATCGAAATTAAATAATAGGTGATTGCCAACGGCCAGGTTAAAAATTTTTGTTCGTATCGTTGCTTAATTCCTAAAAAAACATTATGATAACTAGCTCTATAAACTAAAAATAAAGCTAGCTGGGTTAAGCTAGCTTTATTTTTTTATGTTGTTTTGCAGAGTGATAAATTTTCAACTGTCGTTCACTTTGGTATAAAAACTCTTTATCAATTTCATCATGTTACGCCCCGAGGTTCTTGACATTGGATGATGATCTTCATCATCACGTGTACTCAGGTACCAGCTTCCCTTGTCATCTTCATTTAATCTATATACCTTATTGGTTCTACTATCTGTATAAAAGTTTCCATCCTTCACCCTCAAATAATCGCCCCTCTACCAAGTGTCTATCCTGTATTATGCCCAAGATATCAATTTTATGAAAAATTTTATATACACAAAAACAGCAGGTTTCTTAATACGCTTATTATTTTGTATGTAGTTTACACAGGTGCAAAAAAGGATAAGGGCTATGAGTGAGAAAATATTTAGTAATGGAGAAATAGTAACTATAAGAGTATCGAATGAATCAGTAACAATCTTAAAAAATCATTATGTAAAAAACATGAACTTATAATTATTGATAAATGAGTTTTGATATAACAATCTTTTTAAATAAAAACAGACTCTGAAAATAGAGTCTGCTTTTTAGTATGGTTTTTATGCTTTATTTACGTTTGTCGCTTGTGGTCCGCGTTGCCCCTGTTCGATATCAAAAGTTACTTCTTGACCTTCATCCAAGGATTTAAAGCCTTCACCTTGAATAGCTGAGAAGTGAACAAATACATCTTCTCCACCTTCACGCTCAATAAATCCAAAACCTTTGTCAGCATTAAACCATTTCACTTTACCGTGTTCCATTTTTTGTTGCCTCCTAGAATGTAGAAAATAAACCAGATTATCATTAAATCTAGCTTATTTATTATATTATCCCAATAGAGACATCTTAAACTTAAATTAATGTGATCTTTCTAACTTTCTTTATCAATACTCACTTCACTAAAAAGGTGATTGGAGTATGACAATCTACATCATAATGAGGTTCATATGCAAAAACCTCAAAATATTTATAAGTGATCTTCTAAACATCGAAATGATAGAAGTCAAAGATCAACCAATGCCCACATACTCATTATGGGCATTTTATTCATAAATATGAACTAAATTAGATGAGAGAGCACACGGGGACCCGTCTGCCCAAAAGAAAGGGAAGTTCACTCAAAATCTTTTTGAATAGTGGTGTAAAAATAGATTCTATTAGATAAGAATCTATGTACCTTTTCATATAAATCCAACCTTCGCATGAAGCATTCTTAAACTTGTTTACAAATAAAAAATGACGCCGTTGGAGGCGCCATTTTTTATAGAATAGAGAAGGACACACCCTATGCACGGGCGGTACTCTTAACACATCGTCTTGATTTGATAATACCCAGTGTTTAAATTTAATAAACCTTTTTTTGGTATGACGATTTATGCAGAATATCTACATGTACCTTTTATACGAGTATTCGGCTTATTATTTGTATATGGGATTTTTTACATTCCTTAAAATGTTACTTTCTAATAATAATTCTTTATAGAGTATTGTCACACTCCCAATCAGTTCACACGGATGAAAGGTTGACTCATCCAATTATTTATACATTCTCTAAAAAATGTATTTAACATAAGAACCTAATGGTAACACTATAAACAATAGTTAGTGAGTATGATTTCATTCCATATATTTAGGGTTTCGGTTAGTAAAACTAGAAAAAACGAGATAAGAATTGATGAGCTATTTCTTTCACATAAGCTTGTCAGAATACTATCTAAAGAGAGGTCGAACAATATGAAAGTGACGGATACACTTGTTCAATGTTTAGAAAATGAGGGAGTTGAATATATTTTCGGAATACCTGGTAAAGAGACGTTGGATTTTATTGATTCTTTATCCAACTCTAAACAGATTCAATTCGTGAATGTGCGGCATGAACAAGGAGCTGCTTTCATGGCAGATGTATACGGAAGGTTAACAAACAAAGTAGGGGTATGTTTATCAACATTAGGACCAGGAGCTACTAATTTATTGACAGGAATATCTAGTGCAAAGCTAGACCACTCTCCTGTTGTAGCATTAACGGGACAGGCTGCTTTGGGGAGACAACATAAAGAGTCACATCAATATATGGACATTATTAAAATGGTAGAACCAGCAACGAAGTGGCGTGTTCAAATAAAAGATGCACAAACGCTTCCTGAGATTATTCGAAAAGCATTTAAAATTGCACAAATGGAAAAGCCAGGACCCATAGTAGTAGAATTGCCAGAAGACTTAGCAACTCAAATCGTTCCCATCAAACCTATTTCACCTACATCTATACCCGTAAGTATACCTATCATGGAGTCAATTCAGGCTGCCAATACTCTTATTAGGCAGTATGAGAGACCTTTTGTTATTATCGGTAACGGCGTTGTTAGACAGGAAGCCGTGGATGAGCTTCAACTATTTATTGAACGTCTTCAATCACCGGTTACCCATAGTTATATGGCTAAAGGTGTGTTATCTAAAGATCATCCACAAAATTTCTTTACGTTTGGATTTAATGAGAAAGATGAAGTGCTCGCAGGCTTAAAGGAAGCTGATCTGCTTATTGTAATTGGGTTTGATTTTGTCGAAAAGTTACCCAAAGAATGGAACACGGAAAAAATACCAATTTTACATATAGATACCTTACCAGCAGAAATAGATGAATATTATCCTGTAGAAGCTGAATTGGTTGGAGATATAAAGCAGACTTTACGGGTATTCAATCAGCTGGATATTCCTTCTAAACCGTGGATTCCTTCTGGTAATCTCCAGAAACAAATTAAGCAATCCTATCATATTGAAGAGAAAAAGATAGACAGCAATTTACTGCCTTTAACAATCGAGAATATCTTGCATAGTATCGATAAGCTCTCTTCAGAGGAAACAATTGTGATTTCAGATGTGGGAGCTCATAAAGTATCTATAGCTCGAACTTATCAACCCAAAAACGCTAACAAGTTCATTATATCAAATGGTCTAGCTTCCATGGGTATTGCTTTACCAGGCTCAATTGGAGCTAAACTAGCTTGCCCTAATGATTCAGTTATTTGTATTACTGGAGATGGAGGAGCTTTAATGAATTTTGCAGAAATAGAGACGGCAAAGCGCTTAGGGCTTTCATTCATTATTATTGTCTTAAACGACTCTACATTAAAAATAGAGCAGGAAATGATGAACAAAAAGTTTGGTAAGAGCTATGGAGTAACTTTTACAAACCCAAATTTTGTCCAATTGGCAACTAGCTTTGGAATTAAAGGAGAACGGGCAAATAGTTTAGTCGAATTTGAAAATATAATAAAAAGAGCCTTAAAAAATTCAGATGAGATTGTCCTAATTGACGTTCTTCTAAAAGGCTAATTGCGATTTCTCCATTATTTTAACGAGTTATCTCTGTTAAGAGATTAATCTGTAGATTCACTAGGAAATAAATGTTTTTAATTTTTTTAAATAAGCTAGGCTCAGTTCAACCCAAATCCAACTATAAAGAAAAGTAAATACAAAAATTAAACCAGTAGTAGAAAGAGAAAAATTATTGGGAATCGCAGGATCTAGTACTGGGAATTTGAAACCGTACAATAAGGTAATAATCCCAACAGTTAATAGAGTGGCGCCACTTATAACAATGTACAATCTCTTGTTAAAAATGTAAAAAGCGGCGCCTATGCCCATTCCCAATATTCCGGTTGTAAAAGGAAAAATAATAAGTTCACTTGGCTGGATAATCAGAAGAAGCAGATTTGTTAGTGTATAGGTAAGAAACCCTAGAGGAAGCGAAAGTATAAAACAAAAAAGAATGGGTGCGGTAGATAATGAACTAATGAAAATTCCTATAAAAAGTAATAAATATTAATTTGAAATATATACTAAATGAAGAAAAGGCACAGGAAAGTATAGAATAAAAACAGCATGTATATCCACATTATGAAAAAACGTATCCTTAATGCGCGATGAACATTGTTTAATTAAAAGGAGGAGTTTTATATGAGTGATAATCAATCAAATGATTTAGAACAGGTATCAGAGGAATTAGCTGATCTTGAGAAAGAGTTTGCAACAAAGCCTTCTGATCCTTATCCCCATAAGTATTATACTGGAGACACTTCTATAGTTTCTAATGCTGTGCCAGGAAACGATAAAGAATAAAAATTTCCCCTTATCTATTAATAGATAAGGAGAAATTTAGAGCATATAAGCTTAAGCATTGTATTTTTCCAGAACCAAAATACATCTCATAAAAAGACAGTTATATTTCATTTATTATTTTAAATTAAAAGTAATCGCTTTCATTTTTTGCTTTCCCGAAATCATTTGATAGGTTATAATAAATATCTACAAAAATATTAAATGATACGTAAGTAACAAGCAATTACACCCTTAATATTTAACTAAACAGAAAAACTCCCTTAAGGTATTAGGGGAGTTTTTCTGTTTTTATGTACACTATATAAGGGTAATTTACCATAATGATAGGACGAACTCATTTTTCAATTCTAACTAATGTTTTTTCTGGCATATCAATATCGTCAATGTCAAAGTAATGGATGTTTAACGTTAATTTCCTCTCTAGTTCTTTAGCTTCTTCTCCTACCCAACAACTATACAATTCAAAAAAGTCTCCTGATTTAAGATAGCGGTCCATCAATTTGCATAGTGCAATTAGTTTCTCTTTTGATTCTTTGCGCCTGCTCTTATTCATATATTCCGTAATCTCAATTCCCCAGTCACTTGCAACTTCATAAACATAAAGGGTAGTAAATTGGTGTTTCTTTATGTTCAATCGATTTCTTTCATCTGAAAAGCAACTCCCAATAGTAACTAAATTATCTAGTTCCTTATTAATAGGTAATTCTACGTTCGAACCTATATAAGTAGCTAAACTCATTTGTATTCACTCCGTTCCTCATCTAAATAACCCGTTAAGTTTTGTGGAACTAACCTAGGTTGTTAACATCCTAAGAAATACATCCTGTTATCAAAAAGGTGTTTCACTAAACTCTATTACAAATACTCGAGTTTTATTCAAGGTTTACTATTATTCTACTTAATATATGAATAGGCTGCGAAATGTTTATATACCTGTAAATGGGGGATTTACCATATAAGAACATTGATACCTAATTGGAAGGAGAATGAAAAATGAACAATAATACTGAAACCGTTGAAAATAAAGTAGAGGATAAACTAAATGAAATGAGTCAAGAGAAGAAAGACAACATCCTTTCCAGTTTTAACGAATTTAAAAGTTACTTAGGGGATAAAGTCACAAAAGGTGAGAAACTAGGGTTAAATGATAATCAACTAGCTCTAGCAGCTAAAAAAATAGCTGACTATCTCGCAACCCATGAGGAGCCACAAAATGAAGAGCAATACTTGTTACATGAGTTATGGAAAGTTGGAAACGAGGAAGAACAACATCATCTTGCTCATATGCTTGTTAAATTAGTCAAAGAATAATCTAAATCGATTATAAATTGCGTTTTGCCATTATTTATTAGAGGTTCAAGTGAATTCAATCAACATAGCAAAGAGCCACTTACGTAAAATAAGTGGCTCCTTTTTCTCTTTCATGCTGCACCTCTTTTTATTTTTTAGTATGTCCCTGCGATGCATCAACTAAAAGATAAAGCTATATTTCCCCAACAATAATTTGACTACATGCTATAACTCACTTCATTGAAAACATCAGTACGAATCCAACGGATTCGTATTTTTCGGTGACATTCAAAATACGTCCCAAGCAATAGAAAGAAGAGGTTTTGAACGTTTATAATTCGGTTAAACATGAAGTAACAAATTATTTTTATTTATTCTGTATATTTAAATTATTCGTTCGTAATGGTACAATAAAATGATGGAAAGAGGATATGATGCTTCTTTCTTAATAAAGGATGAAGAAATATGGATATTAAGGCTCAGCAAACAAAATTGGCGAATAACTTGGGCAAATTGTTACGAGATAACTTTGGAAAAGGTCCCGAGGCTGTTCATGTTACGATTTATGAACCTTATGTTGTTATTTATGTTAGTGGCTTTGTATCACCGATGGAACAAGTACTGTTAAACCAGAATGAAGAACTTCAGGTTATGACTACAAGAGAGCTTTTGGTAAAGACTCTTGAACCTCAAATCACTGGTCAAATTAAAGGGATTACAGACCTTGACATCCAGCACTTATATTATGATTGGAATTTAGATCATCACTCCGGAATTTTTGTGGGAGTTTGTCTGGACGATTTGAAAGCCGATTTGACTGAGGGTGACCCTTACCCAGGAAAACAAGCAATTCATGATCGGATTATAAAGATGAGTGAAATTGCACAAAAAGGGCCTGAGAAAATCTCTTCGTATAAATTAAGTGATCGTACATTGGTCATCGTAAGAGAAGGAATACTGGTGGCTATTGAAAAGCAGCTAATTTCGTTGGGTTTTGATGACACCTTACGCATCTCTAAACGCCCTTTGGAAAAAGGAATCTTACGACAAAACGATGACTATGATGAGATATTAAATGCAGACATTCTTGATATTTTTGTGGATTGGGATTTTGAAAAGGACAATAGCATTATTACGCTTATCTTAAAACCAAAAAATTAATGAGGCAGTAATGAATTGGACACATTGTGCCAAACATAAGCCGAGGAAGAAAAGCTCATACCTTTTCTTTTTCGGCTTATTTTTGTTGTTTCAAAAGAGTAAGTCCTTTTGTAACGGAATAATCCCCTAAAATAGCATCTGAAAATAGGATGTGCCAACAGAAAGGATTTGGTCAGTATGGCTGATAATCATGAGATTGTATTGTTTATAAAAGAGCTTCGTCGATTGTTGCAGGATTACCAAAAGTATGACAATGAATTTTACAAAGAAGAAATTAGCAAGGATATAATACTTTTAAGTACCATTATCTACGGAAGTAAAATTGGAATTTCAAATAAAAGAAGAATCTTTAAACATAGAAAATACAAAGGTAAACAGAAACCAATCTATTAAAAATGTACTAGTATGACTAGTTTACATTTTATAGAAAGTGAATTCTTATTACCTAAAATGATCTTATGATGAAGAAGGAGTTTTCATAAAACATCACGAATAGTATACCTTATGAAACTAGAAACTAGGTGCACCATCTATGGATAAAACGAAACTGGAAAAAGAATTAAGTAGTTATATGGGAAGGTTACTTCGTGAAAATTTTGGAAGAGGTCCTGGAGGTGTATTCACCGTCATTTCTCCTCCTTTTATAACCGTTTATTTTAAAGCCTTTTTATTACCTTTAGAAAAGGCTTTGCTAGACAAGGGACAAGTTATCTATGTTCAAAAAACACGTGATTTGTTGATGGAGACTTTAATTGAAGAGATAAAAGGATATATCCAATTAAATATACATTTAGATATTGAAGAATTTTATTATGATTGGAATTTAGAGCTGCAGTCTGGCATGTTTATCATGATCCATTCTGATAAAAATAACATAGTCAACCATTCCTATAAAAATCAGAAATTGCTGCATAAAGAAGTTGAGGAAGTGACTCAAAAAGCAGAAAAACTTCCTCAAGATGTTTCTTCTTATTTATTAGATCAGAGAACACTCCTTATAATCAGGGAAGGTATTATGGTAAATGTAGAGAAAGAATTAGTTCAATTAGGGTTTGAAGAAAACCTTACATTGGCTAAAAGAAATCTCGAAAAAAGGCTACTCCATGAACATAGCCAATCATTAGAAGTGATTTTAGATTCAAAGGTAACAGATATACTAGTCGCATGGGACTTTCATAAAGATAAAAGTACAATTCTTCTGATTTTAAACCCAACTTCATAACGGCACTGATAAGCTAGGCACTGAACTAGATGTAGGCCAAAAAGAAAGGTTATCTAACCTTTCTTTTTGGCCTATTGTTTTTCCTCTCCTATTAAAATAAAGAAAGTGGTGATAATGATGCTATTTCAATCGGATGAAGGAAAGGAACCTTTAACTGTTGAGATACACACGGAAGTGGATATAGTAGAAGCGCGTCAGAAAGGGCGGATGTTCTCTAACTGCTTAGGCTTCAGCACACTTGATCAAGCCCGAATTATTACGACTATTTCAGAATTGTCCAGAAATATATATAAATATGCCACTACGGGAAAAATTATAATGGAAATAATAGAGAATCAACTTGAAATAGGACTCAAAATAATAGCTATAGATAAAGGACCAGGCATTAAAAATATTCAACAAGCGCTAGAAAGTGGCTATACAACGTCAGGGGGACTAGGCGTTGGTTTATCAGGGGTAAAAAAATTAATGGACGAATTCACCATATCATCTCAAGAAGATCATGGCGTTAACATCGAGGTTATAAAATGGAAAAAAAGAAATAAATAAAAGGAACACAAGTTAAAAGGTTAAGAAAGAACTGACTTCCTCTTTACAAAAGACTCCTTTATTGAATAGGAGATAGCTTCTAAAAATATCATCCCCTGATGATCCTGCTCTAGGATACGGTTAAGATATTTCACATGCTTGAGTTGGTGCCTTCAGCATGTGCTTCTCCTCTATTAACTCTTAGCCGTAGGACAAAAATTTTTCTCCGCAGTAATCACAAGAGGCTTAGAAACATGAGAAAAAGGTGTGGAAAATTATGAGCAATTCCATTTAATCGTTAAATGGAAGGAGCAAGCTCTTATGATAGAGAGCTTGCTCTTTTTATTTCTTAATATAATCCTATCTGACAAAAAAACAACCTGTTTCAAGTACACCAAAAACATACATTTATGATACATAAATTTTGAGATAATCTCTGGAACATTTCTACCCGTATTAGGGGCGCAATAGAGGGGGAGTGTGTAAAGAGATTCCCCCTTACTTAACTCAGTTATATAAACAAACAATACTCATATACATTTATTGAATAGCTTTTTTAAACTTGTTGCGGAATAAAACGTAAATAGATAAAGAGTACATAGGAGGAGAAAACATGTTTGTTCATATAGTTCAGCCTGGTGATACGTTATCTTCAATAAGCAGGAGATATGGTTATTCCGTTGCACAGCTCAGGAGCGTGAATGGGTTAGAAGAAGCAAATATTGTTCCCGGTCAAGCCTTGCTCATAGCCCTATATGTATACACAGTTCAACCTGGTGATACGATGAAAGGTATTGCTAAAAAAGCGTACGTGTCCTTGGAGCAATTGAAAAGGGCTAATCCTTCAGTCTCGTATAACTACTTGCAAGTCGGAATGAAAATAAACATTCCTAACATATCAGACTATATTGCAGGGACACTAGAATACTATGCCGTTCGAAATCCAGAAGCAGATCGCGAGTTAATCAGTGATTTTGCAACGTATTCCTCTTCCATTTCTATCTTTGAATATCATTTTGGCAGCAATGGAGATATTATAAATAATTTAAACGATTTAGTAGCGATTGAAACGACTTGGAAAAATCGCGTTACACCGCTAGTTACGATTACTAATTTAACTTCTGAAGGGTTTAGTTCTGATCTTGCCCATCAAGTTTTAAATAATCCTCTGGCACGAAAAAATCTTGTCGATAATATCTTTGATTTAGTATCTAGAAAAGGATACGGAGGGGTGAATATTGATTTTGAACGTGTAAAGGCCGAGGATAGAGATCTTTTTACAGGATTTTTACGTCAGTTGGGTGAACGTTTAAAACCTGCAGGGTACGTGTTGACCATAGCGGTTCCAGCCAAGACAAGCGAAGATATTCCTTGGTTAAAAGGGTATGATTACGGGGGAATAGGTGCAGTTGTTAACTATATGTTCATTATGGCATATGATTGGCATCATGCAGGCAGCGACCCTGGTCCTGTTGCACCTATTACTGAAGTAAAGAGAACAGTAGAATTTGCGATAAAAAGTGTTCCGCGAAGAAAACTCATCATTGGCGTTCCTTTGTATGGATACAATTGGTCAATTCCTTACAAGCCCGGCACGGTAGCACCCGCTATATCCAATCAAAATGCGATTAAAACAGCGATGAGATATCAGTCTCCCATTCAATATTCAAAGGAGTACAAATCTCCATTTTTTCGGTATAAAGATCAAGCGGGGCAGATGCATGAAGTATGGTTTGAAGATGTAAGAAGCATGAGTGAAAAAATGGTGTTAGTTCGTCAATTCGGCTTGCAAGCAATAGGTGCTTGGCAATTAACGCTTGGGTTTACGCCAGGACCTTGGCTTTTAAAGAAATTCTTTACTATTAGAACAGTATAAATAGCAGTAGTCATTATGGATTAATCTAGAAAATTTTATGTATAGTAAATTATAAGAGGGTGGGGAGTTCTTCTATGTCAAAAAGGATAGATGTCTCAATAAAGCAGCATCAATTAAAACTATATGATGGAGCTAAATTAGTAAAGACATATCCTATTGCTGTAGGGAAAATGATCACTCCAACTCCAATTGGGAAATTTAAAATCATTAATAAAGATACGACCCCTCCAGCTGTATTTGGCCCCTTATGGATGGGACTGTCAAAGCCTACATATGGAATACACGGGACTAATGATCCAGCTTCTATTGGCAGAGATATGTCACATGGATGTGTCCGAATGGATAATGAAGATATTCTAGAACTTTTTTCTGCAGTTCCCATTGGAACGCCGGTTTATATACATAAATAATAGTTTAAGAAGAGCACGACTGTTTACATTTAGTTAATTATCGAGATCGAGGGTATCAAAGTTTAAGGATATGCTATACAATCATGTTTTTTTTATGTAATACAAAAAAGCACCCCGATTAACAGAGGTACTTTTAGCATTTTAACTTATTTTGATGCTGGAGACGTAGTAACTTCTGGAGACGTTACTTTGTCATAAAAATCTACGAATTTGTCACGATTCTCGCTATCACGGTAAGCCATAGCTACACGTGGATGTTCATTCAGCACACCAGAAATCATGTAAGGGATGATATAGCCCCATTCCCACTTTTGACGCATTTCAAGCATATGTTTTTCAATTACGCCAAGAATCGGCTTCATCTCATAGCTTGGTTTTGGTATGTAGCTAACAAGCAGCTCTGTGTTACAGTTACCAGCTGCACGGCCCATACCATAAACAGATGAATCAAGGAACGTAACGCCATTACGCATCGCAGTTAATGTATTAGCAAAAGCTAGTTGCATGTTGTTATGCGTATGGATCCCAAGCTGCTTGCTAGGAATCATGGCTTGGAACTTTTTCACTTGATGCTCGATATCGGCAGGGTCTAGGCTTCCAAAGGAGTCAACAATATACACAACATCTACGGGGCTTTTCTTTACCATTTCAAATGCTTCAATAAGCTGATTTTCCGGTACGCTAGATAGTGCCATAATGTTAAGTGAAGTCTCATAGCCTAAATCGTGGAACATTTTTATAAGCTCTAAGCCTTTATCTACTTCGCGAATATAGCATGCCACTCGAATCATATCTAACATACTTTGTTCACGCGGCAGGATGTCATTCGAATCTACACGCCCGATATCTACTAAAGCAGATAGCTTCGTGAACTTTTTCTCAGGGATAATTTCTTTGAGAAAGTTATCGTCAAGAAATCTCCATGGGTTGGGCTCAGTTGCTTGAAGAAGCTTAGGTGAATTTTTATAACCGATCTCCATATATTCAACGCCGGCTGCGCTTAGGCCGTTATATAAGTCTTGCACAAATTCAACGCTAAAATCCCAATTATTAATTAAACCTCCGTCACGAATGGTACAGTCTATAATTTTGCTATTATGTTCCATGATATTTATTTCCTCCTACGTCGTCTATTTATGTATTATTTAAACTTTATCGCTTTTATGCTTTTAAGCACTAAACTCTCCTATTGTGTTTATACCATGACTGATTCAAAGGCGTCAATGTATTTTCTAAATGTGTCTCTGCTTTACTGTATTCTAGGGGTAGGAGATGCTTTGGTTTTTCATCCGCTTGCTGCTCTTAAAACAACACCAAGTTCAGCACTACAACCCCTAGTATATACAAACACACCCTTTATTACATCACTACTTACTGCAATAAAGATTGTTTTTTAAGTAAAACTGCTTATTAAGGAGGGAACTGCCATTAGTATCTATCTAGGTTATTTAGATTGCTCTATAATTAATCCATAAATTTGAGAAGCGATTTAAAACATAAAAAATAGGAAACTTTTTTCACATTAACAGTTGTATAGGAAGTATTAGCTGTTACTTAATCATTTTAATTTACTGGTCTTTACATCGTCCAAAACGTAAGAAATGATAAGAGTATAGAGGTAATAAACATCGCAATCAACGGCTTTAATGCTTTTGTTCGAAGAGCCTTCATACTTACATTTAACCCTAAGCCGACCATAGCCATTGTTAAAAGAAACGTGGTTAGAGTTGAAATATCATTCATGATCGTTTTAGGTAGGATAAGGTGCTTGCCTACGACATAACTTCCAAAAATACTCATGATGATAAAACCTATTAAAAACCAAGGAAATTCAATCTTCGTATCCTTTTCCATTTTTCCTGTTCGCTTCATCCAGTACATTAAGATAAAGCTTAATGGCACAAGTAAAAGCACTCTTCCTAACTTAGCCAACAGGCCAATAGCTAGGGCGTCGCGTCCAGCTGGTGCTGCAGCTAGAGCTACATGGGCAATTTCATGGAGGCCAACGCCTGACCAAATTCCATATTGGATATTCGTTAAATGTATATAGGGTCTTAAAATGGTATATCCAATGGCAAATAGAGTTCCCACTAAAGCGATAACACCAGCTCCGATAGCTGTATCTTCTTCTTTTGCTTTTACAATCGGAGAAACAGCTGCAATAGCTGCCGCACCGCATATTCCTGTTCCTATTCCTAAAAGAAGAGATAAACCACGATCAGCCTTCATCCATTTGCCTAGAAGAATTGTTAAAACAATCGCAAATACAGCCGTTCCCACATCGCGAAGTAGCAGTCCTAGCCCTTGATGAATAACAACATCAATATTAAGCTTTAGTCCATATAAAACAATCGCATAACGTAACAGCTTTTTAGAAGAAAATTCAATTCCAGATCTTATTTTTTCAGGGTATCCCCAAATTTGACGATAAATGACTGCCATTATAATTGAACAGGCTAGTGGACCGATATGATTAAATCCCGGGACTTTTGCTAATCCATAAGCAAGTAAAGCAAAAAGAAAAGTAAAAGCAATTCCTCCAGCCCATAAAGAAATATTAAATGACGTCCGGGTATTTGTTCGTAAGAATACAGTCCGCTTTTGGGCTTTATTTATATTTATCATACATTTCATCTCCAATATGAATTCTTATCAAGCACGGCTTCACACAAGAAGTGTATGATTTAACTATAAAAGACACTTTATTATTAGTAAAATACATATAAATCATGATTAAGATTAAAAATATTAATAAGTGAAACAAAAAAAGAGCAAGTTGATCTTCAGAGTTACTGAAAATCAATTTGCTCCTTTTGTATGTTTTTATCGTTTAATTCTTTAAAAAATCATTCATACAAAAACATATGTGCTTATGAGAGAGATACAGTCTTACTAGTTGCTAAGCCTTTTTTACGTCTATACCATAGCAGAATCAAACTGCCTAGCACGCAAAGGAAAGAAACGAGCTGAGCTATTCTGATATGAGAAGTTAGCATTAAGCTATCTGTACGCAATCCCTCTATAAAAAATCGTCCTATCGAATACCATAGTAGGTAAGTAAGAAAGACTTCGCCTCTTTTTAACAAAGATTTTCTTAGTACGATCAAGACAAGAACACCTATTATGTTCCAAAGGGATTCATAAAGGAATGTAGGATGATAATAAGTTCCATTGATATACATTTGATTAACAATAAAATCAGGTAAATGTAAAGTTTCTAAAAACTGACGTGTAACAGGTCCGCCATGTGCTTCTTGATTCATAAAGTTTCCCCACCGGCCAATAGCTTGGCCTAATAATAAGCTAGGAGCTAAAACATCAGCCATTTTCCAAAAAGAAAGATTCTTTTTTCTGCAAAACCATATAGCTGTTAATACAGACCCAATAATTCCACCGTGGATGGCTATGCCCCCATGCCAAATTGCTATAATTTCGCCTGGGTGGTCTTTATAATAACTCCATTCAAAAAGTACGTAGTAAATTCGAGCAGTAACGATAGCAATGGGTAGTGCTAGCAGAAGTAAATCAGAGATGGTTTCTGAAGAGATACCTCGTTTCTTTCCTTCTTTCGAGGCTAACAAAAAGCCTAAAAAAGCTCCTATCCCTATAATAATTCCATACCAATGGACCTCAAGTGGACCAAGGTGGAAGGCGATAGGGTTTAAAGGTTGTGTGTGTTGGTTCATGTTTTTTCTCCTTTACTTCGTATCGGTTTTCTTACATTTTTTTAGAGTGATATTAAATTAGAGTGCCTTTTTAGTATATCTAATTAGATATAGAAAGGACAACTTTTGCTTACGAAAGGCCACTATTTCTTTGCCTGCTTTAGTGTAACAGAATAGTCAAAATTAAAATAAACAGTACATTGACTTAATTACCAAAATACACTATCATTTTAGACAATATATTGTCTAAAATGGAGGGTTAATATGGATATTTATAAAGATCTTTTTTTAATGCAGCAAACTTACGCTACCTTATTTTCTCTGGCAAATAAAGTCCAGGTGAAAGGAGATCAGTCTCTTGAGCTCTTAACATCAAGACAGCATATGGCGATGGTGGCAATTGCTCATTTACCTGAAGATGAAACAACGTTAAATAATATTGCTAGAAAATTAGGAACCACAAAACAAAGCGTCAAGCAGTTAATTACCATTATGGAAAAGAAGGGGTATGTTGACGTGGTTCCTAGCAGTAAAGATAAACGTGCAGTTAACGTGAAAATCACAAAAGAGGGAAAAGAGGCGCTGCTTGTTGTTTCAGAAAAAGGAATTTTCTTTTTGGAAGACCTTTTTAAAAAGTTTTCAACCGAAGAGTTGGAAATAATGTGGAAGCTTTTAAAGAAACTTTATAGCTTTGACGGGGAAGAACATGATGGATTTGAAGAAGAAGGCAACATCAAAATGGATGAAGATCACAATGAATTACAGTTGAGAGTGATAAGGGAGCTTGAAAGTCGAAGAGTTCAAGCAATTGATAATATAAAAAAGAACTTATAAAAATAAATTTGATAGGCTACTTTACTTTGAAGCATATCGATCCTTTTAATGATTTTCGAAATAAAGGATAAGGGAGAGCACTCATTATGTTTGAAATCAGTGATGAAACAGTACGATTAATTAACAAGACCTGTAGAGGAAAAAAGAATTTGAAATTAACCGTTGGCTATTTAACGGACAACCAATATGTTATCAAAATTTATAATGAAAGCGGTGAAATTGACTCATCCAAAAAATATCATTATGAAATTGGTTCTATTACTAAGACTTTTACTATATCGCTGCTATCAAAATACATATCTGAAAACAAGTTGACACTAAACGATTCTATACGAAAGTACATAAAAGAACTTAAGGAAGACACGTATTATCCTACATTGCTCCGCCTCGCTACTCACTCTTCTGGATATTCAGGAAGCTTACCTTTAAATAAACGGGAATATTTTAAAATAATTTTTAATTTGATTTTTGGCGGAAGTGATTTGAATAAAAATAATCCGTTACATATGGATTTTAACAAAATGAAGATGCTGATCGAAAAAAGTAAATTAAAAGAAGTAGATTATTCATGGAAGTATTCCAATTTCGGTATATCCCTTATTGGATACGTGTTGGGAATGATATCGGGCAAGGGGTATTGGGATACTATGAATGACTTTCTTCTTAATGAGCTTGGACTAAAGGATACTTGTTTAGGCGCTTCAAACGATAATCTACATGGCTATGACCGCAAAAATAATGATTGTGGCAACTGGCAGTGGGACAAGGGGAATTTTATATCACCTGCGGGCGCAGTATCCTCAACCGCTGATGATTTACTTAAATACGCAAAAATAAATATGGATGAAGATAAACCATATCTGTCTTTTTGTCATGAAAAATACGCCAATGGAACAAAGAAGTTTGATATGGGTCTTGGATGGTTGCTTTTAAAGAAAAACAATAATGTGATATTGCACGGCGGTGGAACAGGATGCTTCAGCTCATTTTTAGGGATTGATAAAGAAAAGAAAGTTGCTTCCGTCGTTTTAGCTAATTATAGACTAAGTAGAAATAAGGATGAACATATAGGAATGTCTTTATTAGAAAGCCTCCAAAATTCAAAAGATATATAAGGATGGAAGACAATTTGAAAGACTGTCGCCGAATATGACCGACCTTCAAGAAGCATAGAATATGCTTCTTTTTTTGAGGAAACCGTGCTATTATCATTAAGGTTTGTAAGGAACAGAAGATTTTTGTCTTTCCGTACATTTTTTTGGTATAGTGTTAGAAATAAGGAGTGGGTAAGTTGGTTTTCACTGAATTTTTCCAGCAGTTTCCCGTAAAGGTTTTAACGGTAGGGCTGCTGATTGTACTTATCGTTTATTTTATTCGCAAATTCATTAAGCTTTTCTTTGATAAAACGAGCTTTTTAGATGAAAAACGAGAAGAGACGCTCATGCACTTTTCTAATCAGGTCACAAGAGTATTGGGGCTAGCTTTTTTCTTTATTTATGTGCTTAGCCATTTCTTTGACTTCGGAAAGATTCTCACTAGTTCGGTAGTGTTAGCCAGTGCCCTGGCAATAATCCTCCAGCATATCATCCGTGATTATATAATGGGACTGACTTACTTGTTTGAACGCCAGATCCATCACGGAGATTATGTTATTCTCAACGGAAACCGTCAAGGGAAAATAGAAGAAATTACGATGCGCTACTTAAAGATTCGTCAATATGACGGCTACCTCTATACCGTCTCATATAGCAACATTACGGAACTTCAGAACGGAACCCGAGGAAGACGCCGGGTAAATGAAAGTCTTATTCTCAACTATAGGCAAAACCCGGACGATGCCTTCAAAGTAATGGAGCAGGTAGCACAAACATGTAACGAGAAATATGGTCAATATTTGTTAAAAGATGTGAATGGAATTCCTATAGAGAGCTTTCAATTCAATCAAATTACTGAACTGAACGTAGGTTTTAAAGGTCACCAATATTCATTATCAGGACTTGTGAAGGAAGCTGATTTTGTAGAAGCGAGCCAAAAGGTGCGATATGAACTCGCAATGGCTGCCTATAAAAATGACCTTATGATGGCTGAAAGCTTCGAGACAAGCCATTAAAAATAAAACTCGTACCTTGTTTATATACAAGCTTTTATATTTAAGATACAAACACCCTTTTGATTTTTCAAAAGGGTGTTTTTTATTTTTAAAAATATCTATTAAGTACTTCTCCAGTAAAGATTAATTATCTGAAACAGAACAAATTAATTAGTACATCTAAATTATTCTTCTAGTGACATGGTAAAATTAAACAAAGTACGTAAAAAGGTAAAGGGGGATTAACTATGACGCAAAAATCTAATTATACAAAAATCAACTCCGAAATGTGGGATGAATGGGCTTCAGCTGGAGGAGAATGGTCATTAGCTATTAATCATCAAGATTTTGTAGATGCAACTCAAGGTAATTTTGATATCTACTTAACACCTTGTAAGCCTGTTCCGCATAACTGGTTTATTCCATTTAAAAAAGCAAAAATATTGGGACTTGCTAGCGGAGGAGGACAGCAGTGCCCAGTCTTTGCAGCGCAACATGCGGAAGTTACGGTTTTTGACTACTCTGATAAGCAATTAGAATTAGAAAAAATGGTGTCCACTAGAGAAGGCTATTCTATTGACTTAGTTAAAGGGGATATGAGTAAGACATTTCCATTTGAAGATGAGACGTTCGATATGATTTTTAACCCTGTATCAAACTGCTATATTCAAGATGTTGAACACGTTTGGCAAGAATGTTTTAGAGTTCTAAAAAAAGGTGGCGTTCTGCTATCTGGCTTTGCAAATCCTGCTCTTTATTTATTTGGAGAAGATGAGGAAGCGTTACAAGTGGTTAATAAATTACCTTATGATGGAACGAAAAACACCGTAGAAAATGATGAAGAACTTATAAAAAATGGCGGTGTACAGTTTAGCCATTCATTAGAAACTCAAATTGGCGGACAGCTAAAAGCTGGATTCACTTTACAAGACCTTTATGAAGATCATCATCACAAGGGGAAAATCACTGAATATATGCCTTGTTATATTGCGACTAAATCTATTAAATAATAGTTAGTTATCATATTGAATGAGCTACCTCAACTTTTTCTAATACGGAGTCATAGTAGAATAATAGCTCAAAAATGAGATGCCATGTTCACCGAGAGAAATGGCAGAAAAAGTGGGCGAGCTTTTAGAAAAAAACTTATAAGCCTATGTTTGGTTAACAGATGCTTCAAAAAAATGAAATGGTCTACCTTTTATTTTTAATTACAGTATTTTTGTTTTAACGTGGAAAAAAAGGGTAAATATTCTAAGAATCACCTAAAAATAGGAGGAGATCAAATGAGAAGAGCGAAACAAGCTGTTGTAGCTTCTGCCGTAGGTTTAGCTGTGTTAGCGACGCCATTAGCTCTACCGAATTTAGGAGGTTCTGCAGGCTCCGCAGAAGCTGCAGAAGTTGGAGGAGACGTAACAGTTGATCCCGTAGCCATAGGACAAGCGATTGCAGATGCGGCTAAAACGGCCGACAATCGAAGTGGGTTCGTCAAGGGAGCAATGGAAAAGGCGTTTTTTGAATCGGGTCAACAATATAACGTAATGGTCATGAATTTGAGTCAAAGTTATAATTCAGATCAATTACAAGGTGTTCAGTATTTTGATACCGTAGATTATGATGGTATTACGTATGGAGTCTGGATATTTGAAGAAGGAACATTTATTAATGAAGGTGACGGAGGTTATGATAACTGGGCCTTCAGAGGCTGGTTTGAACGCACAGGAGATGACGAGAAAACAGTCAATTTTCATAGACCTTAACTAAAGATAACATAAGACTCCCATCAGGGAAGAGCATATGAAGAGCCTTTACCGTCATGGTAATGGCTCTTTTCAATATTTGAAAACCTGAGACCGGATGTTTATAAGCATGCAGAATAGAAATTTGTATATCATCTACAGCTTAAAAAGAGAAAAACTCCTGTTACGTCTGAACAGGAGTTTTTCTCTTTGCATTAACAGAAGCCTGATCTCATTCTTTCTTCTCTTTTAGTGAGCAGGAAGCCTATACTAATTCAACCTTAGTTTTTATTTTTAGTTTGTAAATATTCTTTTTGAAACATACACATTCTTATAGCGTTATGATAGCTTCCATCGACAAAAAATTCATCTTTTAACTCACCTTCAATAGAAAAACCGACCTTCTTATAGATATGAATTGCTTTTTCGTTTTCCTTGTCTACAATTAAGTAAAGTTTATGCATATTCAATACCGAAAAGGCATAATTCATTGCTAGATTTGTGGCAACCATGGCGTAACCATGACCTTGATATGTAGGGTCAATGATAATTTGAAACTCTGCTCTACGATGAATATAATCAATTTCGACCAATTCCACTAATCCAAGCATATCCCCGTCCTTTTCTAGTATGAACCGACGCTCACCTTGATCGTGAATATGTTTATCATATAAGTCCTGTAGCTCTACAAAAGCTTCATAAGGCTCTTCAAACCAATAAGACATAATATTTGCATCATTATTGAGTTCATGGACAAATTTTAAATCTTCTCTTTCCAAAGGACGTAACTTAAGTTCCTTATTCATTTCTCAAACCTCCATATTCTAGCATTACTTTAGCACTTTCCGTTTTAAATGTAAAAGTTGCTGTAGTTTAAAAAAATAACAAGACATAGTGCGATGTTTTACATACTTATTAAAAGAGCCATAGTATAATTTAAACATCTTGTAAGTGAAACTCATTAACTTTAAGGAGTATCTTATGAAAAAAGCAGTTGGTATTTTTCTTATTTTACTGTGTTGTATAAACCAAAGGGTTGAGGCAGCTAATCAGCCTTCAGTAGAACCTATACATCATGAGATCTACGTTTCTCCTACAGGGGATGACAAAAACTTAGGTACTAAAAGCAAACCTTTTAGAACATTAAGGAAGGCAAGTGAAGCAGCTCAACCCGGAACTACGGTTTACATCAGAGGTGGTATTTATTACGAATAATTAATTATTAGCCGTTCAGGTACTAAACAAGAGCCTATTATTTTCATGAACTATAAAAGTGAAAAGCCCCTTATTAGTGGAGAAAAAATAAAGCAGTCTACACAAATAGACTGCTTCTTGATTAATTATTTACCTGTTTCGGCAAAACGCTGAATACGCTCACCAATTTCATCACGGACACGTTGAAAGAACGCCCATTTCTCTTCATCTGTTCCTTCTGCTTTTGCAGGATCATCAAATCCCCAGTGTTCACGCTTCACATGAGGAGGGGTTACGGGGCAATGATCAGCTGCATGGCCACATAATGTAACCACTAAATCCGCATTATTTAAAATTTCAGGATCAATAATATCAGATGTTTGGTTTGAAATATCAACACCAGCTTCTTTCATTGCTTTTACAGCGTTAGGATTTAATCCATGAGCTTCTAATCCTGCACTGCGTACATCCCATTCATCGTTATTTAGATATTTTTTTGCCCATCCTTCAGCCATTTGGCTACGGCAAGAGTTACCTGTACATAAGAAATAAAGTGTTTTTTTAGACATGTGTAAAATCTCCTTTATGATGTGTTAAGAAATAATTGATAACCAAATATATAAACCAACAAGTGTAATAAACAATGTTGGGATGGTTAAGATAATACCTGTTTTAAAATAAGTTCCCCAAGAAATCTTAACTCCTTTTGTCGAGAGAACATGAAGCCATAAGAGCGTCGCTAGAGAGCCAATAGGTGTAATCTTTGGTCCTAGATCCGAACCAATGACATTTGCATAAATCAGAGCTTCTTTAATCGTACCTGTTGCAGAAGTTGCATCAATGGCCAAAGCATCAATCATCACGGTTGGCATGTTGTTCATAATCGATGAGAGAATGGCTGCAATAAATCCCATACCAATGGTTGCTGCAAATAATCCTTGATCAGCGGTTGTTTGAATAAGGCGTGCTAGTACTTCAGTTAGCCCCACATTGCGTAATCCATACACAACAACATACATACCAATCGAAAAGAAAACAATCGCCCACGGAGCTCCTGCTAACACTTTTCTCGTGTGAACAGCCGGGCTTTTTCTTGCTATTCCTAAGAATAAAATGGCAATAATACCTGCAATAATAGAAACTGGAACATTGAAGAACTCACCAATAAAGTAACCAAGAACTAAAATAAATAAAACGATTCCTGATAAACGGAACATTTTCATGTCTTTAATGGCCTCAACAGGTTTCTGTAAATCATCTAGATTGTATTTCTTAGGGATGCTTTTACGAAAATACAAATACAAGACAGTAATACTTGCCAAAAGTGAAAATAAATCTGGCACAATCATGCGTGAGGCAAATTCAGAAAAACGAATACCAAAGAAATCAGCTGATACAATGTTGACCAAGTTACTTACTACAAGAGGTAACGATGTTGTATCCGCAATGAATCCACTGGCGATAATAAAAGGAAAGACCATTTTATCTTCAAATTTGAGTGCCCGCACCATAGCAAGTACGATAGGTGTTAGAATTAAGGCTGCCCCATCATTTGCGAATAATGCGGCTACTACAGCTCCAAGGAGGGATACATATACAAACATGCGAACGCCATTACCTCCTGCAGCTCGTGCCATATGTAACGCTGCCCACTCAAAAAATCCAATTTCATCTAAAATTAAAGAAATAATAATAACTGCAATAAACGTTAACGTTGCGTTCCATACAATTTGAGTTACATCCAGCACGTCATGGAAATCAACCACACCTGCTAAAAGAGCTAAAACTGCGCCTCCACACGCTGACCAACCAATAGACAAGTTCTTTGGCTGCCAAATGACAAAAATCAATGTCACTAAGAAGATGAGGGAGGCTACTATAACTGATACCACTTTACAAACCTCCTACTATTAGCAACAACTAATGCGTAATCCTTGCTTTTCTAGTTCTTTTAATCGTCCATCTTCGCTTGGTAAAGATTCAAGTATATTAAGGACAAACTGATAATAGCCGTTTTCTTTATTTAATGAATAGAAAATCCAATGTCCTTGTCGTCTTTCCTTTACAAGTTCGATATCTCTTAATTTACGCAAGTGTTGGCTAATAGCCGGTTGACTTGCTTTATAAATTTCAACTAGCTCACAAACACAGCACTCGTTATTTTGGAGCAGTTTCATCATAGATAATCTTGTCTTATCGCCAAGCAGCTTCAGTATCTGTGCTGCTTTCTCCATTTCTATTTGTACTTTTACATCCAATCCAACTCACCTCCTTATTTTCAAATATAATTATATAAGTATTTTATTATACATTCAACAAAAATATACACTACTATTAAACAAAAAAATTTGATTAATGTCTTGATTTATCTAAATTTTCCAGATATGATGAATACATCAAAAAAAATTGATTTATAAAAATGAGGGGAAAAGCAGTGAGAGTCAACAACTCTGGAAACTTATCGGTTACGTACTTTCGAGCCTATTTTCATTTAGTTATGAACACTCAAGGGATGAACTATAAGGAAGCACAAAGTCTAATCTTTCAGCGTTTTTTTCATCAAGATCCTACGTTAAGAGGGGAAACTACATACAGTAACTTTAAAAAAGCTGCCGAGAGCTTCGAACTTTAAATCAAAAAAAATTGATGAAGGAGAATGACAATGGAAACAGTCAAGGAAGGAAAGCATCCATTTAAACAGTACGAACAAAAATTTAAAGCTCTTGCTGATCAAAAGAGATTAGAAATTATGTATGAGCTCTGCCAGCGAGGACAGACATGCGTATGTGATCTAACTGAATTCTTTGGGATGTCTCAATCTAAACTTTCCTACCACTTAAAGATTTTATTAGAAGCAAACCTCATCACAAAAGAAACAAAAGGGACATGGAGTTATTACGATTTAAATGATAAAGAGGTGAACCACCTCTTATCAGAAGAACTATGCTGCTTGTTTAGAAAAGATACAAGTAAAAGCGGCCCATGCTCTTAATTTACTACATTCCAAATAATATTATTTAGCATGCGAAGGAGGAAGTGTAAATGAAATATGTTCATGTAGGAATTAATGTAACGAATCTAGAGGCGTCCATTAAGTTTTATCAAAAGGTATTTGGCGTTCAACCTGTGAAAACGAAAATAGATTATGCTAAATTCTTGTTAGATGAACCCGAATTAAATTTCACCTTGAACGTACGTGACGATGTAAAAGGTAATCAAGTGAATCATTTCGGCTTCCAAGTAGAAACTCCTGAGGAGATTCATTCTCATAAATCACGACTAGAAAAAGAGGGGTTCTTTGCTCGTGAAGAAATAGATACGACCTGCTGCTATGCTGTGCAAGATAAGTTTTGGGTAACAGATCCTGACGGGAACGAGTGGGAGTTTTTTTATACGAAATCTGATAGTGAGGTTCATAAGACTGAGGATAGCTTTGGAGTGAATGAAAAGTCACCTGCAAGCAACTCATGTTGCTGATGCTTAAATGACAAAAAAGACAGGAAGAAGTAGACTCTTTCTGTCTTTTTTATTTAGCATAAAATCGATTATGTTTAGCGGAGTTTTCTTGCTAAGACAGCTAACTGTAAGCATATATATTTTCTTGCTTATAATTAGAACTCGTTCCTATGCCAAAACTTGATTAGAATAGATAGAAATGAATGCTTATATGAACAATAGGTTTGATTGTATGTTAAATGTTAAAGGAATAAAGTGAGGGATTACCCTTAATTATTGAGACTCTTTTATTCCTTCTTCCTGCTTGCTTATATAAGCGTTGCCCCATTTCTCTAAAGATTTAAGTATTGGGATAAAACTTTCTCCAAGCTCTGTTAAATAATATAAAACTCTTTTAGGGTTATCGTTTGTTTCTTCTCTTTCTATTAATCCGTCTTTTTCCATATCGCGAAGCTGGAGTGTAAGGATGCGCTGAGTAATACCCGGTATTTCACGGCGCATTGCATTATAATACATAGGTGACTTTGATAACAAAGACAAAATAATGCCTTTCCATTTACCGCCCATAATATGCATCGCTAATTCAATTGGACAGGCTTGCTTTACAGTTAACGTACAAGGGCCGTATTGATCACTTTTAAACTCTGACATTTCCTCACCTCAATGGGGAGTAACAAATTTGTGCCTTCTTGTTACTCCTATTTTTTCTCATTACACTTATGATATCAAATAAATCAGAAGAAGGTGTATGAATTGGAATTTGTTCAAATCTCTGAACATGTTTATAGACTCACTTATGAAACCGTCGTTGGTATCCGAGTTAAGATCAATACATGGTACATAGTGGATGGTGAGGATGTTTATCTCATCGATACCGGAATGGAAGACTATGCATATGCGCAGTTGAATGCAGCAAAATCTTTAGGTATTCCCAAGAGTATCTTGCTGACACATGGCCATTTGGATCACATTAATGGTGCCAAGTATTTAAAAGATCATTTAAATATTCCTATTTACGCACACGAAATTGAAACGCCTTTTATCAATGGCGAAAAACCGTATCCAAACAAGGCAGAAAAAGAAACAACAGGCGTAGAACATCAAGTTGAAGGTTTAAGTGACAATATCATTAAAGCGTTACCCGTAGACGTATATCTAACACCCGGTCATACCCCGGGACATGTCATATACCATCATAAAGATGACAATGTGCTGCTAATTGGAGACTTATTCTTTTCTAATACCGAATCCTTACATCCACCGATTCGAAAGTTCACAGTTGATATGGATGAAAATATTAATAGCGGGCGAATTATAGATAAAATTAAACCCTCTATTATTTCTTCTTCACATGGCGAAGATGTCAAATACAGCAATGATTTATATTCTATTTATAAATTTATCTATGAATAAGAGGGAAAAACATGAAAATACAATTATTTCAAATGGAGATTATTGAAGGAGAAGTTAAGCAAAACGAAAACCGTATTGTATCCTTATTTGCAGAAAAGCTGGATATAGATACGGAAATTGTTGTAATACCTGAAATGTGGAATACGGGTTATGATTTAAAAAATGTAGCAGAAAAAGCAGACATTGATTTAAAGAGGGCTTTTCCATTTATCCAAAGTTTAGCAACTAAACATCGAGTGAATATCATTGCAGGTTCAGTTTCGAATAAAAGGAATGGCAATATTTATAATACAGCCTTTGCAGTATCAAAAACGGGCGAACTGCTCTACCAAAAAGATAAGATACATCTCGTGCCGATGTTAGATGAACATCATTATTTAACAGGTGGAGATGAAGTACCGGAAGTATTCAAAATTAACGGTATCAAAACTAGTCAAATTATATGTTACGATTTACGTTTTCCAGAAATCACACGCTTTCCGGCTTCTCAAGGTGCAAAAATCATATTCTACGTTGCACAATGGACTACCAAAAATATAAATCATTGGAGAACACTATTGAGAGCAAGAGCTATAGAAAATGGTGTATACGTCATTGCATGTAACAGCGTGGGGAATGTGAATCATAAAAATCATGCCGGCAACACATACGCTGGACATTCAATGGTCATCGATCCAAATGGAAACATTATAAAAGAGGGGAGAGACAAAGAAGAAATCATAACAGCAGAAATTCATATACAGAAAGTTACAGAACAACAAAAAAACATCCCAATATTTGAAGGCCTGAGACCCAATGTTTATAAGCATGCGGAGTAGAGATTTATATATTATTTATAGCGTAAAGGCCAGCACATGACTGTGTCTCATTGCTTTTCCATACTGAAAAGCACCCTTTTTCAGAATACTAGTATCAGTATGGAAAAGTTATATGTTTCTTACGTCAGGAATGAAAACTTTACATCTTTTCTTGATAATATTTCCGATAGACGTTAGGAGTTATGTTTTCATATTTTTTAAATGTCTTGATGTAATATCCAGGGTCATTAAAACCTAATTCATCGCTAATCTGTGCAATAGACAAATCCGTTTCTTCTAATAATTGCTTGGACCACTCTATTTTTTTGAGCGAAATAAAAACAGAAAAATTCATACCCGTTTCTTTGGTAAATATACGGCTGAAATAACCTGTGCTAATGTGACATAAATCAGCCATCTTTTGCTGAGATATTTTTTCTCTTTTATGTTTATAAATGTAGTCAAAGGCTGGCTGTAATACTTTGTTTTTACAAACTAAGTGATCGTTAATAGACGTTTTTACATAAGCATTAGTAACTGTGTTGGCTAATTCCTTTTTTATATTTTGAATATTATCTAGAGAATAACCGTAAGAAATATCTTCAGTAGAAACGTCTTCTTTTACTGGAGCCATCTTTTCATATACTTCTAAAATCAAATTTTTATTCATAGCTTCCTCTACAATGTAGTTACAAAGCCTATATAACATTTGAGCAGCTTCGTTAATTTCTGTATAGGATAGAGTAGGAATAGAATCATATAGACGCTGTATTTCCTCATTATTATTTAACTTCTGTTCAAATCCCTTTGATGGAACAGTAAGCATTTGTTCCAATTGAGGATGTTTGTCACCATCCTCAATTTTTACTTCTCCCGCCATGATAGCGCCTACATATTTATCATCAATTATAATGGGAATGGCAATATCGACAATATTCCAGTGGCATAAATAGATATAAGGAGCATTGGTTCTAACTGCCTCTAATCCTCCCCGCGCATCGCACTTTTCACAAAGTTTTGCCGTATCAGGATTTTTACGCATAGTCTCACAAAATGGACGTACACCACTGTGTTGAGAAATGGGCACTCCTTTATAGTTAACCGTAACAATCGCTAATTTTGTAACAAGCGCAAGTGAATCTTGAAGATTTCGCCATTTCTTTAAATCTAGTATTTTATCTAAATTCATGTAAGTAGTTTTCAATGATGTTTTATCTCCCTTGCTTCTACTTCCCATATGGTAGTTTGGATTACCTATTTGAGAATATCTTTATTTTATTCCTGAGTTCGTAAAATAAAAGAGTGTTCAGCGATAAAGTTAACCTCTTTTCAACGTGAACTTAGTAGTATTTTTACCTGAAATAATGTCATAATAATACCATATTAAATGAAGAGAGCAAAAAAATACGATAAAAAGTTGTAAAAACTCGTCATTTAAGACTAATGTAATCTTACACAAAAGATAGTAAAATTCCGATTGTAAGGGATTACAAAGTTAATTAGGAGGTTTTATTTATGAGAAAAGCATTTATTAGTCCTTCAAAATACATTCAAGGTGAAGATGAAATTTTAAATTTAGGTTATTTTGTGAAAACATTTGGTACCTCTGCACTTTTAATAGCACATCCTGAAGATATTAAACGTGTACAAGGCAAATTAGATGCAACAGCAGAAAAATATGGTATTACATTTTTTGAAGGCGGATTCAATGGCGAGTGCTCAAGACCAGAAATTTCTAGATTGCAGGAAATAGCAAAAGAAAACAACTGTGATTGTACAATTGGTTTAGGTGGTGGTAAGGCAATTGATACGGCAAAATGTGTAGCGGAGGGAGAAGGGTTAATTATCGTCCCAACAATTGCTGCTACGGATGCACCTACAAGTCATTCCGCAGTTATCTACACACCAGAGGGTGCTTTTGATGATTACGCATACTTTAAGCAAAGCCCAAGTGTTGTATTAATTGATACAACAGTCATTGCTAATGCACCTACTAGATTCTTAGTATCTGGTATGGGGGATGCGTTATCCACTTATTTCGAAGCAAGAGCAACAGCACGTTCTTTCTCTAATGTAAATGCTGGATTACCTTGTGGAGTGCGTGAGGACGTATGTGCACCAGCAAAAGGTACAAATGCAGCGTTAGTTTTAGCAGAACATTGCTACAACACTCTATTAGAGGACGGGGTTAAAGCAAAAGCAGCAAGCGATCATAATGTTGTTACTCCGGCCTTAGAAAACATTATTGAAGCCAATATCTTATTATCAGGATTAGGATTCGAAAGTGGTGGATTAGCTGGAGCACATGCCATTCATGATGGGCTTACTCTTTTAGAAAGTGCGCACCACTACTTCCACGGTGAAAAAGTAGCTTTTGGTACATTAGCACAATTGGTATTGGAAAATGCGCCAACTGAGGAAATAGAAGAAGTGTTAGATTTCTGTTTAGCAGTAGGACTCCCAGTTTGTCTTGCTGATATTGGAGTAGAACAAATTACACAAGAAGAGTTAATGGAAGTAGCTAACAAAGCTTGTATTCCAGAGGAATCTATTTATTCTATGCCATTCCCTGTTACTCCAGAGTCAGTAGCTGCAGCTATCCTTGCAGCAGATCAAATTGGAAATGATTATAAGAAGAGGTTAATATAAGATGAAAAAAATTATTAATAAACCAGAAAATGTCGTAATTGAGATGTGTAAAGGAATGGTTCTAGCACATCCGGAACTGAATTTAATTGAAAAATATAAAGTCATTAAAAAAGAGCAAATTAATAAAAATAAAGTAAGCATAATTAGCGGGGGCGGCAGTGGACATGAACCTGCTCATGCTGGGTATGTTGGGAAGGGTATGTTAGATGCAGCAGTTTGTGGAGATGTATTTGCCTCACCTTCTCAAATCCAGATTTATCAAGCCATTAAAGAAACAGCTAGCGATAAGGGAACTCTACTCGTGATTAAGAACTACAGTGGTGACATGATGAATTTCAAGAATGCTGCTTATCTAGCCGAAGAAGATGGAATTCAAGTGGATTATGTAAAAGTAGATGATGATATTGCTGTACAGGACAGTTTATATACAGTTGGAAGACGTGGAGTGGCTGGTACTGTTCTTGTCCATAAAATAGCAGGTGCTGCAGCAGAACGCGGATATGATCTATCAAAAGTGAAAGAGGCAGCAGAAAATGCTATTGCGAATGTTAAAAGCATTGGTATTGGACTAACTTCTTGTACAGTTCCTGCTAAAGGAACTCCTACTTTTGAGATTGCAGAAGATGAGATGGAATTTGGCGTTGGCATTCATGGAGAACCTGGTATCCGTCGTGAAAAAATTATTTCAGCAGACGAACTTGCAGAGCGCATGGTAACGGCATTATTAAAAGAAATAGGGATAGAAGATGGAAAAGGAGAAGTGGCTGTCCTAATTAATGGATTTGGAAGCACACCTCTTCAAGAACTGTATTTATTAAATCATTCTGTCATTCGTGAACTGTCACGTAGAAAAGTAACGATTGCAAGAACGTTTGTCGGAAACTATATGACAGCCATTGATATGGCCGGTGCTTCTATTTCAATTATGAAATTAGATGAAAACTTAAAGAGTCTTCTATCTGAAGAGTGCGATACTCCTGCGCTAAAACTTAAAGGTGAAGTACCAGCTGTCACTTATGATGAAATCATCGGTACCGCGGAGGCCCCGAAATTGTCTTATGAGGTGCAAACCAACAAAGAATATTCCCTAGTAACGGAAAATCGACTAACGTTGAATAATATTATTTTTATGGTGGACCAAATGAGTGAATGTATTATTAGAAATGAAATACCGTTTTGTGAATTAGATTCCCATGCTGGTGACGGAGACTTTGGTATGAGTGTTGCTAAAGGGTTCAAACAGTTGAAAGCTGAATGGCACGAAATTCTAGAAAATAAATCAAATGATATTGGCAACTTCTTAGAGGCTTGTTCCATCGTTATCATGGAGCATTGTGGCGGGGCATCAGGGCCTATTTGGGGATCAGCATTTCGTGCGGCTGGAAAGAACACTGAATCTAAAACCGAACTGACTTTAACAGAATTTGCTGAAATGATCCAAGCGTCTGTAAAAGGAATTCAAGCAACAGGAGAACGTTCTTTTGGACGTGGAGCTGTTGTGGGAGATAAAACTTTAATTGATGCCTTAGTACCTTATGCAGATACGTTAACGTCAAGTGCTGCTGAAGGTGAAAGCTTGAAACATGCGCTTGTCAAAGCAGCAGAAGCTGCTGTTGAAGGAGCAAAATCAACTGAACAGATTGTTGCACGTATGGGGCGTGCTGGTACGGTTGGAGAAAGAAGCCTTGGTTATCCGGACGCAGGTGCACATGGCTTAGGTGTAATTTTTACTGAAGTAGCTCAAGTAATGCAAGAAAAACAGTAAAATTTGGTATTATCTCCTCTAAGTATAGTGTAAAGAAATTACTCTTTGAGAGTGAGGGTTACACTATATTTAGTGGGGATTTTTTATGGTTCACTAAGGACGAGCTTCAACTTACTTAAACTGGAAAATGATAGTTTTCTTATCTCAAAAAAAGCCCGTAAAAGTATACTGTTGCTGACTATCTATATCAGGCAACCTTAATCTTAAATTAAAACATGTTAGCGATATTCAAAAGCATACTAACCGTCTAGAAAAAGAGTGGGAAAGATATAAAAAGAGCAAAGGCTTCTTCATTTATAAGAAGCCTTTGCTCTTTTTATATTGTTAGCTATTAGTAAGTACTAGTTAGAGAAAAACAATTCCAAGTATAAATAAACATATGGTAATAATGTTTATAACATTTTTAGCTTTGTCATCTTCTTTTATTGAAGTTACAAGTTCAAATATTATGACAAGAGTAAGTATAGACAAAGCTATCTGTAGATGTAAGTTAAATGCATATACAGATATTACAATTAGAGCATATATAATACCTAAAATTATATTTTTGTTATTCTTAGTTTTTTCATAATTACTCATTTAAAAACTCCTTATTTAAAAGTATTAGCTGTTCTTTGTTTTTTAAGGGAAGGTGTCAGTAACTAGGAGTAGGGTAAGGAAGATAATAGAAAAGGAAAAGCTATGTATAATATGATTTATATTTTCTTTGTCTGCTTTCTCTCAAGTGGATAATTTTACAAAAGTTTAAAAAATGAATACCTCCTATAATTGCTGTAACTAGCGTGTTTAATAATATCAAATACTTCTTTCTAAGAATTGTAGCAAAAATAAAAAGCTCCCCCAGCACCATTTATTTTAGAAAAACTTGATAAGCAATTTTATTTTTTAATACCCTTTCATCCTTGTTGGGTGAGTACACTGAAAGATGGGGTAGTCCTCATATCATATTCTATAAAAAGTGTACTAAATATGACTGCCTATAGTTCTGAAACAGTACGTTTTCATAAAGATATTCTATCTAGCTCAACTGTATATTAAAATAAACGTACTAGCTTAATTTATTGCTTGTTGATATGTTGTTAGATATGTATCTGTTTAGAGAAAAATAAAATAACTTACTGATAGTCCTTATGTAGAGCAGAACAAGCAGATTCTTGATTATTAAGAGCCTGCTTGTTTTACTTTACACGTAGCAGTAGATTCTTTATTTACGCTTTTATTGGCAAACAGAGCCCGGCACTGTTCGTCATTAGCAATGGGTCAGAAAAGTGCGTCAGTCTTTTTTCATTCTTAATTAATTACCTGTGGGCTAACGTCTAAATACGCATTAATGCGCCATTAGGCTTTGGTAACTCTTGACCCGTTATCAAATTCATTTTGCAAAAATGCTCAAAAAATTGCTGTGCCTGCTCTCGTTCGTTTGAGTCACTTTTCAATGAAACTATATCAAGCAAAATTTGAGCCATCCATGAATTATCAAAATAACGGTATTTACCTGTATTCCACACCATTTTTTGGGAGTTTTTTTCGTTTATATAATATTTCCAGAAAAGCATCTGATTGGATTCTTGTTCTGTAAGTTGGAGTCTGTACGTTGAATGAGCAGGAATATATCCATCTTCGCAAAGCTTACCGATAAAATTTTCATTGACCATATAGACACCTAAGATGCGTCTGTCTTTTTCAGGCATACTGGAATCTATTGCTGTTAACAAGACAGCGCTATTTTGATGTAGGCGGGTGGGTTTGGTTGGCTTCCCCTTGTAATTACCACTTTTTATTACGCCTGAAAAAACCGTCCACTCTGAAAAAGAACTATTCTGTTCTTCTGTGTCGCACCAAAAAACCATTTGTGATTCGGGATGAAGTTTATGGTTTTTCATAAGTTTTTCATGTCCCCAGCGAAGTTCCTGATTTTTTCGCTGTAATTTTTTTTCTTCTTCCTTCTTCCATTCTTCCTCTTTTCGTTCCGTTTCCTTTTCTTCTAAAATTTTTTCCAGGGAATGAGCAACACTTTTATCATGCACTTTTAGGTGCTTTCCAAATACATCGGGGAAAACAAATTTTTTGTTTTCTGATGCGAAATTTATTTCAATACTAGAATCATTATATTTAACTATAGTACCTGTTCCAAAATGCTTGTGTGTAACTTTCTTATCGATTAGATTCATCATTCTAGGCCTCCTTGTAGAATAAAAACGCGGTTACTACTTAGGTAGTAAATTAATAATTTTATTCAACTAACTTACCTTTTGAGTTAACACAATTATTTTAATTTTATTTAAAAAAGAAAAAGCAACCTCAGTCTTTAATGGCATTCGAGTGAGGTTGCTTTTTGAGATAACTCTATAACTTTAGATAAATGATAACATATTTATACGATAACGACTATCTTTTCCATGACGAGCACATGTATAAAAGGGGAGCTTTTTATACATCATATCTTCAATCACCTGAAAGAAAATAGTTGTTATATCAACAATCTATAAAACGTTTTATGGTAACTGTTTGAATAAATATAGTTCAAACAGCAAAAGAACTACTGTATATTTCAGTAGTCCTATCAGTTCTATAAAGGAAAGCTAAATATAATTTGATAAATTCTATTCAGGAGTCCCAATTAGTTCTGTTATCGCATCATAACTCATATTATCATTCATTAATCGTTGAAAATTATTATCACAAAGGATATCTTCAGTAATTCTTTGTAATAATGTAGCAGTTGCTCTAAAAGGGGCGGATCCAGTACTTAATCTTTCAATACCAACTTGCGATAATGTATTAATAGAAGGCAAGTTTGGCCCAGACAAAAGATTAATGGGACACGATAGTTCTTGTCGAACTTTTTTAATGGATTCCATGTCATATAGTCCAGGAATAAAAATACAATCTGCTCCAGCCTTTTGATATGCTTTTCCCCTATTGATGGCTTCTTGAAGTCTTAGATCCGGATCTCCTGTATTTAACCAATACAAATCAGTACGCGCATTAATAAATAATGGGGCTTTTAGCGATTTGGATAGTAATCTAATTTCAGATATTTTTTCTACTTGCAACGAAACATCTAAAATAGGACTATCTAAATCTCCCGTCCCATCTTCTAGGTTTATACCAATTCCTCCTGCTAAAATAATTTGTCTTGTATTATCTACCACTTCATTAGTAGACCTTCCATAGCCAGACTCTAGGTCTACACTGACAGGAATATTGACGGAATTAATAATTCTCTTAACAGCTCCTAACATTTGTTCAAAAGGGATTTTTTCACCATCATTATATCCTAAAGACATTGCTATGCCAGCACTGGTTGTTGCAATAGCTGGAAACCCATTTTTCTCAAAAATTTTAGCACTGATAACATCCCAAGCATTAGGCAATACAAAAGTATAGGGTCTTTTGTGAAGTTGTTGAAACGTCTGAAATTTAAGTAACTGCTTTTCATTATTCACAATGGTTCTTCCCCCTTTAAGTAAACAACTTTATGGCTTTGTATGAGCGTTCTTTAGAGCAGAGAAAAATAAAACAACGGGAGATTAATCAGAAACTTAATCCCATATTATAGGACGTTTAACTTTTGCAGTTCTTAAATAATCTAAAAGTTGTCCTGTATGTACTGATTCATGGTAAGCCACTCGTAACAACATATCTCCTAACTCTCGAATATATCCCATCTCCGATCGGTCTATCTTTATCTCTGTTAGCTGCTTTTCATTAAGGAGGCCTAAAAACTCTATAAATTTTTCCCTATATGGTTGAGCAAACTTTAATGCTTCTTCAACAGAACTAAATGTTACTGCCTTATAAGGATTATGCTCCTCTGTTAGAGAAAGGTTAAGGGGTTTTTCTAACATTTGATGATAGAGGTATTCTCCTTCAAGAACATGATGTATCATTTCCCTACATGACATTGCTTCTGGATCAGGGCGCCAGTCTAACCTATCTTGAGGTATTGACATCCATACTTTTATACTTCGACGTCTCACTTCTTCAAAGTTTAGTAAAATAAAACTCATCGCATCCATTTTCGCTCACTCCTTTAATTTTACTATAAATATAACATATCCAAAGTCTTACAATGAAAAACATGGATGGTTTTATAAATATTATCTGTTTATTTAGATTAATCATTAATTTTTCAAGAAAGCCTGTTAATATAGATTTATTAAAAATTAGGAGGAAGTTATGAGACAAAAAATAATTAGAATTAATAAACCAAGCATATATAATTTTGATTTAATTTTAAGGTACATAAAAAACTCGCCCTCTTTTGTAATCGAGAAGGTTATTGAACACACATATTGTAGAGCTTTTATAATAGGGGGAAGAACGTACCTAGTACTAGTTAGGGACGAAGGAATCGATAGTAAGTACTTGGAAGTTAAAGTTATTGGTGAAGAAGTTAAGAATAATCAGGTTCAACTAGTAAAGGAGAAAATTATCACAATATTTTGTCTGGAACAAGATATAAACAAAGCTCAAAAGTCTATAGCTAATGAATCTAAGATAGGAAAATTAATAAAAATGTACGAAGGGTTTAGACCTGTTTTATTAGGAAGTGTCTACGAATCCATCATATGGGCGATCATCGGTCAACAAATTAGTGCAAAAGTTGCTCATAGGATTAAAAAGAGTTTGTTAGAAAAAACAGGAGCTAAAATAATAATTAATAACTGTGAATATTATACAGATTTATGCCCCCACAAGGTGATGAAGTTAAATATAAACCAACTTCGTGACTTAAAGCTAAGTCAAAGGAAAGCTGAATATATTCATGAAATAACTAAAGCCATTATAGATGAGGAGCTAGACTTAAGTTGCTTATATTTATTAGATCGTGAAGGGGGTTGTAGCTATTTAATGAAACATAGAGGTATAGGAAAATGGACGGCAGAGTCAATACTAATGAGAGGTATAGGACGTCAAGACATTCTACCCGCAGGAGATTTAATTATACGTAAAGTAGTAGGAGAGATTTATGAGTATAACGAATTATTAACAGAATCACAAGTTAGAAAAATATCTACTCAATGGAAAACTGCGGAAACCTGGATTACTCATCTATGCTGGTTTTACATGCAAGAAAAAATATTATAAATATATCTTTTAAGAAATGGAGGTGTTAGTTATGAAGGTAAAAGTTAAGAAAACAACTAATAAAGCTGCGGTATTAAACGGTATTCCAGGCTAAAACGTTATCATTATGTGAACTACTTACTTATTGTTTAAACTTCAAGTCTGTAAATATAGGGAACTATCATATGATAGTTCCCTATTTCAATAATTAAGAGAAATGGAGTGAAATGTAGAAAATGAAACCTAAGTTCAAAGAGACAATCCCTGTATTTTTTATAAATGATGAAATCCATATTGGTGAAGAAGATGGAGTAGCAGGAGTTATTGAAGATCCCAGTGGAAGTATTAAGTATTTAATTTCTCTTATTAACGGAAAAAATTCTATAGAAGAAATAATACATTTAGTCCAAGAAAAGTATCCAAACATAAAAGAAAATGAGGTATTGGAAGGGATAAAGGCATTAGATACAGAGAAATATTTAGAAGATAATTCTTTGAATCCTCAATCTATAGGAGATTATGAACTCGAAAGATACAAAGCAAACCTTAATTACTTTTCGCTTTTTACGTCTTTAGAGGACAATAAGTACAATGTGCAAGAAACTATCATAAATACAAAGGTTGCTTTGCTCGGAATCGGAGGTTTAGGTAGTCAAATACTATATCATCTATCTGCATTAGGTTTTCATAACATTAATGCATTGGATTTTGATACTTTGGAATTAAGCAATTTTAATAGACAGTTGTTATATTCTGAAAAAGATATTAATAAGTTAAAAACGGAATTAGCAAAGGAAAGAATATCGCGTTTTAATCCTAATGTTAAGTTAAACGTTACTAATAAGCGTATAGAATGTGCTGAAGATGTAATGGCACATATTGAAGGTAGTGATTATGTAATTTGTGTAGCCGATAAACCAACCCTTCATATACAGGACTGGGTAAATGAAGCAGTAGTGAAGTTAGGAAAGCCGTTAGTTTCAGGTGGAGTCCTAAACACAAGGGGCAGATTTTATTCTATGTTACCAGGAAAAACTGGGTGTGTAGAGTGTCATAAACAAACCATAATTGAAAGTGATGTTATAGTTAATAAGCAACTTGACAGTATGCATCAGATAAATTTTCAACGAAATAATGCTGCGATTAGTCCTAATGTAGCTATGTTGGCTGGTGCTATTGTAAATGAATTTTTAGGGTTGGTAACAGGTATTCAAACTCCAACATCATTAGGGAAAATGATGGAATTAAATTTCCTTACATATCAAACTTACCCTATTTCAGAGTGGAATAAGAAAGAGGATTGTCCAGTTTGCCATTCCGCACCTGTAACAGCAGGTCAATAATTATGATGGGGGGGTAAATGTTGAAATCTTATGAAGTACTAAAGAACAGAGATTTTTTATGCTTATTTTTAAGTGCCACAACAAGTAAGTTGGGCACGTCTTTTTTTCAAATCGCACTGCCTTTATTAGTATATGATTTGACTAAATCACCAAGTTTAATGGCATTAACATTTGTTTTAGAAATTACGCCTCAAGTATTGTTTAGTTTGTTAGGCGGAGCCTTAGCTGATCGTATAAGTAAGAAATACATTTTATTAATAGGTGATATTTTATCAGCCATTTTAATTATTATCATACCTCTTGCAGCTTTAATAAACGTGTTAGATATATGGATTGTATATGTGGTAGCTTTTTTAATATCAGCTGTGAGTGCATTTTATCATCCAAGTTTTGAATCAGTCATACCAGAAATTTTAGAAGGTGAAAATTTAATACAGGGTAACTCTTTATTCAAGTTATCAGAGACAATTACAACCTTTGCAGGCCCTTCAATAGCAGGCATTTTAATTGCTTTGGTTGGAACTCATAACTTATTATATTTTAATTTTTTTACGTATTTTCTTTCTGGAATATTCATTGGCTTAATAACTAAGAAATATAAAAGCCAGAATCCAGTTAATAGTTCTATAATCAATTCAATAGCTGAAGGAGTTAAATACGTTATAAATACTAAAAAGATTTTGATAGGGACTATTCTCATATTCTTAATCAATGTGGGTTATGGTGCTATGGAAGCTTTATTTATGTTTCATCTAAAAGATAATTTACATTTATCGGCACAGTATATTGGTTTAATATTTTCCCTACAAACCTTAGGGTCATTTGTAGCAATTTATGCTGCAAATAAACTAAATAAATTACCACGGGGAAATATAATTATCTATTGTGGTGTAATAATAGGTTTAGGGCAAACTATCCTTACTTTTTCAAACACTGCAGTTATTTTGTTAATAGTCTGTAGAATTGTAATTGTCGGTTCGGTAACATTATTAGCAATTAATTGGTTTACCCTTAGGCAAGAGATTGTGCCATCAGCCTTATTGGGAAGAGTAATTAGTTCAACTCGTATGTTAGCTTTTTTGGCTTTACCGATTAGTGGAATGTTAGCAGGTGTTGCAGCTGAATATATTAGCGTCTCTTTAATTTTTATTTCAGCAGGCATCCTAACGATTGTGGCGTCTTTAATCGGCATTAAGACCTCTCTATTTGAGACCCAACAATCTATAGATCAACCTATTAATAGTAGCAACAAGTAGATAATTACTTGGGTTGACTTGAAACATATTGATATTTAGTGTATTCTTCTATAAGAACTTCATACTTGGAGTTTAAACAATAAGTAAGAACCCCTTTAACATACGGTTAATAGGGGTTTTTAATTTTTAATCCAAATGTGCATCTGATATACAAGCAAAAATCTTTTTTCATACCGAAAATACGAGTTATGTTAAGTAAAACGTAAAGTATTTGATGAAAATAATCAGTTTAACTATTTACTCTTAGTGACGACAAATGGATGGGTGTCACCAAAAAGTTGGCTTACCGACCATAAACCAAAGCATAGTCATTAATAGAATGATATAAATCCAAACAGATCGCTCTAGTTTAGTTGCCAGTTCTTTTTTATTTTGTCCTTCCTCCTTGTACTTTCGAAGTGTTGGTGAAAAAGCACGGGCCAGAAAGAACAAGGAGCAAAAAAGGAAAATCAGTGTCATTATAATCCACGGCGTAGTCCACGTCCATGGGCCACACATAACGAGGAGTATCCCTGTGATAACAAGAACATGGCCCGTATGTTTTGCGAGCCTAACAACAGATTGAAATGTGATCAAATAGGCATTCATTTCTTGTTCTCTTGAACTATGTAGTTTTTTAACAATTGGCAAGAGAATAAAAAAAGGACCAATTGATAAAATGACACTAGAAACATGAATATATACTAATATACGGTACAACAAATCCATTTCTTTTACCTATCAATCGTTAACTAATCTGAACTCATGCACCCATACCCTCATTTGTGGAAGCCAAGGCATCCCAGGATGATAAGACAAAATAGATTGTTTATATTCCTCTACTGTAGCATAGCCTTCCTGGCGAGCATTTTCATCTGTTAATTCACCTAGTGATTAAGAATAAACTCGTTCCACTACAAATTTTTGATCTTCTAAAACCATTATCTCTCCTACATCAGCATACCTTCCATTTCGGCGAGTTGCTGTTTTGCTGCCTTTGATTACTTTATTTACATCATCCGGCATTGTTACAAGTCGATCGATTGTACATGTTTTTGGTGGCAATTCATTTTGTGCTTCATGGTTACTCATTAAAAAAACTCCTTTCATTTCTTGTCTCGTATTTAATGTATCATATTTTTAACGACGAATTTCATTTGAATTTATTAGGTGGAAAATTTCTCTAATAAATCTATTATAATTTATCCCTTTTGTTAGTCGATAGTCTAAGCACATGACATAATGCATATAAGAGGATGAATTATTTTTTGAGCGTATAATAAGGGTTATTTTATAGATTGAAGTTTCAATAACTGTAAGTATTAAAGGTATAAACCTACTTTTCACAAAAAAGATATTTCTTTGGCTGGTTTGTACAAAACTTTCTCCTTTACAACTAGATGCGTTTATTGTATGATTACACAACAGGAACATTTGTTCGATATTAAGGGTTTAGAGATAAATAAAGGAACAACAGAATAAACCAAGACAGTTAAACACAAAATTTTCTCGCACGGAGCAAAAACATTTGAGCCAATCCTTATTATTTATCCACATACATTGTCGTTTACTGTAAACGTACTAACAATCGGAGGTTTTAAATTATGAATGATAAACAAGCAGCACTAGATATGGCTCTAAAACAAATTGAAAAACAATTCGGTACAGGATCAATTATTAAGATGGGGGAAGGCACACATACAAAAGTTGAGGCATCTAGCTCAGGTTCATTAGCTTTAGATATCGCTCTTGGGATTAATGGTTATCCAAAAGGAAGAATCATGGAAGTGTACGGACCCGAAAGCTCAGGTAAAACAACAGTTTCCTTACATGCGATTGCAGAAGTACAAAAAAATGGAGGTCGAGCTGCCTTTATTGATGCTGAACACGCACTTGATCCAGTTTACGCAAGAAAACTAGGTGTAGATATTGATGAGTTACTGTTATCTCAACCAGATACTGGTGAGCAGGCACTTGAAATTGCTGAAGCATTAGTTAGAAGTGGTGCTGTAGATATTATTGTTGTTGACTCAGTAGCAGCATTAGTTCCTCAAAAAGAAATTGAGGGAGAAATGGGAGATTCTCACGTAGGTCTACAAGCTCGTTTGATGTCTCAAGCCCTTCGTAAACTATCTGGAGCAATTAATAAGTCTAAAACCATTGCTATTTTCATCAATCAAATCAGGGAGAAAGTAGGCGTTATGTTTGGAAATCCTGAAACAACGCCAGGCGGAAGAGCGCTAAAATTCTATTCTTCCGTTCGCCTTGAGGTTCGCCGTGCTGAACAACTTAAACTGGGAAATGACATAGTTGGTAACAAAACAAGAATTAAAGTAGTCAAAAATAAGATGGCACCTCCTTTCCGCATTGCTGAAGTAGATATTATGTATGGAGAAGGTATCTCAAGAGAAGGAGAAATCTTAGATATTGGTTCTGAAGTAGATATTGTTCAAAAGTCTGGATCTTGGTTTTCTTATAATGGGGAACGTTTAGGGCAGGGACGAGAAAACGCTAAGGTTTTCTTAAAAGAAAACCCTGAAATCAGAGAAGAAATTAGAAAAAGCATTATTGATTTTAAATATGGTAATACTGACAACGATAATGATATTGATAACGATAGCGATAGTGAAAACGAAAGCTAATAAAAGCTTAAAATGCCTTTCCCGGCAGCTTCAAGCCCATCCATTTCACTGATTTCACTTCATTATTTTGGTCATTTTATGCGATTTATAGTAGGCAGCAGGGAGCTGATATTTTCTTAATTCAAAAGGAGCTTGGCCACAGTAATCGTAAAATAACGGAACGTTATCTAGAAAAGGTTTTGCAGAGAAAACAAAAAATTGGGCTACTGTGGAAGGAACAAGATTTCTAATTGAGATACTGTTGTCTAAAGCGCTATACTAGACTTTTTATTGCAATCTTTTTAAACAGAAAAATTCTTATAGCAAACAAACAGAACCCTATTTAATTAAATAGGGTTCTGTTTAATTAGATCAAGGTCTATGGAAGTTGACCGTTTTCTCATCGTCCCCCGTGCGTTCAAACCAACCTCTAAAGGCCCAGTTATCATAACCTCCATCACCTTCATTAATAAACGTTCCTTCTTCAAATATCCAGACCCCAAACGTGATACCATCATAATCTACGGTATCAAAATATTGTACACCTTGTAACTGGTCGGAATTATAACCTTGACTTAAATTCATTACTATCACATTATACTGCTGACCCGATTCAAAGAAAGCTTTTTCCATCGCTCCCTTAACAAAACCACTTCGATTGTCGGCAGTTTTAGCCGCATCTGCAATCGCTTGTCCTATGGCTACTGGATCAATCCCTACGTCTCCTCCAACTTCTGCAGCTTCTGCGGAGCCAGCAGAACCTCCTAAATTCGGTAGAGCTAATGGCGTCGCTAACATAGCTAAACCTACAGCAGAAGCTACAACAGCTTGTTTCGCTCTTCTCATTTGATCTCCTCCTATTTTAGTTGGTTCTTAGAACAAATACCCTTTTTATGAATATTAAAACAAAAATTCCATAATTAAGTATATATAGGGGACAAAAAAGTAAAATAAAGGTTTGAAAAAACCTGAAAATAATCTCGATCTATTGAAGATTCAGATAGGTTAAACGTACATTTCAGTAAAGACTTTTATAAAACGTCACTTACTTATTTGTTACTGAGTTGCTCTGCCAAACCGATTAAAAGTCCTTCTACTCCACGAATGTAGCAGAGACGATACGAGTCCTCGTACTGAACCACTTCGCCAACGAGCTGAGCGCCATATCTAGTAAGTCTGGAGACCATTTCGTCAATGTCTTCAACAGTGAACATGACGCGTAGATAGCCGAGAGCGTTTACAGGAGCATTCCGGTGATCTGATATAGTAGGTGGGCTGAGAAATCGCGAAAGTTCAATCCGACTGTGACCATCCGGGGTAACCATCATCGCAATCTCTACACGCTGAGAACCCAATCCCGTTACGCGGCCACCCCATTGACCTTCGACGGTGGCCCGCCCTTCGAGACTCAAGCCAATCTCCTTAAAGAAAGAAATTGCGTCATCAAGGGATTCTACAACGATGCTGACATTGTCCATTCTTAGTAGGTTGTTTTTTTCCATAGTTTTATCTCCTTATGTGTAAAATTTTATTATCTGTCCATTTTCATAATCATTCTATTTAAAAGTTACAAATTCCTTTCAAACAAAACATTGCTATCCTGTCACTAGGCCATATTTGTTGTATACTTTATATTCTTTGTAGAAAAATGATCTATTTGTCATTAATACACGAAGTACTTTATCATTTACTTAACTAATTAATGAAAAAATGGGTGTAATAATAATTCTAAAGAGTGTATAGTAAAGAATAATTTTTCATTATATGTCTGAGAGGTGGGATTGTTATGGAAAAGCTAGAATATGAATGGGTAAAACAAGCACGACAAACTTTATTAGAGCAGTGTAGAGAATTGAGTGAGGGTGACTTGACGAAAGAGTTTGCATTTGGTTCTCAAAATATTAGAGATTCTCTAGTTCATGTGGCAGGTTGCTACCATGCTTGGTTAGGTTCTTTTGTGCTTTCAGAAACATCATCACCACTATTCACAAAAGAAGTAATTAATACTATGAAAATAGACGATATTCAGCATTATTTTCAACAGGCTGATAGATATGTAGAAAAAGTATTGGAGCAATTCACAGATAAATTTGATGAGTCTATCGAAAAAGAACTTGCTTGGAGAGCAAACAGTGGTTTTGTAAGAAAGACACCTCGTCAATTGCTTACCCATTCAATTACTCACGAATCACATCATAAAGGACAAATTGTAGTTATGTTACGTCTATTAGGACATACACCTAAAAATACGGACATATTGGGATTACCTGAAAAAGAACCTTTCAAATAATAAATTAAGAAATCATTTCACGAAGAGCATATTTGCAGTCCTAGCTTATATTTGGATGTTCCAAGAGGCCGTGATCGTGCTTCCTGAAATTGTGCAAAACATCTCGCGTGTGCTGGATATTGGTGAACGTGTTGCTGAAGACGTTCACAGCTAGAATCACAAAAATTTAACCAACCATCGTTGTTACGCTATCCACTAAATTATTGTTGTTGTCTTTTCAGAGAAATAAATCCATAAATATAAGTTGGAGGGTTTTAATGAAAAAAATATTTCTTCTAATGGACTCTGAGGAAAAGGTATCTTCTTATTTCATCTAGATAACGGAATGAGCGTTAAATTCAGTGGTATTTAGTAATATCAAGTTGGGAAAATTTGTAGAAAAAGAACTATTTTGTCGTCACTAAGTGTAAATAGTAAAAAATAAATAATAAATAAAATACTTTATCAATTACTTAACTAAAAAAACTTAAGTAAGGTTGCTTTTTAAAAACAGAGTCATCACAATGTTTATTTTTAAAGTTATATGTATATGAATCTACAAATCTGGCCAGACTAATAACGTATTCCCAACAGAACAACCTCCTGTACAGGAGGTTGTTCTGTTTTATAAATTATATACTTAGTTACCATCAACCAGCTTATTGGAACAAAAAGGGCATCTATCTATATAGTCGCCCTTTTTTATTTTACTGGCTTGCTTATTTATTAAAAGAACCACATAACTTATAACTGTTCCAAACATATTAAGTAGAACATCGTCTATATCTAAGCTACGTCCCATGAAATATTGAATAAATTCAATTAAACATGTAACAGATAAATCTAAGATTGTTACTTTTTTTACTTAACGAAACTTTCTTGATAGGGGTTTATTTTTATAGAATCCTTCAAAAAGGTTGCTATAGACCCACTTGAACTTGCTTTGTTAGGATAAAAGAGAGGAAACATTATGGAGTCCTGTAGTAGATATCTCCATTCTCGCAAATTCCATCTTGGGAGTAGACGCTGCTCATGATATAACAGCTAAAGTAGAGAATACATTAGCATAAGAACACAGTATAGAGGGTGCTAACTTACATGTGGAAACAAGCCAAATAGTAAACATGCCAATTAAAACGAATACATAAAGGGAAGGAATTAATCATATGGAATTAGGATATAAGAAGAACATACACCTTAAAGATAGAGATTTAAAGTATAAAATAAAAGATAGTGAGGAAACAATTGAATTGATTGTTTTTATTGCACTTTTAAGTGTGATTTTTATTATTAATACTTTCTTTAAATTCTTATAGTCTTTTTTACATGTGATTGTATGAAAAGATATAGTATGTATGTCTGGACGTGCGTGCATATTATAGTAAAAAGCCACCTTTACTTCAAATACTAGATGGCTTTTTATTTTATTAACGATAATAATTTCTTTAACACTCTGCAATAGATTTGAATATTTTGTTCGTGAAAATATATCTTTTTAAAAACACAAAAACTCATTCATAATGTAAGAAAGAGCTGGGAAATAATAATTCGTAAAAGTGAGTCATGATTTTTTTGTCTGTTGACCTATACATTTAGTTTATTATCGACAGCAATATTCTTCAGGGTTTACACATATAAAAACACCAAGTTGTATTAGTGATGACCTTCACGTTTGGTGGTAGAGCAAATAGCTGACTCATCATGAGGGTGCTCTTCGTTTTCTAACTGGATAGTTGCATGCTCAATTTCTTGATGTTGAAGTTTGGATTCAATTTCTCTTAATATGACCTGACTTTCCAGGAAACTTATCTGATTATTTAACACCACATGACAGGATAATGCATTTTTCCCACTAGTTATACTCCAAACATGTAAATCGTGGACATTTAGTACACCTTTAACTGCATGAATTGTTTCCATTACTTTTTCTAAAGAGATTCCTTTCGGTGTACCTTCCATTAAAATTCCTATTGTCTGCTTTACAATTTTCCATGCGCCCAAAGCAATTAAGAATGCAATAAGAACACTTAGGATTGGATCTATGATATTCCAGCCAGTGAATAGGATAATAAGTCCTCCGATAATAACTCCTGCCGAAGCCATTGCGTCCCCAATCATATGAAGTACGGCGCTTTTCACATTGATGTTGTCTTCCTTCCTTAAGCCAAGACCTAAGTAAAGGTTCATGGCTAAACCAACAGATGCACTAATAAACATCCATGTACTTCCCACTGGTTGGGGATCCTTAAAGCGATCAATCGCTTCGTATAGTATGACAACAGCAATAACAATTAACGTCATGGCATTAATAAAAGCAGCTAGTATCCCTGAACGGTGATACCCGTAAGTGAAATTTTCCGAAGCTGGCTTTTGGGCTTGGTGCATAGCAAACCACGATAGCCCTATGGCCGCAATATCTGTAAGTACATGTCCAGCATCAGAAAGTAGGGCTAAGCTGTGTGAAATGAATCCTCCAATTAATTCGACTACCAGGATAATTAAAGTAAGAAAAAATGCTAATTTCATTTTCCCAATCGGAGCATGGGAATGAAATACATCTCCGTGGTCGTGATTGTGGTTGTTTCCCATAAAAATCTCTCCTCTCTGCAAAAACCTGATCATTGTTTGAAAAAACGTTATTTCTCTTGTTCTGGATTTCACTAAAAGTAGTTTATTCAAAAAACTCAATGGGTGGATCTTTAAATCCCCGAAAGTCTTATATACTAAAGATTCCTTTTAAGACAGTAGATATAGAATGTTAATTCTTTTATGATGAGATGGTGCTTTTAAGTTCTGGGAAACCCTAACAGAAGCTTCATCATTTAAAGATTTAATTTGACCATTTGTTTTAGTATTTTCAACTTCATCAAAAATCATTTATGTCACTCAAAAGCTGTTTCCAAATCAATCTCATACTTCTTTTTAACAAATCAGAAAAATTTCGGATCACGACTTTTGAATTTCTTATGTAATATGATTAATCTTATAAGAATAAAAAAGAGACCTTATAAATTAAGATCTCTAAAATTTTCTATATAAGTTTAATGACTATGAAATAGTGAAAGGGAATAGTGATAAATATAAATAATTAGTACTCCTAGCGATATTAATAGCCATACATGTAGGTTTCTGAAGTGACTAATAGCCTTTCCTATTATTTCATGAAAAATAACAAAAGATAGGGTACCAATTGCTCCTCCGGTCGATAAGGCTTGTATTTTAAGGGAGGAAGCTTGTACACTTTCTCCAAGTAATAAACTCCCGCCCAAAGATAGCGATAGAAGGACTATAATGAATAAAAAGAAGACGTTAGGTATTTTTGCTATGGAGAGAACGGTCATTAGGGCCATACCCTCTGGAATTTGGTGTAAGAGGGTAGCTACGAATAAGGAAGTTGACTGATGTAGATCTGTTATCCCAAAGGTAATTCCTGTAATAATATTATGAAAAAAGATTGCAGCCGTTAATAAAATAAGTGACTGAAAAGGTGAAATTGCACTATTTGTTTTATGCAAAAAGAGATCTATGCATAGCATAACGATATATCCTGCTACGATACCTAATAGAACGCCTTTTAAATCATACAGATGCCATGTGGAAGGAAGGATATCAAAAAATAACAAACCTAATAAGATTCCTCCACATATCGCATACATAAACTGAATTCTACCTCGTGACAGGTGACTAACTAATTTAAGAAGTCCTCCACCTACTAATAAACCCATTACAGAACCTAAAGTAAATAAGGTATTTATTTCTATGTGCATAATTGCTACTTCCTTTCGGCTATATGTTTTTTTACAACTAACCTATTCAAAGGAAGGGCAATCATACCTATGTTTTATAAATGGTTAAAAAAATAAAAGTACATGATGTTAACTTTGGAGTGATTTTTAGGTGAATCACTAATAAAAACGGACATACTAACGTTATCTAAAGAAGAGGTGTTACTATGGAATCTCCTTTTGAAATGATAACAGATGTGGATAAGGTGGAAAATGCTTATTATATAGAAGTGAAGCCAGGTGAGTACAATGCAAAGTATTGGAATAAAGAATCGGTCTATTTTGCTGATGAAGCTTTTGCTTATTTCTACACCACGATTTGCAAGTATGTGCCACAGTATGAACCTACCCAAGTGACAGAAATCAAAGCAGAAACATGGCTGAGGATCAGTAATCAGCTGCAAGAACTCGCGTATTTTTTGAGCACCAACCCGCCTATGATTAAACTAAAGAAATGGATTGATTTTAGTAAAGTAGAGGAAACGTACAAACAGTTTGATCATCACAAAAACAAGTACATTCGTGAGTTGATTAACATGATCAAAGAATTTACAGTGTGGATAACAAAGGTATGTCAAACACAATCATACATCACTATTTTGGGCACTTAATGGGAAGCGATGTTGCTTATTGTAATCTATAAGCTATGCAGAAAGTGAAAGAATTGCTCAAAACGAATATGGCATATTGGATGGAAACGTGAAAAAGAAAACGTGTTAGGTTTCTAGGGACTGGATAATGTCAAATTAATTGGAACTTTTTTATCGACAGCAAGACACTTTATAATATCTTCAAGTGGTGTAGAGTGAAAAGTTTACTATATGTCTAAGAGTTGAGATTCTAATGAAACAGTTAGAACATGAAATGCTGATTATGTTAACTAAGTTTGTATATATGGTATACATAAGCGCTTAACTTGTTTAACCCCAGATTTTAGGACAATCAACTCCCATTGTTCTTAAATACTGTAAGAGTTGTCCTGCGTGTACGGACTCATGATAACCTATACTCAATAACATATCACCTAAAGAACGAATATAGTCTACATCTGAACGATCTATTTGAATACATGTTAAATCCTCATCTGAAAAATTATTTATCATCTCTAGAAATTGTTGAGGGTATGTGTCTGCAAATTCTAATTCACTTTTTACAGAAATCAATGTTTTTTTTCAAAAGGAGAGTCAAATTCTTTTAAGCTACCCCTATTTTTAATAGCTAGATCATAATAATATTCTGATTCTAAGACATGTCGAACTATCTCCATGCATGTCATAGCTTCTTTATCTGGCCTCCAATCCAATTCAGTTTGAGGAATTGCTTCCCCCTTTTTATCTTCTTAGATAATTTTACTAAATTAAAATGAGAAACATCTAATTATTTCAAATGTTTATGGTTCTTATAATACCTGTTATGTTAACTAAGGTTGTATAGAGTATACATCTTCATTTATTGAATTAGATGAATTAAACTAATAAATAAATGGGGGTAAAAATACGAATGGAAAAATCTTAGGTTCTTTCGAATTGAAAGGAAATCAACTTATTGTTTCAGATCCGTGTTATCCAGTAGAAGATGCGTTTGACGAAAGTGACATATTATCTTGGGTATTGGAGCCAGCTAAAAGTGGAGAATGGGAATCGACTGTCTTCTTCACTGAAGATTTTACGATAACTAAATTAATGGTCTGTCACCGTGATGTTGAACTGGGTTCAGAATGGCTAGAAACAGGTAAAAATATTGGCGTTGATTCTGCTATGGCGGGTATATTTGATGTATCCGTTTTCGGAAGAGATGAAGCTATTTCATATGAAGTGAAGAATATTTATGAAATAGATATGGACGAAAAAGGCATGAAATATTATGTCGCGTGCTCAGACATCATCGCTACTTCTGATGACGAAGCTGGCATCGTAACCGGTGGCACAGTTTCAATGTCTGGCATAGGCGATGGATACTATCCTGTTTTTGTTCAATACAATGATCAAAATGAAATTGTAGCTGTGTTATTAGAATTTTACATAGAAGATGAAGAAGAATGAAGCAGTAAGAGACTTTCAATAAAGGAAGTCTCTTACTGCTGCCTAGAATCGCGATTATGTTAACTAAAGATGTATAGCGCATACAAACTGTTTTTAGTGAGAGGGAACCGTTTTAAATACATATTTCAATGTAATTGAGCTAATTCCAAAGGGGACTGAGCAACTTAGGGCAAGAATAAGAAATGGTTTAAATTCTAGGAAAATGCTTATACCATCACTTAGCGAAAATATTAATAAAATGATTGAAGTCCCTACAACTCCAGAAAGGACGTACAGTAGGAATTCAAATAAAGCTTTATACTTCTTTGTATCTCTTATAATCGTGTCAATCATTATAGAAAATGTAAGGCCAAATACTATAACAAATGGAGTAAGGATCAACCCAGTAACGAATTGGTCAATGAAATCAGTAAAATCTATATATCGGCCTTCCAGGAATAAAGTTGAAAAAGCTAAACTACCGCAGATGGATGAAATAATCACTGGTATAATCTTTGTTTTCATAAATGTAGTCTCCCAATAGAGTTTTATTATTTATATTAGGACCTTAAGTAAATAAACATTTTATTTCTATTTACTACCGAGAATATGGATACTGTTTATCTACTGTACAGAACTCTTTTTTAATCTATAG
>NZ_JBXENJ010000009.1:0-139586 GCF_056836725.1 Priestia sp. 3CA3
CTTATCAAGTTACCGACGTAATGTCAACAACTTTTTAAAATTCTTTTTTCAGCTTCGTTGTTACTGTTATGTCTCAACGACGCTTTATAATAATAAAATATATCTTTATTAAAGTCAACATTTTTTAACAAAAAAATTCGAAATCATTACTTTTTGATTCAGATGGCTGTTTTATCTAGATCATATCATCATATTATAGGCAAAAGCTAGGTTTAAACTTTGCCTTCTCTATTCTTGAACCCTTTACTTTTTTCAATTTCTTCATTATACGAAGAAATTAAAAAAGAGCTGTCCATTAGACAGCCCCTTCTTATTTCCCTTTAAAACTAGGTCTTCTCTTCTCAGCAAATGCTTGAAGCGCCTCTAGACGATCTTCTGTCGGAATCGTTAACTCATATGCTTTTCGTTCAATTTGCAAACCAGTCTGCAAATCGGCCTTCATTCCTTCTTTGATAGCAAATTTTGCTTGCTGAAGTGCAATTGGCCCATTTTTTAATAAAAGCGAGATAAAAATATCTATTGTTTCTTCTATTTGATATCCAGGAGCTACCTTCGTTACTAGACCACATTCTTTTGCTTCTGATGCCGTGAGGCGCTGAGCTGTTAAAATTAGTTCCATTGCTTTTGCTTCACCAACTAGGCGAGGGAGACGCTGTGTTCCTCCTGCGCCTGGTATAATCGCTAAGCTTGTTTCCGTTAAACCCATAAGCGCTTCTGTTGAAGCGATCCGGAAATCACATGCTAAAGCCAGCTCCATTCCTCCTCCAAATGCATATCCGTTGATGATTGCTATCGTTGGCTGAGGAAGCTGCTCTATCTTAGAAAACACTTCTCCTATTTTGTAAATATTGCGCTTTACCTCTTGATCAGAGAGGGTTTTACGTTCTTTTAAATCCGCACCTACACTAAAAGATTTTTCACCTGCCCCTTTAAACGTCACAACGCGAATATCTTTTTGAATACGAATTCCTTCAATTACTTCTTCCAATTCTTTAAGCATATCGTAATTAAAAGCATTCATCGCTTCCGGACGGTTCAGTATCACATGGGCGACGTGTCCCTTTATTTCATAAGAAATAGATGACATTCTTTTACCACCTCCAAATTGGAATCGCTTTCATTTTATCGCTCCTGAGATACCTGTTGCTTCAGTGCACGCCTTAAAATTTTTCCCGTTGTATTTTTAGGAAGTTCTTTTAAAAATTCAATTTCACTTGGCACTTTATATTTAGCAAGGTGCTCTTTGCAGTAGGCAATAAGCTTCTCTTCCGTTATCTCTTGATTATTGCAAACCACGTAACACTTCACACATTCACCTAAAGAAGGATCAGGAACTCCGATAACAGCCACTTCTACAATATCCCGATGCGCATATAGCACTTCTTCTACTTCGCGAGGATAAACATTATATCCTCCTACAATAATTAAATCTTTTTTACGGTCAACGATATAAAAATAACCTTCCTTATCCATTCTTGCTAAGTCACCTGTATACAGCCAACCATCTCGGAGAGCATATTCCGTATCTTCAGGAAGCTTATAATACCCTTTCATCACATTAGGGCCTTTGACGATAAGTTCGCCAACTTGTCCTACTTCTACTTCTTTTCCTAGTTCATTTACCACTTTATTTTCAACATTCATAATAGATGTGCCTATAGAACCTGCTTTTCTCTCTCGATCAATCGGATTGAAACATGTCACAGGAGAAGCCTCAGATAATCCATAGCCTTCTGCTACCATGACCCCAAACTTACGTTCAAAATGGGTTAGAAGTGCCACCGGCATTGATGCCCCGCCTGATATACAAAGCCTTACCGTGTGAAAGTGCTCTTTTTTCCCTTTGTCATGCTGAAGTAAAAAATTATACATTGTCGGAACACCAGCAAAAATAGTCGCTTGTCGATTTTGAATTAATTCAAATATAGAAGATGGACTGAATTTTGGTTCAATTAATATCGTTCCTCCATTCATTAAAGGCGCATTCAATGAAACAGTTAAACAAAATACGTGAAACATCGGCAAAGCAGCTACGACTCGGTCATTCTCATTTATACTTAAATAATCTGCTACGTCTTGAGCGTTTGAATAAATATTCTTATGCGTAAGCATAGCTCCTTTTGGTTTTCCAGTCGTTCCTGACGTATACAGAATGATGGCCACATCTTCTTCTTTTAACTCGAGAAAATCATATGTAGCTTCCCCTCTGTTTACAACTTGCGAAAACGTGTGAAAATAAGAAGGTATACTTTCCACTGTATCTGTCATTTCACATAAGATAACGTGTTCCAAAAATGGAGTGTGTCCAATGATTTTTTTTAAAACAGGGAGAAGTAAATCAACCGCAATAACTGCTTTTACATCTCCATCCTGAAGCATGTAGCTAATTTCATCCGCTGTGTAAATAGGATTAATGGGTATAACAGTAGCTCCTACTCGAAGAGCACCGTACAATCCAATAACAAAATGAGGCGAGTTGCCGACAATTAAAGCGATATGATCTCCTTTTTTTACACCTAATTGCTTCAGACCATTAGCAAACTTAGATACCGATGCATCAAGATCTGCATAAGATGTTTCCTGATCCATAAAAACATATGCCGATTTTTGCGGAAATTGCTCAGCTGTTTTATGAAGCTGTGCTGACAAATTCATCTCATAACTTCCTCCTTTTAATAACGAATGAATGAACAACCATTCATTATTAAGTCATAATAATGGAAAAATTCTTACTTCTTCTATTCTATTATAATGTTACTGCTGTTCTATTGACAAGACTCATCTGTTTAAAAAGAAAAAAAGCCTGATGTGGCAGACTTTTTTCTTAATAGATTAATTCAACAAACTCTTCTTTTGTAATATTACCAAAATAATGTGGAATATCGATGTCCTCTAAGGCTTGTTCAATAGAAGCTTTTTCATAACGAACACCTGTTAATTTCCCCTGTACTTCCTCGACATCTCCCACTCCAAAGAAATCTCCATAGATGGTGCAAGCATCGATTTTCCCTTTATTCACTTCCAAACGAACGTCAATTTGTCCCACAGGAAAGCGGTGAGAGTGCTGTAAGTTAAATTTAGGTGATTTTCCATAGTTCCAATCCCATGACTGATAGCGCTCTTTAGAAATTTGATGAATCGTTTCCCAATCTTTTTCCGTTAGTTTATATTCTGTTATATTTTCTTCTCCCTCAAAGATATACCGAAGCAGCATTTCTCTAAATTCTTCCACCGTTACTTTCTGTTCTAAAAATTCACTGATATTCGCTACTCTATTTCGAATAGACTTAATGCCTTTGGATTCAATTTTATCTTTTTTTACTTTTAACGCTGATACCACGTTTTCAATCTCTGAATCAAAAAGAAGAGTTCCATGGCTGAACATTCTTCCTTTCGTCGAAAACTGAGCATTTCCAGAAATTTTACGTCCTTCCGCCATTAAATCATTTCGTCCGCTTAACTCAGCATTGACTCCTAATTTCTTTAACGCTTCCACGACTGGCTCGGTAAACTTTTTAAAATTATGAAAGCTATTTCCATCGTCTTTCGTAATAAAGCTGAAGTTTAAATTTCCTTTATCATGATAAACGGCACCGCCTCCAGATAGACGTCTCACTACATGAATATGCTGATCTTCAACATATTTTGTATTAATCTCCTCAATGGTGTTCTGGTTTTTTCCAATAATAATAGAAGGTTCATTAATATAAAACAGCAGATATGTCTCATTAATATCTAGATGCTTGAGCGCATATTCTTCAATTGCTAAGTTAATTCGGGGATCATAATTTTTTTGATTATCAATAAATAACATTCATTTTCCTCCTTGTTATTCCCATACGTATCCTGATTCAGCTAACGTAAGCGTACCTTGATAATGAGCAGCAGCTTCCTCTACTAGCTGTTGGTGTTCTCCGTAGTGTGGAAGGTGAGTAAGCATGAGTTGTTTGACACTTGCTTTAGAAGCAAGTGTACCGGCTTCTGTACTTGTCATGTGTCCAGCACCGCTTCCATCTTGGCTAGCATAAAAGTTACATTCACAAATAAGAAGGTCTGCATTTTCTGAGAAAGAAACAAATTCTTCTAAATAGCTCGAGTCCGCTGTGTACACGACGGTTTGATTGCCAGCACTTATTTTCATGGCATAACAAACGACTGGATGTTTCGTTTTCATAAATTCGATTGTAAAAGGCCCAACGTCAAGTTTTTGACTCGGATCGTACTCTACTCCTTTGGTAATTCCTTTATGAGTAAGTTTGTTGAAGCTTTCCTGATCATATGTATGTCCGTAAATAGAAAGTTCCTTAACAGCGTTCCCTAGATGAGTCTGAATGAGGCGAGCATATTGAAATACTCCGACATCAGCCACGTGGTCATGATGGTAATGAGATAAAATCATCGCATCTATTTCTTCTGGTTTTGCATATTTTTGCAGCTGAGCCAATGCACCGCTTCCACAATCAACAAGCAGCTGAAATCCATCGTGCTCAACTAAATAGCTAGAAGTAGCTTCTGAAACAGCAGGATATCCTCCCCAAAAACCAATAACAGTTACTTTCATTTCAATCACCCTTTCGTACTATTTTTATTACGTTCAGTATACCCTACTTTTTTTTGAAAACTAACTGAAAGATACTCGTTTTGCCTATTTTATCGAAATAACTCATTGTTATATAACAAATAACCACTTAGAATAGCAAAATAGGCTAAATTGTTATAAAACATAATTGACATTTCAACATCTGTTATAATACAATGTTAGTAACAAAAAACAACGGAGGGGATTTAAATGTTAGAAAAAATGACTGAATTTTTCAAAAGATTACCCAATAAAAAGTGCGTAGAATGCGGAAACGACATCGAGGAACAGCATGAGTGCTATGGAAACAAATGCGATCACTGCCTAGATATCATGAAATAAAAAAAGCTGAAACTGTTTTATAACAGTTTCAGCTTTTTTTTATACGGTCAAACTGCGATACTCGTTTGGCGTAATGCCTTCTACTTTTTTAAACACTTTTCGAAAGTATTTATCATCATGATATCCAATCATATTCGCAATTTCATAGATTTTTAGTTCTTCATTTAGTAAAAGTGATTTGGCTTTATTCATTCTGACTTTCACCATATAATCTGAAATATTTTCTTGAAATTCTTGCTTAAACTTTCTCGAAATGTATTCACGGCTTAAATAGAAACGTTCCGATATTTCTTGAAGCTTCACATCTCGATGAAAATTTTGCTGCAAAAATTGTTCGATCTCATAAATAACGTCGCGATTGTTTTGCTTGCTATACCTTTTTATTACTTTTAAAAAACGCTTTACTTCACGCTTTTTTCTCTCTACATACTTTGCTAGCTGAAACTGCCCATCTTGGTTATAGAAAAAAGAAAGAACATATTCAGGACCATTACTTATCGTATAAGGAATGTGATATCTTTTTAACCAATGCTGGCTTAACAGCTGATATTCCTGCTCAAAATGCAGAATTTGCTTTAATGATAGATAATTTTGTGCTTCAAAAGCTGTGATAATTTCGTTGAATACCGGCAAAAAAGCTTCAAACTTCCCTACTTGCAGCGCCTCTTCAATTTTACTGTTATAATCCATCATATTTATTAATAAAGCACTTGCTAAAACGTCTTGCTCGCCGTAGACCTTCACTTTATTTTGATCAAGAACATTGCTTAATAAAAGCGAATTTTTCGCATGTTCATAGGATTTCATTAGCTGATCAATAGAAGAGACTTTGCATCCTCTTGCAATCCGACAGCTCACGTCTAACGTACGGCGAATTGCTGTATGTAAAGTCGTCAGCAAAGAGGTTATGCGTTCAAAATCATTCCAAAATATAATGATAATTTCCCACTTATTTGATAAATAACGGAAGGCTACCCCATTTTCTTCTGCCATCAGCATTTCATTGATTACATTTAAAATTGAAAAATAGGCTAAATCCCGGTCACCGCCAAAAGAACGAATAATGGATTCATCTACACGTACAATCCCCACTTCATATTCTCTAGTCAGATGGAAACCAAACTCTTCATAGATTGATTGATTTAGCAAATAATTGTTCATTAACTGCGTTAGTTTTCGATCTCGATAAATCGGCTTCATTTCATTGATTAAACGATAGCTGCTATTATGGACTTTTCTGGACTCTTCTTCTTTCTTCCATTGAGTTACAGCTCGTACAAGCGTATCGTTTAAAATCGAAGGATCCACTGGCTTTAGAATATAATCCGTACTTCCAAAATGAATAGCTTTACGCATATAGTGGTAGTCATCATACCCTGTTACCACAATCGTTTTGCTAGAAGGTGAATTCTCTTTAATCCACTCCAACAAAGCAATTCCATCGATATTAGGCATCTTCATATCAGTAAAAATGATTTCCGGTCCGTGATCCTCAATAAGCGCAATCGCTTGCTCACCGCTATCAGCTTCTATCACATCTGTAATTTCATGCTCTTCCCACTGTCCAAGCAGCTTTATTCCTTCTCTTACATGCTCTTCATCATCCACGATTAATACTTTCATCACTATCCCTCTTTTCTTCAATTGTTGTTAGCTTTATGACAACGGTAAAATCGTGATTTTCTTGACTGCTAATTTGCATTGAAGCATGATCTCCATAGTAGATGCGAAGTCGTTCATAAATATTTTGCAACCCAATATGCTCATCTGTTTGATTATACGATTGCTGAAGTCTCGCTTTTAATTGATTCAACTCTTTCTCTCCTATCCCTTTTCCGTTATCAGAAACAGTTAGAATCAGTTCTTCTCCGTTTAACTTCGCTGAAATCAACAGCTTTCCGCTTCCTGTGCGGGTTTCGAATCCATGCTTAAAAGAATTCTCAACAAGAGGCTGCAAGATCATTTTCGGTATTCGCATAAGCTCTGCCTCTTTTTCGATATTTAACTCATACTCAAACTTTGAACCAAACCGCTGCTTCTGTAGACTCAAGAAAGCTTTTACGTGATCGACTTCTTGCTTTAAGCTAACGATATCCTCTTTCATATTCATGCTGTAACGCATAATGTGAGAAAGTGAGGTTAATAAAGAATATACTTCAACTGCTTTATGCTTAAGGGCAAGAGTTCCAATCGATTGAAATGCGTTGTATAAAAAATGCGGATTAATTTGTGACTGCAACACTTTTAGCTGCGTTGATTTATTTTCTAACTCCAATCGGAATTTACGTTCAATTAAGTCATTAATTGTTTCTACCATAGAGGTAAAGTGCCTTCCTAAAACACCAAATTCATCGTTTCCAAGCGATTTAAACCGGACTTCAAATGATCCTTTTTCCACTTCTTTCATATTGCGAATTAATACGTTAATCGGCTGTGTAAAACGGACCGATATAAAAAGCGTAGCGATAACGAGCATACACAAAAATGGCAGGCCAATTAATACATTCATAAGTGCTGTCTTTCTTGCATCTTCATATAAAACACTGTAAGGAATTCGCTTCACAATGTATAAGTCCTCAAAAGGCTGTTTAAGCTTTTCATACATTAATACGCCTGAGAAGCTTTTATCTTCCCATTCCATGCTGTGATCCTCTTGAGACGTAAGCGCCTTTAGCCACGGGTAGTTTTCGTTTTTTCCAATAACCTTTGAATCCGAAGAATACAAAACCTTCCCTTTATTGTTCATTAAATAAAAATCTTCTGACTCTTCATTATATAAGCGCTGCGATATAGATTGAATTTGTGTCATGTTAATGTCTAAAGATAGATAAGCTAACAACTTGTCTGATGGAATTTCATCAATCCGCTGATGAAAGCTAATAACTTGATTCGGCAGTGAGTCAATTAACGTTGATAAATTATTGTAGCTATAAATTTCATGGGTAGGCTCAATGGCAAGAAATTTATGATGTTTATTTAAATAAGAATAGTAAGGCTGAGTGTAAATATCATCGTACTTCCCTCTGCTGCTCACTTTCGAATTATAAGCTGTATACGAGTCATGCCCGTTCTCAATATAAAGATGGAGCTGTTCAATCTCTGGACGAGTATTATATAAATAAAGAAGAGTGCGTGATATTTCCAGTTGATTGGCTCCTAAGTCACTTGATACGCCTTCATCTAACACTTTAATAAATGGGTGGTAGCCGTACAGCCTTTTTGTAATATTAGCAATTTCATTTAAGTAATCACTCAAATCATTGCTTCCATTTTTAATAACTTGATAGTTGGTAGAAATAAATCGATTCTTAACCGTTTCTTTTGTGTATTGATACGTAAAAATCGTTGAAATTAAAAAGGGAATAACGGTTGCGAATAAGAAAAACAAAATTAATTTCTTGCGTATGCTCCAGCCTTTCACAACTAACCTCCTTTGACTAATGTCATACATTATGACTATTATTATACATTAAAAGCGCTTTCAATTAACTATTATTTTTTCATAACTATGAATCTAACCAGCTATTTTTTTCACACCAAAAAGTCCGCGTTTTCCACGCGGACTTTTTGGTTATTTTTTCATTTTTGCCCAAATTGTATCTAATTTCTTCATAAACTCTTCTTCCGTCATTTGTTTGCCTGCGTAAGACTGCATTGCTGCGCCTACTTCTTGAACCGTTCCTTCTGGATACTTAAACCAGTTCCAAGATAATGTTTTGCCTTCTTCAGAGTATTTTAAGATATCATCAGATAAAGAATCGATTCCTTTTCCATCGATGTTTTTGAACGCTGGAATGAACTTGAACTTTTCAACTAAGAATTTTTGACCTTCTTTAGAAGAAACCATCCAATTTAAGAATTCCTTCGCTGCTTTTTTATCTGCATCTGGTGCATTTTTGTTCACTACCCAGTTATTTGGAACTCCGATTGCTAATTTATCATTTTTCTTCGCATCGTTGCTGATCGGCATTGGGATAAAGCCCATTTTCATGTCCGGATTGATTTTCGTGATCATATTTACCGTCCAGTTACCTTGTTGCATCATCGCTGTTTCACCAGAAGCAAATTGAGTAACTTGTGTATTGTAATCTGTCGTTAATGGATTTTTATTTCCATACTTTAACGTTAAATCGAACAGATTCATAAATTGCTTAAACGTTTCATTGCCTTCAAATTTTGCTTTTCCTTCGTTTAGACCTTTAATAAACGCATCTGGATCATCTTGCTGCGCCATTGGAATATTAAATAAGTGGTTACCTAGCACCCACCACTCGCCGTATCCGTTAGAAAATGGCGTAATGCCTTTTGCTTTAAGCTTTTTAGAAGCTGCTTCTAATTCCGACAGCGTCTTAGGCAATTCTTTAATGCCTGCTTTTTCAAATAAATCTTTATTATAAATAAAACCATAACCTTCTAAGTTTAGCGGCTGACCATAGATTTTCCCGTCCATTGTCATCGGTTCTTTAGCGATATCATACAGATTATCTACCCACGGCTGATCAGACAAATCTTCTAATTTATCCTTCCACGTTTGCGCTTCTTGGAACCCTCCATTATTAAAGATATCAGGTTCATTTCCAGAGGCAAACTGTGCTTTTAATGCTGCACCATAGTCCGCTCCTCCGCCGACTGTTTGGATGTTAAACTTTACGTTTGGATGTTCTTTTGTATATTCATCCGTTAATTCTTTCAGCTGATCTGCAATTTCCACTTTGAACTGGAACATATCAATAACAACTTGATCACCTGAGCCTGTTGATTTACTTGCTTTTGAATCCGTACCTGAGTTTGAACATGCTGTCGCAAATAAAAGTGATGTTGCTAACACGCCAGACATTATTGAAAGCCTTTTCATTTTCATTCGTTTTGCCCCCCTTGATATCTATCTCTCTTTATTTTACCGATTCTAGGACATTTGAACAGGTAACAATATTGAACAACCGAGTGGAAAATATTGAACACCCCCCTTCAGCACCCTTCGACAGGTCTTTCTTCTTCCGCAAAAATTTCTATAAAATTTTTATCTGTTTTATTCCACCTAATAACATTTATAGACAAAATTATGTTAATATGTAGAGTGATAGATTCATAAGAAAATTTATGAATTTTTTTAACTTGTATAAACAAAGTGAAGGGGTTTACATGAAAACTAAAAAGCGCAAAAAAACACATGTCTCATTTCGAATTAACTGGCTGTTTATTGTGGTTTTCCTGCTTTTTTCTGCACTCATTTTACGATTAGGCTTCGTACAGATTGTGTACGGAGAGAACTATAAACGAGAAGTTGAAAAAACAGAAGATGAAACGGTAGATTCACCGGTTCCTCGCGGAAAGATGCTAGACCGCTATGACCGCGTTATCGTGGATAATAAACCGTTGAACGCTGTCACGTACACGCGTTTGAAGGGCGTCACTCAAGAAGACAAGCTAAAAGTAGCTAAAAAGCTTGCCACTCTTATTGATGTTCCTGTTACAACAGACGTGTTTGGCAAATCGGATAAAAAGAAAGATAAAAATACGATTAAGCTAACAGAACGCGACTTAAAAGATTATTGGATTGCAACTCATCCAAAAGCAGCAGCGAAAAAAATTACCGCAGCAGATAAGCAAAAAGTAAAAGAAGGTCAGCTTTCTGAAGATGATTTGTATCCTCTTCAGCTGAAGCGCATCACCAAAAACGAACTTTTATCGGTGAAAGATGACCTTGAAGTGATTGCTATTAAAAGCAAGATGGAAGGCGGCTACGCGTTAACCGCTCAAATTATTAAAAGCGGCTTAACAGATAAAGAGCTTGCCGTTATTAGTGAACAATTAGGGAACTTGCCAGGCGTTGATACAACAACTTACTGGGACCGTATGTATACATACGATGGCTTACTTAGCACGCTGCTTGGTAAAATCACATCGGCAGATGAAGGATTGCCAAGCGAAAACTTACAGTACTACTTGTCCCACGGCTACAGCCGTAACGATAGAGTAGGAAAAAGTTATTTAGAAAAACAGTATGAAGACGTTCTTCGCGGTCAAAAAGCTCGCGTGCAAAACATAACGGACCGCTCTGGCAACTTAGTTAGCCAAGAGACCGTTACAGAAGGTCAGCGCGGCAGTGACTTGATTTTAACAATTGATATGGAACTTCAAAAACAAGTTGAAGATATTTTAACAAAAGCTGTGACATCTGGAGCAGCTGGTTCACGATTAATGGATCGCGCGTTTGCTATTATGATGGACCCTCACACGGGAGACATTTTAGCAATGGGTGGAAAACAGCTCGTTACAGATAAAAAGACGGGAGCACGAAAAGTACAAGATTTTGCTCTTGGTAACATGACAACTTCTTATGAAGTGGGTTCAGCTGTAAAAGGAGCTACTGTTCTTGCAGGTCTTGATTCAGGCGCTATTCAGCCTGGAACGGTGTTTTATGATGCACCGATGACATTTGCTGGAGGCACTAAGAAAAAGTCCTCACATAATATGGGAGCTACTGGAATCGAAAAAGCTCTAGAACAATCATCAAACGTATTTATGTACCGCACGGTTATGAGCATGGCTGGTGAAACGTACCGCCCTGGCGGCAGACTGAACATTCCACCGTCTATCTTTAATAAGCTGCGCTCATACTATAGCCAGTTTGGTCTTGGAATTTCAACGGGAATTGAATTAGAAAACGAATCAACCGGTATTCGTAACAGCGTCACAAATGAACCAGGTAAAGCACTAGATTTTGGTATTGGACAGTATGATACGTACACACCTCTTCAGCTTGTTCAATACATTTCAACAATTGCTAACGGTGGCTATCGTATGAAACCCCACCTAGTAAAAGAAATTCGTGAGCCTGAGCTTGATAGTGAACTAAAAGGGAGCGTACAAAGCTCGTTTGAGCCGGAAGTATTAAACCGTATTACAATGAGTCAGTCGGAAATTGACATTGTTAAGCAGGGCTTCCGCCGCGTAGTTACTAGCTCACATGGTACAGGGCGTTTACTTAATACAGGAAAATACAGTCAGTATAATATCGCTGGTAAATCTGGTACAGCTGAAACATTTAACAAAGGCGTAAGCGTCCGTAACTCTACATTCGTTTCATACGCACCTTATGATAATCCCGAAGTAGCCGTAGCGGTCGTAATCCCTTCTGCTTATGTAGCAGGTACATCTAATACGTTAAGTAAAACTATTACAGGCGATTCTATTAAAGCTTACTTCGATCTTAAAAAAGAAGGCGAAAAAGAAGTAGAGCAAAAAGAAGAAGATGCAAAAACAGGAAATACAGAATTAAACGGCGTAAAAAAAGATGATAATGAACAATAAAAAAAGGTCTCGTCATGAGACCTTTTTTGTTTTTTCTATGAAAAAAGCCCATCTCACTGAGACAGACCGCGTAAAAAGTATAGTTCAATTAATTCAGCAATTTTTTCTTCTGAAAGCGGCTCATGCCGTTTTTCCCAATCATAGACGAGTGCAATGTACATTTTAAATAGTAAAAAAGCTGTGAGCTCCGGATTGCACGGTTTGATTTCTTTTTTAGAAATCGCAATTTCGATTTTGTTTTTTATATAAGTCAAAATCTCTTCTTCTACTCGCACCAGCACTTCTTGCACTGCTGTAGTGCCTAACTGCTGTTCCTGTACCAGCTTCAGCATGAGCTGATGCTCAGTGCGGAATTCTAAGATTCGAAAAATGGCTGCTTGGGCATTTTCAAAAAAAGGACGGCTGCTGTCAATGACAGTTTCAGCTGCATCTGTCATTTCTCGAATCATTCGTGTCACAATTTCATCGAATAACTCTTCTTTGTTTTTAAAAAAAGTATAAATCGTTCCTTTTCCGACATTTGCAAGCTTCGCCACTTGCTCCATAGTCGTTGCTTTATATCCAAACAGCGCAAATGATTTTGACGCTGCATCAACAACTGATTGCTTTCGGTCTATCGCCACGTTATCCCCTTCTTTCTGACCAAATGAATATTTCAGTCAACAAGTACGGTTTTACTATAGCATAAGTTTCTTTTGCTTTTCAACCACAATCTCTTCTCTTAGTATAACCTTTCTCTACGGGTAGTAGACAAAAAAGCGGAGCATTGATTCACCGCTCCACTTCTACAGTTGCTGCACATATTTAACCGCTTTTTTAGCCACATCTTCTCCTTGCTCTACACATTCTGGTATACCCAGACCTTCGTATGAACTTCCCGCTACATAAAGACCGGCAAGCTCTTTTTCAAGCTGTTCGTTCATTGTATCTAGCATATCGTGATGTCCGACCGTATACTGAGGCATTGACTGCTTCCATCTCGTTACCGCGTAAAATTCAGGCTCAGCAGAAATGGTAATGAGCTTCTTCAAATCCTCCAGGACAATTTTAAAAATTTCATCGTCAGGCTGATCCACCACAGCTTCATCCCCGGTTCGTCCAACTAAACATCTTAGCAGCACTTTTCCTTCCGGAACTGCATGCGGCCACTTTTTATTTAGCCACGTGCATGCCGTAATCGTGTAATCGCTATTTCTGGAAACGGCGATGTTCATTGCATCTAGATTGTCTTGCAGCGCTTCTTGTGCAAAGGCTATCACAACAGTAGCTACTGAAGTGGAAGGCATATGCTTTAACGGTTCGAATATTTTATATTCCGAGAGCATAGACTGAGCAGCTGCATGAGGGGAAGTTACAATAACGCTGTCTGCTTTTATTACTTTCCCGCTATTTAAGGATAATTCATATGTGGTATCTTCTTTATAAATTTTCTCTACCTTTATTCCTTTTGTAATAATATCAGGATCTATTGCTTTTTCTACCCCATCTACTAGCGATTGAAGACCTTCTTTTAATGTTAAAAAGACGCTATTTTTTTTAAACTCCGAATCATCACCGTGCTGTGGGTGAATTTCTTTTAGCTTTTTCATTCCAACAATTAAGCTTCTGTACTTATGTTCAGCATGCAAAAACTGTGGAAATGTTGATCTTAAACTCAAACGATCAACGTCTCCTGCGTAAATTCCTGATAATAGAGGCTCAATTAAATTTTCAACAACTTCATCACCAAACCGTCTTCTAAAAAATACGCCTAGCGAACGGTCATCCTGATTTTTTGTCTTCGGTATAAAAAAATCAGCTGCTGCGCGCAGCTTGCCAACAGGCGAAAATAGCCCTGTTGTGATAAAAGGAGATAACTTGGTTGGTATCCCCATTACAGCACCATCAGGCAGCGCATGCGGCGTATCTTTTACTAGAATATAGGATTTTCCCTTTTCATTTCCGACTAGCTCCCGATCTAGCCCCACTTCTTTTGCCAGTTTTGTAGCAGCTAGCTTACGCGCTAAAAATGAATCAGGACCTTTTTCAAATAAATAACCGTCTCGTTTGACCGTTTGAATTTTCCCGCCAAGCCGATGCGTCGCTTCTATTAGTTGAAGATCAATAGGCAGCTGATGATCCTTTATTTTTTTTTGCAAATAATAGGCAGCTGAAAGACCTGTTATTCCTCCACCGATGATGACAACCTTTTTTCGTCTATCCGTCATGTTATCATCGCCTTTTCTGTAAAATTCAATATAAAGAGAAGCGATTATGGAAACCCATAGCTCGCTTCTTACTTTTCTTTATATTGATTATAAGTTACTTTTCGTCCCTGTTCAACGTACAAAGAATCTATATTGACTTAACGGGCAATTCGTTTTAACACAACTGTAGCTAACCCATCGATAAATTCAGGCTGTGCATTCGGCATTTCAGGACGGTAATAATCAGCCCCAATTTCATCTGTTACCACTTTGCATTCGTAGTCGTTATCATAAAGTACTTCTAAGTGATCCGCGATAAATCCAACCGGGGTATAGACGAACGACGTATAGCCTTTTTCTTCATGCAGTTCTCTTGTTAAATCTTGGACATCAGGACCTATCCATGGCTCAGGCGTATTTCCAGCACTTTGCCAGCCAATTTCGTAATGTTCAATACCAGCTGCTTGTGCAATTAAATCCGCTGTTTCTTGAAGCTGATTTGGATATGGATCTCCTGCTGCAATAATTTTTTCTGGCAAGCTATGCGCAGAAACAATCAATACGGCTTTTTGGCGTTTCTCTTCGTCTATTAAATCAAACGTTTGTTTAACACGTGTAGCCCAGTACTGAATGAACTTTGGCTCACTGTACCAGCTTTCTACGGAATGAATGATTGGTCCTCCTAATTTTTCAGCTGTTTCTTTGGCGCGTCCATTATAAGATTTTACGCTAAACGTTGAAAAGTGAGGTGCAAGCACAATGCTGACCGCTTCTTTAATTCCGTCTTTATGCATGGCTTCTACTGCATCTTCAACAAACGGTTCAATATGCTTTAAGCCAAGATACGCTTTAAATTCAATTTCATCCTGTACTTCATTCAAGCGCTTTTCTAGACTTTCCATTTGCTGCTGCGTAATTTTTGCAAGAGGTGAAATGCCCCCAATTGCTTCGTAGCGGTTTTGTAAATCTTCCAAGGCTTCCGGTGAAGGTTTACGTCCGCGGCGGATATGTGTATAGTAACGTTCAATATCTTCTTCTTTATATGGTGTTCCATATGCCATTACAAGTAATCCCATTACTTTTTTACTCATGTGTTCGACACCTCTTTGTTAGATTCGATACTTGTCTTCATTTTGCCATGAATAAAAAGAAAAATTCAAAGTTTAGCGCTCCAAATTATTTGACAATTTATTGTCTATTTGCAGAATATTCATGAATAAAGGTTGTTAAACGCTTCAACGTTTCCGGCTGAACCTGTGGAAAGACGCCGTGCCCCAAGTTGAAGATGTAACCAGGACTGGCCATCCCTTTATCTAATATTTCTGTTACACGTTCTTCAATAACTTCCCATGGAGCTAACAAAATAGCAGGATCTAAGTTTCCTTGCAGTGTTTTTGTTAAGCCTAGTGCACGTGCTTCATCCAGCTGCGTTCGCCAATCTAATCCCACTACATCCAGCGGCAGATCATGCCATTCTTTTGCCAAATGACTTGCTCCTACTCCAAACATAATGAGAGGTACATTTTTTTCGCGCAAAGAGGTAAAAATCCGCTCCATAACAGGCTTTATAAAATAACGATAATCCGCTACATTTAAAGCCCCCACCCATGAATCAAAGATTTGAATGGCTTTTGCTCCAGCGTCAATTTGCGCTTTTACATATGTAATCGTCATATCTGCTAACTTATCCATTAGCGCAAACCATGCTTTAGGTTCCGTGTACATAAATGCTTTTGTTTTATTATAGTTTTTTGAAGGTCCTCCTTCAATCATATAGCTTGCTACTGTGAAAGGAGCACCGGCAAAACCAATTAGAGGTACGTTTAACTGTTCTGTTGTTAACAGCTTAATCGTATCTAATACATACGGAACATCTTCTTCCGGGGTAATTTCTCCTAGCTTTTCTACATCGCTTAAAGATTGAATTGGATTAGAAATGACAGGACCAATTCCTGACTTGATTTCAACATCCACTCCAATTGAAGGAAGCGGTGACATTATATCTTTATATAAAATAGCTGCATCCACTCCGTACTGTTCAACGGGCAGGCGTGTTACGTATGCCCCAAGCTCCGGCTGATGAGTGATTTCAAATAGAGAGTACTTCTCTTTTAGCTTTCGGTATTCCGGCTGTGAACGCCCTGCTTGGCGCATATACCAAACCGGAACATGATCCGTTTTTTCCCCTCTACAGGCTTTTAAAAAAGTATCGTTAAACGTTCCTTGACTCATAATTTCCACCTTTCTCGATTGTCTTCCATCCGTATTTTCTTCGATTAGACAGACAATAATCAGCAAAGGAACATACCGGTTCCTCTACTGATTAAAGTTTCACGTTATATTCTCTACTTGTCACTATACCCATTTCTTTACGACTTGTATAGCCACCTGCTAAAAATGTCAAAAAATCGCCCTACTCTTCCTTTTTTTATTGAAAAAGAGCAGGTGTTACTTCGTTGGATTTTTTTCCTTTTTGTTGTGTTTGGGAATTGTAAGGAACTACATAATAAGTAGGACTGTCGAGCAGATTCACACGCTCTTTTTCAAATGCTCCTTTTCCCTTCACTTTGCCAATCAATTCGGCTTTATCCCCTTTTTTCTCATAAACATAATAAACAGCTCTTTTATCAGGTGAAGGTGTCCACGATAAACTTACCGTTAGCAAACCAAATGGATGGAATGTTAATTCTTGTTTTAAGTCTTTAACTTGCTCTAAACGTATTGGTTTTGGCAGATCTTTAACGCCTGCTGGCTTTTGAAATGCAGCTTCGTCGTAACCAGCTCTTGTTAGAATGTCTTTAAATAATAGAGTTGGATAAGAACTTCCCTTTGTTAAATAGTGCTGGTCATTTGTAGAATCATATCCCATCCACACGCTTCCTACAACATCTGGCGTATATCCAACAAACCAAGCATCTCTTGTGGCTCCTTTAACATTCGTATACGAAGTAGACCCTGTTTTTCCTGCTAACTCTCCTTTAAACTCTCCATTTTTTGCCGTTCCTTCTTTAACAACTCCTTGAAGCATTTTTGTCATATACCAAGCCGTCTGTTTTGAAAATGCTTTGTGAGTGTCGGGAACAGCTTTTGCAATCACTTTTCCATCTTGATCTTTTATCTCTTGAATAAAGTACGGTTGGATGTTTTCTCCATTTTCAGCAAATGCCCGGTACGCTCCTGCTAATTGAAGCGGTGTAATTCCTTCTTTTAATCCTCCAAGAGCAATCGCAAGCCCTTTATCTTCTAACGGAATTCCTAGCTTTGTGAGATACTGCTTGCTTGTTTCAACTCCTAGCTGATTCAATGTCCAGACGGCAGCTGCGTTTTTAGAATCTTTTAAGGCATCATACATCGTTACCTTTTTAGCATATTGGCCGTCTACGTTTTTAGGTGTGTATCCCCCGTAGCTTCTAAGCTTGTCTTGCAGCAACGAATAAGGCTTGAATTGACCTTCTTCTAACGCAGGGCCATATACCGCAATAGGTTTCATCGTAGAACCTGGCTGTCTTTTGACATTTACGCGGTTGAGCGATTTTTGTACATAATCTCGGCCTCCCATAACAGATAAAACTCCTCCGCTTTTGTTATCGACTAATACAAAAGCACCTTGGGCACTGTTATCTGTACCTGGAAAATAACGATTTTCTTTCATCAGCTCGTAGGCGGCTTCTTGTACTTTTATATTCATCGGTACTTTGACCGTATAACCTCCTCGCAGAAGCTCATTGCCCGAAATGCTGTATTTCTTCTCTGCTTCTTGGATAACCATATCGATATAGGTTAAATACGCTGGATTTTTAGCCTGCTCCTTTATGTTCAACCCCAGCGTTCTTCCTTGCAAACGGACATTTTTTTCAGCTGATAAATAACCTGCTTTTTGCATGGCATTTAACACAACATTTCTACGTTCTATACTTTTTTCTGGATGTAAAATAGGAGAATAGGAATTCGGTGCTTTTGGCAGTGCAGCGAGAAGTGCACCTTCTTCTACCGTTAATTCGGAGACATCTTTATTGAAGTAAAGCTTGGATGCAGCTTGGATTCCATAGGCTCCGTGTCCAAAGTATATTTGATTCAAATACATTTCAAGCAGTTTTTGCTTACTGTAACGCTGCTCCAAGTTAATGGCCACCACTACTTCTTTTGTTTTTCTAAGCAGCGTTTTATCATTCGATAAAAACACATTTTTAGCCAGCTGCTGTGTTAAAGTACTTCCTCCTTCAACACTTCCCCCAGCCAATATATCTCGGTATAATGCTCGGCCAATAGATTTAAAATCGATTCCGTGGTGTTCATAAAAACGAACATCTTCAATTGAAATAAATGCTTGTTGCACATGCTTTGGAATCTTGTCAATTGAAACTAAGTCCCGATTTTTCACATAGAGCTTTGTTAATTCGTCTCCATTTTCATCGACTAATCTCGTAGCCGAGTCCATGACGATTTTTTTCTCATCAATTACATAGTTTCCAAGAAACAAGATGATAATATATCCAATCAATCCTAATAGAAAAATTCCAACTAAGGCAGCAATTGCGTATAAGCCTTTTTTGTACATCGTGCCACCCCTTTTCTTCCGCTAAACTTTTGATAATATGGAAAACAACTTCATCAATGTTTTACTTTACCATCTTCATTAGAAGTTCACAATTTTTGAATTTTTGTGTGTAAAAATTTATAATTTTAGTATGATTTACAATTGTAAATTGTATGCAATTCCCAATTAGAAAGGAAGTATAATCCATGAAGATCTTTATTACTTACGGAACAGGCCCTTACCTTCAAAAGTTGATCGACGAACATCCGAGTGAACGTTTATTACTGCTTCACAAAGATGACGATCAATTTGCACTAGTCCACGAAACAGATGGAGATACAATTTTTAAAGAAGGACATGCTTATGAAGTATTAGATGCTTCTGGAGATCTTGCAGATAGCGGATTTGCTGTACTAAATAATATTTCAGTTACAGATGAAGGCCGTCCTTTGTTTGAACAGCGATTTAGCCAACGCGCTCGTTTAATTGAAAATGAAGCAGGCTTTTCAGCTATTCGTGTGCTTCGTCCACTGCAAAATGACACATACATTATCTTTACAGGATGGAAAGATGAAAGTTCATTTAGCGATTGGCAGTCTTCAAAAGCCTATAATGAAGCACACAAAAAACGCGGTACGTCAGAAGGCGTGGATCAGCAGCCATCGATTTTCTCTCGCCCTTCTTATGTGACCTCATACCACGTAGTTAAATAAGTAAACATCCTCCTAGTAGGCGAGTATCACAATAGGCACAAACGTCATATTGTATACTACATCACCTATTGGGAGGAATTTTTATGGGCATAGAGCTTGGAGCTCTTCATTGGATGTATGTCCTTTTTATCGCCTTGATTATCGGCTTTATGATTATGCGGCGAGATACGAGTATCCTTTGTATACTCGGGATTTTTTTGCTTTCCTTAACGGCTACCTCTTCGTTAAGCCACTCCGTCAGCGCTGTTTTTTCCAGCTTCATTTATGCCATTACAGAACTGCTTCCTACCATTTTAATTATTTCAATTATTGTATCCATGAGCAAAGTCTTAATGGCTACAGGAATAAATGAATCGATGATTTCACCTTTTGCTCGCCTCATTAAAACACCTACTCTTGCCTATTGGGTTATTGGATTAGTTATGATGACCATCTCCTATTTTTTCTGGCCTTCTCCAGCCGTTGCTTTACTTGGAGCCGTGCTTTTACCAGTTGCCATCCGCGTAGGGCTTCCAGCTATAGGCGTAGCTGTAGCGATGAATTTATTCGGCCACGGCGTTGCGCTTTCAGGAGACTTTGTTATTCAAGCTGCCCCTAAGATAACCGCTGACGCAGCAGGTCTTCCGGTTCACGAGGTTGTTCAAGCAAGTGTCCCTCTTGTCATTGTGATGGGAGTCGTTACCACACTCTCTGCTTTTTACTTTCTAAAACAAGATATGAAGCACAATAAAATTCAGGCGCAACCGACAATTTTAACAAGCAGCTCTTCTAACCAATCCACACCTCTTTCTCCTTCATTACGCCGGGCCTTAGCCATTATAGTTCCTCTTTTCTTTGCTATAGACGTATGGGCAATGTTCGCCCTTCATTTACAGGGAGGAGATGCCACTGCTCTCGTTGGAGGTACAGCTCTATTTATTTTAGTAGTGGTGTCGCTTATTGCTCACAAAGGAAAAGGTCTCGAACAAACAACTTCCTACTTGATTGAAGGCTTGCAGTTTGGGTTTAAAGTATTCGGTCCCGTTATTCCGATTGCCGCTTTTTTCTATTTAGGAGATGCTGGATTCAAAACAATCATTGGTGACTTTCTTCCGAAAGGATCACATGGACTTGTCAATGACCTAGGCGTTGCGCTTGCTTCGACTGTACCGTTAACTGCACAGGTCGCTACTGTGACGATAACTGCGCTAGGAGCTATTACAGGGTTAGACGGTTCAGGCTTTTCAGGTATTTCACTCGTAGGCTCTGTCTCTCATTTATTTGCATCTGCTTTAGGATCGGGCGCTGCCACGCTAACTGCTTTGGGGCAAATTGCTGCGATTTGGGTTGGAGGGGGAACGTTGATTCCATGGGCGCTCATTCCAGCTGCTGCGATTTGTGGAGTCAGTCCGTTTGAACTCGCTAGACGCAATTTAAAACCTGTAGCGATTGGATTAGTTGTTACAACGATTGTCGCAATGTTCCTAGTTTAAACAAAAGCCCCCTTCTTTTGATGAAGGGGGTTATATGTATATATTTGTTACATACCTTTTGGAAACTCTTTTTCCGCTGACGGCCTTACATACGCATAAACAAGCGTATAGAAGAAAATGCCTACAATTAGCCACATAAGCCCTAAGCTGTAGCCAGCTAATACATCTGTTAAAAAGTGTTCTCTTAACAGAATACGGCTCACGCCGATTAACAAAACAATTAAAGTAATTGCCCGCTGATACCACTTGGCCACCTTTTGATTGTTTATATGCTTGATCAGAAAAAAGAAAATCAGACCGTAGATAAGAATTCCCATCATTGCATGGCCGCTTGGAAAACTGTAGCCTTCGATGCCTTCAAGAGGACGGGCTCGTTCTACCGCATCTTTAACTGCTTTATTAATAATATCGCCGCTTAAAATAAGTAAAAATGAGGATATCATGCCAATATAGTCTTTTTTTAAAAATAAAAAAACAATAAGTACAGCTAAAAGAACCATAATCATCACTTTTGAAGCTAAAAAAGACAGGCCGTGAAAAACAGATGACGCTGACTGAAGAATAGTGCTGTCATCTATAGCTGAAACAAGCCAGCGGTCTCCTTGAAAAGAATCTGTCGACACAGCAAACAACACTCCTAAAAAAACGAGACCCGCAATCCCAAACGCCCACATCAATTTTTTGTACAGAGATACAGTTTGTGAATCTACCATATCGTTACCTCCTATCATCTCACGAGAAAATTGGTAAAAAACTCATTCTTTGTCCCTATTTCTCATCTTATGTATCTATTATGTATATAAAATATTTCATGATTCAATTACTTTTTTCAATAACAACGCTTACATTCTTTTCTTTTTTATAGATAATGATATAATGATTAAAATGTCAAAAAATTCAAAACTTTATTCAACTTACACAGAAAGGATATGGTTATGTGAACTCCAAGCTACATACTTTACTTGAAGAAAAATTTGATGAAATGGTTCAAATTCGCCGATATCTGCATCAGTATCCAGAACCGTCTTTTAAAGAATTTCAAACTGCTGCCTACATTCGGTCTTTTTATGACAAGATCGGTATTTCTTACCGAGCAAATGTAGGAGGAAACGGCATTGTAGCAAGTATTCAAGGAGGAAAACCTGGTCCTACTGTAGCTTTGAGAGCCGACTTTGATGCCCTTCCTATTCAAGATGAAAAAGATGTACCCTATCAATCAACTGTTCCGGGCGTGATGCATGCATGTGGCCACGATGGTCATACGGCTACTCTTTTAGTCCTTGCTAAAGCGCTTTTTGAAATAAGAGATTCTCTCCCTGGTAAAATCGTCTTCATTCATCAGCACGCCGAAGAGTATGCTCCCGGAGGCGCCAAGTCCATGATTGAAGACGGATGCTTAGACGGTGTAGACGCGATATTCGGAACGCATTTATGGTCATTAACTCCCACTGGTGTGGTTCAATATCGAACGGGCCCTATTATGGCTGCTGCTGATCGCTTTGAAATTACGATCAAAGGAGCAGGCGGACACGGTGCACAGCCCCACAAAACAAAAGACTCAATCGTCATCGCCTCTCAGCTTGTTGTTAATTTACAGCAAATTGTAAGTAGACGTGTAAATCCAATTGATTCAGCGGTTGTAAGCATAGGTTCTTTTGTAGCGGAAAATGCATTTAATATTATCGCTGATTCTGCTCGACTAATTGGAACGGTAAGAACATTTAATGAAGATGTACGAAATGATGTCGAAAAAGAAATCGAACGAATTGTCCAAGGTACATGCTTAACAGCTGATGCTTCTTATGAGCTGAGTTATACGCGCGGCTATCCTTCCGTCGTAAACCACCCGGAAGAAACGGCCTTTCTTGCTTCTGCTGCTTCTCAAATCGATGAAGTTCATACAGTCGAAGAAACGGAGCCTCACATGACTGGAGAAGATTTCTCTTATTATTTGCAGCATATTAAAGGAACGTTCTTCTTTACAGGAGCTCAGCCAGAAGGTGTAGATGCTCCTTATCCTCATCATCATCCTAAATTTGATTTTAACGAAAAAGCAATGCTTATCGCAGCGAAAACGCTTGGTACGACTGCTGTTGAGTATTTAAGAGAACAAGCTCATTCTAAAAACGCAATAAAAGCGAATTAATCATTCAGCAAGCATTCGTACAGATAAACAGACGATTGCTTGCTGTTTTATTTTAGGAAACTTTTTCTCACTTAAAACGTAGTATTTATATCGACTGAAAAGAGGTGACTTTTTTGAATACGTATGAAGAAAAAGTGTTACGAGAAGCTGAACATTGGAAATTTAGCATGTTGAAACGACCTTCTAAATTTCAGCGTACCGCAAAAGCCTTACAGCTTAAACTAAATGAAAAAATCCCTGCTAAAGTCCATAGAATTATAACTGAAAGTATAAAAAAAATGGTTGAAACCACGCTTGTTGGGTCCGATTTCACGACTAAAAAAAGAGATGTCAGCGGTCTTTCGTTTGAAGAAAAAGAGAAAAGAATTTTGGAGCTCATACCTAAGTACAAAAAAACAGCTGCTGTAGAAGGAGCTGGTACTGGTGCAGGTGGTCTCCTTTTAGGCGCAGCAGATTTCCCACTTCTTCTTTCCATAAAAATGAAGTGCTTATTTGACATTGCCGCGACGTATGGTTTTGATGTAAAAGAAAAAGAAGAACGCATTTATATGCTGTATATTTTTCATCTTGCCTTTTGCAGCGACGACCATAGAACGAAGCTGCTCGAAGTAGTAGAAAGCTGGGAGGAAAAGAAAGAGGAACTTCTTGAGCTTGATTGGAAAGCTTTTCAACAAGAATATCGCGATTACATTGATGTTGTGAAAATGTTTCAGCTGATGCCGGGAATTGGAGCTGTTGTAGGTGCGTATGCGAATTATCAGCTTCTTGATCATCTCACAAAAGTAGCGATGAACGTCTATCGCTTTCGGATATTATCTTCGTCTCAAAAGTAGTCTAAAAACGTAAAAAAAGCTCCATTCGGAGCTTTTTTTACGTTAATTTTTTATTTACATATGCATTTACAAATAAGTGAATAAATATAGCACCTGCTGCCAAGGAAAGCAGTGCAGCAACTATATTAGAAAAAGCCACCACTATGGCGAGCACAAGAATTTGTACATACAGCGCTTTTTTCCATACGTCCAAAAATGCCCTTTTTCGTTCTTTAGCTTCGACTGGATAAAGAGAAAGCCATAAAATTTGCTTGTGCTGCTTCCAAAGCGGGAGTAATTGAAAACCCGTCATGTATACAACAAATAAAACAACCACTATATTGCCGTATTGAAACGGCGCAGCTACAATTAAAAATCCGCCAATGACAGTTAAGCGAACGAGCAAACTTAAATAATCTCCTGATCGCAAAAATGTTCTGGTGTACAAGTAATGGTAAGTGGCATTTTGACGAAATGGAATACGTGTTACTAGCCAATCTAAATATCTACGGCGTTTGATTCGTTCTTTGACTTGTGGAACATCCGTAAATAAATTAGCTAATCGATAAAAATAGCCCATGCGCTTTTCTTCTAAGTCAATTAGCTTTTCCCATTTAATCGGCTTCCTTTTTGTAAGAGAGCGATAATAAACGGCTAGCGCAATCATAATTACCGCTACAATTCCTGTGAAAAATACGTATGCATGCGAAAATAAGAAATAAGTAAAAACTGCGTTTAAGAAAAATCTGACGATATAATCTGTCCACTTCGCCCACTTTTCTTCAAACCATACGGCCCACCAAGACATGCCTAAGTTTACAACTTTCAGAATGAGTAATAGCAGAAAAAACACAAAAATATTTGAGTAAGAATCATGCATTACTTTTACGTGAAGAGGCGCTGCTGCACCCGTTGCAAATAATAAAATATAAAGCTGAATCGTAAAGGTAAACCAAAAAGATTTTTTGAAATAAGGCTGCAGCTTCGTCTCCAAAGGAAGCAAAAAGACTAAATCAGGTCGTTTTAAAAACGTTTGAATTTGGCCCATTGTTAAAATCAATCCCATAAGGACCGCAATCACTACAGCCGAAGGAAACGCAGGTGTTAATGTACTCAACCACTGTTGATAATAGTAGGCTAAACCGCCAATCGCAAAAATTAACACTAATTTAATGTGATCATTTAAGATATATTTTGTATATCTTCTTACATCCACTAAATACTGCTGAAATCGTTGCTTCCATAATGCGTCAATCTTACTCATAGCCTTCTTCCTTTGTTAATTCAATATAAATTTCATCAAGAGTAGCATTGCGCATCTGAAATTCTTCTTGAAGATCTTTAAGCGTTCCTTGCGCTCTTACTTCTCCGTTATGTAAAATAACAAATTTATCACAGTAGCGCTCCGCGGTCGCCAAAATGTGTGTGGACATTAAAATGCCTGCACCTTGCTTTTTCATATCCGTCATCAAATCAAGTAAAGATTGAATACCAAGCGGGTCTAAACCTAAAAAAGGTTCATCAATAATATAAAGAGACGGCTGAACCAAAAAAGCGCACATAATCATAACCTTCTGCTTCATCCCTTTTGAAAAATGCGCGGGAAACCATTTTAACTTCCGGTCTAAACGAAATTCTTTTAAAAGCGGCTGCAGACGTGCTTCATATGCTTGAGGCTCAAGTCCATAAGCCATAGCTGTCATATCCAAATGTTCTTTTAATGTTAATTCATCGTAGAGCACAGGAGTTTCTGGAATAAACGTAAACTGACTTCGATAGCCTGTTGGGTCTTGTTGAAAGGTTTTATTATTAATGGATACACTTCCTTTTTTTGCTTCCATTAATCCAATGATATGTTTAATCGTTGTACTTTTTCCGGCTCCGTTTAAGCCGATTAACCCAACTAATTCACCTGCATTTACATCAAACGATACATCTTTTAAGACGGGAGTTTTCGTATATCCCCCTGTAATATTGTTAATTTGCAATAAAGAACCCATCACGATCTCCTTTTATTTGTTCTTTTTTGTCTACAAGCGCAAGCGCTATTTGCTCTATTGTACCAAATCTTTTTCGTCCTCACATCGTTTTCAATTCTTTTCGGTTAATTTTTCCAGAATATAATCGAAATATCGGGACATTCTATATAGGGAAGAAGGAAAACAAGTTATTGATTACAACTAATCATTACAAAGCTTCTTACATTTGGGATGAGGTGTCTACAGCAGGCATATTTCAGAAAACCTTATTGTAAATCGATGTATGTTTGATTCATAAGGGGATGGTAGTCATGAACGTAGTAAGAATATATATAATGGGTAGACAATAATGTTCATTTATTACTGTGTAAATGAGGTGTTTGTCAAAGACCAAGAACGATTTCGTTCACATTGTATATTTTTTTAGCTCAATGCTTAAATGAGGTGTTTGTTAAAGAGAATATACTTTTTCAAGTTACTGTTTCATTAGGCAATGTAATTACGTAAATGAGGTGTTCCTTAAAGATCATATGCTGCATTAAAAGCTATTTTTTCCTTCTTCACATGACGGGATGCATAATCGTTTGCATCCCGTTTTTGTGTATAAAATATGAGTGGCTATTTCTTGCCTGCTGATTGCATTTCTACTTTGTGGTAAAATAAACGTACATGTATACCCATACATTTATATTAGTAACGGAAGGTGAACATAATGAGCACACATGATGAAAACTGTATTTTTTGCAAAATTATTCGCGGTGAAATTCCAGGTGCAAAAGTATTTGAAAACGAACATGTATTAGCTTTTTTAGACATTAGTCAAGTAACAAAAGGTCATACGCTGGTGATTCCAAAAGTACATAAAAAAGACATTCACGAACTAACACCGGAAATTGCGCGCAATTTATTTGAAGTGGTTCCTCAAATTGCAAATGCAATTAAAGAAACATACAGCCCAATCGGCTTAAACATCTTAAATAATAATGGTGAAAAAGCTGGTCAATCCGTGTTTCATTATCATATGCACATTATTCCACGCTACGGGGAAGGCGATGGATTCGGTGCTGTATGGAAAGAGCATACAAGCGAATACACGCCTGAAAAACTTCAAGAAATCGCTGGCAATATTTCTTCTCGCCTTTCTTGAAACAAAAAAAGCTTACACATGTAAGCTTTTTTTGTTTTATCTATTAATCAGTTTATGATATAAAACTCAATACGTCTCTCGCTCATTATGAACCATTTTCTTCCTTAACTTCTAAATTCATACGCTCTTCAATCAATTTTGTTAATGCTCTTGATCCTTCAGGTACCAAGTGGACACCATCTGATGTAAAGTATTCAGGGTGCTTAGAAGCCTCAGAGTACCAATCTACAAGCGTGACGTGATCAAACTTTTCAGAAGCAGCTTTCAAGTTCTTGTTCACGGTGCTTTCCCAGGAACGAGGAACGCGCGTATTCACTAAGTAAACGTCCGCTTGTGAAAAAGCTTTTAACAGTTGTTCAAGTTCTTCATTGGTAAAATAACCGTTCGTTCCTAACTCAATAATCACTGCGCTGTTCGGATTATTAAATGCTTGATAACTAGGAGTTAGCTGCAGTGCTTCATTGAGCTGCCTTCCTACTTTTCCGTCAATCGTAATACTAAGCGGCATCTCTTTAAGATTAGGAGCAATATCCAGCATGACCGAATCTCCAATCGCAAGAACATCTCTGTAAGAATTCGGCGGCTGTTCTTCTTTTGCATCAGATTTTTCTTCTGCGGAGTTCTTTTCCGCGTTCTTTGTTTTTTCATCCTCCGCTTTGTTCTTGTCTTTGACAGAAGTTGAAGCATTTTCTTTATGATTCGTTTGAATTTTAACCTCTGTTTGTTTTGTTTCGGTCTCATCCTTTTGCTGCGTACTAATAGCAAAGCTTGTCATATCCGCTGTAAACAACGCCAAAAAGAAAATGAGACTGCCCAAAACCGCTTGTCTCGAACGAGAGAGATTACGCCATTTAAAAAGCTCTCTTGGATGGTAGTGCCGGAAATAATAGCGAAAACCGCGTGTGCGAATAGGCACCTCGATGTAACGGTACGAAAGTTCAGCAATGATAAATGTAATTCCTACTTGTAACAGCGCATGCCAATAGACCGGGCGGCCAATCTCGGCTACAGGTGTTGTAAGAACAATAACCGGATAATGCCACAAATAGATACCGTATGATCTAGTACCAAGCCAGCGAAGCGGTTTAAACGACAAAGCTTTTCCTAAAAAGCTACTAGGGTGACTAATCGTTGCAACCAGCACAGCAGCGTTTAAACAAATCAGCAGCATGCCACCTTGATAAAGAAAAGATGCATGCGTATACTCATCAACGCTCCATACGCAGAGAATAAATACAAAGAAGCTTACCATACTTACTGCGTTTAATACTTGCTTGCCTACAGCTGGAAGATTTTTTGATGATAAACGATACATCGGCCAGACAAATGCAAGTAAACAACCGATTAAAAGGGCAAACAGCCGAGTATCGGTTCCATAATAAATGCGGCTAGGATCTCCTCCTGGCTCATATAGAAAAGACATCAGAATGGCTGAGGCCATTACTCCAGCTAAAATAAATAGAGAAAGAATTCCTCTCTTTTTAATAAATTTCAAACCCAACAATAAAACAAGTGGCCATACAATATAAAACTGCTCTTCAATAGCAAGTGACCATAAGTTCTTTAATGGTGACGGTGATCCAAAACTATCAAAATATGAAACTTTATGAAAAATAAACCACCAGTTACTCATATAAAAAATAGACGATAATGCATCGCCTCGTAGCGTTGTTAACAATGGTCGGTTAAATAAAATAACCCACGCTGCAGTTAATACGACCATCACATACACAGCTGGAAGAAGTCTTCTCGTACGGCTAATCCAAAAATGCTTCAAATTCTTTAAAGGATTTTCCCAAGATTGCACCAGTAAAATTGAGGTAATTAAATACCCAGATAATACAAAGAAAACGTCAACTCCTAAAAATCCTCCAGACGCCCATCCAAAGCCTAAGTGATAAGCAATCACAGCCATGACAGCAAAGGCCCGAAGTCCGTCCAAACTATATATATACCTATTTTTCTTTTCTTTTGCACTCATAAAAATGCCTCCAAGCAATATGTACAACAAATTTCTTTCTCAATAAACATTAAGAATATTACGTAATTGTTACATTTTTGTTACAAAAATCATTATATACAATATTATTACTTTCTTCAATATATCACTTACTGAAAATCAAAGAATAAGTAAAAAGAAACAAATTCACTATCTATCTTATTCATAAATTACTAATTTAGTAGTAGTCATATCGATTCTATCTGCATGCCACTAAACCCTACACGTTTCTTTCACCTTACCCGTTTTAAAAATAGAAAAACTTCACACAAATGGTGAAGTTTCTAAGGTGTCTTTAGCATATCGACGTGTGGGAGTCCTTCATCTGAATAAATATCGGAAATAGGTCTAAAACCAAACGATCCATAAAATGTTTGAAGTCTGCTTTGAGCTTGAATTTTAATTGTCTTCTCGTGCAATTCATTCTCTAGAAAAGCAATTCCTCTTGCTACTAGTTCTCTTCCGAAACCTGTACCGCGCTGTGCTTGTTTTACAATAATACGTCCAAGAGAAGCTTCTTTATAGCTAATTCCTTTTGGTAAAACTCTAAGGTATGCGATAATTTTCTCATCTTCTTTTTTGAACAAATGATAAGCAAATTTGTCTTTTCCATCTACTTCTAAGTAAGCACACTTCTGTTCCACAACAAAAATAGAGGTGCGAAGCTGTAGAATTTCATAAAGCTCATCATTTGTCAGCTCTTGAAATGATTTTATGCACCAACTCATGATCTGCTCACCTTTTCTTATTGTTCTTTTTCAATTAAATTCAGCGTACGTTCAAGCCAATTGATATAGCTTGTCTCCCGGTCTTGAGCGCGAGATAGCACCAAGTAATGACCAAATTGAGGAGAAGAAACGGTAATGTGGTGATTAACTTCTTCTAAAAGATCATCCATTCGTTTCTTTAAAAAAGTCAGCTTCATTTTCCTGCTTGATAATTGGTTATCTATTTGTTGCTTTAACTCTTCTATTGACATGGATGAAGCAAAATAAGCTTTTAACATAAATTCATCTTTAGTTGTTTCAGGAATAGGATCAATCGTAGTGAGCCACTTGCTTAGCTCCACTCTTCCTTCTTCCGTTATCGAATACATCTTTTTTTCTAATTTTTTGCCTTGAATCACCGTTTCATAGCGAATAAATCCCTCTTCTGTTAATCGCTTTAGCTCGGGATAAATCTGGCTGTGTTTAGCGCTCCAAAAATTACCAACCTCTTCTTTAAAAAGTCTGGTAATGTCATACCCGCTGAGCTCCTCCTGATTTAAGAGCCCTAATATTGCATATTTTAATACTCTCATTCTGTTCCTCCACATTATTTCTTCCATCAGTATAGCATATAAACATTTCATTTACATGTTTGCCAAAACATGTTTACATATACTTTTTATTTATCTTTTTTCTATTATTTTCTCTTTACAGATTAATTTAAATTTTTGAAAAGTTACCTCCACAACCAATGGTTTTCATGATAGTATAATGATATTCTTTCTGACATCAGTCATTAGCCATTTTGTATGATGAGTGTTCGAACTAATTTGAGGAGGAATTAATGTGATTACGTTAAACAGAGCTTATAATTTTAATGCAGGTCCATCTGCGCTTCCCCTACCTGTCTTACAACTTGCTCAAGAGGAGCTAGTTAACTTCAAAAATACAGGTATGTCTGTGATGGAATTATCACATCGCAGCAAAGAGTTTGAAGATGTATTAACACATGCTAAAGAAACACTAACGGAATTGCTTAATATTCCAGATACACATGAAATTTTATTCCTGCAGGGCGGAGCAAGCCTGCAATTCTCTATGATTCCAATGAACTTTTTAGCTCCTGATCAAGTCGGGGCATATGTGCTAACGGGATCATGGTCGGAAAAAGCGTTAAAAGAAGCAAAGAAACTTGGAAAAACAGCAGTTGTTGCTTCTACTAAAGAAGAGAACTACCGCTCTATTCCAGCTTTAGATGATATAAAGCTTCCAAAAGAAGAGATTGGGTACTTGCATATCACATCCAATAATACCATTTTTGGTACACAATGGGCTGACTACCCTTCTATTGAAGGAGTAGACTTAATTGCTGACATGTCAAGCGACATCCTTTGCCGTCAAATTGATGTATCTAAGTTCTCACTCATTTATGCTGGTGCTCAGAAAAACCTCGGACCATCTGGTGTAACAGTTGTCATTTTGAAGAAAGAATTGCTTAAACGTATCCCTGAAGGTTTACCAACAATGCTGAACTATGAGACTCACGTAAAGAGCAATTCTCTTTACAACACTCCTCCAACGTTTGGTATTTATATGCTTTCACTTGTTTTAGATTGGATTAAAGAACAAGGGGGCGTTAAAGCCATTGAAGCTCAAAATCATAAAAAAGCTAAGTTACTCTACGCAAGCATGGAACGTTCAAACGGTTTCTATACTCCTCACGCTACAGAGGAAAGCCGTTCAATTATGAATGTCACGTTTACTTTACCAAACGATGAGCTAACGGCTGAGTTTTTACAGCAAGCAAAAGAAAAAGGCTTTGTAGGATTAGCTGGACACCGTTCAATCGGCGGATGCCGCGCTTCTATTTACAATGCTGTGCCGCTTGAAGCGTGTGAAGCTCTTGCCGTCTTTATGGATGAATTTGCGCAGGCAAACGCGTAATTGGCAGAATTAGCTGATTCTTTTTTCACATAAATATGTTATAATCAGTATGTAAATATATGCAATGGGCATAGACGCACTATTGGTATATTTCGAGCTTAGCTTAGAAGAGGAGAGATGAGAAATGAATACAAAAGTTTTAGTTTCTTTAGCGTTATTAGTCGGAATTGGAGCGGTTCTCCACACGGTGGTACCTCCCATTTTATTTGGAATGAAGCCAGATATGATGTTAACAATGATGTTTTTAGCAATCCTGTTGTTTCCTAGCGTAAAAAATGTTGCATTGGTTAGCTTAACCACAGCAGTTATTTCTGCTTTAACAACAAGCTTTCCTGGCGGACAAATTGCAAACTTGATTGATAAACCAATTACAGCATTTGTTTTCTTTGCATTATTTATGCTTGTAAAAAAAGCAATAGGCATGAAAACACCAGTTGCCGCTGCTTTAACAGCTGTTGGCACGCTCGTATCAGGAACCGTATTCTTGTCTGCTGCCGCGCTAATCGTCGGCTTACCGAGCGGAAACAGCGTCATGGCGCTTGTTGCTGCGGTTGTGTTACCTGCAACAGTAGTGAATACAATCGTTATGGTCGTTATTTATCCAATTGTTCAATCCGTGCTAAAACGTACAAGCATCAAAGCAAAATTATCGTAACGTCAAGAGCCTGATTTAGTTAAGAATCAGGCTCTTTTTTTACACCAAAAGCTAAGGCCCGCCAAAGCGTGGCGGACCTTTAGATAAAACGGTTCATTTATAGTATGTTGCTGATCTTTTAGAGACAATCTAAAGTCCGGCTCTTAACTTGTTGCTTAAAAAGAAATGATACAGGATGCTTTTCACTTAAATTTCATTTGCAGCTCATACAATAGGTATGAAGACTTACTATGTAATAAAGGTTTAAGTTCCCCATCCTAGGTTACATAATAAAGTATAAGCGCCAATAAAAAACTCGCAAAAGCCACTGTCGCACATGTAAGAGACTTTTGTTTAAGCACATGTTTAGGTGGATATGATGCCGTTCTAGTCGTAAGGCTAAACCATTTAAAAGCAGCGAGAAAAAAACTCAGGCTAATCATCAAAAGAATGAATAAAGCTATCCCATGTTGATAACCTCCTTCTTTTGTATAAATCTATGCTATTTTTTTATGATTATGTCAGAAGGAAGTGTTAGCAATTACTTTACTACATAGGAGGAAATAAATAATGAGTAGAATGAAAAAACTAGCAGCTGGAGCAGCAATCGGAAGCACCGTAGCCGCTATTACAACGCTTCTTATTACTCCATATTCAGGACGAGAACTTAAACAGCGTGTCAGTTCTCGAAAAGACCGAGTTAACGCTTCACAACAAGAGCTCTCAACAAAAATAAAAGCTGTTTCTCAACAAGTACAAATGACCGCCAGAGAAGGAAATACTATAGTGAAAAATATCGCAAGTGACCTTTCTACTACCCTTGGTCAGTTTAAAGAAGAAATTGTCCCTCATAAGGAATCCATTCAGCATCATTTGAAAGAAATCCAAAATTCTTTGTCAAACCTAGAGGAACATGTACAGACAACTAAAAATCCCAATGAAAAAATTGACAAAAAAGAAGGTTAAAGCGCCTTCTTTTTTAATTTTTTAAAATTTTGTAAATTTACATCTTTATAATTTTTTATTTTATTGGCATAATAGAAGATAAATAAAAAAAGAGACTAAGTAGGTGGGAGAAGATGAAAAAGACTAGTGATCAGGATTACAGTTTGAAAGAAGCACTTCTATTTAGCCAACGTATTGCCCAATTAAGTAAAGCCCTTTGGAAAACCGTAGAGAAGGATTGGCAGCAATGGATTAAGCCTTATGACCTTAATATTAACGAGCATCATATTTTGTGGATTTCATATCATTTAAACGGGGCTTCCATTTCCGAAATTGCCAAGTTTGGAGTTATGCATGTTTCTACTGCATTTAACTTCTCCAAAAAACTAGAAGAACGAGGTTTACTTGAGTTTTCTAAAAAAGAAAGCGACAAGCGAAATACGTACATTCAGCTGACAGATAAAGGCGAGGCCATTTTACTGGATTTAATGGAACATTACGAACCTTCTAATAATTCAGTATTCAGCGGCGCACTTCCGTTGCGCGACTTGTACGGCAAATTCCCTGAGTTTATGGAACTAATGACCGTCATCCGCAAAATTTACGGTGAAGATTTTATGGATATCTTCGAGCGATCTTTCCATCATATCGAAGAAGAATTCACTGAAGAAGATGGCAAGCTTGTCAAGAAAGATAAAGAGAACCACCAGGAGACTATTTCAAACTCTTAATGGTTAGTCCCTTATCCATTGAATAATTTCAAAAAATTCATTCATCACATCTTGATAAGAAGGTTGATAACGAAGCGATTCGACCGTCTCTCTGGGAGTTAATTTATAATTCAGCATACCAACAAATTGTGTAAGAAGCGGAACAAAGTCTGTTAGGCCTTCCGCTTTTTGCTCAATATATTCGTTTTTTGTATCTTCACACAGAATTAAAATTTCCTCTACTTCCCTCTTTGTAAGCTGATTTCTTACCACTAAATCAATAAATGGTTTAGCTTCTTGTTCAGATGTCCCAGATAACAGTTTTATGTAATATTCTAAACGTGATACTCGAGATTCTAAAGTTTCCATCCGCTTCCCCTACTCCTTCAACGTTCATATATCTCTACTCCATATTGTACATGATTCGTTCATGTTCTTCCAAATAATTCTTTCTTCGTCAATCACATTTCCTGTTTGAGTAGCACCGTATAAAGATTTTCATATACTGATTATGTACTCACTGCATATATTAATATAAATCCCTCTGTCCTTTTTAACAATCCTTTTGCACAATGGCTGATTGTTACTCATTTCTTATCCATTCACTTTGCTATTTCGTTTAAAACCTATTTCTCAACTTCTTAACTACCCTTTATAAAATAAAAACCGCATTTCTGTGTAAATACCTTTTGAAATTCTTTGCTCAACTGTATATATAACTATCTATTTTACCGCTTTTTTGGTAATGTTAATATAGATATTTGTAAATTCATACAAAGCTGTACTATATAAATGACTATAAGACTTTTTGTCTTCGTCACACTGATTTTGTTAGGGGGATTTTTATGTACATATTCTTTATTGTATTTGCACTATTCATTTTATTCTACATCAATGCACTAACAAATACATTGTGTATTCAAAAAGAAATTCCAGCTGAAAAACAGCCTAAAGTTTTTCGTACGATTAATGTATTAATTACCATTTTATTAGTTTCATCTTATATTGAAGTATCATTTACATAAAAAACGGTGAGATGTCTCACCGCTTTTTTATAGGCTTAGCAAAAACAGCTAGCGCCGATGATAACTAATAAGATGAATAATACGACTAATAGAGCAAATCCACTGCCGTATCCGCATCCGTAAGAACCCATATCTATCGCCCCTTTCCTTTTATATTCACCTGTTTCCTAGTGGTAACATGCACAACCAACAATGACTAATAAGATAAACAGTACAACTAATAGTGCAAAACCGCCTCCATATCCGCATCCGCTCATTTGAGCACCCCCTTTGTTTACTAATACTGCATCTTATGCATCAGCTCAAAAAACGTCTAGGCTTTTAGCCCAAACTCCATAATTTATTTCTCTTGCTTCTCGTTTGGAGATTACTCTGTGAGTTTGTCCACCATTTTGAAAACGCTTTATAAAAAAGCCATCATAAGCGTATAATCACTCCACGCTTAGTGGAAAATAAATGTAAATTTACGTGGTTTTAACTTCATTTGCTAACATCAGGAAATGTGATATAGTAAATCTTGAGTCAAGCTACATAAGTAAAAATGATGAGTAGGAGTGTTTACGTATGAAAAAAAGCTTAGTTGCACTAACAACGGCAGCCAGCCTCGTTGCTTTATCAGCATGCAGTGGGGGAAATGATGCTTCAAATGCAAACGATTCTTCAAAAGTAATTGTAGAAACAAAAGCAGGCAATATCACTCAAGGTGATTTGTATAAGCAAATGAAAGATACAATCGGACAAGACCAATTTAATACACTCGTACGAAGCGTTACCGAAGAAAAAGTATTGAGTAAAAAATATAAAGTAACGGATAAAGAGCTTGATCAGCAGCTGAACATTCTAAGAGAACAATACGGTGATCAGGTGGATTCAGTTATTAAGCAAAAAGGCGAAAAAGAAGTCAAAGATATGCTAAAAGTAGATATCCTCCGTGAAAAAGCTGCTACGGCAGGCATTAAAGTATCGGACAAAGAACTGAAAAAAGCTTATGATGAATATAAAGCTCAAAAACCTCAAATTCGCGCAAGTCATATTTTAGTAAAAGACGAAAAGACAGCAAACGAAGTAGAAGCGAAAATCAAAAAAGGCGAGGACTTTGCTAGTCTAGCAAAAGAATATTCAACGGATCAGCAGTCTGCAGCTAACGGCGGCGATTTAGGCTACTTCGGTGAAGGCCAAATGGTTAAAGAATTTGAAGAAGCGGCTTACAAGCTGAAAAAAGGTGAAGTAAGTAAACCAATCAAAACAGAGTACGGCTACCATATCATTAAACTAGTCGATAAAAAGAAAGTAGAATCGTTTGAGAAAAAGAAACCCGAACTTGAGCAGCAAATCAAACGTTCAAAAGTAGATCAAGCAGAAGCGAACAAGAAGATTCAAAAAGAGCTTGATAAAGCAAAAGTGGAAGTCAAAGATAAAAATGTAAAACCAATTTTCGAAGAAGGTGCGACAGATAGTCAATCTGGCGTAGAAACTCCTCAGCAGTAATGCTAAGAGCCTGTCACTCATGTGACAGGCTCTTTTATATAATCAGATAGAATCGCTGTTGCGTCTTTCTTTTTCCACTTGCATTCTTTCGATGAAGACTTGTCCCTCTTTTTCAATAAACGAATCATCCACTTGCTTATCATGTTGTGCAGCACGAATTGCCATAAATCCACTAAAGAAAATGCCTGCTACAACTAAATAAATCCAAATTGGTAGTGTCACCATATATTGATCCCCCATCACAGTTATTTACAACCACTATATGCGAAGGAAGAAAGACTTATACCTTTTTAATCAATAGTTGGTTTATAAAATGAACGATTATCAAGTGCAAAAATACGCTCTGTAAATTCACCAGGCTTCACTTTTGTTAATGCTCGGTCCAGCATATTCATTTTAGCGTCTACATTGTCAATCAAATGAAGCATCTCAGCCTCTTTAATTAACGGCTTTTTCGGACTTCCCCACTCTTCTTTACCGTGATGCGATAATACAAGGTGCTGAAGAAGCATGACCTCTTCTCCTTCAATCGCTAATTCTTCCGCCGCTTTTCCAATTTCATTCACCATAATCGAGATATGGCCAAGCAAGTTCCCTTCGACTGTGTATATCGTCGAAACAGGACCTGAAAGTTCAAATACTTTGCCAAGGTCATGAAGAATAACTCCAGCGTACAGCAAGTCGCGGTTTAAGCTTGGATAAAGGGTTGAAAATGACTCAGCCAGCTTCAGCATAGACACCACATGGTAGGCAAGCCCCGATACAAACTCATGGTGATTTTTAGTTGCTGCCGGATATTCTAAAAATTCCGTTTGATATTTTTTAAACAAATGGCGAGTAATGCGCTGGACATTTGAATTTTTCATTTCAAATATACTCTTTGTAATATGTTCCACCATTTCTTCTTGAGATAAAGGCGCCACTTCTAAAAAGTCAGATGTGCGCACTCCGTCTTGGGGCTGTGCAGGACGAATGTTGCGTATTTTCAGCTGGTTGCGCCCGCGGTAATTCATTACTTCTCCAGCAGCTCGCACAATCTTTTGAGCAGCATAATTTTCCTCGTCATCTGGAGATGCATCCCACAGCTTGGCTTCAATATCACCTGTTTTATCCTGTAGGATTACCGTTAAAAATGGTTTTCCATTGCTTGCAATTCCTCTCGTTGAGGATTTAATTAAAAAATAAAGATCAACTTGCTCTCCTACTTCGTATTGAGCAATTCCTTTTGTCATGCCCTTTTCCTCCTTACCACTTCATTCTATGTATTTGATAGCAAAGCTCTTATCGCTTCGTCCGCTTATTTACAGCTCTTTACATTTCATTTTACCATCGCTTGGCACCGAATGCACGGGTAGACGCTTTTTCATAAGAGATGAGATTATGACACAACAAAATCAATACAATCTAAAGACAAACAGATTGGATAAAGGAGCTAGTATGAATCGCTTGAGGCACCGCTGTTGATTTCCGTGCAAGACTTCTCTTTCCGGCAGCCGCTGAGCCTCCTCGTCGCTTCCGCTTTCTCCCAAGGAGTCTTCGTCTTGCTCTCCAATACACAGCTTGAAACAACTACATACATGCAAACTATGGTCACCATACCAATAAAAAAATCCGGACGAGTTGGATTCTCCATCAAGAATCTAGATTGTTCGTCCGGACCTCCCTTCAACTAATCTACTTTTGTCTCAGCCTCTCACTTCTTTATGTTTCTTTTTTCGTTAACTGCAGCGCCTTTTTAATATCTTTAAAAGAGGTAGATTGACCATACATAAGGACCCCTCCTTTATACACACGGGCACCAAATATAGCTAAAGCAGTAATCGTCACAACCAAAATCCCTATCGATACACTCACTTCCCACATAGGAACATTTAACATACCTACACGCAAAAACATAATCATCGGAGCAAAAAACGGGATAAAAGATGTGACCGTAATGATTGTGGTTTCAGGATCACCAAGTCCAAACATAGCAATTAAAAAAGCGGCCACAATCACAAGGGTCATGGGCGTAATCATTTGCTGTACATCTTCAATACGGCTCACAAGAGAACCTAAAAAAGCCGCGAGCGTAGCAAAAAGAAAGTACCCTAATATGAAAAAGACAAATGCATACACGAATGTAGTCAGCGGAACATCATTAAATCCGAGATAAGAAAAGATGCCGTTATGATTTGTTTCCACACTGGCTTTTAACGATGTGTAGCCCACGCTCAGTATCACTGCAAGCTGTGTTAAGCTGAGCAGTGCAATTCCAATGATTTTAGCAAACATTTGTGTAATAGGTGATACGCTCGATACGAGGATCTCCATAACGCGGGATGATTTTTCAGTAGCTACTTCCATCGCAATCATGCTCCCATACATGATAACGGCAAAATAAATAACAAACAGCAGAACATACACAAGACCTCTTGCTTGATTTAGCTCTTGTTCTGTTTTGGCATTTTCAACTAACGCTTCTTTTTTAAATGAAACAGGGCTGTAAAGCTGATCAATTTGCTTTTCTTCTAAACCAATTTTCACTGTAGCCATAGCCACTTTTGTTTGCTGTACCGCCTGTTCTAAGGTAGATGAAAGATTTGATTCGGCCAAAGAGTTAGCTTTGTACACAGCTTGAGGCAGCTGCTTATCGTTTAAAGATAAAAGTAAATAGCTATCGAGCTGCCCGCTTTTTACCGCTTGCTTTGCCTTAGCCTCAGACGTAAATTCTTTTAAATGAATGTCTGAATCCATAGCATTTACATTTTGTTTGAACAACGTATATACGCTTTCCACTTCATAGATGACACCCACATTTGTGCCATTATCGTCTGAATTAAAAACGTCGATAATTTTCTCCATATTTGTAAGAGCAACTAGAATAAGAGCAGTAATAATCGTCGTAATAATAAAAGATTTTGTTTTTAATTTATTAAGATATGTATGAAAAACGATGACCCAAAATTTATTCATAGGAAGCACCTACCTGTTCAATGAAAATATCATTTAATGAAGGCTCTTCCACTGCAAATTTAGATACAAATGAAAAATGTTTAAGTTCTTGAAAAATGAGTTGCGATACGGATTCATGCTGAATTTGAACAATCATGCCTTCAACCGTTTTTTTCACCTTTACAACACCTTCAAGCTCCGTAATTCTCTCAAACGGACCTTTCCCATGTATAATGACGTTTTTCTTGCCAAATGAACGCTTGATCTCCGGCAGTCTTCCATATACAACAGGCGTACCATGATGCATAATACATAAATATTCACAAAGTTCTTCCACATGTTCCATTCGATGACTTGAAAAAACAATCGTCGTCCCGCGTTTTTTCAAATCAAGTACCGCTTCTTTTAGTACCTCTACGTTTACAGGATCCAAGCCGCTAAAAGGTTCATCTAAAATAAGCAGCTCGGGACGATGAATAACGGAAGCGATAAATTGAATTTTTTGCTGATTTCCTTTGGATAGCTCTTCTACTTTTTTTGAAGCATATTGAGGAATATTAAATCGAGATAACCAGCGCTCCATTTCTTGCAGCACGTTAGCTTTTTTCATCCCGCGCAGCCGTCCTAGATAAACAAGCTGATCTTTGACTTTTAATTTCGGATATAATCCCCTTTCTTCTGGAAGGTAACCAACTAGATGGCTTCTACTGTAAGTTAAAGATTTATCATTCCATTGGATGTGACCTGAGGTTGGTTCAATGAGCCCTAAAATCATTCGAAACGTCGTTGTTTTGCCAGCACCGTTTGCACCTAAAAAACCAAACACTTCACCCTTTGGAATTTGCAAGGATAGTTCATTTACAGCTGTAAATTCACCGTACCTTTTTGAAACTTCACGGATAGAAAGAGACATTTAATTCCTCCTTTGTAAATAAACCTATGTTTATTGTATGGAAAAAAATGATATCTGTAAACCTTAGCAGGATTTAGAGGAATAAGACGAGAAATATGTTGAATACGCTTACAATTATACTATAAGAGGAGAGTAGATTTTATGAGTACTTATACATTAACCGCTTTTGAAAAGACTGGAGAAAAATTAATAGATGAAAGCTTCGAAGCAGCTTCTGAAACAGAAGCAAAGACAATCGGCACCAAAAAGTTAGAAGAGCTTGCCTACTTAGAAAAAACACATCGATGCGTTAGCTCTAGCGGAAAACTTGTATTATTTCATCGTTAATACAAAACGCCGGAAAGGTTTAGCTTTCCGGCGTTTTATATTACTTTACAGCTTCTTTTAGTTCTTTACCAGCTTTAAATGCCGGTACTTTTGATGCTGGAATTTGCATTTCTTCACCCGTTTGAGGGTTACGGCCTGTACGAGCAGCACGCTCGCGTACTTCAAATGTACCAAAGCCGATTAACTGAATTTTTTCACCTTCACCTAGCGTTGATGAAATTGTTTCTAGTAATGCGTCAACTGCTTTAGATGCATCTGCTTTTGTTAACTCTGATTTTGTTGCCACTGCGTTTACTAAATCTGTTTTGTTCATTTCCAATCACCTCATTAGTTTCTACATTATCTTGTGTTACCACTGTTTTGCAACTTTTAAACATGCTCTATCAATATGATAGACAAAAATATTGGCTTTTAAACTAGTTCACTTAATTTTCGGAAATATCTTTTTCACTTTGATTAAAAACAGGCGCTCGCTTTTCCAGAAACGCACGTACACCTTCCTTATGATCCGAACTTTGGCTCATAGCAAACTGACTTCTTTTCTCAAGCGCAAGCACTTGCTTTAATTGTGAAATAGATGTCTCCACATAAATTCGCTTTGTTTCCTTCAAAGCACGTGAAGGTTTTTTTAGCCAATATGAGAGATAATCTTCTACACACTTCGCCAAATCTCCTTCTTTTATTTCATCAATTATGCCAAATTGATGAGCTTCCTCTGCTTTTAATGTCTTTCCTTCCCAAATCAGCTGTTTCGCACGATGAGAACCGATGCGCTTTTCTAGTAAAAAGTGACCGCCTCCGTCTGGAATTAGAGCAATGCCGATAAAGTTCATCGCAATTTTCGTGTGTCTTTCTGCAATAATATAATCAGAAGCAAGCGCAATGCTGAGCCCTAGCCCTGCTGCCGCACCGTGCAGTACACTTATCGTCATTTGAGGCAGGCTGTATAAAGTCAGCACGGCTTCATTAATTAAATCCATCACCTGCTCAAAACGTTCTGATTGTGAAGGTGACATCATCATATTAATATCTCCCCCTGCTGAAAACACTTTTCCGTTTCCTTTTACTACTAAGAAGTCCACTTCACTTTCTTCGACAACTTTTAAACATTGAATAAACTGCTCTAGCACTTCTTCGTTTAATGCATTTAACGCATCCGGCCTGTTAAACGAAATTGTGGCGACACGCTCTTGCAAAACTAGTTCTACTACTTTTAATTCGACGGTCATATTTACTCACCCTTTCTGATAATGATTGAGGACTTGTTCACGAAGCGTACGTTTTAAAAACTTTCCGACCGTTGTCTTTGGGATTTCATCCATAAATAAAATGTCATCTGGAAGCCACCATTTTGCGAACTGCGGCGCTAAAAATTTGAGCAGCTCTTCTGACGAAACGACACCTTTATATGCATCTTTTAACACGACACAAGCAACTGGACGCTCTTGCCACACCTTATGAGGGACTGCTATGACACAGGCTTCGAAAACAGATTCATGGGCAATCAGCGCGTTTTCTAGATCAACCGATGAAATCCATTCTCCTCCGCTTTTAATTAAATCTTTTGTTCGGTCTACAATTTTGATCGTTCCCTCTTCGTCAACCGTCACAATATCTCCCGTATACAGCCAGCCGTCTTTAAACGTATCTTCTGTTCTTTTATCCTTGTAATATTCAGAAGCTACCCATGGCCCCTTTAGTAATAGCTCACCCATTTCCACTCCATCCCAAGCAACTTCTCCATTTTGACCTATTACTTTCATTTCAACGCCAGGAACTAAGAAACCTTGCTTCGCTTTTACGCTGAGCTGATACTCAGGGTCTTCGCTGTACTGATAGCTTTTTAAGCGGGAGACGGTTACAACAGGGCTTGTTTCCGTCATTCCGTATGCATGCATAAATTCAATTTGATATTTTTCCTGAAATTCTCGAATGACGCTTTTTGGGGCCGCTGATCCGCCGCATAAAATAGCCCGCAAACTATCAACTGCGTAAGGCTTTTTTTCTAACTCTTGTAAAAAATTTAACCAAACGGTAGGTACTGCTGCAGCAAGAGTTACTTTCTCTTGTTCAATGAGAGAGGCAATCGTCTCTGAGGTACAAAAAGCGCCCGGCAGCACGAGCTTTGTCCCAAACCAGACCGCAGCAAAAGGAATTCCCCATGCATTTACATGAAACATTGGAACGATAGGCATAGCGGTATCACCTTCTGATAATCCAGCACTATCAGCAAGTCCTAGCGCCATACAGTGTAAATAAATAGCGCGATGAGAATATACAACGCCCTTTGGCTCTCCTGTAGTAGCAGAGGTATAACAAAGGCCTACTGGTTCTTCTTCGCTTAAATCTTGAACAAAGGAATGCGATGCATCCCCTTGCTGAATCCAATTTTCGTAATGATACACTGGCAACTCTGTTTCTGGCAGCTCACCTTCATCTGACATAAGGATATAGGCTTCAACATGTGGAAGCCTTTGATGAATGCTTTCAAATAAAGGTAAAAAGCATTCATCAAGTAAAATGACTTTATCGTGTGCATGGTTAATGATGTATACAATTTGCTCAGAATCTAACCGGATATTAATTGTGTGAAGCACAGCGCCTATTCCCGGTACAGCAAAATAAGCCTCTAGATGTCTATGATGATTCCATGCAAACGTTCCGACTCTTTCTCCTCGCTTCACTCCAATTCGTTCTAGCATACTAGAGAGCTGCCGAGTCCGTTTTATTAACTGATTATAAGTTAAACGTTGAATCCCTTTTGAAGATTTAGAAACCACTTCTTTTTTACCAAACAGCTTTTCAGCTCTTTCCATCATAGATGGTACGGTTAACTGTACATTCATCATTAAGCGGCACCTCGCATCGTCATAATAAGAAAACGCTTACAACTTTCTTATATATTCAACAGATTCCGACATTTCCCTGCTGAAAATAAAAAAGATCACTAAAAAGTGACCTTTTTATTTCCTAAACAATTCATCTAAAATCTTGAGTTTCTCTTGCGTATAGTGCTCGAATCCATCGTTGTACGATTTTGGGTCTTTTGGATTCGCAAACCTTGTAATAATGCCTGTTTCTGGATGCACGAACTTACTGGATGCCCCGCACCCAAGGCCAATAATCGTCTGCTTTTCTTCCATGATCATAATATTGTACAGGCTCTCTTGACCAGGGAATGAATATCCAACGTTCTCTAAATTACCTAAAATATTTTTTTGGCGATATAAATAATAAGGTTCATATCCTTGTTCTTGAGTCCACTCAGTCGCTAAATCCATCATTTTACCAATTTCATAGCGATCTGCTACTTTGTATTTCCGTTTATTTTGAGTCATTTCAGACGCGCGTTTAAACGATAGCGTATGAACAGTTAAAGATTCAGGAAGCAATTTTTTAGATTCGTCTAGCGTATGCTGAAATTCTTCTACACCTTCATTTGGAAGCCCAATAATTAAGTCCATGTTAATGTTATTCATCCCCATTTTTCGAGAAAGATGAAATTTATCAATCGTTTCTTCAACTGTATGATGACGTCCAATAGCTTTTAAGGTTTCTTGAATATAAGACTGCGGATTTACACTAATCCGGTCAATATTCCATTTGTTCAAAACAGCTAGCTTTTCTTCCGTAATCGTATCGGGTCTTCCTGCTTCTACCGTAATTTCACGGATATTTTGTACATCAGGGAACGATTCATACATCTCTTCATACAGCATGTCCATTTCTTCAGCCGTAATGCTCGTTGGTGTGCCTCCGCCATAATAGACGGTTGTAATCTTGACGTCATTGTCTTTTAACCATTTCCCTACTTCACGCATCTCATAATGCAAGCCGCCTAAAAATGACGTAACAGATCCTTGACGTCCGTTAATCGCATAGGCTGGGAATGTACAGTATGCACACTTCGTCGGACAAAACGGAATGCCTATATAAATGCTTACCTCGTTCTTTAACTCATGTAAATCGGGAATAGCTGCTAGTTGACGATCCACAATATGCTGCATTAAATTAATTTTGTCATCAGTGATTAAATATTCTTCCTTTAGCTCACGATGTGCTTGTTCTTTACTTTTGCCTGACTGCAGTTTCATATGAAGCAACTTCGTTGGACGTATACCGGTTAAAATACCCCATTTTTGAACAATGTTTGTATACTCCTGTAACACAGATAAGTAGACGCGAAGCACCACATTTTTTATTTGCTTAAATTTTTCTTTTTCTGTTTCATACGGCGTAAACGATTTAGAAAGCTCTTCTGTAAACACCTTGTCCGTTGCAGCATCATGCAGCACTGCTTTCGCATAAATTTCTTCATGAACTTTTAGCTCTACTTCAACCTTCAGCTGAGCTTCGTTATCATCCTCAAAGGAGACGTTGCTTTCTTCAAAAAACAAATCTGAAATTCGGTGAAGCGGACGTAAAAAACGCTCATCTTCTATACCTTTTATATAAATGTTCAATATAATCACCTTTCAAATCAATTCTATCTAAGTAATCAGTTTACAAAACCTACGTATGTCCGGTCAAGGTGCTCAGCTCAAGGGAATACGCGGACAGGAAACAAACGGAAAAAGAGATTGAGCCATAATTACATTAATTCAACCTACAGACGAACAAATGGGATAAATAAGCTCATATGAATTGCTTGTTACACTTCTGTTGATTTACGCAGGAGTCTTCGCCTTGCCCTTCAATCAACAGTTAGAAACAGCTACATACGTGAAGCTGACGTTTATCCTACCAATGAAAAAAATCCGAACGAGTTGGATTCTTCGTTCGGATTTCCCTTCAACTAACATACTTTTATTTATTTTAAACGAAAGCTGTCAATTTGATGAAGATAACCAAGACGCTGCTGCTTTCTAAATAATTCTTTCACCATATAGGCTACACCATTTTCATTATTAGAACGAGTAACCCAATCCGCAAGCATTTTTAATTCCGTTGGTGAATTGCCCATGGCCACACCCATTCCCGCGTGTTCAATCGTTTCTACATCATCATAGCAATTTCCAATGGCTACTACGTCTTCCATCGGTATCCCTAGACGATTTGCTACATAACGAACGCCGGCAGCTTTTGTGGCTCCTTTTGGCGTAATATAGCATCTATTTTCATTTGGATACGAAAACCATTCAATATCCGGAACTGCACTGGCAATTGTTTGCTCAGCGTATTCTTTTTCTCTACGATCTGCAAAATACACTTCTATTTTTGGAGTAGAAACAGGTTCATCACGAAGCGTATCTCCTAATGAATCTACGAACTGCACGGGATAAAAGAGCGGTTCTCCCGTTTTTAACACGCTTTTAGCTACGATATTATTAGGAAGCTTTACACGATTTCCAATTGAAAACCTTTCATGCAAAATGCGGACATGACAATTAAAATTTTCAAAAAGCTGAATGAGATTAAATGTTTTTTCCTCGCTAATTCTCTTATCTAGTATCGGTTTGTCTATCGATGTTCCGATAAAGGCACCGCTATGAGTAATGAGCATTGCTGGATGAACTTTAAGTGATCGAGCAATTTTTTTAGCAGACGGAAAATGCCTGTTTGTTACTAACGTAACGTAAACCCCTTTATTTTTCACAAATTGAATTGCGTCTTTCGTTTCTTTTGTAACGCGCCCTTGGCTATTTAAAATGGTTCCATCAATATTCAACGCTAGCAATCGATAAGCCATATGAAAACCCCTTCTTTCATAGATGTCTAATCCGTTAGGATACGGTTATAAATGACCTTTTCATGATAGTCGGCATGTGTAGCCTTGTTACTAAGCTTATGAGCAGAACTGCACAATTAGAAGGAATTTCCGCATAAAAAAAGAGGAAAAGATTTCTCTTTTCCTCTTTTCTCTATCTCTTATTCAGCCGCACCGTAAAGTTCTTCAAGTGGCTTCATGATAATTTTGTTTAATTCACCAATTACCATGCTCATACGTTGCTCAGCTTCCATTAGCTTCGCGATATTTTGATCTTGTTGAACGATTGCAACTGTTTGTTGAGCTTGCTGAACTTCTTCTTCAGTGATCTCTTGGCCCATCATTTGCTTTTGTTGCAGCTCCATTTGCATTGTACGGAAACGCTCAAATAATTGTTTTGAACCTTGATCAGCGTTTACTGCTGCATATAAGTTTTTTAAGTTTGTGTAATCGTCGCTTTGACGAATTGCTTTTTCTAAATCATTTGCTACATCATGTAAGTTTACAGACACGTTAAGTTCCTCCTAATTCAGTTCTATAATTTCTTGACTTCCCTAACTATAACAAATTATTATATAAAATTCAGCTTAAGACCTTTATTTTCTCAGAAAACGATAAATTCTCTTCACAGATTGGGCTAATTCCTCATAGTATATATCAGCATTCGCCTACTAAAGGAAAGAAAAAGAGGATTCGTTTATGAATACTTTTACCATTTCTCTAAAACCACTAGAGAACCATATGAGCGACGACATTTACATTAGTTCTGCTCTGTTCTCACGTGTGAAATGCAAGCACGAGTTTACGTTAACAGTAGGCTCCATCACGAAAGAAGTCAAAGCCACTGTTTTTCAGCATCGAGAATGCTGCTTCATGATGTCGGAAGCTCTATTTGCAGACTTTTGCTTTCCGTATGAAACGCATCAGCTGAGAGGCATTTACGAAGAGAACACGTTTAGGATGGGACCCGTGATTAGCATCGTAACAGAAGTTCGAGAAGATGAAGAACCCTTTGGCTCCATTTCTGTATTTTGTAAGGAATTTGTTCAAGCTTGCAAGGAGTTAGGGTGTTTTTGCTATGTGAGCAAATTGAGCGACGTGAAGTCATTGTCCCCTAAAGGATATGTTTATCGCGGTGATCGATGGGTTTATTCAGACGTTCCCTTTCCGGGAATCGTACACAACCGGATTCATGCCAGGAAAACCGAGCAAAGCGCTGATTTTCAAACCTTTAAAACATTTTTGAAAGAGCATGACGTTCCTTTCTTTAACGCACGCTACTTAAATAAATGGACGGTTTTTCAACAGCTTAAAGATGTTGTACACTTGCTTCCATATTTGCCAAAAACGTATCAGCTTCGTTCACGTCAAGATCTTCTTGACGCTTTGGAACTTCATGACGATGTTTTTCTGAAGCCTGTTCATGGTAGCCAAGGAAAAAATATTTTTAAAATTTCAAAGAAAGAAAAGTATATTTTAGACTATACAACGTTTACACACACGTATGAAAAAGAATATGAATCTCTCTATGACTTATTTGAAACGCTTTATAGTCAATTAAAAAGGCAAGGATTTCTCATCCAAGAAGGAATTTCACTGCAAACATACAAACAGTGCCCTTTTGATTTCCGCATTCTCTGTCATAAAAAAGACGACTTGACGTGGAAAATCACGTCCATTGTCACACGTGTATCAAAACCCGGCAATTTCGTCTCAAATCTTGCTCGTGGAGGGGATATTCATCCTCCTCAGCAAGTTTTAACTCAGCTCTATGATTCAAAAACGACGCGCCATATCCTTTCACTTTTAAAAGAGATTGCGATTGAAATTTGCACACAGCTTTCTCACCCGTCTGAACTTTATGCAGAATTTGGTATTGATTTAGCGATTGATCAAGAAGGAAAGCCTTGGATTATTGAAGTAAATGTCAAACCTTCCAAACAATTAGATTCAAGCGCTTTCTCTGTTCGTCCCTCAACAAAAGCACTGCTTGATTATTGTCTGCATGCAACGAATTTTCAATTTGCCAAGGAGGATTTACGATGATTTCATTAGGCTTTTTAACGATTCACCCACAGCAAGAAGTGGAGTATGTGACCGAAATTGCTAAACATGCTTCTGAGTTTTCAATTGAAATATACCGTTTTACTCCTTTTAACATTCATCCTAACACCGAAAATATTGAAGGCTTCCGCTACGATTTACAACAAAAGAAATGGATAGAAGATTCCTTTTTACTTCCTTCGTTTATTTACGATCGCTGCTTTTATCGAAAAGACTCGCTGTCTAATAAGGCTCGCCCTATTGTAAACTGGCTTAAACAGCGGGAAGATGTTACATTTTTAGGCCATGGATTGCCCAATAAGCTAGATGTCTATGAAGCCATTAAAAAAGATAGCTATTTATCTTCATATATTCCTCCTACCACTCCAATCGAAAGTGTAGAGCAGCTTGTTCAGCTGCTTCGAACAAACGATAGCCTAATGATTAAGCCTGCCAACGGCTCACAAGGTAAAGGAATTGTGAAATTAAGACAGCGTGGACGTGAAATTGAAGCTTCTTATCAACAAAATGACATTGTAAACACCATTCTATTTTCCTCTTTTCAGGAGTTTAAGAACTGGTTTACGAAAACGGCCCGTGATGTATTGTATATTGCTCAGCCCCATATTTCATTTTTCCCTTATGAGCGCACTCCTTTTGATATAAGACTGCTATTACAAAAAGGAAACGATGGTGCTTGGAAAGAAATTGGAAGAGGAATTAGACAAGGTGAACGGGACTCCATCGTAACAAATGTAAGTTCAGGAGCATCTATTGTACCTTTTGAGAACTTGCTACCTCGCATCCCTCGCGTTCATCGTCAATATGTAATGGATGAAATCAACACCATTTGTAAAACGATTCCGTCCGTGCTGGAAAATCACTTCCCTTCTCTTTTTGAATTAGGTATTGATTTATGTATCTCGAGAGACTTCAGCATCTGGATTCTAGATTTAAATTCGAAACCGGGAAGAAAAATAGTAATGGAGACAGCACCTGAACAAAAAGAAGTCATGTATAAAAATGTCCTGTCTTACTGCGTCTATTTAGCTAACACACTATCGTATCGTAAGGAGTAATGCTATGAAAAAAACTCTTACTCGCCTTGTTGTAGTAGAGCAGCTAGGCTGCGATCTTTCTGTTCCTGCATCTCTTTACAAAGACTCCTTGAAACAAGCAGCTTTTGGAACAATGACAGCTCCATGCCTTATACAATCTTCAGAACGTGAAGAAATTCAGATTTCAGCTGAGCTAATGACAAAACTTCAAATTCCTTTCGCCCATATGATGCAACCTATTATTGTGAATGAGACCATTCACTTAGGACCTTTAATCGGTGTGTTATCCGCTGGTTTTACTGGTTCTCTGCTACGGCCAATTGGAAAGCGTTCCCTTCACTTAGCTAAACTTCTTTCTACTGCAAGTATAACAGGGGGACTTCCTTTTATTTTTGGAACTCATCATATCAACTGGGAAACCGGGACCATAAACGGCTATTTTTACGAAGAAAGCGGCTGGACACAGCATGAAGTCCCGCTTCCTAACGTTGTATATAACCGTTTGCCAAATCGAAAAACAGAGGGGTTAGCTCCTTTTAAGTTCATTAAAGAAAAGATGATGACTGATTACGGCATTCCATTTTTTAATCCTGATTTTTTCAACAAGTGGGAAATTCATGAGCTTTTAAAACTGAACGAGCAGACAGCCTATTTGTTACCTTACACGGTTGAAAGTCCTTCGTGTGAGCAAATAAAAAAACTTCTGCTTCTTCATCAAACCGTTTATTTAAAGCCGAAAAACGGAAGCTTAGGCCGCGGCATTTATACGCTAGCTTTTAAGGATTCCATGTACACGCTGACTTACAAAGGAGAAAAAGGTCTTCATGTTCAAGAAAAAGAAACCTTAGAGGAACTATTATCAGAATTTGAATATTTACTTGCTAATCCTTCATACATTGCTCAGCAAGGTATTTCATTAATCAAAAAAGAAAAGCGCTGTGTAGACTTTCGCGTGCATACGAATAAAGACGGGAATAACCAATGGGTGCTTACTGCTCTAGCTGCTAAAGTAGCCGGTCCCAACAGCATCACTACGCATCTTGATTACGGCGGAGAAATTGAAGCTACAGCCAAAATATTCACTAACCCTTCTTACAAAAAAGAAATTGAAAATAAGCTAAAAGATGCCGCTATCTCAATTAGTCATGTGCTTGAACAGGAGTTGAACGGATTAATTGGAGAGCTTGGATTCGATTTTGGAGTGGATTATCAAGGAAACGTGTGGCTGTTTGAAGCTAACTCTAAGCCCGGTCGCTCTATTTTTTCACACCCTGCCTTACGAAAAGCGGATCAACAAACTAGAAAACTTTCTCTAGAATATGCGATTTACTTATCTGGATACTATCTAAATACACCTGAAGGCATCAGCATATGATTACAATTTACTATCACAAAGAAAAGCAGCAGTGGTTTCATAATAATCCTTCAGCCTCTTACACATGGGGAGTTCAAGAAATTGAACTTCCCTTTATTCAAAGCATTTCTTCTACTCAAGCTTTTCTTCGTTTAAAAGGAGAAAAAGCAGGTCCTATTGTGGGAGTTTTAACGAACAAAGCTGTTTTGGAAAAACTGAATGTAAAACAGCGTCCTTTATTAGAACTCTTACATCATACCCTGCAAGAGAAAGGCGGGCTTCTTGCTTTATTCGCTGAAGAAACAATGTCTCATCACTTCTTTGAAGGGTATTGCTTTGACGGGGCAAAAAAGCAGTGGATCAAAACAACTTTGCCGCTGCCAAACGTTATATATAATCGTTATCCAGGAAGAAAATCAGAAACCAAAAAGCTGAAATCTTTACACAAAAAAATAAAAAGCAGGCACATCCCCCTTTTTAATTCCGCTTTTTTTTCAAAATGGAAAGTGTATCAGTTATTTTCAAAACATCCACTATTATCTTCTCACCTTCCTAAAACCTATCGTTTAACACCAGAAATTGATATTGCTAAGCTTCTGCAAAAACACTCTTCTCTTTATTTTAAGCCTATTAACAGCAGTAAAGGCGCTGGAATTTTCCGATTATCTTCCGATAAGCATACGATTATTTATCAAGATCATACACGCAAAGAAGAATTTTCTTCTTTACAAGCAATTGACCTTCCCAGGTCTGCTTATCTCATTCAAGAAGCAATTGAGACGCAGCCATTCAAAGACCGGCGCTATGACTTACGTATTTTAGCGCATCACAAAGATAGCCGGTATGTTATTAGCGGCGTCGGTATTCGACATAGTCCCTATCACTCCATTACAACACATACGTTAAACGGCGGAAGCATTTCACCTTCTCAAGATCTTGAAGATGAAGTAGATACTTCCTTTCTTTCGTCTTTTGTAAATACGTGCGGGCAAGTCCTTCAAAAGTCCTTCCCTCTCATTGAAGAATTTTCTCTTGATATGGCAAAGTCAGTCCAAGGTCATTATTATCTGTTTGAAGTGAATGCAAAACCGATGATTTTTGATGAAACAGACATTCAAACGCAAGGTGCTAAACACATATGCAACATATTTTACAAATTAACAAAATTTTTAGATTAAATGATTTTTCATCTCCTTTTCTCATGGTAAGCTTATAATAACTACTTGAGAAAGGAGATTTTCTTTATGGTTGCACATTTTCAGGTTAAACCACTGTATCAAAATAATCGAATGCCGGGCTGGCACATCTCGTTTTATATGAATCGGGTTTATTACGAGGCTGATTATTTAAAAGATGGACAAATTGTATGGAAAACTGCGCTTTCTAATCAAATAGATGAAACACAATTAATTGATTATATTCATGAGCTTATGCTTTTTCACGTTTATGAATAGTAAGCTTTCACCGAAGGGAACGAGCACAGATGAAACAGCTGCACACACTATTTGGGGATAAAATGATTAAGGCTAAAATCCCTTCTCAATTTGAACGATACAAATGGTTTTCATGTGATGAAGGCTTCATTGGAATTGAACACACGGCTTTGTCTCAAAAAGAGCAGGCATTACTTTCTGCTTTTTTAACGCCTTATGATGAGGAAGTTTCTTTCCTGACGCCAGAACAATTGTATTGGTCAAACCTGTTATTTAAAGCACCTGAAAAAGTCATTCACTCTCATCATACGCACCATTCTTTTCGCTTTACCCAGTTTTTAATTAAACGTTTGTTTGAACAAAAAATAGAGTTTGAAAATGCGCTTCACGCCTTGTATTCTACCTCGATTACTGTGTTGTGGATTGATAAACAATCAGGTATCGTTATCGAAACCTTTGATGATCCTAATGACTTAACTGAAAATTTATCAGATTCTATCGAGGTGCTATGTCATGATTTTGAAACTTCAATTCAGTTCTTTGAAGGACAAATTCACTTTTTTCCGTCTTCACCGCGATTAATTTTTGAGCGTGAAAAGAAATGGTTTTATCAAATTAAGCATACAGTCGAACAAAACCATGTTATCCATTTTACCGACGTTTTACCCCATTTGGTTCTGCAAGAGTCTTCAGAGGCAATCCAAAATCATATGATACATTTACTTGACTTAGTAAAAGATGATGGAGATCTTTTAGAAACGATTAAAGTTTATTTAGAATGTAATTTAAACGTATCTCTTGCTGCTAAGAATTTGTACATGCATCGCAACAGCTTGCAGTATAGAATTGAGAAATTTATTGATCGCACACACCTTGATATCAAACACTTCACAGGAGCTGTGTCTGCTTACTTAGCTATTCTTGCGTTAAAAAATTCGCAGGATAAAAAATAAAATGAAAGGGTTTTCGTAAATAGTGCACGAAAACTCTTTCTTTTTTTTGTGCATGTTTGCCATTTACCGTTTCATTAAAAAAAATTACACTAGAGTTAAGAAAACGGTTTCACAGAGTACATACAAGGGGGAAATGGAAATGGCTGAATTACGTTTAGAACATATTTATAAAATGTATGATAAAGATGTGACGGCGGTAAAAGATTTTAACCTTCACATTCAAGATAAAGAATTTATTGTATTTGTTGGGCCTTCAGGCTGCGGGAAATCGACAACGCTTCGTATGGTTGCAGGGCTAGAGGAAATTTCCAAAGGTGATTTTTATATTGACAGCAAGCGTGTAAATGACGTTGCTCCAAAAGATCGCGATATTGCAATGGTATTCCAAAACTACGCATTGTATCCGCATATGAGCGTATATGACAACATGGCTTTCGGCTTAAAACTTCGTAAATTACCAAAAGATGAAATCGAACGCCGCGTAAAAGATGCCGCTCGTATTTTAGGACTTGAGCAATATTTAGAGCGCAAGCCAAAAGCATTATCCGGCGGACAGCGTCAGCGTGTAGCTCTAGGTCGTGCAATCGTTCGTGATGCTAAGGTCTTCTTAATGGACGAACCTTTATCAAACTTAGACGCGAAATTACGTGTGCAAATGCGTTCTGAAATTGCGAAGCTTCACCAGCGTTTGGGTACAACAACAATTTACGTAACACATGACCAAACCGAAGCAATGACAATGGCTTCTCGTCTGGTTGTTATGAAAGATGGGATTATCCAGCAGGTTGGTACACCAAAAGAAGTATATGAAAAACCTGAAAATGTATTTGTAGGCGGGTTTATTGGTTCTCCTGCTATGAACTTCTTAACCGGAACGTTAAAAGACGGAAAGGTTCAAGTAGGCGATTCTCTTCTTGCAGTTCCGGAAGGTAAAATGAAAATACTTCGCGAGCAAGGATATTTAAATAAACAAATTATTTTAGGCATCCGTCCTGAAGATTTCCATGATGAGCCTGTATTTATTGAATCTTCACCCGGCACAAAAGTTACCATTAAAGTCGATGTATCCGAGTTAATGGGAGCTGAAACCATGCTTTATTCTAAACTTGGCGGACAAGATTTTGTAGCACGCGTAGATTCAAGAACAGATATTAAACCGCTTCAGTCTCTAGACTTAGCATTAGATATGAACAAAGCGCATTTCTTTGATGCAGAATCTGAACAGCGCATCCGTGCTGAACACGAATAAAAAAGACCCTTAGGGGTCTTTTTTTATTCCTGTATTTGCTTCAATTCCTCACTGTGACAAGTAGAGCAGTAAAAGAGATGAATACATTGGTGATTTGCTAAATCACTAGGATACCCATTTTCTACTTTTAACTGATCGATTTCCATGTAAGCACTGTAATCATCAAAATAATCGCTGACTTTTCCCATATCCCCTAGCACTTCTCCACATGCTTTGCACGTCATTTGTACATCACTAAACCCATTACATAAAGAACAAATCGACATCCGCACACCTCGCTTTACCTGATCAATATGTACCTATAATATGCACGGAATAAAACTCTCTTACTCTTTATCAAACTCCACACAAAAATTTCTATAAATTACCAATAAAATTCTATGTATATGTTTTTTTCCCTTTCGCCATAATACTAGTAACAACCGAGCACAACAGCTCGCAAACATTGAGTTACGCCGCGGTAGGCAAGCAGATCTAATCGATGCATCTGCTCGGCTGGTTCAACTCCAGCTAACTCAACCATTAAATCTATTTTATCTAACGAGGAGATGAATACACATGGCAAATTATCAAAACGCATCAAACAGAAATTCATCAAACAAGTTAGTAGCGCCTGGTGCTCAAGCTGCTATCGATCAAATGAAGTTCGAAATCGCTAGTGAGTTTGGTGTAAACTTAGGACCAGATGCAACAGCTCGTGCGAACGGATCTGTTGGTGGCGAAATCACAAAACGTTTAGTACAATTAGCTGAGCAAAACTTAGGCGGCAAGTACTAATATTAACTAATTTCATATTATGGCTTTAGCGCTCCAAGATCTCTTGGAGCGCTTTCTAATTTCTTTTAATCAGCTTCCTCATTCTTATTCGCAAATGATTTTACAGAAACTTTGCGAATGCGTCGATTTTCTACTTCCTTAATGGTAAACAATATCTCTTCATATGAGAAAAAGTCTCCTTTAGCAGGAATATGATCAAACTGCTCATATATCCATCCCCCTAAGGTATGGCACGTACTGTCAGGAGAACTAACTGCTACATAGGTTAAAAATTCATCAATAGGGATGTCTGCGTTAAATTCGTACTCCTTTTCCCCTACCTGATGTACATACTTAACAGCTTCATCATGTTCATCCCAAATCTCTCCCACAATTTCTTCTAATATATCCTCTAAGGTCACAAGACCGGCCGTTCCACCAAACTCATCAACTACAATTGCCATGTGCACCTTACTTTTTTGAAGCTCTGGCAATAGTACAGATATTTTCATGGATTCTACTACAAAAATAGGTTGTCTCAACAAATCACGAATAAAAATCTCTTTTCTTTGGACTAAACAGGTTAAAAATTCTCTTTCTGATAAAATGCCAATAATGTTATCAATATGATCTTCGTATACAGGGACTCTCGAATATCTCTCTTCAAGAAACATTTGACAAACCGAATCAATATCAGCATTTACGTCAACTGCTGTGACATCTATTCTAGGTTTTAAAATTTGCCCCACCACAATGTCATTAAAATTGAGTGAACGATGAACTAGCTCTTTTTCAATATTATTAATCGTTCCTTCTTCTTCGCTTAAATCTACCATCACTTTAATTTCATCTTCTGTGATCGTTGGTGTGGGAGCAGACGCTAACAAGTGAGAAGCTCCTTTTCTCACCTGTAAAAATAAGAAGGAAATCGGGGTTAATAATTTAATAATAAGAAATAACAAGGAAGAAATCCTCAGCGCAAAAGATTCGGCATGCTCTTTCGCTAACGATTTCGGCAAGACTTCACCAAAAATCAAAATGATGATGGTCATAACGATGATACTAATCACAAGTGCTAGGTTTCCTTTAAACACATCGAGGGCAATTTTAGCTGCCAAAGAGGACGCAGCAATGTTTACGACAACATTTCCTACTAAAATTGTCGATAGCGTCTGCTCAAAGTGTTCAGCAATATGCAGCGCTTTTTTACTTCCTCGATATTTTTTCTCAGCGTAATGTTTTAAACGAATTTTATTTACGCTTGAAAAGGCTGTCTCAGCAGATGAAAAGAAAGCTGATAACATAAGCAAAACGACTAATATCATCATTTGATTCAGAGGCAAGTCTCCCAAAAGACATTCACTCTCCTATTTTTTGATTTTTCTGTCTTTTTATCATATCAAATTTTTTTGATGTTGAATATTTTCTTCATCAACTTTGTATTACTTTATGCTACACATGCTTTTTATTATGAATAAGTATACAAATTGTATATTCTAAAGAATAGATACTATCTTTTATAGAGGGGTGCAACCAATGAAAATTTTACTATTAGGCTCAACAGGACGAGTTGGACAGTCTTTATTAAAAATGATGCTAAAAGATGAAAACGACGTTACGGTACTTGTTAGAGACCGCAATAAGCTAAAGATTAGTCATCCAAACCTACATATCTTACAAGGCGATGTCCTTGATCAAGAAAATATCAGCTTTGCCCTCAAGCACCAAGATATCGTAGTCAGCGCGTTAAATACAGATGGTGCAGAGACCATTTCAAAAAGTATTCCGCTTATTATAAACAGCATGAAGCATTACGGCGTTCATCGTATTCTTACTATCGGAACTGCAGGTATTTTACAGTCACGAACAGAACCGGAAAAGTATCGTTTTCAATCAAATGAATCGAAGCGTAAAACGACCAGAGCAGCAGAAGATCATTTAAAAGGATACTTACACTTGAAGGAAAGTGACCTAAACTGGACCGTTATATGCCCAACCTACTTGCCTGATGGTGAAGTAACAGGCACATACCGAGTGGAAAAAGATATTTTGCCAGCAGATGCCGTTAAAATTTCAACGGGAGATACCGCTCACTTTACCTACCATGAAATATGGGCTCAAAAATTCCCAAAATGCCGCGTTGGAATTGCTTATTGAAAAATCAGGAGAACTTTTCGTTTTCAAAACGAAAAGTTCTACATCCAAAAAATACCAATTATAGCTAATCCACCTAGAACAAAACCTCCTATTTGACCAACGAGAGACGGTGTCAAAACAGGCTTTCCTTTTTCTTTCTCTAATGTGCTAATATCAAGCTTCATCTGATAAATTTCTTCTTTTAAATCTTCAATCTGGCCGTGCAGCGCTTGAATCTGACGTTCTTGGTCACTCATCCACTATCTTCCCTTCCCTTTTTTATTTTTATCATATGCGTAAAAAAGTTAAAGCTTTACTTTTCAGCATCACTTTTTCTAAATGTTAAAAACTCCTTTCCCCGGCTTTAGGATAAAAAACACTTTCCTTCTCATAATAAAAAAGAATAGAGTCCTTAGTCACTGTTGAAAGGAGAACATGATGATAAAACTTGTGTTGATTAGGCATGGACAAAGCGTATGGAACCTTGAAAATAAATTTACAGGCTGGACGGATGTAGACCTTTCTAAAAATGGATTGCAAGAAGCGCGAGAAGCCGGAAAAGTGCTAAAGAAAAACGAATATGCTTTTGATATCGCCTATACTTCTGTTTTAAAACGATCCATTCGTACTCTATGGATTGTCTTACATCAAATGGACTTCATGTGGATTCCTGTATATAAATCTTGGAGACTGAATGAACGACACTACGGGGCTCTTCAAGGTTTGAACAAAGAAGAAACCGCAAAAAAATTTGGAGAAGAGCAGGTGCATTTGTGGAGAAGGTCGATGGACGAACGCCCTCCTGCTTTAGAGACAACAGATATTCGCTATGAAGCTTCCAACCCTAAGTATAAGGATTTAGCTAAGGGACAATTTCCTGTAACAGAAAACTTAGCCGATACAGAAAAGCGGGTTCTAGAATATTGGAACAAAACTATTGCTCCTTCTATTAAAGCTGGCAAAAAGGTTATTATTTCCGCTCACGGTAATACGATCAGAGCTCTGATGCAGTATTTGGATAACATTTCACCTGATGGCATTGCGAACTTGAATATTCCCACAAGCGTACCGCTTGTTTATGAGCTTGATGATAATTTAAAGCCCATTAGACATTATTATTTAGGCATCGATGGAGAGATTCCGACACATATTCCTTCTTCATAAAAAACGTGCCTAGATTGTAGGCACGTTTTTTTATATGTTTGAACGAAAGTATTTTCTATACGCCCAATGATTAGTAGGACCGTGTCCCGAACCAAGTTCAAGCGTATGCTTAATCGCATAGTGAACAAAATCCGAAGCGGTTTGAACTGCTTCAACTACGCTTTTGCCTTTCGCTAGTTCAGCCGTGACGCAAGCAGCAAACGTGCATCCCGTCCCGTGTGTATGCTTTGTATTCATCTTTTCATGCTTGATTTCAACATACGTATGACCATCATACACTAGATCAATCATATCTTGATGAGATTGATCATGTCCGCCTTTAATTACCACGTGCTTTACACCTAGCTCATGCATCTGTTTTGCCGCTTCTTTTCTGTCTTCAATCGTGTGAATTTCTTTCCCCGTGATGACTTCCGCCTCCGGTATGTTCGGCGTAATGACTTCACAAAGAGGCAATAATTCTTTTAGAGCCTGTATAGCTTCTCTTTGAAGAAGAGATTGACCGCCTTTTGCAATCATAACGGGATCAACTACAACATTTTGCAGTCCGTGCTGTTTGATTTTACGAGCCACTGCGTAAATAATATCAGCACTGAACAACATACCTGTCTTCACTGCATTAGGAAATAAGTCAGTCGCAATTGAATCTAACTGCGTTTCAACTGCTTCTACTTCTAAAGGATAAACTCCTTGAACGCCAACTGTATTTTGTGCAGTCACAGCTGTAATAACAGACATGCCAAAAACGTCACGCTCTTGAAATGTTTTTAAATCTGCTTGAATGCCTGCTCCTCCACCGCTGTCTGATCCAGCAATGGTTAATGCTTTTGGTACTGTCATGCTTGAAACCTCCATCTCTTCCTTACCCAATATACCGATGATAAAGTGACTTTGCTTCTACTATATCGTTTGTTCCATGGACAAAGACGCGCCCGTCTTGAAACATCACTAAACGGTAATCATCTACATAAAAAGAAAGCAGATAGGGATTTTGTTCAATTTTATATCCTTTTTCTTTTAATCGTTCACCTAAAGACTGCAGCGGCTGCTTGGCTGATTTGCCCGGACGGATTTGTACCGTGTTTCTTCCGCATAGCACAGCTGTTTTCGTTTGATTTTCATATTGTAAAAAGGGATACGTTTGTTCACTGCCGCATGAGCGGCAAGCAGATTTGCGAAACACGTTCACATTGATGCTCGTATACTCATTTTTCCATACGTCAAACGAAACAAGTTCCCTCCTGAGCGCATTCCAGTCTCCGACTAATATTTTTAACACTTCTGTTACTTGATGAGCGACTACCATTTGTACAGCAGGACTAATAATCCCCACTGTATCACATGTTAACCCTCCAAGCGGTACAGATTCAAGCAAACAGGATAAACACGGTGTTTCACTTGGTATGATAGTATAACTAATTCCGTAACTTCCTACACATGCTCCGTAAATCCAAGGAATATCATATTTTTGTGATAAATCATTCATTACAAGGCGTGTGTCAAAATTATCGGTTGCATCAATCATAACATCTACCCCCTCAACAAGCTGTTCTAAAACTTGAGGGGTACCGTCCGCTACGTGGGCTTCTACTTTTACATCATGATTAATATCGTGAAGCCTTTTTTTAGCGGCAACTGCTTTTGGGATTCTTTTATCAGCATCTTTTTCACTATACAATTGCTGACGCTGAAGGTTGCTCCACTCTACATAATCGCGGTCAATGAGCGTTATTTTCTTTACCCCCGCTCGCGCAAGAGCCTCGGCGTTCCCTGTTCCAAGAGCACCTGCTCCTACAATCAGAACATGCTTTTCTTGAATTAGCTGCTGTCCTCCTTTTCCAATAGGTTGAAACAGTTCTTGGCGGGAATAACGATTAATCAACCGATACTCATCCCTTCTGTTGGACTGCTTGCCGTTGCATATTGTTTCTTTTCAATACGTCCTGCTTCAAATGCTGCTCGTCCTGCTTCAATCGCTAGCTTCATAGCACGAGCCATTTTCACAGGATCTTTTGCTCCTGAAACAGCTGTATTTAATAACACACCATCTGCTCCTAGCTCCATAGCTTGAGCTGCGTCTGAAGCCGTTCCAATACCTGCATCTACAATTACTGGAACAGTTGATTGTTCAATGATAAAACGCATGTTCAACGGATTAATAATACCTTGACCTGAACCGATAGGCGACGCTCCTGGCATAATGGCATGTACGCCTAACTCCTCTAAACGACGCGCAAGTAAAACATCATCTGATGTGTAAGGTAAAACGGTAAAGCCCTCTTTTAACAGTTCTTCACTAGCTTTTAATGTTTCAACTGGATCAGGAAGCAGCGTCTTATCACATCCAATTACTTCTACTTTCACCATGTCACAAAGTCCAGAAGCCTTTGCTAATTTAGCAATACGTACGGCCTCTTCTGCATTTTTTGCTCCAGCAGTGTTAGGCAAAAGAGTGAAACGCTTCACATCAAGTGCTTCTAATAAATTAGGCTGATTTTGATCAAAAATATCCATTCGTCTAACAGCAAATGTTAAAATTTCTGTTTCCGACTCTTCTACCGCTTGACGCTGAGTCGTAAAGTCCGGAAATTTCCCTGTTCCTAATAATAAACGTGAATTAAATGTATATTGTCCAATTTTTAACATACTCTTCATCCTCCTCCAACAAATGAAACAACTTCTAATGTATCTCCATCTTTTAAGCATGCATCGCTATGTTCTTCTTTTTGCAAAATATTCTTGTTTAATTCAACAATTACAACTCGCTCATGCAGACTCTGAGCCTGCAGCAAGTGCTCGACCGTTTCAATTTCATCTCCGACAGTGACGGTCTTACCGTTAATAATTAGATTCAATGAACTCCCTCCATTGCTCTCGTTAGCTGAAATGATGTAAAAAATGAATGATTTGGCTTTTTCCCTAACAAAGCATCAGCCATAATTTTTCCAGTTGCAGCGCTTAATAAAATACCGTTTCGGTAGTGGCCAAAAGCCATGTGCAGATTCGCTATTTCAGGGTGCTCTCCTAAATAAGGCCAGCCATCATTTGTTTGTGGACGAAGACCAGCCCATGCTTTTTCAAATGTGGCTTCTTTAATGGCCGGCAGAAGCGCAGAAGCTTTATTCAGCAAAAATTGAATACCTTGTGCAGAAACGGTTTTAGTAAAATCATGCTGCAGCTTAGTTGCCCCGATTACGATTCTTCCACCAGTCTTAGGGACTAAGTAAAAACCTTCATCTAAAAAAATCGTTTTAGAAAGCAGGGGCTTATGACTTTGCAGAGCAATACACTCTCCTTTTACAGGAAACACCTCGCCTAAATGTTCAGAAGAAATAAAGCGTTTAGCCCATGAGCCTGCTGCAATCACTACTTTTTCTCCATAAAAAGAGCCTTTGGACGTCTGTACCCCTTTTACTGTTTCATTTTCCATAATAAGAGAGTGAACGTCACAGTATTCGAATACATCTGCTCCGTGATACAAGGCTCCATGAGCAAGAGCTTGTGTTAACTTAGCGGGAGCTAGCTGGCCGTCTCCCGGTATTGTAATGGCTCCGTATATGTCTGGAGAGAGCCCGGGTTCTAACAAACGCGCTTCTTTTACATCGATCCATCTTACACCTTTGTCCCACCGGTGGTGCTGAGCGGCTTTTTTCTTTAATACGTGTGCATCTTCTTCTGTTACAGCGACTTTTAATAAGCCTTTTTGAATGAGCTCTACATCGATAGCCGTTTTTTCTTTTAGTTCCTTCACCAGTTCAGGAAACATGCTTCTGCTCTTAATAGCAAGGTCTAAAAGAGGACCTTCTTCATCAATTTCAGCTTGAGCCCCTAAAATACCAGCGGCTGCACTTGAAGCTTCACAACCAACTTGATTGCGTTCAAGAATAGCTACTGACGCTCCTTGTTTTGACAAATGATAAGCGATAGAAGAGCTGATTATACCTCCTCCGATTAACAGTACATCATAATGCTGCTTCATTTTCTCCACCTCCAGATGTCCATATATGAGAATATTGTTTAATCGCTTTCAGGGGATCTTGCGCAAGCATGACACCAGACATCACGGCTATACCGTGTGCTCCTGTTTGAAGTACCTCTTTGGCATTTACAGGTGTAATTCCTCCAATGGCAATAACCGGTATCTGCACAGCGTCTACTACTTCTTTTAGTGCCGCTATCCCTCGACTTTTTAATTCTTTTTTTGAATGTGTTGAATAAATATGTCCGTATAAAATGTAGTGAGCACCATCTTTTTCAGCTTCTAAAGCCTCTTCCACAGAGTGAACTGACTTTCCAACAATAAGAGAAGGAAATGCGTCTATAACAAACGAAACGTCTAAACTATGATAGGCAAGCTGTACACCTTTTGCTTTTAAAGCATGCGCTACATCAACTCGGTCATTCACAATAATTTTAGAGCGACAAAATGGTAGGCTTTCTAGTAAACATTGAATCTGCTTTGCCGTTTTCTTTTTTTCTCTAATATGAATGGCGCCCGCAAAAGGCGCGATAGCCGTTAAAATTTTTTGAAGCTCTTCGATTGGCTGCTTATCTGTTGTAATGACATGAAATTTAGGAATATCCACATGATCGAAACCTTTCCATTCAGAATAAAGAGAAATTTCAATCACTTCATCTTGTGCAGAGGGCTTTATTACATACAAAAAACCACTCTACAACGTAGAGTGGTTAGCATGCATCGTTATGTAAACATGATCGCCACTTCCCTACGCTGGTCCAAACCAGATCAGGTTCAAAGGGTCCGAAATACATCCGTCTCAGCTTCAAAAAGCTCCCCTAGTGATTGCTATTTATTGATTTTGTTTTTGCACTTAAAATTATAACACAACTAGATGTAAATACAATATCTCTTTATGCTCTTACGGCTCTCTTCCTTTTATAGATGTATCTTTTAAGCTTCTTTACTAAGAGGCCCGGCGTACCGAATCATTCTGCTTTTTATATAGTTAGTAATCGGTATAGTCGTCAAATTCTTCTTTGTCTTTTTCCTTTTTCCGATCCCATATAAACAGCAGGAGTAACATAATAAAAGTTAGAATATAAAAACCGTAAAAAATAAATGCCGCCACAACATTTATAAATAAAAATAAAAAACCAATGATCTGACCTGCAACAGCTACAATCAACAAAATGTATTTCCAAACTTCTGCTTTTCTATCCATTCTCTACTTCTCCGTCTTTTTGTTTTTCCCTACTAGAAACGTTCTCTTTACTTATAATAAAAACGTTCCTGCCAGTAAACCGACTGTAAATAAACCAACTGTTCCAAATGCTGAAATCCCCACGTACGCCAACATTTTCCGATAAGATTTTTCCCGAATTAACTGTACGGTTTCCACACTAAACGTTGAAAAAGTGGTAAAGGCACCAAAAAACCCAATGCCAATCATTAAAAATATTGAATCATCATAAGCATGACTCGGAACCTTTCCATAATAACTACCGTAAAAAAGACCAAGCCCAAACGCACCGAGCAAGTTTACAAACAGCATTGAGACTGGAAAAGGAGGGTTTGAAACTGTTTTTGTAACTTTTAAACCCAAAAGATAACGGCATATTCCTCCAGCTGCCCCGCCAAGTGCCAAGCTCACTATGCTCATTTACTTCACCTCATGTACTTTCACTAAATTTTTCCCTGCCGCTTCACCGCATAGATAGCCTGCTAAAGCAAGAAGGATTCCACCTACTAAAGAGACAATGACATAAATGGCTCCCCAAAATAAATGGTGCTGAGTGAGAGAAATGACGTCTCCTGCAAAGGTTGAATACGTTGTAAAACCGCCGCACACGCCAACTCCTAGTCCAAGCTTTATCCATTCTTTTGGCTTTTTCCACGCAAAAAATCCTGTTAATAGGCCTAGTATGAAGCTTCCTAATAGGTTTTCAATTACCGTTCCTATTGGATAGCCCGTATATAATAAGGAAAGATTTAGCAAATAACGCGCATATGTACCAGCGATAGCACCAAAGGCAATTGAGATTAAGTTTATGGCTTTCATCATATCGCTCCGTTTCATAAATTCTTCTTTAAGTGTACCATAAGGAATTTATTTCTACCTTAACATTTAACTATATGTTTATTGCACCAAAAGTCATGAAAAAATGAAAGAGAAAATCGTCGCATGAAACTTCCTTTTTACTCCTCAAATATCCCTTAAAAATCCACTTAATCCAAATTTTAAAATCTTTCTGTATCCTTATGACAAACCGTGTATAGAAGGTATATTTCCCTTATTTTAAGTCACATTAATCGTATAAGTTTTTTTTGTTGACTTTTGCTGTGTTCTTGTTTAGTATCACAGAGTATCATTTCCTATCAGAATACTAGGGGGTTTAGAAAATGAAGAAATTTGCTGCACTTTTGTCGCTACTATTAGCTTTCACAGTTGTGCTTGCCGCATGCGGTTCTAGCTCAAAAAATGAAGCAAACAATGGAGACAATAAATCTTCACAAGAGGATTTATATAATAAAGTGAAAAAAGATGGCGTATTAACAATTGGAACTGAAGGTACATACCCTCCGTTCACTTTTCATGATGACAAACAAAAGCTAACTGGGTTTGATGTAGAATTGGCTCAAGAAGTAGCTAAACGTCTTGGCGTAAAAGCTGAGTTCAAAGAAACACAGTGGGATGGCATGTTTGCCGGATTAGATGCTAAACGCTTTGACATGATTGCTAATGAAGTGGGTATTCGTGAAGATCGTCAAAAGAAATACGATTTCTCTGACCCATACATCCAGTCAGGCGCCGTATTAATTGTTCGTAAAGACGAAAAAGATATCAAATCATTTAAAGATTTAAAAGGAAAAAAATCAGCACAGTCATTAACAAGTAACTACAAAGACATGGCTCAATCTTATGGTGCAAACATTACGAGTGCTGAAGGTTTTGCTCAAGCAGTAGAACTAATGAGCGCAAACCGTGTTGATGCTACAATCAACGATAAATTATCGTTCCTTGACTATAAGAAAAAGCACCCTAACGCACCTATCAAAATCGCGGATGAAAAATCCGATGGTGCTGCAAGCGGCTTTATGTTTAGAAAAGACAGCGGTAAGTTAGTGGATGAAGTAAACAAAGCATTGAAAGATATGAAAAAAGACGGAACATACGCAAAAATTTCTAAGAAATGGTTTGGCGAAGATGTTTCTCCTAAATAATATTTTTCCTGATGGAGAGCGATTGAATCAATTGATTTCAATCGCTCAATCATCTCTCTTACCAATGCTAAAGGGAGCTATTCAATATTCTATTCCACTAACATTAATCACGTTTGTACTCGGTATCATTTTAGCTGTCTTAACAGCCTTGGCTCGTTTATCATCTATAAAAGTTTTAAATATAATTGCGCGCATCTATGTATCGATTATTCGAGGTACACCGCTGCTTGTGCAATTATTTATTATTTTCTACGGCTTACCCAATTTAGATATAACAATTGACCCATTTATCTCTGCTATTATTGGATTTTCATTAAGTGTAGGTGCGTATGCATCTGAAATTATCCGAGCAGCGATTCAATCTATTCCTAAAGGACAGTGGGAAGCTGGCTACTCACTTGGTATGACCTATTCCCAAGCGTTAAGACGGATTATTTTACCGCAAGCAGCACGTGTATCGATTCCGCCATTATCTAACTCTTTTATTAGCCTTATTAAAGATACGTCACTTGCATCGCTTATTCTTGTTTCTGAGATGTTCCGTAAAGCTCAAGAAATTGCTTCGACTAACTATGAATTTTTACTTCTTTATAGTGAAGCAGCGCTCTTGTACTGGATTATGTGTACAATCTTATCCATTATCCAAGGACGCATTGAAATAAGACTAGATCGTTACGTATCTAAATAACCGTTTCGAGTAGCTAAAGGAGTTTTTCATATGATTAATATCAAAAATTTGCATAAATCATTCGGTGATTTGCAAGTATTAAAAGGGATTGATTTAGAAGTTGAACAGGGCAAGGTAATTGTATTAATTGGTCCTTCTGGATCGGGTAAAACTACTTTTTTACGTTGCTTAAATCTTTTAGAAATCCCAACAGACGGCACGATTGAACTTGATAAAAAAAGCATGAATTTCACCAAACCTGTTCGTAAAAAAGACATTACTTCATTTCGAAGCCTAACAGGTATGGTCTTTCAAAACTATAACTTATTTCCTCATAAAAGTGCGCTTGAAAATGTTATGGAAGGTCCTGTAATTGTAAAAGGCGTTTCTACTCAAGAGGCAGAAAAAAGAGGTAAAGAATTGTTAACACGCGTTGGCTTAGGCGATAAGCTCGACTTTTACCCTTTCCAGCTGTCTGGCGGACAACAACAGCGTGTTGGCATCGCTCGAGCAATGGCGATGGACCCAAAAGTTATGCTGTTTGATGAGCCTACTTCAGCTCTTGATCCTGAGCTTGTAGGAGACGTTCTTCAGGCCATGAAAGACCTGGCGAAAGAAGGAATGACGATGGTTGTGGTAACTCATGAAATGCGCTTTGCCCGCGAAGTAGCAGATGAAGTTATTTTTATGGATCAAGGTATCATTATGGAAAGAGGTACACCGGATCAAATATTTTCAAATCCTCAACAAGAGCGAACACGTCAATTCTTGAATATGATTCATTAAAAAGGTTGCACATTTTCACGTGCAACCTTTTTCTTTATTTGGCTACTGCTTTTTTCATTAACTCTGTAATGTACGTAAAGAATGCTTCAGCTGTGACGTCGTACACGACGTCTACAGGTCGCCCCTCTTCAGAAATTTCTGTTCTTCCTTGTCTTGGTGTTTCCGTATACACAATACTCGAAACGGTTTTTACCTTCACAAGTGTTGAATTCCCTGTAAATGCTGTTGTGAGTACATCCCACAAATAATAAGTCGAATTGGTTTCAACATGCACAAGCGGCGGGCAAGCCGCGTAGCACTGCCCTACAAAGTCTACTCCTTCATATCTGCGAAGTGAAGCCCACATTTGGCGAATAGCCGGCGTTAATGGAACTTGATTCGTGCTTTCTAAAGCAACCATCTCAATTTTAATGCTGCTTTCCCATACTGTTGCTACTGCTTCTGGATCCCAAAAAGCATTCCATTCCGCCGTTCCATCATGTTCAGGCTCCTGCACATTTCCTACTTCTTGAAATGTACCGCCCATCCACACTAACTTATCAATTTTCTCTTCTATTTCCGGCGCTTTTTCAAGTGCTCTTGCTAAATCAGTTAGCGGTCCTGTAAATAATAAAGTCGTTTTTCCGTCTGTGTGCTGCAATGTTTCAATTAAATGATCATGAGCAGGCAGCTGACTTATTTTTGTTTGCACTTTCCCTTTTTCATTTAAAATCGGCAGTGCATCTACATAAAACGTATGCATGCGCCATTCTTTTGGAAATGGGTTAATACCGCGTGAAGTAGATTTGGCTACCTCGATATCATAACTTCCAAAACGATCAATAATTTTTTGGCTTGCGCTGATACCTGGCTCTAAGTATCCGTCAGCAGGAATGACAGATACCCCCGTTACCTTTACATCATCCATTTGCAGCAGTAAAAAAAGGGATACTAAATCATCGATCCCTGCATCATGGTTAAAATATATGTTTGTGCTCATGTCTCTTCTCCTCTTTTCTATGTATCGCTACGTAATAGCTGTACCACTATTTTATAATGAAATGGCCTCTTTGGTAATCAAAGTATTATGAACTTCTTTTACTATTTTCTATAATGGGTATAGAAATAAGGTAATCTATGTATAGGCATATACATCTCGGTATAGAAAGGAGAAATAAAATGAAGCAATCATTTTCAGCATTAGTAGTAGATAAAACAGGTGAAGAACAAGTGGAGGCGTCTGTCCAAGAACTGACGCTAAACGATTTGCCAGAAGGCGATGTACTTATTCGCGTTCATTATTCAGGGGTGAATTATAAAGATAGCTTAGCCAGCATCGCAAACGGCAATATTGTGACAAGCTATCCGTTTGTTCCAGGTATTGACCTAGCAGGAATCGTTGTATCTTCTGACAGCCCTGATTTTAAAGAAGGTGATCGTGTCATCGCAACAAGCTATGACATTGGCGTATCACACTTTGGAGGCTACAGTGAGTATGCGCGCGTACGCAGCGAATGGATTGTCCCTCTTCCTGAAAATTTGACGTTAAAAGAAGCAATGATTATCGGAACAGCTGGCTTTACAGCTGCTTTATCTGTGCATCGCTTAGAGGAAAACCATACTAGTCCATCTAACGGCTCTGTGCTTGTAACAGGGGCTACGGGAGGTGTAGGAAGCTTTGCGGTTGCCATTCTTTCAAAATTAGGCTACAAAGTGGAAGCAAGTACAGGAAAAAGCTCGGAAGCAGCTTATTTGAAAGAGCTTGGCGCTTCCTCTATTGTAGCGCGTGAAGACGTTTATAACGGCAAATTAAAAGCATTAGGCAAGCAAAAATGGGCCGCTGCAGTGGATCCTGTGGGTGGAGAGCCCCTAGCTTCTGTCCTCAGTCAAATTCAGTACGGAGGCTCTGTAGCGGTCAGCGGGCTAACAGCTGGGGGCAAAGTGCCAACAACGGTCTTTCCCTTCATTTTAAGAGGGATTAATTTACTCGGCATCGATTCTGTTTACTGTCCAATGCCTACTCGAAAAGAGATTTGGAATAGACTCGCTAATGACTTTAAACCTGAAAGCTTCGAACCTTTCATTCAGCAGGAAGTTTCTTTACAAGATCTCCCTCAGGTTCTTCCTACTTTATTAAAAGGACAAGCTCGAGGACGAACAATTGTGAAGCTATAAAAAAACGGAGAAACCTGGGTTTCTCCGTTTTTTTACGAACAGAAGCATGTTATTATGCATCTATTTTTGCTATTAAATCCGTCACTAATTCTTTCATCGTCACATCGGCTAAGACTTGTTCCATGGCATCTTGAGAACGTTTTAAAATCAATTCAAGAACACTTTGAATATTGGCTCCTACAGGACACTCCACATTCGGATTTTCATGCATTTGAAACAATTCTCCTTCTTCCACTGCTGCCACCGCTCGATAAACGTCTAACAACGTTATCTCTTCTAAATCTTTCAATAGATAAGCTCCGCCAGCTCCGGCTTTTACACCCACGAGTCCAGCTTTCTTTAACATCCCAATTACTCGTCTTATAACAACAGGATTTGTATTTACACTGCTAGCAATCCACTCTGAAGTACTAGGATGACTGCTATCTACTTTAATTAAAGATAGTATGTGAACGGCCACGGTGAATCGACTGCTAATTTTCATTGCTCTCACTCCTATTTTGTTGTAATCATTATAGTTACAACATTTATGAAAGTCAAGCATGCTTTTTTAGAAAAGAATGTCCTCTTCTACCGCCTCATAAAAACGCAGCGTTTTCTTGATTTCCATAGCTTCAGAAAATGCTTTCTTTTTCTTTTTATTCGCTTCTTTATGTTCATTCACATGTTCTTCTCTTGAAATCCAAGCTTGAAAGAACTGTTTTTCTTCCCACTTGGATACAAAGACATATTCAACTTTATCAGCAGAATCTTTTTTCCAGCATTCGAACGATAAATTTCCTTTAGCTGCTTCAATTTCCGCTTTGTTTTTCTTAGCTTTTTGCTTGAGCTGTTCTTCAAATTTCTTTTCCGTTTCAAAACTTGCGTTTACAACAAACATCTTATCTTCCTTTCTAAATGAAAGTAATTCTCATTTGATTATCGCATAGTAATTTTATTTTTTCAATTTATACGGATAACAAGTTACAGAAGCACAAAAAGACCGCTGTTTAAGCGGCCTTCTGTTTTACAAATGTTTTCTATGCACTGTTTTTCCATCATACGTAAAGGCGATTGGCTTGCCTTCCATCATCGTTTCTAAATGAACCGGTCGGCCCCAAAGCTGATGAACATACGGTACCACTTTTTCTAAGTATTTGACATCTAATTCAATTCCTTCATACCAGTGCTTTAAATAAAGCTCTCCATTTTTTAAATAGTCTCCATTCGTTACTGTGATATAAGGAAAGCCTCCGTTTACGCGCATGTTAACAAGCTGGTCTCTGACTTCCGTCCATTCTTTGTCGACGATTTTATAATCTTTTCCTTGCTTTTGGAATAAATACATGTCCTCGCGCATAACTAAATCTTTTGTTAAGTAATTGCGGATGAAGGAAATATCTGATTCAACTTCACGTACCTCAAACATCTTCTCTCTTCCTGACCCCGGCTCTACGCCTCGGCGAATCATATCTTCTGTTGGATTGTTGTAACGTTCTTCAATATCTTCAAATATTTTTAATCCTAAATAATATGGATTGATTCCCGTCTTAGACGGCTGCACAACCCCTGCATTTAGCTTGGCGAATTCTATCGCTTCATCACTCGTTAAGTCCATTTCTCGAATAATGCGCTGATGCCAAAAAGAAGCCCAGCCTTCATTCATAATTTTTGTTTCAAGCTGCGGCCAGAAATAAAGCATTTCTTCTCGCATCATCGTTAAAATGTCCCGCTGCCAATCCTCTAAATAAGGACTGTATTCTTCAATAAATAATAAGATGTCTTTTTCAGGCTGAGGCGGAAATTTTTTAAAAGACTTTGGAGGTTTTGGTTTTTTCTTTTCTTTATAGTCCAAATTCCATAAATCATCATAAGGAGAAATGATTTCTTCTTCCGATGATTCTACATCATCTATGCTCCAAGAAAGCTTGGCACGCATAAGAGACGGATCAATATGTTCCTGAATCGATAAGACAGCATCCAAAAACTTTTCTACTTCACGCTTACCGTGCTTTACTTCGTATTCTTTAATTCGATCAGCGGTCGCTGCCATACTTTCTACCATATCCCGTTTAGTGTTGGCAAAACGGCTGTTATTTTTAAAGAAGTCACAGTGAGCTAACACGTGAGCTACAATTAATTTATTCTGAATAAGCGCATTGGAATCCAATAAAAATGCATAACAAGGATCTGAATTGATAACTAATTCATAAATTTTACTCAATCCAAGATCGTAGTGTAATTTCATTTTGTAAAATTGTTTTCCAAAGCTCCAATGTGAAAAACGAGTTGGCATCCCATATGCACCAAACGTATAAATAATATCTGCCGGGCAAATTTCATAGCGCATCGGATAAAAATCCAGGCCGAAACCGCTAGCTATTTCCGTAATTTCATCAATCGCACGGTATAATTGCTTATAATCTGCTTCTTTCACGACAGCTCCCCCTTTCACTCCTTACTTCAATCTATGTACAAACATGTCAATTCATGTGTTTTCATCAAAAAGAAGCTTTATTTTTTCAAGAAAAGGGGATTTTTATTTAGTTGTCTTAAATAATGGATGTAATTTAAGTGTTACGCTGCATCATTCTTTGCCTTTCTTATCATTTAGCTGGTGCTGTACGTTTATTCTTCTTACATAATGACTACAACCTCTTTTAATTATGCACTGGTCTTTTGCCCAACATTTACAGCGTAAGAATTCCCGCAAATATCATACACTAATTTCAACTCCTCAAAAGGAGGAACGTTATTAATGGATGTAATTGATTATGATCGAGCTTTATATTACACACACCGTTCACAATGGGATAACTTATTAATTTTAATGGTTCGAACAGACGACGATTTTCTTTCAAAAAAGATTGAACATTTTTTGCACGCCTACAATTTTGAACGAAACTACCGCATCATTCAAGAAGAGCTTTATTCTTTACTACGCTACATTGATCATGCAACGGAATATTCGGAGCACAACCCGGAGCTTCTGGAAGAATCATTGTACTAGTATTTTTGATACACACACTTGGACAAAGAAGGGATGAATTCCCTTCTTTATTTTTTATGTTGCACTAAAAATATGCATATTTCATTTCAAAAAACATCAAATAATATATGTAAACATATTTATTTTTACCGTTGACATAAAAGTGAATTCGACGTACAATCTTCAGTACATACGCTAAGATATTTCAGTACATACTGGGAGGAACATATATGAATACTAAAAGGTTTCGCACATTAGATTTAACATTAGCCGGTATGTTTGCAGCTCTTATGGCTATTGGTGCAAACATTACTTCTTGGGCACCTTTTTTACAAGTAGGCGGCGTGCCTCTTTCGCTTCAGCCTTTTTTTGTTATATTAGCAGGACTTTTACTTGGGAGCCGAATGGGTTCTATTTCGATGATTGTATATGTATTAATTGGCATTGCCGGCGCTCCGGTATTTGCTCAATTTAAAGCAGGAATTGGTATTTTATTTGGAAGCACCGGCGGCTTTTTGCTTTCTTATATTGTCGCTGCATTTATCACAGGAAAAATTATGGAAATGCGCGGCAAGCCGACTTTTTCTATCTTTTTAATTTCATCGCTAGTTGGTATTGCCGTTATTTATTTAATCGGCACTACGTATATGTATATAGCGGTTAACTACTGGCTTGAAGCTCCTGCAATGACATATGCAGCTGCTTGGAAGATTATGTCGTGGTTTGCTGTAAAGGATCTTATTTTCACTGTTCTTGGGGCTATGCTTGCTCCGAGAATTTATAAAGCCCTACGATCTTCTTCATATTTGTCAAATACGCAATCAAATAAAGTATCATAAAAGAAGCCTGCTCAAGTTTGAGCAGGCTTTATTTTTATACCGTTTTCACTTTATCTAGTACACGCTCCACTTCACCCATTACAGCTGTTTGTACAGCTTCTAAATGGGCAATGCTCGTTGCTTCATCTTCTGACACAACGCCAAAATAGAACTTCACCTTTGGCTCTGTACCAGACGGACGAAGGCAGAACCAAGAACCGTCCTCTAAGATATATTTTAATACATTTGATTTTGGTAATGTAATCTCTTCTACTTTTCCTGCTTTAATATGCTGGCGCTCACTTAATGTATAATCCTCTACAACCGAAACATTTAACCCTGCAATATTCGTAGGAGGCTCATTTCTAAATGTAGCCAAAATATGCTGAATTTGCTCAGATCCTTCTTTTCCTTTAAGCGTTAAAGATTTCAGACCTTCACGATAGAAACCATATTTAGTAAACACTTGCTGAAGCGCTTCATATAGCGTCATGCCCTGCTTTTTATAATAAGCACAAGCTTCTACCGCTAGAATGGCTGCTTGTACAGCGTCTTTGTCACGAGCAAAGTCACCAATTAAATAGCCGTAGCTTTCTTCATAGCCGAATTGGAATGTATACTCGCCCGTTTGCTCATATTGCTTAATTTTTTCACCGATAAATTTAAAACCTGTTAGAGTGTCAACAACTTGCAATCCAAATGAACGAGCAATTTGTGCGCCGATTTCTGACGTTACAATCGTTTTTAACACAACGCCATTAGCAGGCAGCACGCCTTTTTCTTTCTTTTGAGAAAGCAAATAGTGAAGCAATAAAGCACCGGTTTGATTTCCTGTTAATAACGCATATTCGCCGCTTGGATCTTTGACAGCAATTCCTAAACGGTCTGCATCTGGATCCGTTGCGATTAAGAGATCTGCATCAATTTCTTTTCCTTTACGAACAGCATATTCAAATGCAGCCGGCTCTTCAGGATTCGGAGATTTAACCGTCGAAAAATTCGGATCAGGAAGTTCTTGTTCTTCAATAACCGTAACATTTTCGTAACCGATGGATTGAAGCGCGTTGCGAACTGGCTTATTAGCTGTACCATGTAGAGGTGTAAAAACTACCTTTAAGTTTTTACCTGTTTCAGAAGCTAGCTCTGGGTTAATTAAAATCGTTTTTAGTTTCTCATTGTATGCTTCGTCAATCGCTGAACCAATCATTTCAATAAAACCTTTTTCTTTTAGCTCCGCTTCAGATTGAACAGCTAATGTAAGTTCATTTTCCACAGCATTTACAAAGCCAACTAGTTCATCAGCTTCTTTTGGCGGCAGCTGGCCACCGTCTGGACCATATACTTTGTATCCATTATATTCAGGAGGATTGTGGCTCGCTGTAATAACAATACCTCCAAATGCGTTTAACTCACGCACTGCAAATGAAAGTTCAGGTGTTGGTCTTAGCTCTTCAAATACATACGTTTTAATTCCGTGACTTGCTAATGTTTTTGCTGCTTCCATCGCAAATTCAGGCGATTTGTGGCGAGAATCATATGCAATGACTACGCCTTGCTTGATAGCTTCTTCGCCAGCTTGTTTAATGTACTCAGCAAAGCCTTCAGAAGCTTTTCGGATTGTATACGTATTCATACGGTTTGTACCCGCTCCAATTTCTCCACGCATTCCGCCTGTTCCAAATTCCAATGTTTTGTAAAAACTATCTTCTAATTGTTTTTCATCACCTTTGATTGCATCCAAATTTTGACGTAATTCAGGATCTAAATCTGGGTGATTAATCCAAGATGTATACGTTTCTTTCCAACTCATAAAAAAAAGCCCCCTTATATAAATGTAAATATGTATGAAAAGAGAAAAACGAGTAATCGTCTTTCTCTTTTTTTAACAGTCATATTATATTTCTTCGTCAAAATTTGACTTCCTGCTATTATATTATGGCTGTATTGACAAATTTTGAGGTACTTTTTTATTTTATCATGAAATACCTGTCATACGGTTAACTTTTTCATCTACTGGTACAACTGCGTCATGAAGGTGCTCTTCTAATTCATCCGTATAAGCTTTTGTTTGCTCAGGCGTCCACTTTAACTCTTCGGCCATATGAGCAATCACTTGTTTTTTCCAGCTTCTTACCCAGTTGATATCAAAGAATAAAGCGCCCGTACGTCGAATGAAGAAGTCCACTGGTTTTGAAACCATTTCTTCTTCTATGCCATATTGAATTTGCAAAAATACACTAGCTGGAAGGTCGCTGTTTTTTAGCTGATCCGGACGTTCAATCATGTAGCGGTATACTTTGTCTACGTTTGAGCCATAGCGTTTTACAAGCTTTTCAGCAGCGTCACGTGATAACCCTAGTTTGATGCCTTCTTTGACTTTTTGCTCTACAAACGTTGGGAACCCGCCTGAACCTCCTACATTACCTCCAGAAATCGGTAAATGTTTAGTTTGACAGCTTTCAAATTCGCGTCCTTCTGCTTTAAAATCTTCAGCTACGCGATTTACGACAATTTCAGCCATTTTACGGTACCCAGTTAATTTCCCTCCAGCGATTGTAATTAAACCTGATTCTGATGTCCAGATTTCATCTTTACGCGAAATTTCAGAAGGATCTTTTCCTTGTTCGTGAATAAGTGGACGAACACCCGCCCAGCTTGATTCTACGTCGTCTACTGTAATATCAACCGTTGGGAACATATAGTTAATCGCATCAATAACATATTGACGGTCTTTTACAGTCATACGCGGATGTCTAGCGTCTTCTTTATAGACCGTGTCTGTTGTGCCTACGTATGTTTTTCCATCACGCGGAATTGCAAATACCATACGTCCGTCAGGTGTATCAAAGTAAATGGCTTGTTTTAACGGAAAGCGCTCTTGATCAATAACTAAGTGAATTCCTTTTGTTAATTGAAGCTGCTTGCCTTTTTTTGAATTATCTTTTTCACGCAGCGTGTCCACCCATGGACCTGCAGCATTGACGATTTTTTTTGCATAGATATTATATTCTTTATTCGTAAGCTGATCGCGAACAACAGCCCCTACTACTTTTCCTTTATCGTAGATGAAGTTTTCCACTTTTGTGTAATTGACTAAATCTGCTCCTCTTGCGGCAGCTTCTTTAGCTACTTCAATCGTTAAACGTGCATCATCTGTTTTATATTCAACGTAGTAACCGCCGCCTTTTAACTCTTTAGATTTCACTAGTGGCTCGCGTCTAAGCGTTTCTTCTGCGCTAAACATTTTGCGGCGCTCTGCACGTTTTACTCCTGCTAAGAAATCATATACGCGCAGTCCAATTGAAGTTGAGAATTTCCCAAATGTTCCACCCGTATGGAAAGGTAACAGCATCCACTCCGGAGTCGTTACATGAGGGCCATTTTCATATACAATGGCACGTTCTTTACCAACTTCGGCTACCATTTTAACTTCAAACTGTTTTAAATAGCGTAGACCGCCGTGAACAAGCTTCGTTGAACGACTAGATGTTCCTGCTGCGAAATCCTGCATTTCAACTAATGCCGTTTTCATGCCTCGATGAGTCGCATCAAGTGCAATACCTGACCCAGTAATTCCCCCACCAATTACTAATAAATCATATTGATTTTGTGTCATGTCTACCAATTTATTCGAACGTGTTTGACTTGAAAACATACGTCATTCCCCTTTCATTTTTCAAAGATATCAAAATTTTCCAATATACAAAAAGAGAGACCACAAATCACATATATAGTATGCCTACATATGGATCTGTGGTCTCTCCGATTCTCCAACCAATTTATTAACTTGAATACATTATATCATACATGCGCTTTTAATTAAAGGATTTTCATCAAATAATTACTTAAAAGCCATTGTTGCATGTACGGCTTTTTTCCAGCCGCTATATAATTCTTCACGTTGTTCTTCTTCCATATTTGGTTCGAAAGATTTTTCCATATTCCACTGCTGCGCAATTTCATCACAATCTTTCCAGTAGCCGACCGCAAGACCCGCTAAATATGCTGCCCCAAGAGCGGTTGTTTCATTCACTTGAGGACGCTCAACAGGAACATCTAACACATCACTTTGGAACTGCATTAAGAAATTATTTTTAACTGCTCCTCCGTCTACACGCAATGTTTTTAATGTAATTCCAGAGTCTGCTTCCATCGCGCTTAATACGTCTCTTGTTTGATAAGCTAATGATTCAAGCGTTGCACGGATAAAGTGTTCTTTTTTTGTACCTCGAGTTAATCCAAACATCGCTCCACGTACATCGCTATCCCAATAAGGTGTTCCAAGTCCTACGAAAGCTGGCACAATATATACGCCGTCTGTAGACTCTACTCGTGTTGCATAGTTTTCAGTTTCAGCCGCATTTTTAAACATTCTCAAACCGTCGCGAAGCCACTGAATAGCAGATCCTGCTACAAAAATACTGCCTTCAAGCGCGTATTCTACTTTGCCGTTGATCCCCCATGCTAATGTAGTTAACAAACCGTGATCCGACTTAACTGCTTTTTCACCCGTATTCATTAACATGAAGCAACCTGTTCCATACGTGTTTTTCGCCATTCCTTTTTCATAGCACGCTTGTCCAAATAAAGCGGCTTGCTGATCCCCTGCTGCTCCAGCAATTGGAATGTTTTGACCAAAGAAATGATAATCTACGGTATGAGCGTATACTTCAGAAGAAGGCTTTACTTCCGGAAGCATAGATTTTGGTACTCCTAAAATATCTAGTAGTTCATCATCCCATTTTAAATCGTAGATATTGAACATAAGCGTGCGAGAGGCATTTGAGTAATCCGTTACATGCGCTTTTCCGCCTGATAACTTCCAAATTAACCATGTATCAATTGTTCCAAATAACAATTCACCGTTTTCTGCTTTTTCTCGTGCACCTTCTACGTTATCTAAAATCCACTTTACTTTCGTTCCAGAGAAGTATGCGTCAATTAATAACCCCGTTTTGTCGCGGAACGTATCGTTTAATCCTTTTGCCTTTAATTCTTCACAAATACCAGACGTTTGACGAGACTGCCATACGATAGCATTATACACGGGTTTTCCTGTTGCTTTTTCCCATACTACGGCTGTTTCACGCTGATTCGTAATCCCAATTGCTTCAATTTGGTCCGCGTGAACGCCTGACTCAGATAAACAAGATGCGATAACAGCAAGGATAGAACCCCAAATTTCACTTGCATTATGCTCTACCCAACCTGGTTTTGGAAAGTACTGCGTAAACTCTTTTTGAGCTACATGCACAACTTCACCTTTTTTATTAAATAACATTGCTCGTGAGCTCGTTGTTCCTTGGTCTAAAGATAAAATAAATTTTTCCATATCAATATCCCCTATTCTCTGTATAGTGTCGTTTCTTTATTGTACATAGTTAGATGGTAAAGCGCATTCATTTTTTCGGTACTACTGCTGATTGAATTTGCGCTGCTTTTTGTTTAGAAACCGCGTAGATAACCGCTAAAACAATCACTGCAATACTTAAGACAATCCATAAGCTGTTAGACATTTTATTTAAGAATGCTGCTTGATAAAAGACTGCGCCAATTGATCCCCCTAATAGAGGCCCCACTACTGGCACCCATGCATATTTCCAGTTCGAGCTGCCTTTACCCGGTATCGGCAAGATAGCATGAGCAATACGAGGTCCTAAATCACGAGCAGGGTTGATAGCATACCCTGTTGTTCCTCCTAATGATAAACCAATACTTACGATTAAAAATCCTACTACTAAAGGATTTAATCCATCTGTAAATTTATTTGCTCCAATTGCTAAAATTCCTACTACTAATACAAATGTTCCAATCGCCTCACTTAAAACGTTTGCAAATGGGTTCGCAATTGCTGGCCCCGTTGCAAATACGCCTAGTTTTGTACCAGCATCTTTTGTTTCTTTCCAGTGTGGAAGATAGTGTAAATAAACAACTGTTGCACCAAGAATCGCTCCAATAAACTGAGCTAAAATGTACATCGGTACTTGCGACCATGGAAAATCACCTGTAATAGCAAGCGCTACTGTTAGCGCTGGGTTTAAGTGTGCTCCACTCATATTACCAACCGCATATGCTGCCATGGCTACTGCCATTCCCCACCCCATTGTGATAACAATCCATCCTGAATTAGCAGCAAACGATTTTTTTAAATTGACGCCCGCACATACACCAGCGCCAAGGATAATTAGTATCATTGTTCCAATTACTTCTCCTAAAAATGCTTGCATATAAATACCTCCCCTTTGTATAAACACGGTTAACATTACAAGAAAATAAGAAAATCCACCATACATCCCCCTAATAAAATCATTAAAAGGCTATACCGTGGATCTCCTATTCTCCCTCACAACTATTAACTTATCTAGAAGTTTACTAGATGATGAAAGCGTTGTCAAACAGTTTTTTTAAGTTGAAATACTCCACAGTTCTCTATTTGATGTTGTAACAGCAGAAGCCCCGGCTCCTAAAGCATTACGAACTTCTTCTTCGGTTCGTATTAAACCTCCGGCTAACACCGGAATGCCTGTTTCAGCTTTGACTTCTTGGATTAAAGTGGGCACAATTCCAGGAAGAAGCTCAATATAATCGGGTTTTACTTTCTTCATTAACTCGTAGCTTTTCTTCAAAGCCGTGCTGTCTAATAAAAAGACCCGTTGAATGGCATAGATTCCTCTTTGTTTAGCTTTTAAAATGACGTTTGTTCTTGTCGAAATAATCCCCGCAGGCTTAAACTCCTGACACAAAAAATCAACCGCATACTCATCGTGCTTTAAGCCATGAATTAAGTCTAAATGAATGATTAGCTTTTTTTCATGCTTATGAACCTCTCTCATAATTCCTTTTAGCATGCCCACTTGATTGTCTAAAAGAACTCCGTACTCGTAATTGCTTACTAAAAAATTTTCCAATTGCTTCATATCTCGAACAGCGGGTAATACCGATTGTCCATGAAAACTCATGTTTTCCCCTCTTTTCCATGGTTAGTCCACAAAATTCATTGTAATAGTTTTTATTATGGCAAAAGTTGAAATAAAAAACACCATGCATTTGCATGATGTTTTTAGAAACTGCGTTATTTTTTATATTTAATATTGTAAACGTCATGGCGTCGATCTTTTAATTGACGAACCGTTCCTGATTGACGCTGGCGACGAAGAATTTCTAAATCTACATCTCCAATAACCACCATTTCAATATTAGGGTTACATTCTCCTACAATACCGTCTCGTGCAAATTCAAAGTCAGACGGTGCAAAAATAGCAGACTGAGCGTACTGAATATCCATATTTTCTGTTTCAGGCAGGTTTCCAACCGTACCTGCGATAACCGTATAAATTTGGTTTTCGATCGCACGAGCCTGAGAGCAGTATCTTACGCGCAGATAGCCTTGACGATCTTCCGTACAGAATGGTGTAAAAATAATATTTGCACCTTTATCTGTAGCAATACGAGCAAGCTCAGGAAATTCAATGTCATAGCAAATTTGGATCGCAATTTTCCCGCAATCTGTATCAAACACTTCAACTTTATCTCCTGGGCTAATTCCCCACCATTTTCTTTCATTAGGTGTAATATGCACTTTGTACTGCTTTTCAATTGTTCCATCTCGGCGGAATAGATAGGCAATATTAAAGATATCTCCATTATCTTCTTCGACGAAGTGGGATCCTCCAATAATATTCACGTTATATTTAACCGCTAAGTTAGTAAATAACTCAATGTACTCTTCCGTATATTCTGCTACGCGCTGAACCGCTTTGCTTGGAATCTTTTCATTCAAGAAAGACATGAGCTGAGTTGTGAAAATTTCCGGGAATACGCAGAAGTCGGCTTTTGCATCATAAGCAACATCTGTATAATATTCTACCTGTGTTGCAAACTCTTCAAATGAATTGATCTGTTTCATCATATACTGAACAACACAAATACGCACTGGGAATGATGTTTTAAAATGGCGTTTTGAACGGCGAACATAATCTACGTTGTTCCATTCCATCAGCGTTGCATACTTATTAGAAGCTAGGTCATCAGGAAGATAACCAGGGTTTATACGCATAAGCGTAAATCCGTTCATTAGCTGAAAAGATAGTACTGGATCATAAATTTTATGATGAATAACTTGCTCTACATACTCTCTAGGCGACATTTCAGCTGAATGCTTATGGTAATTAGGAATTCTTCCTCCGATGATGATACTTTTAAGGTTCAATTCACGTGCTAAATCTTTACGCGCTTCATATAAGCGGCGTCCTATTTTCATGCCGCGATACTTTGGATGAACCATTACTTCAATTCCATACAGATTGTAGCCTTCGGGGTTATGATTTGTAATGTATCCTTCGTCTGTAATATCGTCCCACGTATGCTGATCATCGTACTCATCAAAGTTCACAATCAAGCTTGAACAAGATCCGATAATTTCCCCGTCGTACTCTGCACATATTTGTCCTTCTGGAAAAATAGCCAGATGACTTTCAAGCTGTTCTTTTTTCCACGGATCCATTCCCGGGAATGATAGCTTTTGAAGTGCTAAAATTTCATCTATATCGTCCGGTTTGATGTTACGAATAATCATTTTTTTCTCGAATTTTGATAAATCTATTGTAGACATACGCTAAAACAACCCTTTCTCTCTCTTCATTAGGCAATTAGTTTCCCTGTTTTTTATTATAATAAACATTATTAAAAATTCAAAAAATGAGGTTGAGACATAACGAAATAAATCCAATCTAAAGACGAACAAATGGATACATTAGCTTGTGACACCACTGTTGACTTCCTTGCAAGACTTCGCTTTCCGCGGGCGGCCGCAGGAGTCTTCACCCTCCCATCAACTGCTAGAAGGAACGAAACAGATGAAACCGGCGTTCACCATAATAAAAAAACGAACCAAGAATCAAGAATCAAAATTCTGATTAATGGTTCGTTTTTCACTTAGGCTAAAATACTTTTGTCCCAGCCTCATTTTCTATTTGCAAATATCTAATTTTATGGATGTTTTTTTATTAGGATAATTTTCAATAAATCCTGGTCCTAAAGAGACTTTAATGCCATCTATTTTATATACATTATAACGTTCACCGCGATTTAACGTACGAATCTTTACCCATTTTCCTTGTTCTTCTTTTAACAAAACCATCGGTGATTGAATCGTTACAAAACCAATTTGGCCTTTTGAGAGCTTTTTCGTTTTACAAAGATTCTGGGCAACTGGAGTACTGCTTATTTTGTATTTGTTTTTCATAGCGATTGAATCAAAACTTTGAGAATGAAATTGACCAATAACCACTTTTGTACCGGTTTGAACGCGGTCAAACAGCCAGCGTACCTCTTCATCATACATACGAATGCACCCTGAACTTGCGTAGGTTCCGATAGAACTTGGATTATTATTTCCATGAATAGCGTACGTGGTGCCATACGTTCCGCGCGCATTTAATCCTAGCCAGCGATCACCTAGCGGATTCCTAGGATCTCCTCCCCGAATGTTGTCTTTATAATAAGGCCGGTTTTTAATTTTATTCACAATGCTAAAAGTACCCTCTGGTGTATAACTCATCTGCCTCCCTGTCGCAACTTTGAACGTCTTTACTAATTTTCCTCCATTATAAAAAGCAAGGGTGTTAGTAGATTTATTAATGATAATAAGTTGATTTGACGCCGCAGAAGCATTGCCTGTCAGACCCATCCCTGCGAGTAAAAAAACAAGCCCAACAAAAAAAACAGCCACCTTTTTCATTTATCGACTCCCCCAATTTCTCTTATATCTATATAAGAAAAGTATAGGATGAAAGGCAAACCATCAGAACACTTTTTACCTTATAAGTCAAAATACATTAAAATCTTTCACGCACCCCTTTTTACTGACAAGAAGCAATAAATGTACATAACAAAAAAACGGCCCTTTAAAGGGCCGTTTCATTTGTATTTAAAGCTTCACTTCAACTTTTGCATTTTTCTTAAGTTCTTCAACTTTTTTCTGTAATGCTTCTTGTTTCTTTTGTTGTTCAAGCTGCTGCTTAATTTGAGGCTTTACGTCTTCAAGCTTTGGCATTTGAGATTGTTCTTTACTGCCGCTTGCTTGACTTTGGCTTTGTTTTGCAAATTGATCGTAATAATCTTGAATTTCCTTATCTGTTACTTCAGGTGTTTGGATATCTTTATCTACGTACTGCTGATATTTAATGCTGTCAGCCAGCTCAGACTTTAATTGTGATTGAGTAATTCCTGCATCTTTTAAAGCCGCTTTGAACTGTTTATCTGTTTTGAACTGCTTTTTCGTTTCTTTTAACTTTTTATTTACTTCTTCATCAGTTGCTTTATAGCCTTTGTTTTCAGCTTCTTGCAATAGCAGCGTTTGACCTACTAAATTGTCAATTGTTTGCTGCTTTACTTGTTTAGCTGCTTCTTTAGAAGTTGGGTCTTGTCCCATTTGTTGGTACTGATTTTGTGATGTAGCCAGGGCTGCATTATATTCTTCACCCGAAACTTTTTTACCGTTTACAACTGCTACGGTTTTCTTTTCATCTACTTTTTGTTTATCTAATTTCTTCTGCATTTCTTTTGCTTGCTTTTCCTGCTTTTCCTGAGCCTCTTTTTGCTTCTCAGTTTGTGCAGTTTTTTGATCATCGTTCTTTGATTGCTTTGCATCATCGTTTGAACCACAAGCTGTTAAAGCTGCAGCAATTAACCCAATGAGCAATGTATACATCAGTTTTCTCATGATTAATCTCCTTTCATAATCCCAAACGATTATTAGCTATTCGAAAAAATCATCTAGGGGGCATTGTATATGATATAGGCGTAAAAAGAAACCATTTAGGCTCATTTTAAACATATGTAATAAGATTGAAACGTTTTGTAATCTTATGAAAGGTAAATGCTTTCGTTTATACGACCTGTCTAATCATAACATTATTTAGTATGATTTACATAATTTGCAGTAAGCTATTCATCGTACATTCTTTTCTTTAAAGCTTTCTTTACATTAAAGATGACAGTATTTGATCACATAATCTCATCGTTTTTACATTGTCGCTCCCACTGGAAAGAGGTTCTTGGTCATTTGTACAACACTCAATAAAATGAGCCATCTCTCCAACAAAACCACGAAGGTAAAGATCTCGATAAGCTCCCGACATCGGTGAAGCAGAAGGTGTAAACACACGATCGTTTTCTTTTAATGATTTCCACGGTAATTCATCAAAAGTCTGGGATTCGTGAATAGTTAATGAATTTATTTCGTCAACAAAAGCAAAGCCATCGTCAAATGTCACTAATAAGTTTTCACTTTCTCGAGACCATGCTGTCATGCCAGTAAAATACAGGCTCCCTACAGTGCCATTGTCAAACTTCAGCGAAATACTATTTGAAATATATTCACCATGATTATTTCTGAACCCTGTCACGTGAACGACTTCGCCGAACAAGTGACGGACGAGATCAACAATATGTATGGCAGCAAGCTTCATAAACTGCTCTTCATCTTTACAAAAAGGGGTACTGTCTACAGCAAATCTTGCTTGAAATGAACGGACACTTCCTAGGCTACCTTCTTCAATTAATTCTTTTAACTTCATATAACAAGGCGCATAGCGCTTCATGAAACCTACCATAACTTTTACGCCAGCTTGCTTAGCAGCATCTGAAATCTCTTTTGCTTCTCTTTCATTCATCCCCAAAGGCTTGTCCACATAAACATTTTGTCCTGCTCGAATGCAATCCAGCACCAAAGCAGGATGATCTTCAGGCTGTGCCACAACCACTACTCCATCGCACTTTTCTTGCTTTAGCATTTTCTTATAATCATCGTACGGCGTACCGCTGCTCCCAAATCGTTGAAGAGCAGTTTTTGATCTTTCGATACTGCGTGTGGAAATTGCTTTAATTTCTGCTCCCGCTTCAATAACAGAGGGGTAAATGTTCGTTGATGCGTGAAAGCCTGCACCGATAAAACATAATTTTGCTTTTGTCATGTTTTCGCTCCTATTTATTTTTTGATGGATTTATACAAGTTTGACCATATCACAAGCTCTTTTTGAATGTCCAATAGAAGTCTGAAATATATGATTAAAAAGAGGCCGGTACAGAACTAAATGAATCCAACCTAAAGACGAACAAATCAGATACATGAACTGAACCGCTTATGACACCGCCGTTGATTTCCATGCAAGGCTTCGCTTTCCGCGGGCGGGCGCTGAGCCTCCTTGTCGCTTGCGCTCCTGCGGGGTCTCATCTGTCCCGCTTTTTCCGCAAGAGTCTTCGCCTTGCCCTTCAATCAACTGCTGGAAGGACGAAACAGATGAAGTTGTATTCACCATAAAAAAAACGAACCACTCATCAAACTTGCTGATCAATAGTTCGTTTTTCACTTAGGCTAAAATACTTTTCTCCCAGCCTCTTTAATTTATGTATGAATTATAAAACGATTCATACGAATACGTAATCAAATTGTTTTCTTTTGCAAAACACTCAATGGAAACAGGAAATAAAAACCCGTATTTTTTTAAAATTGCAATATTTTTTTCGAATTGCTCGCAGTCGCTTTCTTCAATCGGCCGATGTTGAATCGCTTCAATTACGGCAATTATTGTCTGAAGGCTACTAATGACTTGCAATGCTTCATCGAGTAAGCCATTATATAAATGGTCTGTACAATAATCTGGATTTAATAATTCATCAGGATTAAGCTTATCTACAGATACATACCGAGGTAACAAGTCATAGCGAAGCTGTTCAGTCAACTCTTCTATGTAATTCTCCATTTCTGGCGGAGCTGCTTGGGCAATTTTCATGGTTACCCCCCCTTTTTTCTCTTAACTTATGTCTCTTTATTTAGCATAACATAAACATAAAACGAGAACTTCAGGTAGTTATTTCCTCCTAATTATTTACAAGTTCTTTTTAAAGATTAAAGGATATTTACTAGTATGTAAGGAAGGGATTAAATATGAGTATACACGGCCAATGGCTAGAAGATAAAATCGCAAAAAATGATGCAGGGCAAACAATTGAAGATTATTTAAAAACGAAATGGCGTATTCCTAAAAAAACGCTGCATCAGTTTCGGATGAATAAAAATGTGCTTATAAACGGTGAACCTTTACCATGGAGGAACACTCTTAAGGAAAATGATAGAGTGTCACTCCCTTTTTTTGAAGCAGAACCTGATGAAATAACACCTTACAATGTTAATATAGAGATTTTGTTTGAAGATGAACACGTGCTAATTGTAAACAAACCAATAAACCTAAATACTCATCCTTCATCAGAGCAGGACCAAAAAACTCTTTTAAATGCTGTAGCTGCTTATTTTCAAAAAATAGGCCTCAAAACAAAGCCTAGACACGTTCACCGTTTGGACAGCGATACATCAGGTGCTATCTTATTCACGAAGCATTTTGTAGCAAGTTCTGTGTTTGACCAGCTGCTGGCTGAACGTAAAATTAACCGGACTTATGTTGCTCTTGTCCAAGGACTCATGAAACAAGAGCAAGGAATCGTTAATGAACCTATTGGACGCGATCGCCATCACGCTACGAGAAGAAGAGTATCTAGAACGGGACAAGCTGCCAAAACATCTTATCGCGTGTTAAAGCGCAATATGGCAAAAAATGAAACGCTTATTGAACTTTCGCTCGAGACCGGACGCACTCACCAAATACGTGTTCATATGAGTCACATCGGCCATCCATTACTTGGTGATACGCTTTATGGCGGAAAGAGATTAAAAGATCAGCAGCAAGCTTTACATGCCATTAAGCTTTCTTTTATACACCCGTTTACACATCAGCGCGTGTCAGCTGTTGCACCTCCAGATCAGCAGGTTTTTTTACCGTACAGCAACTTGTTTTCCTATTAAATAAAAAAGAGCGCCAATATGTTATTGGCGCTCTTTTTTATTTAATTTTAAATTGACGAATCAAGTTCGCCAATTCTTCACTAATCTCTTGCAAATGTTCAGCCGATTGAGAAACAGTAGAAATAGCTCTAATTTGTTCTTCTGTAGAAGCCGTAATTTCTTCCGTTCCTGCTGCTGATTGCTGTGCAATAGCTGCTATACTTTGAATGGCCGCTACCACGTCTTCCTTATGCTCATCAATGCTGTCCATGCTGCTTGTTACATGTTCGACAGCCGCTGCCACCTGCTCAATGGTAGTAGCAATTTCACGAAAAGCTTGTTCTGTGTCTCCTACCACAAAGTCTTGAGATTTTGAAAGTTCTTCTGTCCGGTTGCATTCTTCACGAGCAGCCGCGACTTCCCCTTGAATCGCTGCAATCGTGTGGCGAACTTGTTCAGTAGCCTGAGAGGACTGTTCAGCAAGTTTTCGTACCTCTTCAGCTACTACCGCAAATCCTTTGCCATGTTCTCCTGCACGAGCTGCTTCAATACTAGCATTTAGTGCAAGTAAATTTGTCTGATCTGAAATGCTATTAATTGTAAAAATAATAGATTCAATTTCTTTCATCTTACTTGTTAACTCTTCCATTACCGTTTGAACACCGTGAATCGTCTGAGATGATTCGGTAGTTTGGTTGCGAAGCAGCTGCATTTGTTTTAAGCCTTTTTCATTGATGGTTACAGCTTCAATCGTCATTTTATTAATCTCGGCGTTTTGTTCAATGACTTCTTCAATTTGTGAAGATAAACTCATCGTTTTGTGATTAGTAGAGTCAGCGTCAGAAGCCTGCTGGGTGGCGCCGCTGGCAATCTCATGGATAGCCCGGCCAATTTCTTCACTGGATGCAGTTGCTTCTTCAGATACAGCACTCAAGTCTTCAACAGACGTTTTTACTGTCTCAACAGACGTCTGAACCGTGCCAATCAATGTTTTCATTTTAGCTACCATATCGTTAAATAAATGAGTAAGTTCACCAATTTCATCTTTTGACTTCGTCTGAACCTGAACTGTTAAATCGCCAGCTGTTACTTTGGCTACTTCGTTTTTCAAGCGGCGAATTGGATTCGTAATGATTCTTGAGAAAAAGATGGTTAACACCACTGATAATAAGATGCCAATTAACGCAATCCAGACAATCACATTCAGTAAATGATGAGCGCTTGAGAGCATTTCATTATAAATAAAGGCGTTTCCTATCTTCCAATTCGTTCCTTCGAGAGTATCATATGCCATCACTCTCTCTTCACCTTGAAAGGTATACTTCATGAAATCTTTATTCCGGTCTGCTTCGTACATTTTTTTCATAAATGGCTGATTCATTAAATTTTTTCCAGCTTCTGTTGGATGAACGAGCGCTGTGCCATTTTGATCAAATAAAAATGCATATCCACCGTGATTTACTTCTGCTTTACCTACAATGTTTTTTAATGCATCTAAGTCTAAATCAGTAGCTATAACGCCCAGCACATTTTTAGTATCTGGATCTAAAATAGCCTTTGCAATCGTCACAACCGTCTTTTTCGTTGCTGCATCTTCATATGGATCCGTGTAAATTACTTGATCAGGTAATGCCATTGCTTGTTTGTACCAAACTCTTGAAGTCGGGTCATAACCTGATCCGTACTCTTGCTTAGGAACAGAATACATTCCCTTATTTTTAGTGCCTATGTATTCAAGTGCCAGGTTTGGATATTTTTCTTTAAACTGCGTAAACTCTTTTTGAACCGTATTCCATGTAAAATACGGATTTTTCTCTTGGTTTGTTTGATTTCCTTCCTGCTTAACAAAATTAACAATTACGTCATTTTCACTATACGTCAGCAAAGAACGACTATACATGTCTAAGTACGTATGAATCGTTTCTTTTAACTCTTTCACTTGACTTTGAGACTGAATCTCTACATCTTTTTCTATTTGTGTTTTGGTAAATTGATAAACAGCCCCTGAAACAACTAATAATAAAATAGCTATAAAAATACTAAAAAATACTACGAGCTTTGCACTTAACCTCTTCATTCCCTCACCCTTCTACAAAAATCTTTATATTACTAATAACGGCTTTTCATTTTCATTTTTGAAGAAGTTTTTGTGATTTATTTCAAATTTCTCCAAAAATAAAACCAGCCCATCCTTTCATAACGAAAGAACGTGCTGGTTTTATTTTTGCTTTTCGTATGCATCAGGTTCAATATGAACAAGCGTATCTTTAATCTGATGCTCATCGTTCATCATATGTTCAATTTGATCAGCAATTTCATGGCTTTTAATAACATTTAAATGGGGATCTACTTTAACAGTTACATCAATCACGACTTGATTACCAAGCTTGCGCGCTTTCACATCTTCTACTTCTTTTACACCTTCTACAAGCCCAATGCTTTCTTTGTAGTGCCCTAACTTTTCTTCATCAAATCCGTCCGTTAAGGAGTGAGCCGCTTCTTTAAAAATCTCGATGGCTGTTTTACAAATAATAATTCCCACAGCAAAAGCAGCTACCACGTCCAGCCAGGGCAGGCCGAATTGTGAGCCGAAAATTCCCACAACAGCCCCTATACTCACAAGTGCATCAGACAAATTATCTTTAGCAACCGCATATAAAGACTGGCTATCAAGTTTTTTAGCAAGCTTAATATTATACCGGTAGACACCACCCATAACAGCAGCCGCTCCAAGACCTACCCAAGCAGCCAGTAAATTAGGCGCTTCAGATTTGTCCATAAATAATGACTGACCCGCGTCGACCAATACTTCTAGTCCGATGACCATCATGATAAAAGAAGCAATAAGTGAAGAGATATGTTCCGCTCTGGAATGTCCATAGGGATGATCATTATCGCGAGGTTTTTTAGAGATTTTTAAGCCGACTAAGACGGCAATTGATGCAATAATATCTGTAACATTATTAAGACCGTCGGCTTTTAAAGCAGAGGAAGCGGTGACACCCGCAATAATAAGTTTACATGCTGATAAAAAGATATATGATAAGATACTAACCCAAGCGCCTTTTTGGGCTTGCTCATAGTAGTTCTCCATCCCTTCCACTCCTTTATTCAAAATAAGCAAACTTAGTGTAACAAATGGATTTCGTGTGGGTCTATAGAAACATTATTGGCTGTTAACATACAAATAGAGAATGTTAAACTCTTTAGCTTTCTGCAAAACAAGTTGCCTTTACTCAACACTTTAAACGTTTAAGATCTTTCTAAATGTGGCACTTCATGTAGAAGAACCCTTTTTTAAATCGCCCTGTAGAATTGTTTACTATTTTTTTAAGGGTGTGATTTTTATCACAGCCGAGGGTATTTATTCTTGTTACACTAACATTGTGAAAAACATCACAAAATAAAATTCAAAGGATGATACAAATGAAAACACAATTTACACCAAAGACACGAAAAGTTGCCGTTATCGGAACTGGTTTTGTTGGCTCAAGCTACGCTTTTTCAATGGTGAATCAAGGTATTGCCAATGAATTAGTGTTAATCGATATGAACAAAGAAAAAGCAGAAGGCGAAGCACGCGATATCAATCATGGAATGCCATTTGCCACACCGATGAAAATCTGGGCTGGAGATTATAAAGACTGCGCTGATGCTGATTTAGTGGTTATTACAGCGGGCGCTAATCAAGCTCCAGGGGAAACGCGCTTAGATCTAGTTGAAAAAAACGTTAAAATTTTTGAATTCATTGTAAAAGATATTATGAACAGCGGATTTGACGGCATCATTTTAGTGGCAACAAATCCAGTTGATATTCTCGCACACGTTACACAAAAAGTATCAGGATTACCAAACGAACGAGTAATTGGTTCAGGAACGATTCTTGACACAGCTCGCTTCCGCTACTTGTTAAGCGACTATTTCGAAGTAGATTCTCGCAACGTCCACGCTTATATTATGGGGGAACATGGAGATACGGAATTTCCTGTTTGGAGCCACGCGCAAATTGGCGGTGTGAAGCTCGAACATTTTATCAATACTGCTGCTATTGAAAAAGAGCCGGATATGCAGCATCTATTCGAACAAACACGCGATGCGGCTTACCATATTATTAATCGAAAAGGAGCGACTTATTACGGAATTGCGATGGGACTTGTACGCATAACCAAGGCTATTTTAGATGATGAAAATTCTATTTTAACGGTATCTGCTTTATTAGAAGGACAATACGGTATTTCTGATGTGTATATCGGCGTGCCGGCTATCATTAATAAAAACGGCGTGCGCCAAATTATTGAATTGAATTTAACTCCTCACGAACAGCAGCAGCTCGAGCACTCTGCTAGCATTCTTAAGCAAACTCGCGACAGAGCTTTTGTGTAACATCAAAAGATTTTTGCGGGGGACTCCCCCGCTCCCTTGTTTTAAATATGTAGTAGAGGTGTATGAATATGACGTGGACTCAAGTATATAATCCGTTAAATAATATTTGGCTTTCTGCACTAATTGCACTCATCCCCATCATCTTTTTCTTTATTGCTTTAACTCTTTTGAAATTAAAAGGACACATTGCTGCTGGTATTACGGTACTTCTTTCTATGATTATTGCTATTTATTTTTATGATATGCCTGCCTCAATGGTCTTAGGAGCCACAGGCTATGGGTTTTTGTATGCACTTTGGCCCATCAGCTATATTATTATCGGCGCGGTGTTCTTATACAAGCTAACTGTCAAAAGCGGACAGTTTACTACCATTAGGCAATCTATTATTTCAATAACCGATGACCCCCGCTTGCAAATGCTGCTTGTTGCTTTTTCCTTTAATGCTTTTTTAGAAGGAGCAGCAGGATTTGGAGCTCCAATTGCCATTACAGCAGCGCTTCTAGTTGGACTTGGATTCAAACCGTTAAAAGCAGCGGCGCTATGCTTAATTGCTAATACAGCTTCAGGAGCTTTTGGCGCCATGGGGATTCCTGTCATTGTCGCAGGACAAGTATCTGGCATTGATCCAAAAGAAATTGCTCATTTTCTTGGCACGCAGCTTCCGATTATTTCTTTTCTTATCCCTTTTTTACTTGTCTTTATTATGGATGGGATAAAAGGATTAAAAGACGTATGGAAAGCAACGAGCATCACAGCCATTTCCTATGCACTGACGCAGTATTTAACTGTTACATACATCGGCCCTGAACTTCCAAATATCACATCTTCTATTGTGAGTTTGCTTGCTCTTGCTTTTTATATTAAAAGAACAAGCCCGGCAGCAGCTAAAAGCTTCAGCCTGTCACCAAAACAAATTTTAAAGGCTTGGTCTCCTTTTATTCTATTAACGATACTCGTTACGGCTTGGAGCATTTCTTTTGTCAAAACGGCGCTTGAACATCTGAACCTGCTTATTAACGTCCCATTTTTACACAATCACGTAATTAAAGCAGCGCCTTTAGTAAAAGATCCTACGCCTTACGCTGCTGTCTTAAAAATAGACTTATTTGCAGCAACAGGTACGGCAATTCTTATCGCTTGTATCCTTTCAGTTTTCTTGCTTAACGTATCGGCAAAAGTGGCATGGACCACTCTTTTGGAAACCGTAAAAGAACTATCAAGACCTATTATGACGATTATGATGGTCATTGCTTTTGCTTTTATTTCAAATTATTCAGGACAGTCCTCTACACTTGGATTGGCACTCGCTACATCAGCTGCTTATTTTCCATTTTTATCTCCATTTCTTGGCTGGATTGGCGTATTTCTAACGGGGTCTGTCGTATCGAATAATGCGCTGTTCGGCAACTTGCAGCTAACTACTGCTCAGCAAATTAATGTCTTGCCAATTATTCTCGTAGCGGCTAATACTGCCGGCGGCGTAATGGCTAAAATGCTTTCTCCTCAATCAATTGCTGTCGCTGCTGGAGCAGTAGGTTTAGCCGGAAAAGAGGGTGAACTGTTTAAATACACGCTCAAATACAGCATGGGATTTTTGATACTAGGAGGATTTGTTACCTTTTTATTGGCTTGGTGGTTATGATAAAAAAACTGCTAAAAATCCTGTTATTACCTTGTTTCTTTCATTTAAACAAACGTTTGATTATATAAAAAAGTCCCCAGTTAGCGCCGGGGATTTTTTTATTCTGAAATAAGTAAACCTATATTGCCAAATTGTTTTCCTTTATCTAATCGTTCGCAAGCTGCAGCTGCCTCTGACAGCGGATAGAATCTATCGACGATTGGTTTAATTTGATGTTTCTCTATAAAATCCATCATGTCCACAAATTCTTCCTGACTTCCCATAGATGTGCCAAGTATATTGAATTGAGGATAAAAAATAGTTCTTAGAGGCAATTCAACTTCATTTCCAGAACTCGCACCAAAATTAACAATTCTTCCATTTGGCTTTAGTATTTCAAAATACGTCGGAAATAAAGCTGCCCCCACACTATCAAGTATGATATCTACTTTTCTATCGTTGATTTCTTCTTTTAGGTTACTTCCACTGTCTAATGCATAATCAGCTCCGTACTCTAGGGCTTGCTTTCTTTTTTCATCACTTCTAGAAGTAACCGTTACGTCAGCTCCGATAGCTTTTGCGAATAACAAGCCATAAGTCGCGACTCCGCTCCCTATACCAGGAATAAGTAGATGTTCTCCTTTTTTTAACTGTCCTTTTGTAAAGAGAGCTCTATACGCAGTTAAAGCTGATAATGAAAGAACTCCCGCTTGTTTCCAAGATAGATAAGGCGGCTTTTGCACAACATTATCCGCTTTTATGATTACATACTCTGCAAACGTTCCATTCGATGGACCACCTAAAATTTTAGGCGTAAACGGAATGTCCTCTATACGATCCCACTCCAGACTTGGATTAATGATCACTTCTATTCCAATTTTTAAACCTTTTACGCCTTCTCCCACTTCTTCTATAATACCTGCACCGTCTGAACCGGGAATAAACGGCTTATCTCCTTTGCCTCGATTATTCATAACAAATAAATCTCTCCGGTTTAAACCTGCTGTTTTTAACCTTACTTTTACTTCTCCTCTTTCAGGGGGCATCTCCTGAAGATTTCTGTAATTCATGCCTGCTATACCGCTTTTCTCACTATGTATAATGACTTTCATGATTTCGCCTCCTCTTAATCTACTCTACTAAAAAGCTCAAAACCGCAAAAGAAATATGCCAAAAAAAGGAAAATAAACTTTTAAAATCGCTTTTTCACCGTTTTATCTTTATTTTTCTGTATCCTAAAAGTATTCAGCTTCTTTTATTACATATTTGTTACAAAAAATATTATTTGTAACAAAACGAATATAAAATAGAAAAATCGGTTTAAAAATCCTGATAAATCAACATTTATCCGCAATTTATTTACTATATCTACTTCAAAAACTAGTAAAAATCTAAAAAAATTTAAGAAAAAAAGACAAAACACTTTCTTTTATTACAGATTTATTGTAATATAAATGTAACAAAAGAAATATAAAACACATAATTGTTACATAAATAAGGTTAATTAATTAGGAGTGAGTTAGAAATGAAAAAAATTGGACTAGTTTTATCATCAATCGCTATTTTCTTTACACTAAGCACTGGAGTTACAGCACAAACAACATCTCCAACACTAACGGATGCAAATGCTGTCAAAATTGCAGCTAGTGCCAGCAATCATTTCTGGAGTGCTCTGCACGGTTATAAAAACAAACCATGTACAGAACGTACATTTGAATACAAAGGAACTGAGTACGTGTATCTTTGCCCTGAATTTGATACAAAAGCTGAGCTATCAAGCTACTTATCTGAGACATTTACAAATAGTGCAGTAGAAAAAGGATTAACAAATTACGGCTATATCACATATAACGGCAAACTTGCACATCCAATCGGCGACGGATTCAGCATGTTAGAGTGGTCAAAAGCAAAAACAAAGCTTGTGTATCAAACAGCAACAGTTCGCTCTTATGAATTCACAGTTCCAACTGTAGATGGCGGCAGCGTAAAACGAACTGTCACATTCTATAAATCTAATTCTCAGTGGAAAGTAAATAAATTTGACGCTGTTCAATAATAAAAAAAGCAGGCCTGCTTGAGCAGACCTGCTTTTTTCTTTTTGATCGATAACATAAATAAAACTTCTACTTACAGCGCTCTAATAGCTGTAAATAGAAGTTGAGATCACAAGTTTAAGTAAATCAAATTTTGTCGAATCCTGTAGAAACAGTGATAAGTTACGTTTTATATTACAGGCTAAATTACTTATTGTCAACATAATTCAGCAAAAAGATAGGGCAATATATTCAGAGCATAATAAAGACATTAACTTGGATTTTGTTCATGTTCCTCTGGGTTATCATGTACAGGATGAGCACCTGGAAATAATCTTTGCGCTTTTTCATGAAGATTTTTGTTTTCATAATTAAATGCGCTATACGTTCGCTGCCCTTCTTCCCATGAAGTAGATTTCCCCAGTTTTTGATTAACAGGAGAGCCGAAAGGACCGTCTGGAAATTCTTCAGCGGTTATATACTCATGGCTTTTTTCTACTGTAGAGAAATCATCATACGATGGTTGTTTGTCTTCTTTCAATGATTTCACCCCTTCTTTCTAGAAGATTTTCTACTAGTATGCACACTTCTTTGTAAAAAACCCTCTTAAATTAGTCTAAATCAGGGTATGATAACTATACATTTACTTTTTAAAGGAGTTGAACAGCTTGGAACCTAGACCTCAGAAAGGAACTTTTTTCCGAGAAAAAATCTTAAATAATAAATTTGTTGTATATACAATTATTATTTTTATTCTCAGCATGACTATTTTTTCGTTATCAAAAATCGGATTTATTTTAATTCCTATCTCTATTTTTATTAAAACAATCGCACTGCCGATTATCTTAGCAGGAATTTGCTTTTATTTATTTAATCCGCTTGTTGACTTTTTAGAACGAAAAGGTGTAAAACGAATTATTTCCATTCTTGTTTTATACATAGTGATTATCGGCGCATTAGCCATTATTATTTCATCGGTTATTCCGCCTCTAAAAAATCAAGTTGACCGTCTTATTGATAATATCCCAGAGCTGACGCATGACGTTCAGCATGCGGTGACGAACCTTTCGAATAACCGATATGTCGAACAAGGCCTTCAGTCGGCTAACACGGACCTAGATAAGATTTCAAAAGATGCATCAAAACACTTGAGTAAATATGTTTCTGGATTTTCAAGCGGTATTGTGAACTTTGTCGGCACCATTACAGAAATTATATTATCGGTTGCCGTTTTACCCTTTATTCTTTTCTACTTATTAAAAGATGGGAAAAACTTACCTAATTACATTGTAAAACTGCTTCCAAACCGCTCTCGTTCTGAAGCTAAATTCATTTTAGCCGACATGAACCACGCATTAAGCGCATATATTCGCGGGCAAATTTTTGTTGCGATTTGTATAGGTGTACTGCTTTTCATTGGCTATCTGATTATTGGGTTAGATTATGCATTACTTCTAGCGATTATCGCCATGGTAACCAATGTTGTCCCTTACCTTGGTCCTATTATCGCCATTATTCCAGCCATTATTATTGCGTTTATTACGTCTCCTTTCATGCTTGTAAAACTGGCCATTGTCTGGGCAGTTGTTCAATTGCTTGAAGGCAAAGTAATCTCTCCACAAATTATGGGAAGAAGCCTGGATATTCACCCGATTACGGTCATTTTTGTCATTCTAACCGCCGGAAACTTATTCGGAATCATCGGTATTATTTTAGCCGTTCCTGGATATGCCGTTTTAAAAGTTATTATTACGCATATTTACCAATTCATCCGTTTGAACTCTACTATGTATCCAGATAAAAAAGCATAATAAAAAGCCCATCGATTTTCGATGGGCTTAACTTTTTACTTTTGTTCTTCTTCATCTTCACGATCAAACCAAAGGAGCTCTTGATCATCTTCATCTCCATTATAGTTGATGAGAATTTCTTCTCCTGCTTGGATATCCGTATATGCATAAAAATCAAAGGTATGATTGTCAAAATTAATTTCATACGTAGCATTGGGTGTATACGAGTGATTAAACAGCATACCGTATCCCAAAAGAATAGCCGTATGATTCACTCCATATTCAAAAGCATAATCCGCTAGTGTTGTTTTCTCAATAAAATCATGCTCTTTATTAGGATAAGCGATAACAGGAGCTTCGTGAATAAGCGTTCCTTTTTTAATATCTTGCTTAGCAAATACACCTCTGTTAAATTCTCCGTCGCTTATCGTAGACATTTTTATTTCGATCATATTCGTCACCTATATATTCTTTCCTCTAAGATTTTCTTCTTACCTAAGCTTGACAGTTTATAATGGGGAAATCAACTGTTTTTCATAACCACTTGAATATAAGCTGAAGGAACGCTTATCATACGCACTTGTGTAAGCACTTACCTTGTTAGAAACACGCAATTTGATTTTATTTTAGACATAGAAAAGCAATGACCTGGCGCATAGCGCTTTTTTGAGCCATTCAACATGTGAAGAATCGTTTTTCTCTGTGATATAATCGTTTATGCTGCTTTTTTATGTTAATCTATGACTTTTATTACTGATTTTATCTTATGTTAGAAAGAAGGTTTCACATGAACTTAAATCACGACAGAGATGGTGTGATATATGCGGTCCTTTCTTATCTTATGTGGGGGCTCACGCCAATTTATTGGAAGCTGGTTCACCACGTAGCACCAGGTGAGATTTTAGCTCAGCGCGTTTTTTGGTCTTTTATTTTTATGCTTATTTTTTTATTAATGACAAAGAAATGGCGTACATACATTACGTTTATAAAAGAAATAGTGAAAAAACCATCCTTATTCTGGTCCCTTTTTACTGCGTCTGTACTTATTAGTGCAAATTGGGGCATTTTTATGTGGGCTGTCATTAATGGAAAAATAGTAGAAGCGAGCCTTGGACAATATATTAATCCCCTAACAAGTGTTTTATTAGGTGTTATTTTCTTAAAAGAGAGATTAAGCGGGGCTCAAATTTTTGCATTTATACTAGCAGGAATCGGCGTCTTAACGCTTAGTCTTCATTATGGTGTGGTTCCTTGGATTTCGCTTAGCTTAGCTGTTACCTTCGGATTATATGGTTTGGCAAAGAAAAAGATTAAAGCTGATTCAACGATTGGATTAACTCTTGAAACGATGGTCATCTCCCCTATTGCATTAGCATACATAGGCTACCTTACGTTTCAATCACACTTGCAGTTTTTTGATTCTTTTTCAACAAGTCTTTTATTAATGGGCAGTGGAGTAGTTACAGCTTTACCACTCCTATTATTCACAAAAAGTGCTAAAAAAGTATCATTATCAATGCTTGGTATTCTTCAATATATTTCACCAACCTTGTCTTTGCTAGCAGGAGTCATTCTATACCATGAATCGCTAACAAAAGCTCATGTTATTGCTTTTAGTTTTATTTGGTTAGCTCTTATTGTTTATACGTTCTCATCTATTACTAAATGGGGGAACAGAAAACAAATAAGAAATAAAGTGGAGGCTTAACAGCATCATACACTCTCTTACGTATTATTTTTAAACAAAATAGGCTGAGAGGAGCATTATTTATGAAACGCATTATTGACTCGCATATTCATCTAGATCAATATGAACAGAAAAGCTGGAAAGACATAGTTGAGCAGGATCCTTCGTTACAAGCGCTTATTTCTGTATCTTCTACATTACACTCTTGCCAACTTAATCAAAAAATCAGCAAGTTATATTCCTGCGTGAAACCTGCCTACGGATTTCACCCTGAACAAATGTTGCCTTCTTCAAATGAATTAGCGGAGCTGTTTGCTTGGATTGATCAAAACAATGAAGAAATGATTGCGGTTGGTGAGGTTGGTCTACCTTATTACTTAAGTCAGACCTATACTCTTTCTCTAGAGCCCTATTTGGAGCTGCTTGAAGCTTTTATTATTCATTCAAAAAAATGGGGGAAACCGTTAATTCTTCACGCTGTATATGAAGATGCTGAGATCGTGTGCGACTTGCTAGAAAAACATTCTGTGCCTAAAGCTCACTTCCACTGGTTCAAAGGAGCTAAAAAAACCGTTGAACGAATGAAAAACAACGGCTACTATATTTCCCTTACACCTGATATTGTATATAAACCTAAAATCCAAGCGCTTGCCACAGATTACCCTCTTGACTACTTGATGGTCGAAACAGATGGTCCGTGGCCATTTGAAGGACCTTTTCAAAACCAGACAACGGTTCCATCAATGATGCATCAGTCCGTTCAGGAAATAGCACGTCTCAAAAGGGTTTCTGTAACGGAGACATATGATTTTTTATATCGAAATACAGCTCATTTTTATAATCTCTCCACATAAAAAGCCTTTCCCTAAGGAAAGGCTTTTTATATCTAAATTCGTTTCACAAGTTTTACGATCAGCACAATCACTGCAATGACAAGAAGAATGTGAATGATGCCGCCGCCAATATGAAAAACTAATCCTAATAACCAAAAAATAAATAAAAGTCCAATAATCGTCCACAACATAATTTTTTCTCCTTTTTTATATGTAGTATTTGTTATAATTTTATATTTCCCTAAATGTGCATAAATAAACGCATTTCATATACATCTTTTCACTAAAGAAGGTTCACATAATGTACAAAAAGCAATCATGTTCTCTGTGGTAAAATAAGTATGTAATCTTATTTAATTTAAGCGGAGATGATTAACTATGACATGGATTGTATTACTTTCCATCATTCTTGTAAGTGCACTCAAAATATTAATAACGTGTCTTCCAACTCCAGTGGTCAAATGGCTTATGACTAAATTTCAATTACACCCAACACTTGATGATCAAAACGCTACTGTCACAGTTGATGGGAAACATTTAGAAGGCAAAGACAAAATGCAAGTGATTGATTATTTTAATAAAGCAACATTTTTAAAACAATATTATGTCCATGAAGGAAATAAGGACTATTATAAACACCTAGAAGACAGTGAAACTCCACTTGTTATCGATACGAAAAAAGGGAAAAACGATGTTCGACTATGCGTATATAGCTATCATGATCATGTCGACGTCGTGAAACAATACAAAAAGAAGATTATCGCCTACAGCCTGCTGTCTGATCACCTTCAAAAGCAGTCCATAACAGCTGACCTAGCTTAAACCAGTCGCCTACAAGGCGGCTTTTTTAGTTTTTAGGTTTAGTTTGAAGTTACCTTATTTAAAAATACCAAACTTTAACATTAATTCTAATGCTATAACATAAATTAATAGAATTTTCTAAATTTTTAAGAGGTGATGGATAATGCTTTCTTTGTTAGGGTTTGGAATGATTGCTACTTTTCTTTCTTTTCAAGTGGGCCTTTGGGACAACTATTATCATGACAATTACAGCCATTTTAACGAACGCTGTTTCCCTTTAGACTTCTACTATAAAAAAAGGAAGCCGACTACCATAAGGCAATCGGCTCACACATGTAGGATATTGATTTAACACTAACAAAGTACAACACAACACTAGTAATTATATAATATATTTCATTATTTTGAAAGCGATTTCATATATATTTTTAAAAATATTTTGTTACTTGTTTTTTATAGAAAAAAACCACGTTTCAGCCAATTCGAAACGTGGTTCTTTTCTGTAAGGACTTGCCCTACAGGCTATAAATGTAAGTTACGTTCATTATAGCATGAGCCCATATACAGATTCCATGGTAATTACTGTATGATCTCGTTACGTTACGACTCGTTGTATTTTTCTGTCCATGTGCAGCGTATTCCATGGTTCGTCCTGTTCAGCTAGCCTTTTGATAAAGCCTTGTGAAGCCCAAAAAGGAATAGCGCCAGGTAAGAAAGGATGAGTATGCAGATACAGCGTGTCATAAAAATGACTTTGGGCAAATTGTTCAACTGCTTTTAACAGCTGCTGTCCAATGCCTAGACGCCGGTACGCTGGATCGACATAGCATTTTACAATCTCAGCTGCAGTTCTATGTTCATATCGCTCTTTTAATGCATGAAACCGTCCATCGTAAGCGTATAAACCAATGGTTCCAATTACTTGTTGATTTTCCGTAACAGCTGCAAAAAAAGCAGCGTCTTTCGCTTGAACGTAATGTTCATTAAAATGAAGCAAATCCACAGGAAGCTGATTTTTTTCCAGCATAGGAAATAGCTCATTCCGCATATTCATAACAAACTGAATCACTTCAGCATCCTTTTCTTTTACTTCTTTAATTTGATACATTTGTACTTCTTGCACGTTTACTGTCACATCCTTTTAACGATCATTGTATACTTTTTCTTTTCTCTGCTTATGCTGCACTGTTAACTACGGCGTTACGTCTAAATGCTGAGTCAGCATATAATACTCGCTTGGATTTGTTGTCCAGTTTTTCACTTTTTGATTATAAGCAACAACAATGTTTGGATGTACAATCGATGACGTCAGCATTTTTCTATTAATCAAAGCGGTTGCTTGTTTGGCTAACTGATCTCGTTTTGCGTCATCTACTGTTGAATTTAACTGTTCTATCATTTTTGTTAGCGTATCATCATTAATCCGGCTGGCATTTAAACCACCGCCGGGCAAATAGTTCGTACTTAAATAATAGCTGGCATCTCCTCTAGGTGCTGTGATAAGGCTGTACAATGCTAAATCCCAATCATCTTTTGCCATTACATATTCATCGCTATCTTCAACTAGGTGAATCTTAATAGTAATTCCTAACTCTTTGGTATTAGACTGTACAAGCTGAGCAATTAAAGGCAGTTCTGGCAAAGAACTGTATGTGACAAGAGAGAGCGATAGTGGCTTTCCATTTTTAATTGCTTTGTCATTTTTGATTTGATAGCCTGCTTTCTCTAAATATTTTTTAGCAGATGTCATACCTCTTTGCTCATTAGCAGTACTATCAGCAAAAGGAAATTGGGGTAAAAATGGACCTCGAGCCGCTGCCGCTTGATTGTTCATGATGCTGCTAACAATTTCTTTTCGGTTCAATAAGGTATCGATAGCTTTTCTTACATTTTCGTCTTTTAATGCGTCATTAGTTTGATTGTAAAGCAATAAATGGGTGCGCACACTAGGTACTCCACTTACTTTAAAAGACGGATCTGTTTGTAAAGTGCCCAAGCTTTCTAAAGGCGGGCGATAAATAATATCGGCTGTTCCAGATTGAAGAGCAGCAACTCGCGCATTAGCATCTTCGTTAAATCCAAAGATCGCACTTTTCAATTTCACTTTTCCACCCCAATAATTTTCATATCTTTCTAATTTTACTTGATTTCCTTGATCAAAAGACAAGACGCGAAATGGACCCGTACCAATGGGCTTCTTAGCTATATTAGAAGCATCAACATCTATAATAGCTGTATTTGGATGCACTAATTCAGAAGGAAATTTAGGCATTGGTTCTTTTAATGTAATTGTCAGCGCATGACTGTTCGCTTTCATTTCTTTAATATTTAAAGCGTTTTTCATCGCATAACTTTGGTCTATCGTTCTTTGAAGAGAAGACTTAACGGCATTTGCATCCAGCGCTTTTCCGTTTTGAAACATGATGTTCTTTCTTATCATAAATGTCCATGTAAGGCCGTTATCTTTCGTTTCCCACTTTTCAGCAAGCCAAGGCTTTATTTTTAAATCGTCGTTGATTTTAACAAGCGTCTCCCCTACTCCCCCACGAACTGCTGTATAATTATCGTCCGTATGAGGATCAAGCGTTGCAGATGTAAAATTAAATAAAAACGTCACACTTTTATCCGTTTTCTTTCTTTCTTTTATACTTACGCTCTCTTCATTAGGAGCGCAAGCAGTGAGGCAAAGTAACACGAGAAATATCATAGATACAAGTTTTTTATTATTTATCATTCATTTTTCCACCTTCTATTTTAATACACAAAAAAAAGCACTTCTAAAAAGAAGTGCTTGCCTTCACAACAAATTCAGATAAACGTATCCCTTGTTTATCGTATTTTTGATTCTGCCAAAACACCTCCCTATCCTCGTAGGTTATTGTGTGCTGCGATTTATGGCAGGTCTCCTGGCTTCAAGTCATTGCCTTATACCGCCTTCCCGTCTCTAAATAGACAGTGGCTTTTTGACATAAGGCTCCTTGTTACAGTGGCGGGACCGCTCCGGATTTTCACCGGATTCCCTTTTAAGGCAATTGAAAAACAATTGCCACCATAAAAGCTGGTTATTTAATTTAGTAGCGTGCTCTTGAAACTCTAGAAGTGGAAGCTGATGGTGAAATATCTTCATCATCAAATCCAGTGGCAATAACGGTTACCATCATTTCGTCCTTTAAATCTTCATTAATCACAGATCCAAAAATCATATTTAAGTCCTGATCAGAAGCGGACGTGACAATATCTGCTGCTTCCTGTACTTCGTAAAGACTCAGGCTGCTACCGCTCGTAATGTTCAGCAGCACGCCTCTTGCTCCATCAATGGATGCATCTAGCAGCGGACTAGAAATCGCTTTTTTCGCTGCTTCAATTGCTCGATCTGATCCCGAAGCTCGTCCGATACCCATAAGCGCAAATCCTTGATTAGACATAATTGTTTTTACATCAGCAAAGTCAAGGTTAATCAGCCCCGGAACAGCGATTAAATCTGAAATACCTTGAATACCTTGGCGAAGAACATTATCTGCTTCACGGAATGCTTCAAGCATAGGTGTCTTTTTATCAACGATTTCAAGCAAGCGGTCGTTTGGAATGACAATAAGGGTATCTACCGATTCATTCATCGCAGTAATACCGCCTACTGCTTGCTTGGTACGTTTATTTCCTTCAAACTTGAAAGGGCGAGTAACTACTCCAATTGTTAAAGCATTTAGTTCACGGGCAATTTGGGCAATAACCGGAGCTGCTCCAGTACCAGTGCCTCCACCCATGCCAGCTGTTACGAATACCATATCTGCGCCTTGCAGTACTTCTTGAATTTGCTCTCTGCTTTCTTCTGCAGCTTCTCTTCCTACTTCTGGATTAGCTCCTGCACCTAATCCTCGCGTTAATGCCGCACCAATCTGCATTTTCACATCTGCTTTAGATAAATTAAGCGCCTGAGCATCCGTATTAACGGCGATAAATTCTACCCCTTGTACACCATGTTCAATCATACGGTTAACGGTGTTATTTCCTCCACCGCCGACTCCAATTACTTTAATTCGCACTAATGGCGATACATCTGCATCAAATCCAAACATTCTAAGTTCCTCCTCAATGATCAAAATTACTTTCTCTTATTATACGAAAAAACACGTGAAGAACCTTTTACTCCTATGTTTAACGCGTAACTGTTCTTTTGTTTTACAGATTTTATACATTTCTCTTTTAACCTTTAAATCTTTACATCTTTATGTAAAATTATTGTTGTTCTGAAGTTAGTACGCCGAACTCTTTTTTGGTTTTCCCACTCAAAACGGCATATAAGCTTATTGTATCATTCATTTGACAGATGTCTGTATTTAATTTTGAGTAAGATGTGACTAAGAGAATAATATTTTTATAGACAAAATGAGAAAAAGCCCTTAGAAATAAGGGCTTCTCTAGATAATAAACCATTTTATAATTTCCCAGTTAAGAATTGAGCTTCTCCCATACCAAAGCTCCAGTCAGCATTACCGTTTTCAACAATTGAAATCATAATGTCGCTTGGCTGAATTCCGCAGCTTTCTCCCAGCTCTTTTACAATTAATTTGTAAAGAGCTTGTTTTTGCTCTTCTGTTCGCTGTTTGCTCGTCACACTTATAATAACCAAATCCTTGCTTCTCTCAAAGCCAAGACCTGTATCTTCAATAATCATTTCATGAGCAGGATGCTGATGTACAATTTGATAACGATCGCGTTCTGGGACGCCAAAGGCTTCTAGCATCGCTCGATGAGTAGCGTCTAGTAATGCTTTTAACTCTTTTTCGTCTCTTCCTTCTATTACATCAAATCTAAGTAATGGCATACTAAGTAACCTCCAGCTTTTTGTCTAATGTATTATTGCTTTATCATATCACAACTATCATTTGTAAAAAAAAGATATGCTATTCACAATGTGCTCTCTAGTGAAAGAGACCTCAAACTCTTCAATAAAAGCTGAACCTAATAAAAAGAAATGAGCAGCATAACGACTCATTTCATTAGTACAAAAATATTTATAATAAGAGCTAAAATACATGCAGATACAATGGCAATGAGTACGTTCATCACAAGGTTTTGCGAGGATGTTTTAGCTTGTTTTTTCATATCAGCCCGACTCATCTGTTGCTTTTCATGATCACTTTTAGACATCACGTAGCCTCTCCTATTCATCAAAATGTCAGCAGTGTATAAATGATTTTTGAGAAACCTTGATCCAGTTCTTTTGTATAAACAGCAGCACATGCAGGTTATCATCAGTTATTTTAGCATGTTTTGTCAAATAAGTGGACTATGTAGCGCTTCAATTTAGTATTCACAGCCAAATATATTTAAATTCGTTGCTTTTCTCTTCTTTTCTCGCTATTGTTTGAGAAGAAGGATAATTAGATAGGATAAAGGATGATACGATATTGAATAACCATACGCAGCTGCCTCAGTATATCTACACATACGCATGCAGCGAAGAGGAACTCTCACTATGTCAATTAGAGAGACGCTCTCTTTTTGAAATTGAAACTGAGAAACCTATCATAAGAAGCGCCGTTAAACTTGATCCAAGCAGAAGCCCTTTTATCAAAGAGCGATTAGATATTATGTATGAATCAGATGACCTTGCAGATATTTGCAAACAAGTAGAAGATATTGACCTTGGAGATCAAACATTTAAACTCATTTTTATGAAAATTAATGACTTAGAAAAAGATCAAAAAATAAGCTATAAAGGTCAGCGTGCGATTGAACGTGATGTGGGTTGGCATTTTGTAGCAGAAGCAGACTTGCATAACCCTGACCATTTGTTTGGAATTGTTCCATTTGAAGGACGCTGGTATTTTGGAAAATATCAAAAAAGCGAAGCTGTATGGCTGCATCATTTGAAGAAACCGCGTGAATACTCTACGGCACTCAGTACCCGCCTTGCAAGAGCTGTAGCTAACATTGCCGTTCCAAAGCCTGAAGGAATCAAAGCGATTGATCCATGCTGTGGTATTGGTACAGTCCTCGTAGAAGCTCTTTCAATGGGCATTGATATTGTAGGACGCGATATCAACCCACTTGTGACCGACGGATCTCGTGAAAATATTGCGCATTTCGGCTTAAAGGGTGATGTCAAAACCGGACCGATTTCGGATGTTACCACTCACTATGACGTAGCGATCATCGACATGCCTTACAATCTCTACACCCACGCGACGCCTGAAGATCAGCTTTCTATTTTAAAACACGCTCGCCGCTTTGCGGATAAAGTAGTCGTGATTACAGTAGACACGATTGACCATATGATTCATGAAGCTGGCTTTTCTATTTCAGATCGCTGCGTAGCGCGCAAAAGCGTATTTTCTAGACAAGTAGTTGTATGCGAATAAAAAAAAGACACCAGTCTAACAGGCTGGTGTCTTTTGATTTACCACTCTTTAGGTTCATAGTCTAATTCTTTGAATAGCTGCGTACGCTCTTTTTTCGTTAAATCTCTCCATTGCCCAACAGGCAAGTTGTTTAAGTGAATATTCATAATACGCGTACGCTGAAGTCGGTATACTTCATATCCGAGCACTTCACACATACGGCGAATTTGACGATTTAAGCCCTGTGTTAAAATAATTTGAAACTCGTACTTAGACAGCTGTGTCACTTTACAAGGAAGCGTTTTTGTACCTAAAATTTTTACTCCCTCAGACATGTTTTTGATAAACTCGGGTGTAATCGGCTTATCTACTGCAACAATATATTCTTTTTCATGCTTGTTTTCTGCACGTAAAATTTCGTTAATAATATCGCCGTCATTTGTAAGTAAAATTAAGCCGTCTGAATCCTTATCTAGTCGTCCGACATGATGAATACGCAAAGGGTGATTGACTAAGTCAATGATGTTTCCCTTTACTTTTTTCTCACTCGTACTTGTAATGCCGACTGGTTTATTAAGTGCAATATATACATTATTTCGAGCAATCCGAAGCTGTTGGCCACTTACTCGAATATCATCGCCAGGCTTAACTTGATCTCCGATTTTTGCAACCTTTCCATTAACGGTTACTCTTCCTTCACTAATTAACTTATCTGCCCCGCGTCTTGACGCTTTGCCAGATTCGCTAATAAATTTATTCAGTCTCAGGTGAATCACAACCTTACATTTAAAAATTTTAAAATTTGTCTCTTCTATTAGAAACCGATATGTGTCAATTTCTATACCGTCCCTATCGTAACATGCTATACGCTTCTCGTCTTCTTTTAATTTCATTACTTGACTATATTTTTTTAACAGCAATAGAAGTATAGATCCAAAATACTTTGTAATCTTATTCTTAACATTTTAAGCAATGCTTACACCTGTCAAACTAACGTCAATCTCCACTTCTATGCAAGACCTAAACGTCTAGATTGACTGATCAGTATAGAGTTGCTACCATTATACTGACCGATCAACTAGTAATTATATCAGGGAGCTGTTTTCATGGAACCAACCAATTCAAAAGAAAAAATTTTAAGCGCAGCTGCTAAACTTTTTCGCAAAAAAGGCTATCACGCCACCAGTCTAAGTCAAATTACAAAAGAAAGCAGCGCTCCGAGAGGATCTATTTATTATTATTTTCCGGATGGAAAACAACAGTTAGCAAAAGAAGCTATTCAAAAAACGGGAGAAAGAGTCAAAGCTTATATCGAAAAATCCCTCGCTTCTCATGAAGATGCCGCGTCAGCTATTCAATATCATATAAAACTGATGGCTGATCGAATGTTTGAACAAGTGGAAAATGAAGCGGATATCTCTCTCGCTGCTATGTCGAGTGAAGTATGGTCATCAAACGAAACGCTTCGCATGGCCTGTGAAGCCGTGTATAACGACTGGGAGCAAGTTTATGCAAATAAGTTAGTTTGTTCAGGCTATGAGCAAGAGGAAGCAAGACAGCTAGGTTCAGCTATACAATCTTGGATTGAAGGGGCTTATACTCTTTCATTAACTAAAAATAGTACAGTCCCTATGCAAATTGCAGCTGACCAAATTGGTAAGCTGTTTGCAAACAAAAATTAATTTAGTAAAAGGAGGTCACTTATGACACAAACAGAAGAAAAAATGAGTACACAAAGTAAGCTTATCCTTTTCATTTTGATTCTAGGAAATTTTTTATGCTTAATTAGTGAAACCGTAATGAACGTGGCCTTACCAAGTATCATTTCAGATTTTCACGTTAGAACGAGCTCAGCTCAGTGGTTAACTACCGGATATATGCTTGTAATCGGCATCTCTGTTCCGGTGTCTGCTTTTTTAATTCAACGATTCACATTAAGACAGCTGTTTGTGACGGCTATGAGCTTTTACTTAATTGGGTCCTTCATTGGATTTATTACTCCATGGTTTTCTCTGCTTTTTGCGGGCCGTATGATTCAAGCATTAGGAACAGGCATTATTTTACCTCTTGTGATGAGCACAATGTTAACACTCGTGCCTGTTAGCAAACGCGGCACCGTAATGGGGATTTTTAGCGTAGCTATTTTATTTGCACCGGCAATAGGACCGGTCCTTTCAGGATTAATTATTCAATATTATTCGTGGCAAATTATATTTCTAGGTCTTTTAATTGCAGCAGCGCTTATTTTCCTATTTGCTCTTTTCAAGCTCAGTAACGTTTCTGAAACATCTAGACCAACAATTCATATGCCATCTGTGATTCTTTCTACAATTGGGTTTGGAGGAGTTGTTTATGGATTTAGCGCAGCTGGTGAAGAGACGGGATGGAGTAATCCTATCGTATGGCTTACGCTCATAATTGGCGTCATAGCTCTTGCTTTATTTGTCAGACAGCAAAGCAAGCTGAATTCTCCTATGATTAATATGAAGCCTTTTAGATCGTCTGTGTTTTCAAGATCGATTTTCTTAATGTTTCTTATTATGATGATTCAGTTTTCAATGATGTTAATTTTGCCGCTATACTTCCAAACGGCTGCGGGACTGTCTCCTTTGCAAACAGGGTTTCTTATGCTTCCAGGCGGCGTAACGCTGGCTCTAACAGCTATGGTGGGAGGACGTTTGTTTGACAAAATCGGATTTAAACCGCTGCTTTTAACGGGCTTAGTCCTTTTAACAATTATCTTAAGTTTGTTCACTACTATTTCAAGCGGAACAAGCACGACGACTGCAGCCATCTTATACGCAGCCTTTACAATTGGCGTAGGTTTAAGCATCGGTCCCGTGATGACGCTTGCTTTAAATCAAGTGCCAAAACCGCTTCATGCCCACGGTTCAGCTATTTCAAATACGATTAACCAAGTTTCAGGCGCGATTGGACCCGCTTTGTATACAAGTATTATGACCATGGCTTCTCAGCACTTTATTCAACAATCAAACGAAACGAATAAAACGCTGTTACAAATAAAAAGTATGACAAGCGGGGTCCATACCGTCTATTATGTAGCCATCGCTTTCGCCGTCGTTTCGTTCCTGCTCGCTCTTACGTTAAAGAAAAAAGACCAGCAGCTCGAAACGCAATAAATAAGAAACTGATAAGAGCTGCTCATAATTTGAGCAGCTCTTGTTACATGCAGAATTTATATTACAAATGTAAAAGCAATCATAGATACTATTAAAACAAGGATAACAATACTTTTCTTTTTTTCTGTCTTCCATGCTTCAACAGCGCCCACGATACCACCAATAGCTAAAATAAAAGTACCTATAACGTGGAGAGGCAGCAGAGATAATACTCTACCTAAACTCGCCATCACTCCTCCAATCAATATAAATCCTGTTGTTACAATAGATTTTAAAGATATTAAGTCTCGTATCGCTTCTTTTTTTTCAGTTTTACTCAGTTTAAAGTACTCTATTATACTAAAAACAGCGGGTGTTCCCCATAAAATAAAAAAGCTAATCAATCTATCCGTGTCTACACTCACTGTTCATTCACCGCCTTTATCAATCCCTTACGCTCAGTTCCACTATTTAACAAATAGTTATATATTATTCTTGCTTCAAGGATCCTCCAAAAGAAAATTGATGGTAATCATCAAGCTTATTCCAATATCCTATGCACTTTACGTCAGGCTCATCAATAGCTAACGCTTCTTTATTAATTCCTTTATAAGGAAGAAATGCAGTCAACTTTACCTTTTGTTTTGGCTTAATATTTAACTTATTGCCTTCTGCTAACACCTTAAATTTATTTTCAGAATAACCGTTTTTTATTTTTAAAGGATAGGATAAAAAGACATTGTTTTGTTTGATGGTCAAATCGCTCTTGTTTACGAATTCCAATTCATACGAAATCCCTTGCTTCATCTTTTGTTCTTTGATGACGTTAATATGGATCTTTTCTAGTTCTCTTAAAGGAACGTTGTCTTCTTCTTTTGAACACCCGGCAAATAAGATAGCTAACACTAATAAAACAAGAATTCCTAACTTTCTATTCAAAAAATAATCCCCTCTCTCGTAACAAAGATTATTTTACAATTATATCTCAAAAAAGTTATTTAATGGTAAAAATACACAATTAAAAAAGCAAACCTTGTCGGTCTGCTTTTTTAATTGCTACGCATAGGTAATGTGTTGTTGTGCGAAAAACTTTTCGATAAGGAGTTTGCCAACTATATGTATATCGTAACAAAAGAAAAAAGAACGCGCTGTGAGATTTGTCACTTCTTCTTTCAAAATAATCTAATTGAATACTCGCTATTGCGTTACGCAAAAAGAGCAGAACGCAATAGCGACCTGCTCTTTTTACATGCTAGATATGGGTAATTTGTCCATGCGTGAAAAGCTCTTCAATAATAAGGGGTTTATCACTACACTTATAGAATAACAAAGATAAAAAGATGCGGCTGTGAGATTTATCACAGCCGCATCTTTTTATCCAACTAACTTATTAAATTGTACACGTTTATTAATGGCCGCCATAATTGGTGCTCCAACAAGCATAACCACAAACTCACCAACAGCTGTTGTTAACCATGTAAAGAAAAATGGTAAATCAAATGCTAGGTGCAGTTCAAACGCAATAATAAACATCGTAAACGTAAACACAAGTGTATTAATAAGCATACGAGCCCACATATTTTTAATGTAGCGCATAGAAAAAATGGTAATGAGTAATGATAGTACAGATTGTCCTACCCCAAACACCAGATCATAAGCGACCATTGGTGAAAAAAACAAATTCGTCAGAAATACCCCTAGTACAATGCCGTACACGTACTTTTTATTAAATACAATCAAATGATTGAACATTTCTGATATACGAAATTGGATATTGGTGAAGCCAAACGGCTGAATTAACATGCTAACAGCAATATACATAGCTGCTAAAAGACCGTTGACGCAAAGTGTTCTTATATTCATCTTACTATTCTCTCCTTAGTTTTTTAACGTGGGATGGTTACGAACCACGTAAACACTCAAAGAATCATACAGCAAGCTTAAGCTTTCGTCAATCTAGCTGTTTGCAAACTACTGCTGCTTTCATGTCTTCCATATTGACTGCTCTTTTTTCTTACTTTTCTTTAGTATAAAATAGAAGACGTATCCGTATACATAGGTGACATAAAGTAGTTAACCCTTTTGATTTGAAATACGAAAGGATTTGTAGCGATGTTAGATAATACAGATAAGCGCATACTAGAAGAGCTATCAAAAAATGGACGTATGAAGATGAAAGAATTAGGAGAAAAAGTGCATTTAACCGGACAAGCCGCTTCTGCTAGAGTATTAAAGTTAGAAGATGAAGGCATTATCAAAGGCTATACAATTAACATTGATGAACGAAAACTTGGCTACACCGTCCATGCATTTTTAAATATCTATACGCAGAGCATTCATCACCACCCCTACCTTACATTTGTAGAAAGTCAGAAGAAGTACGTCATCAACAACTTTAAAATCAGCGGCGATGGCTGCTACTTACTAGAATGCAAATTTCATTCAAATGAAGAACTAAATGCTTTTTTGACAGAGCTAAATCAGCATGTGAATTACAAACTTTCAATCGTCATTAACAAATAAATTTTTTAAAAAAATAAAGGTATATTAGTTTATGAGAATGGTAATCCTAATAACGTATTCCCCCTATTCCAATAAATTTGAAAATCCTTTGCGCCGTCGCAAAGGATTCTTTTTTTATGTAGGAAACCGCCTTCTATTTTTTGAAAAGTTGAACATCTCTCATAGCGTTGACATAGCGGTCAGAGGTTTATATAATCGGTGACATCGAAGCATAGAAAAGCAGACTCAAGACATTATACACGTATCGTAATTCTTCGTCTTAGAAGTTGATCAGTTTTATAACTAGACAATTTCTAAGACGTTTTTTATTTTATCATTTGTGAAACACTAGTAAAAACAAGATTACACATGAAAATATCCTAATAATCAGGGAGGTCTGCATATTGAAAACAATCTATAAAGACATCATTTTAATTATTGCCGGAGCGCTTTTAGTTGCTGCATCCATTGATTTTTTCGTCATTCCAAATAAATTAGGTGACGGAAGTACGGTTGGTATTGCTCTTGTTTTATATTATTTATTTCATATCCCTACAAGTATCAGCACATTTCTTGTGAACCTTGTATTCATTTCCTTAGCTTATAAATTTCTAACTAAAAAAACGATTCTCTATACGATTCTAGGAGCTGTCATGACGTCCGTTTTCTTAGGTCTGGTCAGCTATATTCCTTTTCACGTTCACGACATGATTTTAGGAATTGTATTCGGGGCTTTACTAATGGGAACAGGACTGGCACTCATTTTTATCGCGGATGGATCTACCGGCGGCACAACTCTTTTAGCTTATTTATTAAACTACACAAAAGGCTACAATATCTCGAAAAGCATGTTCTACATGGACAGCGTCATTATTTTAGCATCGGTTTTTGCTATTGGCGTCAACAATACCCTCTATACTTTTATATTCGTCTATCTTTGTGCTAAAATCGTCGATGTTGTTATCGAAGGTTTCCACAACAAAAAAGCAATGACGATTATGTCTGATCAGTACAAAGACATTGCGCAAGTGATCACCAGTGAATTTGGAAATGCAGCTACCATCTTTTATGGATATGGCTACTACGCCAACAAAGATAAACGCATTATCTACGTTGTTATTAAAAAGAACGAGTTATTAAAAATTAAAAAGAAAATCCAGCAAATTGACCCGAATTCTTTTATTGTCATCCACGAAGTAAAAGAAGTTGTCGGCGGAAAATTTGGATTTATCGGCAATTCGCCTCATGAAACAAAAGCCGCTGCTAAATAAAAAAATCCACCTCTTGGTGGATTTTTTTATGAAAAAACCGTTAAGAAAAACGAAAAGATCCCTGCTAAAAAGTAAACTGACCCTAACGCAATTGCTCCTGTAAAGACCGTAAATACACTTAATCCGATAGCCACCTTCATTTTCATCCACATCCCTTTTTAGATTAGTAGTATAAGTATGTCCAAGAATAGAAGATTTATAACTATGCCACCCTATTTATTTCATATATCGATGCAACAATTGTCTATTCAACGTGTTCTAAAACCACCCCTGACGACATAACGTATAGGAAGGATTTCATATATACATCTTTGTATCACACATATCATATGAAATTAGGTGAGATAAAATGGTGGCTGTCCACTTTTTTGAAAACAGAAAGCTTCTATTAAGCCAGCTGAGGGAAAACATTCCTTCTACGGGTGATGATTTAAAGATTAAAGGACGAAAAGGAACCGTCGTGCTTGTGAATGACATCGATGAAAAAAATGTTCACGTGGAAGTTGCTTTAGAAAAAGTAGTGAAAAAGAACTTAGCGTTAGATAATGCTAAAAAGAAAAGGAGATAAGCGGCTACGCTTATCTCCTTTTTTTTGATTGACATACGATCTCTTGCTTCTGTTTAGAAAAAAAAGAGACTCCTAAAAAAGGAATCTGCCAAAAAGAGCGATATCATCGCCTGAATATTAATACAAGCTATACTTTAACATATAAAAACAAATTTTACAAAAATAAACTATTATTTTACGCATAATTATTTTTTTATTCGAGGTTTTTCAACATGTGAAACTCATTTTGTATAAAGAGTTTTATTTATTTTTCAGGCCAAATTTTTGCATCCGGCTCTAATAACCACTTATGCTCTTCTTCCATAATACGGTCTGTCCATGGATTATTGTCAAGATGGCGAATCATCCAGCAGAAGTACATCGCATAGCCGGGAGCCGTTGCTTGAGGATGATCTAATTCACCTGGAATTGTAATAAAACTATTATCAACTACACGGTATGCATCTTCTCCAACCATTGCACAGCCAAATCCTTGCGGCTTGTCAAAACGATAGTAATATACTTCAGGCTGATCATGATGATGAGGCGGATAGCTCGACCATCTTCCTGGATAAGAAATAACTTCTCCAATAACAAGGTTAGAATAAGGAGCGTTATTATAATCAAAGATTGTCCGAATGACACGCTGAGCGGTACCTTCCCATACTCCTTCACCAGCTGCTGTATTTTGACAGTCTTCAGGCGTATATAATTTTGATGAAAATTCTTTTTCATTATCCGTTTTTTGAACTAGTACTTCACTATTGGCAAGCGCGGTAATTTTAACCTCCACATTTTTCGAAACGTGCAAACACCAAGGCTCTTCTTCAAAAAGAGACTCACGCTGAATTTCTTTGGAATGTCCTTCCCACTCTAGCTTTACCTTTCCTTCTAGTAAAAGAATAGCCGTTTCATTGCTGCTGTCTAGTAAAGTTTCCTCTTTTCCTTGAGACATATTATAAATCCCAATATCCATCAGCATATCTTTGTGCTGACCGGCCATTTCTGTAAGTACGTTGTATCCTTTATTTAATTCACCTGATTTACCTAGCATGTTTAACTTCCTCCTTTATGTAGTAGCACAATCAGAATTTACTAATCACTCATTTTTTCTTCATAGACTTTATACATTCTTTTGAATATGTGACTGTGAAGAGTTTTTATTAACAGCAATACTCTTGATTGTATTCAATTATTTGCAGATGCTGTGGCGTTTCTTCGTAACGGAGCCGTCGATTTCCGGACAATCAATTTCGGCTCAAGAAGTAAATGTTCTTTATGCATCGTTGAGTATTCCATTTCTCTAACCAGCAAATCCACTACGTTTACAGCCATTTCTTTTGTCGGTTGTGCTACCGTCGTCAACATGGGCGTGATGGTAGTAGAAAGAACGGTATTATCAAAGCCAATCACTGATAAGTCATTCGGCACATCAATGTTGAATTCTTTTGCCGCTTGTATGACGCCAATAGCCAGTAAATCGTTACAAGCAAAAATAGCCGTCACTTTCTCCTTCATTAAAAAAATTTGCTTAGCACTTTCATATCCTTTTTGAATACTTGCTTCGGTCGTAATAACGTGCTGAGGTAACACAGTGATTCCATTTTCTTGCATGGCATCTCGAAAAGCATCTAAACGGGCGTGATTACTTTTTGCATTTTCTGTAATAATCGCAATTTTTTTATGATGCAAAGATAGCAAATAATCAGTCGCCAAATAGCTTCCCTTATAGTCATCCACTGTCACTGTATTAACAGATATGTGAGGGATTTCTGAAGCAATAACGCTAATGGGTATATCTTGCTTCAGCATATTTTTTAAAAGATTAGCATTGCGAAAAGCAGATGCTACAATTAAACCGTCGATTCTCTGACGAATTAACAGCGATAGATATTTTTTCTCTTTTTCCGCATCGTTATCGGTATTACACATTACAACATGGAAACCTCGCTCATGACTTCGGTCTTCTATGCTTCTTGCCAAATCGGCAAAAAAAGGGTTGGAGATGTCGGGTACGAGAAGCCCAATCGTTTTAGTAGGCTTTCCTGTTAAAGCAGATGCTACGACGCTTGGATGGTAATTCAACTGCCCCATAACCTCAATTACTTTTTGTCTTGTTCTTTCACTAATGTGACCGGTTTGATTGATAACTTTTGATACGGTGGAAATTGATACACCTGCTTCTTCAGCCACACTATAGATGGTTGGCTTCATTTCATCTCCTCCTTTCCTTTCATAAACATATAAAAGGCGTAAAACCTTTTACAATAGAAATTAAAGACCGCTTTTTTCTTTAATAAAGTTTCTTGCTTTTAACGCATATTCAAAAGGATTAGCAAGCGCTGGATCCTGTTCTGCTTCTACGACAAACCAGCCGTTATAATCAGAAGCGGCAAGCGTAGTAAATACTTCATCAAATTCAATAACTCCGTCGCCTGGAACAGTAAAGGCTCCTTCTTTTACCGCTTGCAAGAAGCTCAGGTCTTGTTGTTTGACTCGATCAACTACTTCTTGGCGAATATCTTTCAAATGAACATGTTTAATACGATGAAGATATTTTTTTAAGATATAAAGAGGTTCTTCGCCTGAAAAAACAAGATGACCGGTATCAAATAGGAGCGAAACAAGCTCTGGATTGGTAAGCTCCATTAGCTGCTCAATTTCTTCTGTTGTTTGGACGCCTGTTCCCATGTGATGATGATAGACAATATGCATATCTTTCTCTCTTGCTAGTTTCCCAAGATAGTGCAGGCCTTCTATAAGGCTGCTCCACTCTGTTGGCGTGAACACGGGCTTTTCTTTGAATAAAGGTACATCCATCATCCCTTGAATGCTGTGTCCTTGTTCAGATACAACAATTACTTTTGCTCCCATTTCGTATAAAAAATCGCGATGTTCAATAAATGGCGTCACCGTTTCTTCCAGCGGCTTTGTCGTTAAAAATGTACTAAACCATGCGCTTGCAATTTCTAAATTCCGAAGTGATAATGCCTTCCTTAAGATCGAAACATTTCGCGGATATTTGTTTCCTACCTCACTTCCTTTAAAACCTGTTAAAGCCACCTCACTGATACACTGTTCAAATGTATTTTCAGCTCCTAGTTCAGGCATGTCATCATTTGTCCAAGCGATTGGAGCAATCCCCAGTTTGACCGTGTTTTCCTTGAACATGTCTTCCTCTCCCCTATATCAAATTGAAAACGCTATTATATTCACCGAATGTTTCCCCTCAACATCGGCCATTTCTCTTGCTTGTTAATAACCTCTGGCCATTTCAAGATTTTTCACTTTATCCTTATAGGCTTCTTGTACATGGTGATTTTCAGATACCTCTGCTACTCCTACATGCCACCACGATTCATAACCGTTTGTCATAGTTTTGGGTAGCACTTTAATATCAATTAATGTAGAAGTCTCTTGTTTTTGTGCATCTTCCATTGCCGTTTTTAGTTCTTCAAGAGAGCTTACACGATATGTTTTTACACCGTAGCCTGCGGCGCTGGCTGCAAAATCAATTTTCATCACGTTTCCGTTTAATTTTCCTGTTTCATCGTTTCGATAGCGAAACTCTGTTCCAAAACTCCCCATTCCATTTGACATTTGAAGATTATTAATACATCCAAATCCGGAGTTATCAAACAGTAAAATATTTATCTTTTTTCTTTCTTGAAGGCTTGTAATGAGCTCTGAATGCAGCATTTGATAGCTTCCATCTCCAACCATCGCATACACTTCTTTAGCTGGTTCAGCCAGCTTAACTCCAAGTGCACCTGATACTTCATATCCCATACATGAATATCCATATTCCATATGATAGGTATTGGGTTTATTAGACTTCCACATTCTCTGTAAGTCACCTGGAAGACTTCCAGCTGCACCAACAATGACGGAGTTGTCATCAAGGAGCTTATTCACCTCTCCAATTACTTCTGTTTGCGTTAATTGAGTACCAAGTGATTCTGCATATTCAGCTAAGCTTTCATCTAAATGACCTTTTATTTCTGGAATGAAATCTGCCCCTGTAAAACGTATGCTATGTAGACGCTCTAATTCTGCTTCCCATGCGTCTTTTGCACTTGCAATTTCTGTCGTGTAACCAGACTGATAGCCAATTGACATGAGCTCTTTCCTAAGAGCAAACAACCCTTCTTTTGCATCAGCTACAAGCTTCACGGCATCCAGTTTATTTGCATGAAATTCAGACGTGTTAATAGTAAGAAATTGCACGTCGGGATGTTGAAAAAGCTGTTTAGATGCTGTTGTAAAATCAGTAAATCGAGTGCCTACTCCAATTACTAAATCCGCATCTTTAGCGATTGTATTAGCAGCTGAGTTTCCTGTTACACCTATTCCGCCAAGATTATAGCGATAGTCGCTTTCAACGGCACTTTTCCCAGCTTGAGTTTCTCCAAATGGAATATGGAACTCACTAGCAAATTGTTTTAACTCTTTTGCAGCTTCTGAATACCGAACGCCTCCTCCGCAAATGATGATTGGCTTTTTCTTTGTTTTTATTGCTTGAATTGCATCTGCTAGACTGTCCCTAGTCGGAAGGCGACGCTCAATGCGGTGAACGCGCTTTTGGAAGAAATAAGCTGGAAAGTCCCATGCTTCTCCCTGCACATCTTGAGGCAAACAAATAGTTACAGCTCCCGTATCTGCAGGATTCGTTAACACACGTATCGCATTAATCATAGCTGTCATCAATTGTTCAGGGCGGCTTACGCGATCCCAGTACTTACTCACTGGACGGAAAGCATCGTTTGTAGAAATAGATAAATCATATGTCTGTTCAATTTGCTGCAAAACAGGATCAGGCTGTCTAGTTGCAAATACATCGCCGGGAAGCAACAAAACTGGAATGTTATTAGCTGAAGCTGTTGCTGCCGTTGTAACCATATTTGCCGAACCTGGTCCTACTGAAGATGTGCAAGCCATAATCTGCTTTCGATGTTTTTGTTTTGCAAAAGCCATCGCTGCATTGGCCATTCCTTGTTCATTACGTCCTTGATATACATCTAGATTTCCTGGGTCTTCTTCCAAAGCTTGCCCAAGACCTACTACATTTCCGTGCCCGAAAATTGTAAAAATCCCTTTAATAAACTGATGCTGCTTTCCATCAAATTCAACATACTGCTGATTTAAAAACTTCACTAATGCTTGTGCCGTCGTCATTCTAACTGTTTCCATGCTTCTTTCTCCCTTCTAATACTAGATTGCGATTTTAAAAAAGGAAGCATAAGGAATATCTTTAATTCCTGATACCTCCTTTTAAAATGGAATGCGATTTTTAATGAATCACTTACCAGCGCGTTGTTACCATTTTCTTTCTTGTATAAAACTCCACGCCGTCCGTACCATTTGCATGAAGATCACCGTAAAAAGAATCTTTCCAGCCAGAGAATGGGAAGAATGCCATAGGTGCCGGTACCCCTACATTTACTCCTAACATACCAGATTCAATATTTTCACGGAACTCACGTACGCTTGCGCCGCTATCTGTATAAATACAAGCACCGTTTGCAAATCGAGAGTTATTAGCTACTTCAATAGCTTCTTCTAATGTTTTCACACGTACAATAGACAGCACAGGTGCAAAAATTTCATCTTGCCAAATTTTCATTTCTTGCGTAACATGATCAAAAATCGTTGGTCCGACAAAGTAGCCCTTGCCATTTACTGCTGCATCTGTGCGACCGTCACGAATAAGCTCCGCTCCTTCTTGCACGCCTGATTCAATATAGCTGAGCGTACGCTCTTTATGATTTTCACGAATGACTGGTCCTAAGAAGACGTTTTCTTCTAAGCCGTCCCCAATTACAATATCATTTGCTTCCTCTACTAATCTTTCAATTAGCTGATCCGCAATTTCTTCTTGTACAGTAACAACAGATGCTGCCATACAGCGTTCACCTGCTGAACCAAAAGCGGCTCCGATAATTTGTTTTGTTGCTACGTTCAAATCTGCATCATTTAATACAATTGAATGGTTTTTAGCACCGGCTAAAGCTTGAACACGCTTTAAGTTTTCCGTACCTTTTTTGTACACGTACTCAGCTACAGGCTGGGAACCTACAAACGAAATAGCTTTCACTAATTTATGTTCAAGAAGACCGTTTACCACATCATGCGCGCCGTTTACAATATTTAATACACCTTTTGGCAAACCAGCTTCTTCAAACAGCTCAGCTAATCTTGCAGCTAACAGCGGCGTACGCTCAGAAGGCTTTAACACAAATGTATTGCCGCAAGCGATCGCAAGCGGGAACATCCAGCAAGGAACCATCATTGGAAAATTGAACGGTGTAATTCCTCCAATGACGCCAATTGGATAGCGGTACATGCCAGACTCAATATCTGTTGCAATATCAGGAAGCTGTTTCCCCATCATTAACGTAGGAGCTCCTGCCGCGAATTCTACGCATTCAATTCCACGCTGCACTTCACCTCGCGCTTCGTTAAAGCTTTTTCCGTTTTCAACTGTCACTAACTTTGCTAATTCATCCCAGTTATCTACTAATAGCTGCTGATACTTGAATAAAATTCGTGCACGTTTAGGCACAGCTGTTTTTGCCCACCCTTTGAACGCTTCATTTGCTGCTTGCACCGCTTGATCTACGTCTTCTTTTGTAGAAAGAGGTACCTGTGCGATTAATTCACCTGTTGCTGGGTTATACACAGGTTCCGTTTTTGATGCAGCTGATTCAATCCATTGTCCACCAATATAGTTTTTTACTGTTTTTACTGCTGTTTGCGTCATAGAATATCTCTCCCTTTATCTCATTTTAATAAGCTTCTATTCCTTTAATCTCTCAAGATTTTCCCTTGGTTTATTAGGCTTCCTGCAAAACTTCAGTTGCTGTCTCCATAAAGTTGAAGAGCTCAACGCTTGTCGGCATAGCATCTGAACAACTGTGTCTTGAAATGACAATCGAAGCGGAGGCCCCCCCCAATCGCATTGCCTGTGGAATTTCCAGTCCTTGCATCAATCCATAAATAAAGGCTGAAGCATAGGAATCACCAGCACCAAACGTTTTCAGAACTTTTGTTTTAAATATTCCTCCACGGTGAGACTTACCATCTCTTGTATAGGCAATAGATCCTTCTCCACCATGCTTAATCACGACGATTTGAGCATGGTGAGAAAACCAGCGCTCTGCTGTTACTTGATCATTAGATTCTTTATAATTTAAAAGTTTTTCCATCATGTCAAACTCTTCTCGCGTACCAATAATCACATCTGATTTTTCAGCAGCTAAATTAAAATAGACTGCCGTTTCAGCTTCCGATTCCCATGTATATGGACGATAGTCAATATCAAAAAACACTACAACTTCATGCTTGCGTGCGTATTCTAATGCTAGAAATACAGCTTCACGAGAAGGACTTTGTGCAAGAGCGGTTCCAGATATTAAAAGAGCCTTTGACTTCTTAATATATTCTTCTGATACTTCTGTAGGATCTAGTTTTAAATCCGCTACGTTATCTCGATACATTAAGATGCTGCAATCTGTAGGGCTCTTGATTTCCGTAAAAGCAAGCCCCGTTACAGCCCCTGTTTTATCGACAGCAATACTATCTGTATTAATCTTATTTTTTTGAAGATACCCAGTAATGAAGCGGCCCATTTGATCATCTGATACTTTTCCGATAAAACCGGTTTTTAAGCCTAGCCTTGCTGCTCCAATCGCAATATTAGCTGGAGAGCCTCCTACATATTTAGTGAATGTTTTAGTCTCTTCCATTGGACGCTGTGTTTCATTTGCATTTAAATCAATACATAAGCGACCGATAGCGATAAAATCTAACTCACGATTTTCTTTAAAAACAAGCGGATTCATCTTTACTCCTCCTTAGTTAAGCGCTTTCCTAAAAAGGCGAAAAGAGCAAGATATTCTCTTTCAGCCCACATTTCTATCATTAATTCACTGCGTATTTTTTATGTTCAATCTTCACTGGCTGCCCTGATAGTAAAGATTTTTTTGCTGCTTTAGCAATTCGTTCTGCCTGTAATCCATCGTTACCTGTACAAATTACGCTTTGATTTTCCATAATTGCTCTTGCAAACTGTGTTACTTCATCTATATATGCTTGTGTATAGCGTTCAAGGAAGAAATATAGCGGCTTCTCTTTCACTACAGTTTCGCCTGTTGATATTTCTACTGTAGTTGGACGGCAATTATCAGCAGTAGCGGAACCTTTTTCACCAAAAACTTCAAGGCGCTGGTCGTAACCGTAGACAGCTTGACGACTGTTATCAATCACGCCTAAAGCTCCGTTTGCAAATTTTAATGACACAATTGCCGTATCTATATCCCCTGCTTCTTCAATAGCAGGATCGATGAGCGTCGTCCCGTAAGCCGATACTTCAATTACTTCACTGTCCATTACATAACGAGCCATATCAAAATCATGAATCATCATATCCATGAACAATCCTCCTGAAGCGCGGACGTATTCTGGACTCGGAGGCTGAGGATCTCTGGAGGTGATTTTTAAAATGTGCGGCTGTCCTACTTCTCCCTGCTGTACAAGATCATGCACTTTTTTAAAGTTGGGATCAAATCGTCGGTTAAAGCCAACTTGAAGCTGTACGCCGTGTTCTTTTACTACTTCTAACGCTTGGATTGTTTCTTCTACTGAAAAACTAACGGGCTTTTCACAGAAAATATGCTTTTTCGCTCGAGCAGCTTCTTCAATAATCGATGCGTGCGTATTCGTTGGCGAACAAATGAAAACGGCATCAATTTCTGAATCTGCTAATAAATCTTGATAATTTGTTGTTAACGTTGAAATTCCTTTACTTGCAGCCCACTCGTGCAAATGATCTACCACTACGTCTGAAACCGCTTTAATTTTTATTTGCGGCATTAATTTTAAATTATCAACATGTAATTTACCTATTCGTCCAGCACCAATTATTCCAATTGTAAGAATCCCCATCTTATTTTCCCCTTTAATTAAAAGTTAAGAAAACATTCGCTCAAACCTATTTTTAGGTTAAGCGCTTTCCTATTTCCAATTATACATACTGTTTTTTGAAATGCAACATTTTTTATAGATTATTTAGAATATTTGTTTTTTATTCATCTGATGGTACAGTATGAAAAACCTTATTTTTATCTATTTATGCTTAAAATTAAGGGAATTCTCTATATTTAAGTATTCTTATAATAAGGGCAAGTTATTATAATCTTATCTACTACTATTTCCACTGTTGAAATCATTTAATTGAAAATTAGATATATTTAAAATTTTAATTGACGTTTAAAAAATGTAAGCGTATACTTTTTATCAAATAGATTAAGCGCTTAACCAAATTAGTTTGATGTTTTCAACGAAATAATCGATCTGGTGGTGTGGAAAAATGAATGAATTTATTTCCAGAAAAACAGCTCTTGACAGGATTGGGATCCCTTCTCATTTAACGTGGGGATACATAGGTATTATTGTTTTTATGATTGGCGATGGCTTAGAACAAGGATGGTTATCTCCTTATCTTGTAGAAAGAGGTTTAACCATTGAACATGCTGCTTTACTTTTTACCGTTTACGGTATTACGGTCTCTATTTCTTCCTGGTTCTCCGGCGTACTGGTTCAGCTGTGGGGTCCTAGAAAAGCAATGGCATTCGGCTTGATATCCTTTATTATTGGTTCAATTGGATTTATAGGTATAGGACTTCATATTATGAATTACACAATTATATTAATTTGTTATGCTCTTAGAGGATTTGGCTACCCTTTATTTGCTTACTCATTCTTGGTCTGGGTGTCTTACCGCACGCCCCAGGAAATGCTTTCAAAAGCAGTAGGCTGGTTTTGGTTTGTCTTCCAGCTTGGTTTAAGCGTAATCGGAGCTTTTTATTCCAGTTACATGGTTCCTAAAATCGGCGAAATTGCTACCTTGTGGAGTGGTTTACTTTTTGTTTTGATCGGCGGAATCTTTTCAATTATCATGAATAAAGACAGATTTACCGTTCAAAAAGTAAGCGATAACAAAACAAAAGAATTAATGAAAGGGATTACAATTGCATTTGAGAACCCTAAAGTAGGAATCGGTGGAGTTGTAAAGATTATTAACTCCGCTGCTCAATTTGGATTTGTTGTCTTCTTGCCAACCTATATGATGAAACACGATTTCACAATGAGCGAATGGCTTCAAATCTGGGGCACTCTGTTTTTTGTGAATATGGCTTTTAATATTATTTTTGGTATTGTTGGAGATAAATTTGGCTGGGTAAATACAATCAAATGGTTTGGTGGAGTAGGATGCGGAATTGTAACACTCGCTCTTTACTATGTACCTCAATTCGTAGGACATAATTATTGGGTAATGATGATTGTCGCATGCTGTTACGGTGCAACACTAGCAGGATATGTCCCTCTTACAGCGTTAGTGCCTTCCTTAGCTCCAGAGAATAAAGGAGCTGCGATGTCCGTATTGAATTTAGGATCTGGACTTTCTGCTTTTGTAGGCCCTTTAATTGTAACTATTTTCATAGGTCTTTTAGGCACGGGCGGCGTAATCTGGATCTTTGCTTGCCTATATTTCTTTGGAGCTTTTTTAACGGGTTTCCTTACAATTCCAACAGAAACAACAGTCAAAGGCGAAACAATAAACGAAGTCAAAAATCCGGTCTCTCTATAAATATTATTAAGTAAAAAAGCTGCATGTGCCCAGGCACATGCAGCTTTTTCTTTTCTCTGTTTTATAGCTTTTTTACCGACGCACGTTCTACTAGTTCTGGAATAATTGTTATTCGCTGCTTTGCATGCTCTTCTTTTTTCATAGACTTTAACAGCTGTTCGAACGTACTAGTTGCCATCTGCGAAATAGGTTGTTCAATCGTTGTCAAACCAGGCTCAGCAATATCGGCATAAATTGTATTATCAAATCCAATTACCGACAGATCTCCTGGAATTGAAAGCCCCTGCTTTCTTGCCTCATTTATGAGGGATATTCCAATTAAGTCCGTACATGCAAAGACTGCTGTCGGCCTATTAGGCAAAGAAAGCAGCTGTTTACTTGCTCTTCTGCTATCTTCTACTGTTGAATAACAGCTGATAATGGACTGATTTTCTAGTGATAAATTTGCCTCTGTGAGCGCTTGTTTAAATCCTGCTAATCGCCCCTCACTGCTTTTTCTATCTTTTTCAGTGATAATCGTTACCGATTGATGACCTTTTTCTATTAAATACGTACCTGCGATATATCCTCCGCGAACGTTATCAATTGTCACTACATGCGTTGAGATAGAAGGATGATCAACTGAAAACAATACAAGTGGTACATCATGCTTCACAATTTTCTTTACGAGCTTCGTATCATTTAGTTCGGTTGCGATAATAATTCCATCTACTTGCTTTTTGAATAAAAGATCTATGTATTCATGCTCACGTTCTGTTTGATGATCCGTACTGCATAAAAAAAGCGTGTATCCCGCTGCTCTGGCACTATTCTCAAAAGCTCTTGCTACCTCTGCGAAAAAAGGATTAGAGATGTCAGGAACTAGCACGCCAATTGTGTATGTCTTTTTCCCAGTTAACGCAGCTGCAACACTGCTAGGCTGATAATCTAATTCCATCATTACTTCATTTACTTTTTTTATCGTTTTTTCACTAATACGGCCTGTCTGATTGATTACTTTGGATACAGTGGCTATCGATACCCCTGCTTTTTTCGCAACATCGTAAATGGTTGGTTTCACTTTCACTGTTCCTTTCTTCGTGATCTCTTTCCTTATTTTATCACGAAAGTATTCAATCGTTTATTTTAGATATATGCTTTAGCTTTAAAAGAGACATAAAAAAGCTGCTCTACTTGAAACAGCTTTTTGATAAATGATTAATTGTTGTTCAACGATTGCTTGCTCATCCATTTCATTATGGTTGTTGTAGCTCCATTTATTTTAGCGTTGGGTTCATTATTATACAGATATATCCAAGATGAATGCCCGTTATACTGATAGGGCGAACCATCATTATTTTTGTATAAACCCGTGGTGTCATGCACATCTTCAAATAGTGATAAATAAGCATTATTTGCATGGCTTTTCACCAAACGTTCATAAGTTGGAAGAGTGTTAATCGTTGGTGGAAGAACCGTATCATTTTTAGCGGCTACGAACCAAATAGGCGTTTCTTTCATCTTTTCAAGATCTTGATCCGTAATTAATCTATCATTTAGTCCTTCACATACTGGAAATGCTGCTGCAAAATAGTTTGGATAATCACGAATCATAAGCATAGTCATATATCCGCCGTTAGATGCTCCTCCGATATAGATTCTATTGGGATCAATATCAGGATTTTTAGCAACATATTCTTGAATTAGTGCCATCAGTGATTCTTTATAAATCGAAGTTCCATCCGCTTCACCTGTATAACCATCCATCCATTTCGTTGGCGCTTGAGGTACTAAAACGTAGGCGCCTTTAAAATAAGCCTGAGTTTCATTTGTGACAAAGCTAACAGCTTTATTGGCAGATAAGGGAATTGTTGCATCTGTTCCTCCCTCTCCTCCTCCATGCAGCCAAATAATTAACGGATTCTTTTTCTTATCTTTTTTCGGCGCGTAACTTGCGTATGCCAATTCCATATTATAATATATACCTTTTTGAATGGTAAAATCATCTACGAGCTCTCTTTTCTCTCCCTTAAACTGTTTCACTACAAGCCCTGACAACTTTCCTTTTTTTGTTACGATATCTTTTTGCTGGGTAATGGTATATTGACTGTCTATCCATGCATTTAACCCTGTACCATATTCATCATAATTTAGTGGTGCTCCTAATGAAACAGCTGGTCCAACTTCCATTTCTAAAACTGCATATTTTCCAGTATGTACGGCTGGTTGTCCATCTTTATCGGATACATAGGCTTTTTTTATTGTACGATCTCCTTGTTCCAATAAAGACGGTTTTAATCGACTATCACTTCGAGCCACATGCACCTTAAACGTTTCTTTTGTAAGTGAATTGGTTGGAACAGGTTCACCTAAGTCAATAATAATTTTTGTGATCACCGCTCCCCAGTTATATATCTCTGTCACTGTACGATAAGATGTAGCTTTTTCGTGCGCCTGTTTCGCAAGCGCTTCTTTCTCATAAGAGAGTACAATGCCAATTGCTAGACTCCATGTAACAGCCAATAGTACATATTTTTTTAATGTTTGATACATGATGGACTCCTCCTTTTAAATTAGAATAGGAATATTAACATTCTCATTCTATTTCGAATAATATGTAACCGCTTACTTACTTGTGTTCTATTTTACGTGACCTCTCTCTTTCTACACATAATTATTTTCCGTTACCTAGTGGAAAACTTTGTAACTATATTCCAATAAGCATATTCTATAAGTCCTTGAAAAAATTTTTTTATTTTATGTATAAAAACTATCTATTAATCAAATCATAATCTTAACCTTATAAAAGGAGTTGATTATGATGGCAAACAGCAGAAATAAGAGCAGCAACGAATTAGCAGTACACGGTGCTCAACAAGCAATCGATCAAATGAAGTATGAGATCGCTAGCGAATTTGGCGTAACTCTTGGTCCTGACACAACTGCACGCGCAAACGGCTCAGTAGGCGGAGAAATCACAAAACGCCTTGTGCAAATGGCTGAACAGCAACTTGGCGGCGGACGTTTCTAAATCACTATCATAAGCAATACGGCTGGAGGAAGAGCGAATGACCGTTCTTCCTTTTTCCCATTTTTATATAATGTCTTATCGCGTTCCTTCTCATCTATATGTATCTAAAACAAAATCACTACCCCCATAACGTTCACATCCGGTTATATAAGATTCTCTTTCTCTCACAATAGACTGTGTATAATAAAACATAAAAAGAAGTTCCTTTTATAGGAACTTCTTTTATCTCACTTTATAAATGTGCAAGCTCTTCAGATATCTTTTCGGTCTTTGCTTTGAGCTGTTCTTGCTGACCTTCTAAATCAGCGATTACAGCTAACACTTCTGTATTGGTCGGTTCTTCTTCATACTGTTTTAACGTAGCGACAAGAGACTGTGAAACTTTGATGAGCTCTTGATTAACTTCTTGCTGCTGTTTTAAATAGTCAAGTTCATATTCCGTTTTTTCTAGATTTCTCATCGGTCTCCTTCCTTTCGTTAACTAGCTTTTATTTAAGAACGCAGTCTTTTATTATCTTATTTAGTTCCTTCAACATTACCTTATTTTATTTTCGTGATTGCCGTATAACATTTTTTCATTCATTGGGTCAGCTGATTTTTCAGCAGGTGTCACGGTTTGTCCTAGAGCTAAATTGTGTTTATCATGCTCAACTGCGTCTACCATCAGCAAAACTTTTCCTTTTTTAAGATCAGATACATACGAGGAAGCTTCCGCAGCAGGTACACCATATTCGGTTAATTGATTTTCGATTCGATTAACATCTTGATCCATTTTTTCTTCAGACGAAGTAAAAGCATTTTTTATTTTCTCCATAAAGGATTGATGGTGCTTTGAGTGTTGATCTGTATCAACTGTTTGCACATCGATTCCTGCAGAACGCTCAATCACTTCTGTATTTTCATGATGCGGACCACTGTTTGTCAAAACAGAAAGTGCACTGTCCGGATATCCCTGTGTTTTTAAATTTCGAATCGCTGTAATAACGGCCTCTTCTGAATCATACGTACCTACTACATTTTTTGTCATTTTCTATTCCTCCTAGGTATTATCATTTTTTAGCTTGTTATAGTATTAATACCCTTGGATTTTTTGGTAAAACTTTTTAACTTTATCTCTAGCTCTCCTTACAAGGAGAAACCAATAAAACAACAGACCTGAATCTAAAAATTCAAGTCTGTTTCATGATATCAATGATTTTTATTATAAAATTGGTGACAGTAAGCGAGATACCGCTTCTTTAAATTTTATAAGAAGAGAGCGCTCTTTATATCGTTCAAACGTTAATTTTGAACTGCATTGCACATCTTCAAGAAACAGGTTCTGCAACTTTTTGGAAATAGGCTGGTCATATACAACTGCATTCACTTCAAAATTAAGGCTGAAACTTCGCGGATCGATATTCGTCGTTCCTACAGAAGACACTTCATTATCTACTACAATCGTTTTAGCATGCAAAAAGCCTTTTTCATAGAGATAAATATTCGCACCGTATGCCAGCAGTTCCCCTACATGAGACCACGTAGCCCAATAAACAAAAGGATGATCAGGTTTATTTGGAATCATAATATGAATCTCTACTCCAGATAATAAAGCAATTTTACAAGCATCCATAAAGCTTGCGTCAGGAATAAAGTAAGGCGTTTGAAGGTATACACTTTCTTTGGCCGACATAATCAATGAGATATACATGTTTTTCAGGTGCTGGGTAGTCGAATTGGGACCGCTTGCTACAATTTGTACAGGAACTGTTCCAGAATGAGTTTCTGTACGATGCAAAAATTGTTCCAGTTCAATTGGCTGCTTTGTTGCTTGATGCCAATCTAAAATGAATCGCCCTTGAATATCGTTCACTGACTCTCCTTTAATGCGAAAATGAGTGTCTCTCCAATAACCCATTTTTGGATCTAACCCTAAATATTCATCTCCTACGTTAAATCCTCCTATGTATGCTACTTCACCATCGATAATACAAAGCTTTCGATGATTTCGATTGTTAATCCGAAAATTAATTAAGCGAAGAATTGAAGGGAAAAATGCCTGTGCTTCGCCGCCATATGAAATAAGCTCCTTAAAGAATGATGGCGTCATTTTTCTAGATCCTACTTCATCATAAAGAACGCGAACCTTTATGCCTTCTTTTGCTTTTTTTGTTAGCTCATCTCTTAATTTTTTCCCAAGATTATCTCGTTGAATAATATAATATTGAATATTAATTTCTTTTTTAGCATTTCGAATATCCTCAAACAATGCCTCAAATTTTTGATTACCGTCACTGAAGATATCAATTTCGTTGTCAATGCGCACAAGTGACTTAGAAGAATTTAAATTAGTGAACAGCAGTTTATTATGTTGGATTAATAAATCATTTCGATATTCATGGGTAGCTTTAAGTTCTTTCAATTGTTCATCTACTGAAGACCTTAAATATTCCCGCTCATCAGATGATAATTTATAAAAGTTCTTCTGTTTTAACTGTCTTCCAAAGAATAGATATACAATAAAGCCGACAATCGGTATAAAAAATAAAATAAGAAGCCACGCCCATGTAGATCCTATATCTCTTCGTTCAATGAAAATAAGAATACCGGCTAATAAAATATTAATAGCTGTTACAACAGATACACTTAGTGTAAAGATATGGGCAAATTCCATCCTTTTACTCCTTTCTTTCTATTATATCGCTTTATTAACTCATTCCCTTTTTTAACCTTCTCATTCACTTTACTATACATAACACAGATGGCTTTCTTTTTCATCTTTAGGATCCAAATTTTATTGTTTTTTCTTTTTTGCTACACTAAACATGTGAAATATTTCTTTTTATTGTGTATTAAAAACAAGGGGGGAGATAATTTGTTTTTTTCGTTTATTTTTCTTAGCCTCATCAATGTATTTGTCAGTATTAGCCTGGGGTATACGGCTTATCAATTATTTAGAAAAGCATTTATTGGAGGTATTCTTACGTGTATCCTTGCTTGAAGTGCTCCGATCTTATTTGTATGGCCTTCCCTGTTTTTATCAACGGGCATATCACTTTTTCTCTACTTTCTCATTATTTACTCAAAAATGCACATATCATCTAATATGTAAATAAAAAACACGAAAATCTAAGATTTCCGTGTTTTTTATCTACAAGCTGTATACGTAATAATCCTGCACGTGATATGAATCGAAGCCGCATGTTTCGTAAAGTTGCAAAGCGCGTTTGTTTTTTGCTTCAACCTCAAGAAATACATCATATCCTAGCTGATGCTGCTGTAAAACGACTTGTTTTAAAGCAGCCTTTCCTATTCCTAATTTTTGATAGGAAGGTAAAATACCAAATCCATAAATCCATGCTTCGCTTTTATCATAAGATACCCTTAACTTTCCAACCGCTTGACTATTGTACTCTACGATAAAATGATTTTGCTGTTCTTCCGTTTTCGTTTGTTCATAATAAGCAGCTGCTTCTGTTAAAGACATACCAAAGCATTCCACATCAACTTGCATTTCCATTTTCATATCGGTATCTGACTGGGAAGAGCGAAGCGTAACAAAGGGATTATCATCTTCTAATTCTTTTTTCGCCCACTTCATTTGATATTCCGAAAAAGTAAATGAACATGGAATCTTCTTTAAGAACTCCCTGCCTGAAATCGAATCGCCAGGAGCATTTAATAAAATCTCTGTATACTCACGCTTCTTACACATATGTAAAGCTTGAGAAAACAGCTTTGAAAAAATCTTTTTTCGGCGATAGCTAGGATCGACCATTCCACATATTTCTACTGTATTCCCAAACCCATAAAGACCAATAAATCCAACAAGCTGATTATTTTCATAATAAAAAAAATCGTTAACTTCATTTTGTTTTCGACTTCGTAACATGTCAAAATTCAGCTTCAGCTCTATTTTTTCTTCTTGTTGGCAAATAGACTGTAGCTTTTGTATATCTTCTAGTACATGTTGTTTTAACATACGTATCCTCCTGCATCTCTCTTTTTATTATAAGTTCGGCTTTGTTTAACTTTTTCCTTTCATCTTTAGCGCAATGACCGAATAATTATAGGGTAAAGCACGATCAAAAGCGTATAGAGTAATTAAACTAAATAGGCGGGGTGCTTATGAAAAAGACCATTTTAATAAGTTTTATTGCACTAGTTGCTTTAACCATTATTTATTGCCTGCAGAAAGAATTTATTTTTGCTTTAGCTTTGTGGAGCATTTATGGGACAGTATTATCAATTTTTGTATATTTTTCTTTTCATAAATCAACGGAAGATCGCGAGGGTGAGTAACAATAGCGCTATTAAAAGGTCTGTGAAATAAACCTTTTTACAGACCTTTCGTAAATTTACAACTAGGATGCATGTTGGTAACAATTTAGAAACAAGTATTCTTTATTCTTAGTGTTATAGAAAAAGATATAACCTATTTCACTAAGGAGTTGGATATTCGCATGAAGACAATTACAAAATCTATATCGGTTTTTGCATTAGCAGCTGGCTTTACTTTTTCATCTCTATCTGGAACACTGCCATTCACTCACGAGCAAACAGCAAGTGCAGCAGAAAAAATAAACGCACCGTTCAGCGTATATGAAGTGACAGCAAACGTACTCAATATACGTTTAAAACCTAGCACTCAGGGAAAAATTCTTGATACATTAAGAAAAAAAGATCAAATTGAAGTAGTCAAGTTTGTAAATGCAGACTGGGCTGCCATTAAAATAATTGGCGGCACCGGATATATCAGTACTTCCTATTTAATGAAAGTCCCTACTACTGTTCATACAGCTGCTAACCTTAATTTACGCACAGGGCCTAGCACAAGCAACAAAGTTGTAACAACTGTTCCTAAAGGAAAAAGCGTCAGCTTCTTAGCTTGGGGCTACTCAAAAGATAACAAGCTTTCATTTGATTGGGCTTTTGTAGAATACAACGGCTTTAAAGGATATGTAAGCACTTCGTACTTACAGTTACCTAGTTATAGATAAAAATAGATAACTCCCTTGAATTATTTCAAGGGAGTTTATTTATGGACACCTTATTAATAGTGCCCTGCCCATGAAGCACCGATGATGATTAGTAAAATAAATAGCACAACGATTAACGCAAAGCTACTTCCGTGACCTGCTCCGTATCCATAACCATAACCATAACCTCCGTAAAAACTCATTTTCTTTCACCTCCCTTTTTTGTAGAATATGTGAAGGGAAATGAAAACGAACATGAGTATTCTTTATCACAAAATTCATTCTAATTTATAAGCGTTAACTCTTTTACTAGTAAGGCATAGGATATAGCATCCCGTGGTTCATCTCTACATCTTTCCCTCGTTCCAACTTTTAAAGTAAGGGTATATTCCAGCAATACAAAAAAAGAAGAGTTTATATAACTCTTCTTTTTTATTGAACTGGATTATCAACTTGCATGTAGTCATTATAATATTCTTCTAACGTAATTCCTTTTTTATACACTTTAGAGGCGAGTTCTTTTCCGACAAATCGTATATGCCACGGCTCATATTTATAACCTGTAATCTGCTGCTTTCCCTCTGGATAGCGAACAATGTATCCATATTTATATGAATTTCTTTCAATCCATTTGGCTTCAGGAGTATCTTTAAAACAATCTTGAGCCGCACACTTACCTGTGCTGCTTGATACATCTATACTTAAACCAGTCTGATGCTCACTGCTGCCTGGATGGGCGCTATAATGACTGGCTGCCGCTTCTCCATCTTGCTTTATGTACGCTTGATAAAGAGATTCCTGGCGAATTTGAGAACGATAAGCGGAAACACCGGCTAGGTAAATCCCTTCTCGTTCAGCAGCTGAAAACATTCTTTCTAACGCTTTTGCTGCTTCTGTACGCATTTGTCGCTTTTCAATTTTTTCTTTAAATATAAACCGAACGTCCGGGTATACAAGGTCAGCGGGTTCATAGTGATCAGGAAGAAGATTTTGTTTATTTACTAGCACGGCAATGGATTCGGGGTTCCCAACAACTTCTATGCTATTTTGCTTCTGTTTAGAAGAAGATAAAGGATTATGATCAGACGTGTTCAAATGATCGTCGTGCCGAAATAATCCCTGATAGCCTAGATACGAGAATCCTGCGATCACACCCAGCACTATTAGTAATGCTATTTTTTTATAAAATTTCATATTTCTATACTCCTGACATAATTTAAGCTTTTTAAGACACTCAAACATTGTATATAAATTAAGAAATAATTACTAATATAACAAACTAATTCCTACTATAAATTTCAGTATGCCCCGACCTATTTTTTTCAAACGTTTATTTTAAGCATAAAAAAAGAGATGTCTTCTAAAAGACATCTCTTCTTACTTCTATTCTATAAGACTAGTATTAGTCGATAACTGTAATTTTAACTGATCTTCTGCCCCAGTCTTGTGCAGCACTATCTGAAGAAACGAATACGTCAATTCGATTTCCTTTAATTGCGCCACCCGTATCTGCCGCTACAGCTTGACCATAACCTTCAACGTATACTTTTGAACCTAATGGAATAACGCTAGGATCAACCGCAATTACTCGTTGATTTGGATTTGATTTTAAATTTACTCCAGTAGCTGTCGTACCACTGCATCCAGCACAGTTAGCTGTATAAGCTGTTGCTTCAACAGTCATAGACTTGCCGCTAGCTTGCTGTTGAGACTGCTGTTGCTGTTGTTGCTGAGCTTGTTGTTGTTGCTGTTGAGCTGCTTGTTCTTTTTGTGCCTGCTCTTGTGCTGCTGCTTGAGCTTGCTCTTGTTCTTTTTGTGCCTGCTCTTGGGCTGCCTGTGCTTGTGCTGCTGCTTGAGCTTGCTCTTGTTCTTTTTGTGCTTGTTCTTGGGCTGCCTGTGCTTGTGCTGCTGCTTGAGCTTGCTCTTGTTCTTTTTGTGCTTGTTCTTGTGCTGCTACTTGAGCTTGCTCTTGTTCTTTTTGTGCTTGCTCTTGTGCTGCTACTTGAGCTTGCTCTTGTTCTTTTTGTGCTTGCTCTTGTGCTGCTACTTGAGCTTGCTCCTGTTCTTTTTGTGCTTGCTCTTGTGCTGCTACTTGAGCTTGCTCTTGTTCTTTTTGTGCTTGCTCTTGTGCTGCTACTTGAGCTTGCTCTTGTTCTTTTTGTGTTTGTTCTTGGGCTGCTTGTTCTTGCTGAGCTTGTGCCGTTTGAGACTGCTGCACTTGTGGAGCTGCCTTTGCTACTGGCGCACTAGCTGTTTGAGATTGAGCTGCTTGTGCCGCTTTAATTTTAAATTGTTCTCCAGGGAAAACTAAGTCTGATGTTAAACCGTTCCATTCTTTAATTTCTTCTACTGTTACGCCATAATGTTGACCGATTGACCACAAAGTGTCACCACGTTTTACAGTATGTACGATTTCTTTTATGCTAGATAAGTTTAGTGTCTGATTTGGATAAATTAGTGTTGATGTTAAGTTATTAGCATCTTTTAGCTCGTCTACGCTCACATTATGATTTTGAGCGATTTTCCATAAAGTGTCACCTTTTTGTACTTCATACGTTCCGCTTGTAGAGGCAGATGCTGCACCTACAAATCCTGCTGAAAGAATTGCCGTTGTCCCTAGAGTAAATACAAATTTCTTCATTTTCCGAATACCTCCTTATTTACTCAATGACTGAATGATACCACCTGTTCATTTCACTTCCATTACAGGAATATTTTACTTTTATTACGGATTTAATTAATTTTAAACATTTTCTTGTAATATTTCTGACAATTCATTTTTGAATAATGATTAAATTTCATCAAAATCATGTCAAAATTTGAAGAAAACTCTATAAAAAGTTGGAGTTGTATTCGGTGATAAAAGTAACTTATCAGCAAAAAAAACCTTCTAAAAGCTAACTGCTTTTAGAAGGTTTTTTTACTTATATGAAACAGTTAAAGTTGGAGCATATGCAGGATTGTCGCCCCCATAAATTTCAACTACGTCACTTAAAAAGTCCGCTGAACCTGAGCTTGACAAGCGAAACTGAGTTTTGCCGTTCCTATTCATATATCCCAAAAGTGAGGAAGGAAGTTGAATAGTTGTATATCCATTATCGAGTGAAGGCACTGACATTTGGAAGGCCGCTGAAATAGATGGTGAGGCCTGGTAATCTATTTGTTCTAAAGCACTGCTAGTTCCAAATACACCGCTTTTAATATCGCCTTTCAAAGATGAAATATTACCAGTTGAAGATTTGCGATAAATTTTCAAAGATACATCCGTAATACTTGCATCATCAGGTAAAGAGCTTGTATTAAAAGATAAAATGGTTCGGTATGTGTCGGTATTGTACATTCCCTTATCCCCAATTTTATGAATAGAACTACTCATACCGTCAGCTGATAAATTTCCGATAAATCCATCTTCAGCAGCAAGCGAAGAAAATACTGAGGATTTCTCTGAAGTTCCAGAAATTTGATAAACTTCCGTCTTTACTCCCTCTTGATTACCCGCAGCGTCTACACTAAAAAATTTTATTGTTTTGCTAGAGTTGATGCTAATAGGCTCAGAATACTTTAGAGAATTAACAGTTGGTGTACTTCCATCTAATGTATAGTAAGTGGTGGCAGGTTCATTGGGTGATAATGTGACAGAAACAGAACTTCCATACGTTCCTCCCGCTGGTGAAGCAGCTGTAACCGGCGGGGATATATCTCCTGGATTAGGAGCGTCACCATTCTTCGGATGATTTTTAAAAAAGTTCCAACTTAATTTAGTTGCATTTGGCCCTTTAGGATCTGTATAAGAACCGGATGTACTTCCCCCTGACCAAGCATGCCCCATTCCTTCTATCATGTACTTTTCCATTACTGTTTTTCCTGCTGTATCTTTGTAAATATATTGCGTATAGCTTCTTCCACCAGATACTGTACCTGGTAAAGTTTGATCTGCCGTATCATCAATATTGTTATTATCCAGTCCATCAGACGCTCTATCATTTGTTTGAGCCCATTGCGATAGTATTTGATGCGCATTTATAGGCGCAACAGTGTAGTCAGCTGTCCCATGAAACAAAATAACCGGAACCACTCGCTTATGCTCTCCCATGGCTGAATAGGCTAAATCTCCTTGTTGGATAGGATTAGGACCTCCACTGCTCATTGCTGTATAAGCACCTGTTACACTAGTGGCTGCTTTATATTCTAAGCCCGCCCCAACGCTGATAGCCGCAAATATGTCTGGATAAGTAGCTCCCATAATAACACTCATAGCTGCACCAGCAGATAGCCCTCCAACAAAGACTTGGTCGGCATCTATTGAATAACTGCTTTTTATTTGATTAACCATTCCAGCAATTAACGCTGGTTCACCGCTTCCCCTTGATTGATGAGCAGTATCAAACCAGTTCCAACACTTATTTGAATTAGCAGAAGAGGGCTGTTCTGGATAGAGGACAAAGAACTTCTCTGTTTCTGCCAGTGCATTCATTTGTGTTCCTGCTGCAAATTGATCAGGGTCTTGAGTACAGCCATGTAGCATAACTACTAGAGGTAAGGCAGCACCTCCCTGATAACTGCTAGGTACGTACAGTTTGTATGTTCTTCCGTTATATGTTTTAGAGGTAAAACTTCCTGCGGCTGAAGAAGATACAGCACCTAAAGATAAAAAAAGCATAAAAATCATCCCTGCTATAAATAATCGTTTCATCTTCCTGCTTCCTCCTTATATTGATATGGTTATACTTAGCAGCAAACGTACATATCGGTATGGTATGGAAATGAATAAGAGTTACTAGTAAGATGATAGCAAGGTTTTATGTAATAAAATTTATATTGACTGCACGATTTGCCTACAGTTATGAGGACAAATAAAATCATTCATCTCCAAATAAAGAAAACGCTTACATAAAATTGTAAACGATTGTGTCGATAAATACTATAAAAAAGACATACCTTTTAAAAATAGCCCGGTATGTCTTCTATGGATTGCTTACTTAAGTATTCATATTGTGACTCGCTGCAATTTACCATAGCAATGGATTGAGGATAACGCTGTAAATGAGAAGGGAGCTCCTTAAACCCAAACTGATGATAATATTCAGGAAGAATATCGCTATAAAGCATAAAAATAGCGCTGCGCTTCTCTATCTTCATCTTTTTAAAAAAGTCTTCAAGCATATCTCGGCCATACCCCATTCGTTGATAAAGCTGATGAACAACAACGGACCCAATACCATGCAAAGCAAACTTTAATCGAGGAGTTTGTAAAAGAAGCAAAATAAATGAACCAATAATTTGATTCTCTTCATTTACATATACATACCGAATTCCATATGTTTCTTCTTTTTGATTATCTCTAACATACTCTTTGTACGTCCTGCCTTTAGGCCATGCCGCATATCCCATTTGATAGACTTCTGCCAATTCTTCAGACTTTATTTTTCTTAATAACATGAACATCCCCTCTTTATTTATAATCCCATACGTCAGCAGACATTTTTTATAGAGTTAAAAATAGTTCCTGTATGTATATATTATACTTCATCCTACGGAAGCTTTCTTGCTCGGAGTCCTATTAACAGCTAATATGCAGGCTGCTTTCTCAAAAAACTAGAAAGATTCCTGATAGTTGTTCTTCACCCATATCAGTCATATATGTAAAGATACTCTTTATCATTCCATAAAAACATAGAGATGTAAATATATTTCCAGCTTCACTTAACATTCATTATGTATCACCTATCAAAAAAGAGATTGGGCCATAACGAAATGAATGCAATCTAAAGACGAACAACCCGGATAAATAATCTGGGATGCTTGTTCCGCCGCTGTTGCTTTACGTGCAAGGCTTCGCTTTCCGCGAGCGGGCGATGGAGCCTTGCCCTCCAACCAACAGCTAGAAGCACCTCCTACTGAAACCTACGTTCACCATGACCATTAAAAAACACGAACTATCTATTTTTGATAGATAGTTCGTGTTCAACGTTAACTAAACTGCTTTTGTCCCAGCATCTTTATAGTAAAAGTAATCATCATTTTTAAGCTTTTTCGTTCTCTACATACTCCACTAGATGAAAGAAAAAGCGATATGTAAGAACAAGAGCTTCACCTATTGACATTTTTTCATCAAACTCTTTTATAGCATCTAACTCAATATTCACATCCCATAATCCATCTTTATCATTAAATAAAAGCTGGACGCTTGTTGGGCTTTCATTAAGCTCTTTAGCAAAAAATTGTTTTAGTACAGAACCGAATTTTTTTTGCATATGTAACCCCGTTAATACTTTATATGTGCCAAACACATCATCCACTTCAAAAGAACATCCATCAAGCTTAATAAATTCAAACCATTTTGATTCTACATATAGAAATTCACTTCTGTGTTCTTTCAAGTAAGAAAGAGGAGTATCTAAAAACGAAAGAGGAGATTCTTCTGCGATCAGCTCGTCCGTTTCTTTATCTACTCTTTCGATATAAGAATCTTTAAAACGTGAAGATGCCTCTTTTTCTTCTATCATCAGGTTTTGCGGCACCAACTCTTTTTGCAACGCATATTCCTTTTCTTCTTGATATAGAGATAAAGATTGACCTTGAACGTTCATTTCTTTTTCAATATAAGTTTGAATATTACTTTGTAACATAAAAAACCTCCTGATTAATCTGCATCACTATCTTATATCATAACCTAAACAAGTGTTTATAAATATAGCCAAACAAAAAATCCTTAGGCTATGCCTAAGGATAGTAATAATATATTCAAGTATGTATAAAAGATAATTTGGTTGCGGGGACAGGATTTGAACCTGCGACCTTCGGGTTATGAGCCCGACGAGCTACCGAACTGCTCCACCCCGCGATAATAAAAATGCCTGGCAACGTCCTACTCTCACAGGGACAAAGTCCCAACTACCATTGGCGCTAAAGAGCT
>NZ_JBXENJ010000010.1:0-138024 GCF_056836725.1 Priestia sp. 3CA3
GAAAAATAAAGAGCTTTTTCTTATCAACGAGTTCTCCATTTTGACAAAGATTAAGTGTATATCAATGGATATTGCATAAAATAAGTAAACAAGACCATATTAAATATGAATGATAGGTATAAAAGTGTATTTTCTTCCAATCATAGGAGATCGTATATGAATAATTATAAAAATGACAATACTGCAAGACGCTATATTGCTCATGTTAGTATATTTGGAACGACTCAAATTCATTTAAGAAACCCCTATATTGTTGCTTGGTGGTCAGCAGCTTTTCCTGGGTTTGGACACTTGCTACTGTCTAAATACCTTCGCGGCTTTGTGTTATTTATATGGGAGGTCGTCATAAACCTTAAATCTCATGTAAATTTAGCAATGATTTATTCTTTTCAAGGAAACATTGATATGGCCAAAGACGTGCTTAATACAAGATGGCTTCTTATTTATATTCCCGTTTATATTTTTGCTATATGGGATAGTTACCGAACAACCGTTGATTTAAATAAAATATACGTGTTAGCTGAAAGAGAAAATCATCGGTTCAACTCCTTTAGTATAGGAGCGATGGAAATAAACTATTTAGATAAACGGAATCCCATCTTGTCGGTTGTCTGGTCCTTACTGATGCCAGGTCTAGGACAACTCTATATTCATCGGATCATTGGTGCTTTCTTTGTTATTGTCTGGGCGGTTGTTTTCTTTTATTATTCTCACCTGCTTGAAGGGATTTCTCTTCTATTTTTAGGAGAAATAAAACAGGCTACTTCCGTTTTAAATAAAGAATGGTTGTTATTTTTCCCTTCCCTATATGGTTTTGCTACTTTTGATTCCTACATGAATACTGTTGAGAACAATAAACTTGTGGAAAGAGAGCAAAAAAATTTCTTCGAGAAAACGTATCAACATCCAAGCTTTTGTATTGCGAAAGGAAAAAAGGTGGAGTGAAAATATGCAGGTCTTTTCTACATTTGAATACTCCAGTTACATAGAATTAGCTGTTTCAGAGCTAGAAAGAAAAGGGATAAAGAAAGAAGATATATTTATTGTTCCTCTCAATAATCGAACGGAAGATCGCCGGATTTTTGATAGCCTTCATCGAGCCGATGGAGTTTCTCTTATTGATTTAGGAATGACTCTAGCCACAGCCTTTTCAGTCATTGGTGCAAGCATTGGCTTTAAACTAAGTTGGGGACCCATCTACTGGGGGCTAATTAGTGCTTTTATCGGATTTATCTTAGGACTAGGAATTAAACTATTTATGTTTAAAGTAGTCAGGAAAAATCAACGGCTTTTACGCGGCAAACATTCGGAAGTCATACTCATTGTTGATTGTCATACGGTGGACGCCGGAGTGGTTGAACAAACTTTGTGGGAAAACCTTGCCTTAGGTGTTTCGAAAGTCAAATCGGATGGCTTATAAAAATAAGTCATCACCCAGCAAGATACAGGATGAATGAATCACTATGCAATTTTGGAAATAACTTCCTTAACGCATTGAGGGAGTTTGTCTGTTTTTAAGCTGTATATTTTTTAATTAACATAATGTCATGTTATTAGAACCAAAAAAGCTTTTAAAAAGAGCTTTTTTAGTTCTAACATATGTTAAATGCCTTTTTACCATCCTTTTTGATTTCTTAATGTCGTAATATGAGCAACATGATGCTTTCCATGCCACGCATAAGTAGCTATCAATTGCTCAATCGTCACTTCCCCGTTTTCAGGATGGTTGATCGTTTTCTTCAAATCTTTTTCATTAAGTGAGTTTAACAATTTATGAAGACGCTTATGTAAAGCTGAAAAAAGTTGGAGAGAAACTTCTATGGGTAACTCATTATCAGGAAGATTCGACCAAGCCACTTCATCATATGCTTTAATAGTAGGCTCTTGCTCTGTTAACCCTAATTTAAAACGGGTATAAGCATTCATATGAGAGTCAGCTAAATGATGGACAACTTGACTTAATGTCCAGCCGCCTTCTCGATAAGGCGTGGCTAATTGTTCTTTTGTCAGTCCTTCTACAGCATCAGCTAATTGCTTTGGGGCATCTCCAATGTCATGAATCCAACCTTGAATATCTTCTTTCTGAATATTTTCTTTCACAGTAAATTTCCCAATCGGATATTGATTAAACATATTTCTTCCTCTCTTTCTATTTTTATTACTATCTAGTATAGCACTTTACTCGAAAATAAATTTAAATATTCAGAATAAAACAACCAGATGAAGTGTTAAAAATAAAAGAAAAAGGATCTTCAGCGATTAGAAGACCCTTTTTCCTTTATTTGCTTTAAGCACTTGTAATCTTGACTGAGAATCATTGGTTTGCCCAATTACTTTTTCCACGATGTACTGATATCCATATAACACAACGGCTAAAACCGTAGTCATTCCCCAGTACATGCTTGGCGACATCTTTTTCATTTTAAATATGCCCACTTTTTTCAAAGCGCCGCCAAAAGGGAAAATATTAAACCAGTCTAACACCGTATTGGCAAGTATGTATTTTAGAAAAGAGCCGTACGTTAGCTTAAATATCCAAAGCGTTCCTATTAAGTGCGGACCTAAAATATAAGTAAAATCTATAGGTGCTTTAGGAAATAAAGGATTGTTGTTTCTAAACCATTTTTTCTGATTAGCAATGACGGTAAACACAATGATGAATAAGTTAGCGAAAGTAGCTACAGGCAAAAAGCGGACAAATGATTTTGTTCCTATAAAAGGCGCAGTTAACCATGGAAAGATTAGCACGCTTAAAGAAATGATCAATTTTCTTTTATACTTACGCATGAATTGTCTCCTCAAACTGTATTTTCGTAAATATTATTACCTAAAATTGAAGGTTTATGTAATATACCACAACGATTCCAGGCAAAGATAACCTAGCTAACGATGACATACGTTTATTTCTAGTGACGATGGCATTAAAATCCAATCCTCAAAAAAAGAAGCATCTAGCCTTTAAAGACTAAATGCTTCTCCTCCTTTACACCTTATAAATTTCATTAGACGACAGCCAGTCAACGAATTGATGATACGGATAATATGTAGTCCCTTTCAGCTCTATTTTTGGAGCTCCAGGATATTTAGTTAACAGTTCTTCAATTTCACCCTTACTCAAATGAAAGTGATAGTGCAGATCTTTTTCTTTAATCAAATAAGGATATTTTGATTTCCTTTGAGGTTTACTAAAATTTTTTAAACCATCGCCTATAAAATAACCAAGGGCAGCTAATCCTAACGCTAACCAAAAAAAGTTCATTTCCAAAACAGGATACCCCCCAAACATTTCTAATAAATACATTCTAGCGTAAGATTCATAACAAAGAGATCTTACTTTATAAGATCTCTACAAATTAGCCAGTTTTTCATCAGCTATAAACTTCATAAGTATACCTGCCCCTGAAACATTTAATAATATGCTGCTTCCTAAAATAACACCATATAATAATCCAGCTATATGTAATGTTAAAGCTAAAATCAGAAAGACTGTTCCTATACCGACCAAAAATAATCCCAAGCTTCGATTATCCATCTATTTCACCACCAAAAAAATAAATATAGTTATATTTTAACATAATTATACTTATTTTACTTTTAAATGTTAAAATAGGCTTATTGATGAGCGGGGAGATTATAGGATCATGAAAAAAGTTATATCGTTTTTGATTTCTACCTTGTGCGGTAGCTTAGTTCTTTCTGGACTATCTTTTTCTGATGGTTACGAGCAAATGAGCTTAAACCATTTTCTAGACCAAATAATGTTTGGATTTATGTATATTGCACCATTTGTAATTGTATTAGGAATTCCTTCTTCTTTCATAATCGATGCTATTGTAAAGAATCAAACGAGGCATAAATATATAGTTGAGCTAGTATGGTATGTTGTGTTCGGTGTTATAACTGCATTCATTAGCTCCGTACTTATTTCACTACTTATCTCAATAGATGATCGTAAGTTTTTTATAAACTTGAGTTTATTTAAACCATTCCTCTTTTTTTCTCTTAGTTGTTCAGTGCCGTTTGGAATCTGCTCTACCTTGTTGAAATTTAGAGTAAAAAAGAATTTTTTTAGTAAATAAATAGTGTACATCCTTCTAGCTTCTTATAAAAATCAAAAAGTTTAGAACCACAGTGGTTCTAAACTTTTTGATTTTTATCTATATCGCCTTGCCGAAAAGAATTGGACAATCGGAAAAATAATTAAAGAAAGACATATCGCTGCAAATAAAGATATGTTGCCAAAATCATTTCTTCTGACGAAAATAATTCGATCTAGTACCCAAAGAACAAAAAGAGCTATTGTTAGGATATGATAGCTTGTCTTTGCACTGATAGCAGCAATTTTCTTTCCCATTTCATCTTTTTGTACTTTTTTATCAGATCCCCATGTACTAAATTGCAACCAGGCAATTAATAAAAGGACAATTCCTAGAATACTATTTAGATTTAATTTCTTGTCATTTATAAAATCCGTTATGTATAAAGTAAGCAGCCCTAAAGTAATAATACCTAATATAATACCTCCAACTACATTGTTTCTTCTCTCCTTATTCACCATAAATCCCTCCTGCTTCTATACAAAAATAATTCGTCATCACTTACATTAAAATTCTGTACTACTAGAAACGCTAGAACTAACTTGAATCATACTTAATAATTTCAACAGTATTAATCATTTGCTTAGAAACTTAGCACGCATTCACTAACCCCTCCGAGGATAATTTCTTTGGTTTCCTAAGGTTCTTTCATTCGGTGGTGCATTTATATCCCTCTACACCAACATGTAAAACATCTTTTACATATATAGTTTATGGTAAAAATTTCATAATGTCAAACACCTTTTACAAAATTATTGAATTACTTTATGGTATTAGTAACTCCAAAGACAGTACCTTTAGAAAACATCGTCTAGTTTACCTATTACAGTAAACACTACAATCCTTACTTTTATCTTGGAATACCGGCTCGTTTTATCAGCACAAAAAAAGCACCTAATTACTACAGGTGCTCCTTTTCTAGATGTGAATACAAATAAACCAATCTACTACACTACTATTTTACGTGATAATAACCTCTGCAAAAAAACGAGTTCTTCGGTTTAATCGCAATTAAAAATGAGTTATAGATATCTGAGCCAGAAATGAATGTATTTATCCAACATACAAATAATAGGATGGATCTAATATTTCCTGATACATAGAACGACGTAATAGCAGGAACTATCGATAATACAAGAAAAGGCAAGCTCATAAAGATCCAATATCTCGTTTTAGATAGAGTTGCATTTGTATTGAGCCAGAAAAATATTCCGCTAAATGTCAAGCTCACATCACCTTTTTTATATACGACTAAAACGTGCAGACATTCATGAATAGCAAAGACAATCATACCCATTATAATAAGATAAAAGAGATTGATGTGAGTAAAGTCTGCTCCAAAGAAATAAGGTATCAATAGAATAATAATTTGAAGTAAATATACAAACTTCATATAGTGTTTTCGATACCACGTATTCTGGATAAAAGGCGTCCATTCAGAAAAGTCTATGCTTATTTGTGGCAAGTGGCGAAACCAACTGATGATAAGCGTTCCCTCCCTTATCCAAACTTCCACTAATTATGCGTTTGTTTTAACGTAAAATCTCCTAATATATATTACGCTTTATTATTTAAATATTGAGTAAGTAAATACACTGCAGCATTTGTGAGTTGATCAATATGTCCCTCCCCCCTAATATAAAGAATATATTGATTATATTTCCATTTTATCATAGGTTAGTGGATGAACACGATATACGAACTTGATCAACATAATGTACTAACTTAAAACATATGGAAGAGACGCCACTTGCTTTAAATGGCGTCTCTTCTTTTAGAATATTTGAGTAAAAGCTACAATTAAAATCGTAATCCCGCTGATTAACGTTCCAAATTGACCTAATGTAAACTTCCCAATTTGAACATCTGCTGCTTTTTGCCCCACCATTACTCCTATCCATACCGTTATAAAACTACCAAATGCTGATGTAAGCGAAATAGCTAAAGGTGATAAACCAAGTAAACCCGCTCCTAGACCGTTTGTAAGTGCATTGGCTGAAAGTGCAACACCTAGCACACTGCTTTCAACCCAGCCAATATATCGTACGTTTTCTTGACCACTACTATCTAGTTCATCAATTCCATTATTTTTTTGGGAACCAACTAATAAAATAATTCGAATTCCAATTAGCGTTAATAATACGACGGCTACAATAACATGGAACACTCCCGGTAAGATTGTTGAAATCCACCTGCCAAACATAATTCCCACCATGCTAAAGAGGAAACAAATAGCTGCTATTAGTAAATTCGAAAGCCATTTGATCCTGATTTTTCGTACTCCATAAGATATTCCTACACCAAAGTTATCTATACTTGATGATAGGGCAAAACCTAAAATGAATAACCATTCCATTTTGTATTCTCCTTTTGATGATAATATTGAGGAAATTTGCTTACTTGTTGCATATATTGTTGATAAACCTTCAATAAAATGATTACTGCGCGTTGAAAAATATAAAGAGGTGAATCGCAATGTCTAACATCCAAAATGAACAAAGCCTTGGTCTGTTATTACGGTCTTTATTAAAGGAAAATGCTTTATCTATGCGGAAACTAAGCTCACTTACGGGGATTGATACGGCAACTATTTCACGGATTATAAATGGAAAGCAGCAAGCAAATCTACATCATTTAAAGCAATTTGCACACTATTTAAATACGCCTCTTGAAGCATTGATTGATCCTGCTGAAGCTGCTTCAAACCATACAGAAAATGAACTAGAAACAGGCATTCATTACTCCATCGATAAAATTCAAGAAATACTTAAATCTTTTAATATAGCAGATACCAACTTTACGATTGAACGTGTAAAACAAGAACTAACAAAATATAAGCAATATGCACAGACAGACGAAGGACACAGCATGATCATAAATAACTTTCAATCCAAAATAGAGCAAGTAGGAAGCGTTGGTACTTTCATCGACCAATTAAAGCAAATGTATCTTGAATATTGTAGCGAAGAAACCTCAGCCGCCAAGCGCTCTATATTGGGAAGTGCGCTATTGTATTTTATTTTGCCTACCGATATTATTCCAGACTACGTCTTTCCAATCGGTTATTTAGACGATGCAATAGCTGTACAACTAGTGATGAATCAACTTACGGAATAAAAACTGAGTTTTATTAAGGGAACTGAACGCGGCATTCCGCTATTTATTGTGAAAATGGAACTTTTTCTGAACCATGACGATGAGCAGGTAAATACTCTATTGCCTTCTTTAATTTAGATAATTCCTTTGGCACAATCTTTTTAATAATTTTTTCTTTTTTACATGGCTCGCATGACTCATGGTTGCATCTATGTGCACACATACCTAAAGGGATTTTCTCTCCTACAAATGGATCTATATAGACTCCATTTTCAAATAACTTACTCTTAATAAGATGTTCATTTTGCAATCTGCAGCAATTAACACAATAGTACATTTGTTTTCACTCTCTTTCTTATACTTGATTTTGAAACATCTTATGAGAACTCATCAACAGAAGTGCTTGTTCCTACATGAAAAGTTGAAAAAATCTCAACAGGCGTTGATGAATACTCAACACACGTTACTTCCAAACATATAGTTTAAGTATGACATCATACAGAGTGTCATACATCGAGGAGGGATAATTGTGAAAACAAGAGGTATTATTAACGCCGTAATTGGTATTTGGTTTGTTATGGCCCCGTGGATGCTTGGGTTTTCATATAATGCAGGGGCTACGTCAGCAAGTATTGTATTTGGAACCCTTCAAGTGATTATGTCTTTTTGGGAAGTTACTAAACCCGGATGGAATTCATGGCAAAATTGGATTTCACTCATTACCGGATTATGGTTTATTCTTTTTCCCTTTATTTATTCATTAACAGACGGGGTGCTTTGGTCTAGCGTCATACTTGGGTTAATGACCGTATTACTTAGTTTATGGAGCTTAAACTCTAAAGCAAGATTAAAATTAAAAGCTGTAAGTTAAAAAGCGAATAATATTCCACTTTTTGCTTAAACTACTCAAGATACCGCAACGTATCGACTATGTGAGAAATAATTCTCCTAGCAGAAAAGCTCCCTACGGAAATAGGGAGCTTTTTATGTAAGGGTTGTACAGATTTAGTCAACGTAATGTATTTTATAGAAAGCTATAAAAGAGAAAAGGTAGATCACATTTGCGATCTACCTTTTCTCTCCATTACGGAGTCATCATTACTTTTTTAACACGGGTATCCATATTTCACTTTTAAAGGTTGGCGACGTTACATTTTTATGTTCATTCCATAAGATTTCCGGTCCTTCCACTTGTTCATAAGTTGAGGATGGAAACCATTCTGAATAAATTCGTCCCCATACATCTTGTAATGTGTCAGGAAATGGTCCGACTGCTTCGAATACAGCCCATGTTCCAGCTGGCACTTCAAGTTGTACTAAATGATCGGGACAATCCTTAGTTGTGGCTACACCGATATAATGGTCCAGCTGCCCTTTTTCCTCCATTCTCCCTTCAGAAAAGTTCACAGATGCACTAAGCAAACCCAGTGGTGTAACATTAGAAAGTTCTTTTAATTCACGTATTGTTTCATCGTTCAAGCTTTCCCACATAGCAGCAATCTTTGGATTGACTCCATGAAAGATTATTGGAACTCTTTCTTTAATACCGACTATATGAAAGGCCTCTTTTTTTTCAATGCTATAATTCATCTCATTTCCCCCTTTAATTGATAACTGAAAGGTCATTTTTGGAAATGCTTTAAGTGAACTGCCGCTCTTTTTAGCTTCGGAAGGAGTTATACCATGCAAATTTTGAAAAGCTCTTGTAAACGAATCTGGTGAGCTGTAATTGTACTTGATCGCAACATCAATGACTTTGATGTTACTATCTTTAAGTTCAAATGCTGCAAGTGTAAGTCGTCTTCGACGAATATATTCTGATAAAGTAATACCTGCAAGAAAAGAAAACATTCTTTTAAAGTGATACTCAGAGCAAAGAGCCAGTCTTGCTACTTCTCTAAAATCGATATCATTGGTTAAATTCTCCTCAATATAGTCTAAAGCTCTATTCATATTTCTAAGCAAATCCATTTATATGACCTCCCTTATTATCAGAATAGCAGGATTTGAATAGACCTATCCGACATTTCATGCACAGTTATGCAGGCTTTTTTCTTCTGTTCATAAGTTCCTACAAACGTAAACAAGCTATTCAAAATGCAATTTCAGCTAGCATAATAACTTTAGAAAACAACAAATAAAGAGCCTTAAAGTATAAGGCTCTTTATTTGTTCTCTATTCACCTGTGTTTTTATGAGCAAATCCCAACCAAAATAGCAATTACACTGCATCTGTCATTACATATAAATGGGATGGCGCAATTTTGTTTTCTAAAATTACGTATGGATGGCATTTCATTAAAGCGAGCTTAAGAACTTCTGGTACTCTCTCTTCATCATAAGCGCATACTAAATACAATCCGCCTTTATTTACTAATTTATCGGCTTCATTTTCAAACTCTTCTAGAATAGGTATAATTCCTTCTTGCTGTCCCCATTCTACATGAGCCCATATTTGAAAAGATGTATTGTTTTTATAGAAAGGATCTAAGTGTCTAGAAAGGTGTTCAAAGATTATGGCAGGCTGAAAACTTCCACTTGAACAGTAATAATCAAAATTATTAATAGTATGTATATAGGTTAATTGATCTTTAGTTAGAATTCCCTCTAATTTTTCAAAAATTAATGGAATTAATCTTTCACTTTCTATAACTAAAGTATGTCTCTTCTGTTCAATACCCGAAACAATATAAGACACAAGATTGTCCAAGTAACTTTTCATATCGTCAATATTGTAGTAAATATGAACGCTTTCATTATTCTGTATTAATTGAGCAAACTGATTTTTCAAATATGTACGCTCCCTTATATAAAATCAACCTAAATTTTAAGCCTCTTAAAATAGTAATTTGTTTATCTGTTAGAAAGATTCTACGCTTTGCGTTCCTGCATGTCAAAATTGGATGTTCTTCCCTTTGTTTTGGGGTGGACAGCTGTTTTTAGAACAGTGTATCTATATTGATTGCAAACGTTTGCGACAATTATTCTAGCAGCTTGACTAAAGGATACTATACCCTTTTCAAATACGATTAAAACCTAACAAGAAATAATTATGGAATTAAACTTAAAAGAGAAGCTCTAACGTTTCTTCTATATTCACTTATGTCCTCTCAAAACCTTCAATTAAGAGAGTTAGAAAAAGACGGGATTGTTCACCGTGAAATCTATAAAGAAATCCCCCCAAAAGTAGAGTACTCCCTAACCGAATTCGGAAGATCTCTCGAACCAATCATTTTACTTATGAAAGACTGGGGAGAAACGCATAAGCACAGAATTATTAATGCGAGAGCAATGGAAAAAGAAGAAATTTAAATATAAATTATATTTATTAATAGATTCGTGTACTTTAGATATAGCCTATACACGAGTAGTTACTGTAATGTAATAAGCTAAAAAAGTGCTTGGATAATGTTTATCCAAGCACTTTTGAAATTAATTATGTATGACTTTTCTTTTTAATTTGTACACCTGTATAAATAGAATTACCTGTTAATATTGCGGTTCCTAGAAGCCATCCTACCGTAGGAGAGTACTCAAATACATTTTTCAAAGCCATCCCTAAAGAAATAGCTGCCATTCCTAACATTAATAAAAGGACAGTAATGCCTTGCTGTCTTTGCATATTTACCACCTCAGATGCTTTTTCTTGTAATCATTGTTTCCTCGGCTGCTCTTTTTTCCCTACAATCCAAGCTAAAGATAAAATTGAAACAGTTACAACTACTGCCGTCAACATCCCTATATCCACCTCTTCTTCCTTATAATTACATTGTAACATACCTTTAGAACAGTATTTAAACATACCTATCATAATTAGACTTAGTTAACTTAAAATATGTTGTTGGTACAAAGAAAAAAAACATATTTCTAGGGCTTTTCATTTTAATACATATAGAGCGTAACTCTCTTCATTAGAAAATCCAAGTTTACTAGCTAATACTTTTGACGCTTCATTATTATTATCGCAATCCCAAGCAGGCATAACGTTCTTTTCTAAACACTTTTTTATAAACTCTTGACCTACTATCTTTCCCAGTCCCTGTCCTCTATAGCTAGGATTAGTCACAATATCGATTTCAGCTATTGTTCCACTATGAAAGATCGACACACATTCAGCGACAATATTTTCTTTATGGATAACACAAACGCCTAATCCGTTTTTCAGAAAATGACTTTCTGATCCCCAGTAATCCACTATATATGATTCATTAAAATTCTTACTTTTTCTTAAAGCGTCGGAGTTAAAATCTTTTAACTCATAAAGATCAGGAAGATTATACTTAGAAGGAACTTTTGAAGGAACAAATCTATACTTAGAACGCATCATTTTCTTTACGTACGGTTCGAAAGTCTCGTCAAAAAAAGCCTCCCAGTCGGTCGATGGAGTAAAAACAGTAAAACGTTTTTCCTTACCATAAACATTCTCAACAAAGTAACGATAGAGAGATTTATTAAACACCCCATCATTTCCTTTACCAAATACATAATAGTCACCTGCAGGTATTCTAAGAAATCCTGACGTTGGCCTCATACGATCATTTACATACACAGATCCTTCAATAACGTGATTAACGACAGAAAAAGCAAATGTAGGAGTCTTAAATGACGCTTTTAAAATGTTATGTATCTTATCATAATCTTTTGGTTCTAAATAATACATTTTATCTACTCCTCCTTAACAAAGTATATGTTTATATATTTGTTAATTAATACCACACAAGACTATTTTACTGTAAACTGAATACTACAGATTTAACAATATCTAATTTATAAAAATATCGTACATCAACATGTTAGCAGGAGGAACTTATGATATCGCTTCATAGAAATTTAAAATTGCGTGATTTAGAAATCTTCCATGTATCAAGGAATGGAAGAATTATATCTTATGTAGTTATTGAAGACACTCGAAATCTATTTACAGAAGAAGATAAAAAACTAGATCCATTATGTTATATGGATGCAGAAGATATTGACGCGATTTTAAACGTTTTTAGGATTTCGATCATTAATGATGAAAAATTAAACGAAAAAGATTCAGACCTTATAACGTCGTTCTTTTCAGACTTTGTTAACAATACAAATTTAACAAACTTTATTATAAAAGAATACATTCAAGAAGATTTGTATGATCATGAAGTTAACCTAAAATTCTTCAATAAAATGTTAAAGAATATAGGTTCAACTTATAGTATTGAAGAATTTGATGAAATCAACTGGATTTATTTATCTCAGGATTAAGACCGTGTACACAAACCACCCTCTTAGGCATACAGCAAAAAAGAGAAGCCCTAGGGAAGTAAGGGTTCTGAAAGAGTCACTTTTGTAGAATATGCCGCTTTTTGTACATCCTTCATTTAGTTGGCTTTTGATTAGGTGGACCAACGTAATTGATGAATTAAAAGCGCACCTTTTATTCATATGTCAGAACACATCCAAAGTAGTATTTATATTCAAAAACATGTTAAAGTTTAATAGTCATTTATACTCGAATACGTATAAATGAACCCTTACAAAAAAAGCAGCCTCGCTTGCCAATGCCGAGGCTGCTTTTTCTTATTTTTCAAGGACTTTTGTCTTAAAAATGGACGTATGCCCTGTGAACAAATACTTAGAAATCACATATTATAGTGTATCTTCTAATTGAAGGAGGTATGCAATTATAGAAAACTTGGTTAGTTATATTAAAGAATTAGGCTTTCCAGTTGCGCTATCTTTTTACTTACTCGTGCGCATTGAAAGCAAATTAGATCGAATTACAGAACTGCTTCAAATTCTTATTGAAAAGAAGGACAAGCAATAAGCAGACTTCTGTTTTTATACCCAAAGCGAACTCGTACCTTCGTCTTCAAGATCCAGCACGTCCACTTCTATTCCTTTATCATATCCATGCTCTCCGCCTGGAAGAACAATCAGTGCGTTTGCTGCAGCTAATGACGAAATAGCGCCTGACTTGTCCATGCCAACAGGCGTTACTAAGAGCCTTCCGCCTTCGTCTGTCATTTCTCCCCGTACCATTCTTGTGAATGCATTAGGCTCTTTAAAACGGCCGTTTAACACCGCTTTTGTTTTATGTAAATGAGGCGCCGGTGAATGTAAAAAGCTGCGAACAATCGGACGTACAAACAGTTCAAACCCGACATAGCAAGCAGATGGGTTTCCTGATAATCCAAACAGCAGCTGTCCGTTTCGTTCTGCGACTGTTGTGACGCTTCCCGGTCGCATCGCAATTTTGTTAAACAGCACATTGGCACCAAGCTTTTCATAAATAGCCGGCAAATAATCATAGTCACCAACGGATACCCCTCCGGTTGTCAGTAAAATATCCACTTCTTCAAGTGCTTTTTCTACCGCTTCATAGCAGCGGTCAAAATCATCTTCAAGCTTCCCTAAATATTTCGGAATTCCCCCGCTTCTTACGATTTGCGCAAGTGCCATATAAGAGTTGCTGTTGCGGATTTTTCCTGGCTCTAGCGGCTCGTTTACATCAAGCAGTTCACTTCCCGTTGTTAACACGCCAACCACCGGCTGCTTCACCACGGCTACATCCGCATAGCCAAACGTAGCTAAAAAAGCCGTGACGCCCGGATTAATGCGCGTTCCTTTTGAAACGAGCACGTCTCCTTTTTTTGTTTCTTCTCCTTTTAACGCAATGTGTTCCCACTTTGAAGCAGGCCTGCTTAACGCCATATACGTTTTGCCTTCTTTTTCATACGACTTCGTTACTTCAAGCATCACAACCGCATCACATGAATGAGGCACTTGCGCTCCTGTCATAATGCGCACTGCTTGAAACGGCTTTACTTCTTCTTCAAAAACAGAGCCAGCGCCGATTTCACCTACAACTTCGAACTCTACAGAATGTTCATTTGATACTTCTACGCAGTCTTGTGCTCGAACCGCAAAGCCGTCATAAAGCGATTTATTAAAATGAGGCACGTTTTGGTCGGCAATAATATCTTCTCCTAAATAGCGCCCGTAGCTTTCGGTGATCGATACGCGTTCGATGCTGCCTTTTCTTTTATATGTCATAACTCTTTCAATTGCTTCAGGAATTGAAATAGGTGTTCTGCTTTCTAACATACATTCTTCACTTCCTTTATGTCTGTTCACTTTTTACGCTATGGTGTAAAATCATAGCATATCTCACTGTTTCTATCATACAACAAAATTTACTGAAAAAGGATGAAAACACCGATGTCTTCTTTTACACATTTTAATGACCAAGGCCGTGCCAATATGGTCGATATTAGCGAAAAATCTATCACTCGACGCGTTGCAACAGCTCGTTCAAGCATACTTGTTAACAAAGAAATTCACGAAGCCATTGTAGAACATAAAATCGGAAAAGGCGACGTGCTTGCTGTCGCACAAGTAGCAGGGATTATGGCAGCAAAACGCACGTCTGACATTATTCCGATGTGTCACCCTCTTTTATTAAAAGGCGTAAACCTTTCATTTGACTGGGATATAAGCAATGACAAGTACCGTTTATTAATAGAAGCAACGGTTAAAACGGAAGGCTCAACGGGCGTTGAAATGGAAGCTTTAACTGCCGCTTCTGCCTGCGCTCTAACCGTTTATGATATGTGCAAAGCCATTGATAAAGGCATGATTATCGGCGAAACATATCTGCTTGAAAAATCAGGCGGCAAAAACGGTGACTACAAGCGTACACAAGCGTAAAGGAGGTACATAATGAGCGTACATGAACATAAATCCAAAGCAACTCAGCCCGTTCGCTGCAAAGTCATTACGGTATCGGATACACGTACAAAAGAAACCGATAAAAGCGGCGCGCTAATGATTCAACTTCTGAAAGAACACGAGATGCAGGTCGCTTCCTATGAAATTGTAAAAGACGATCAAACGTCGATTCAACAAGCGATACTTACCGGATGCAGTGCTGAGGACATTGACGTTGTTCTCACAAACGGCGGCACCGGCATTACAAAACGAGACGTCACAATTGAAGCCGTTCAAGCGCTGATTCATAAAGAAATCGTCGGGTTTGGCGAGCTGTTTCGCATGCTGAGCTACACCGAAGACATTGGCAGCGCAGCGATTATGAGCCGGGCAATTGCCGGGACGATTAACGAAAAAGCCGTTTTTTCTACACCAGGATCAAGCGGTGCTGTTCGCCTAGCTATGACCAAACTGATTTTGCCTGAACTTCGCCACGTTGTGTGGGAATTAAACCGCCAGCGCTAACAAAATGCCTATGCACACGCATAGGCATTTTCATTAATCATAGTCTTTATGTACCCACTCATCTTCTGGAATGCCTAAATCTTCTCCAGAAAAACGCTCTTCTTTAAACGGATCTCCTCTAAGATGAAAGCCGTTTTGCTCCCAAAAGCCCGGATGGTTTTCATCAATAGCTTCAAAGCCCCGAAGCCATTTGACACTTTTCCAAAAGTACAAATGCGGCACAACTAATCGCAGCGGATATCCATGCTTAGGTGTAAGCGGCTCTCCGTTAAAGGAATGAGCGAGAAGAATATCGTCTCTCAGTAAATCTTTTACTTCAATGTTTGACGTATAGTCATTATCTCCGTGCAGCATGATATATTTACTTTTCAACTCCACGCCAACTGCTTTTAAAAAGTCTGTAAACAGCACGCCCGTAAATTCATTATCAAGTCTTGTCCATCTCGTTACGCAGTGAATATCACATTTCACCGTTGTTTGAGGCATGTTCAATATATCTTGATACGAAAGCGTCACTTCTTTGTCTACCAACCCAAACACGCGAAGCGTCCACTCCTCTAAGTTATACTCCGGCACGTCGCCTTCATGTAAAATGGGAAAGCGCTCTGTTACTACCTGACCCGGAGGCACTCGTCCTTCATACTTTGGATCAATTTCCGGTGTTTTCATTCGTTTAATACGGTCTGCTTTGTTCATAGGTACCACCTCTTTATTTTTTTATCAGCGTGCACTTTGCTGACTTGTTTGATTCGTTTCGACTCCTTTATCTCGCAGGAAAAACATCGCTGCTAATGTAAGTACATACGGCACCATCATCGTGAACTCGGTCGGTATTGAAAAACCTTGCAGTCGTGTGCTCACCGCATCCATTAAGCCGAAAAGGATACTTGACGCTAAAATACCGATCGGATGAGACTGACCGAGCATCATCGCAACAAGTGCAATAAATCCACGCCCTGAAGTCATGCCTTCTGAGAACATCGTGACTTGCCCTAATGAAAGCTGTGCTCCTGCAATCCCACACAGAATTCCGCATGCTGCAATCGCAAACAGCTGATATCTTATTGCTTTTAACCCAAGCGTACTTGCTGCTACTTGATTGTAGCCTACTGCTAGAAGACGAAAACCAAAAATCGTTCGATAAAAAAAGATATAAAAAGCAATAGCTGCTAAAAATGCAAAATAGACAAGCGGTGACTGCCCGGAAACAATGTCGCCGATTATAGGTATGTCTTTAATTAAAGGAATATCCCATGTGCCTATTCCATGCATGTTTTTATCGTAATAGGCACCTTTTGTATGAAAAATAGTCCGGAGTAAAAATGTCGTTAAGCCCAGTGCTAAAAAATTAATAGATACCCCAACAACAATTTCATTCGCTTTAAATATCACGACCATCATCCCAAACAGCAACGCAAAAAGTAAGCTTGCTCCAGCCGCAATCACGATCGCAAAAAAGACATTGTGAGTATAATAGTTACCGGCAATTCCGCTAAAAGCCCCAATCAATATCAGACCTTCTAGCCCTACATTAAATATGCCCACGCGCGCGCAAAGCATTCCGCCTAGCGCCGCTAATAATATAGGCGCAACCATTCGCAGCGTTGCATTTAACAGTGACCAATCAAGCAGCTCCACGAATATCAGCTCCTTTCTTTTTTGCTTTCCACCACTGCTTTGTGAATTTTGCTGAGATAAATAGAATGAGTACAGCTTGCATAATACTCGCAATTTCTAACGGAATTTCTGTATTACGCTCTAACCCCATCGCTCCTGTTTGCAAAGCGGCAAGTAAAAGAGACGTAAAAATAATGCCGATTGGATTCGATTTTGCTAACAGAGCAGCCATCACTCCAGTCCATGCATATCCAGGAACGGTAAGCGCACCGTCTACAAATCGGTACTGTGAACCAAGCACTTCAAACCCTCCTGCTAATCCAGCCAAGCTCCCGCTAATAAACATACTGAACAGCATGACTTTTACTTGATGAATGCCTCCATACGCTCCGAACAACGGATTTTTTCCAGATGCGTTCACTTCGTACCCAAACACAGAGTAGCGAAGCACTGTCCACAGCAGTAGCGCACCGATTAAAGCAATGATAAATCCGATATGAAGAGGCATTCCTTGAAACACTTTTCCAAGCCATGCTGATTGCTCAATCATAGGCGTCTGAGCGAGAGCAGCTGAGCCTGTTTTATCTTGAAAAGGGTGACCTGCTAAATAACTTGCAAATAAAACAGCGATATAATTTAATAAAAGCGTCGAAATGACAAGCTGAATTTTAAACGCGGCTTCCATCCAGCCTGCTAAAACAGAAAGCAACCCTCCTGCCGCAACAGCAGCTGCAATAGCCGCTATAAGCTTGACCATCCCTGGAGCCGGCAGGTAATAAGCAACAATCGCTGCGCTAATCGCTCCAACAACCATCTGCCCTTCTCCACCTAAATTAAACACACCTGCTCTAAAAGCAAACCCGACACCTAACGCAATTAAAAGAATAGGTGTAGCGCGAGCCAGCGTAGTGGTGAAGAAATAAAAATTACCAAACGCTCCATTCCAGAGCTCTGTATATGTTTGAAGAACCGAACCACCAGTTAAAGAAATAATAATGCCTCCTATTGCTAAGCCAAAAATGACTGCAATAACTGGCTGGATTAATGATTTAAGAAGTTTCTGCAACTGTATCACCTTCTACCGTTCCTCCTGCCATTAATATGCTTAATGTCTCTTCCGTTGCTTCTTCCCTTGTAAGCTCTCCAACAATACTGCCTTCGTACATAACTAAAATTCGATCTGATAGTGAGATAATCTCCGACAGTTCTGAAGACACAAGTAAAATAGCAGATCCATTATTCCGTTTTTGAATCAATGCATCATGAATACGTTCCATTGCTCCGATATCCACTCCTCGCGTTGGTTCAGCAGCAAGTAGAAAAGAAGTGTTTTGGCCAAGCTCTCTGGCAACAATCAATTTTTGCAGATTCCCCCCTGAAAGTTCTCCAGCTTTTTGCTTAGATGAAGTGGCTTTAATGGAAAATTCATTTATCCATCCCTCCACGCTCGACTTGAATATCTTTCTTTTCAGCCAGCCCATCTTCGAGTAAGAAGCTTTATACTGATAGCCCATCAGCGCATTTTCCTCGATCGTATCGTCTTTAGAGGCTCCCCACATATAGCGGTCTTCTGGAATATGAGCAATTCCTGCCTCTCTTCTTTCACGCACAGATCGCCCTGTAAGATCTTCATCTCCAAGTTTGATACTTCCGGTGTCTGTTTCTACTAATCCAGCAATTGCTTGAAGCAGCTCTGACTGCCCATTTCCTGAAACCCCTGCAATACCGACAATTTCGCCTGCAGAAACGTGAAGAGACACATTTTGCAACACGTTTTTTTGTCCTTTTCCTTTTAAAAAGAGATTTTGTACGCTTAAATGAGAAGTGCTTTGTGATGGCACTCTTGCAGGACGCTCTTTTAATTCTCGTCCTACCATCAGCTTGGCTAAATGGTGAGCATTAGTAGATTCTTTATTTGTGACGCCGGCTACTTTACCATTTCGCAGAACCGTGATGCGGTCCGCTACTTCCATCACTTCTTGCAGCTTATGTGTAATAATAATGATGCTTTTTCCTTGTGAAGCCAAAAAACGGATTGTTTTTAATAGTTCCTTCACTTCATGAGGAGTAAGTACAGCGGTAGGCTCGTCTAAAACAATGATTTCTGCTCCTTGATACAGCACTTTTAAAATTTCAATCTTTTGCTGTTCTCCAATTGAGCAATGCTTTACTTTTTTATGAACATCTACTGAAATCTGATAGGTTTGGGTTAATTGCTGAACATCCTCTTTCGCCTGCCTTCTATTAAAAAAGAGACCTTTCTTTGGCTCATGCCCCAAGACAATATTTTCAGCCACTGAAAAATGAGGAAAAACCATAAAATGCTGATGCACCATGCCTATTCCGTTTTTAATCGCATCCGCAGGAGATGAAAACGAGACGGTTTTCCCATGTAGCTGAATACTTCCTGAACTCGGCTTTTCCATTCCGTAAAGCATCCTCATCAACGTTGTTTTACCAGCACCGTTCTCTCCGACCAGCGCGTGAACCTCGCCTTTTTTTAGCGTAAAAGACACGTTATCGTTTGCTAAAAATGAACCGTATTTCTTCGTTAAATTCGTTAACTGCAGCAGCTCACTCATTCCATTCATTGCTCCTTTCCCCTTTAGGTTTTTTTCAAAAATAAGAAAGAGAAGCCAGCCTTACTCGACTTCTCTTCTCAACTCACTTTGCTAACGGATCTTTTACCACTGTTTTTCCATCAATAATCGAATCTTTAATTTCTTTTAATTGATTAATCACATCTTGTCCTACAAAGTCACTAAGAGGCGTCTTGCTGTCTTGAGTCACATACGTTAACCCAACACCTTTTTCTTTTAAGCCGTATGTCACTACGCCCGATTTAAATTTGTCATTTGCGAGTGCTTCTACCGTTTCATAAGCAGCTGCATCAGATCCTTTTAACTGCGATAAAACGATATGCTCAGGATCTACTTCCGTACGGTCAATATCTTGTCCTGCCGTATAAAAACCTTTTTCTTTTGCTGCTTCAAATACACCCAAGTCGCCTACTGCTGATGCTCCGGCGATAAAATCAGCGCCTTTTGAAGCTTGTAAAATAGCAAGTTCTTTTGCTTTAGCTGGATCAGAGAAGCTTCCAACATAGTTTACTAGAAACTCTGCTTTTGGATTTGTTGATTGTAATCCTTCTTTAAAACTTACCGTCCATTTTTTTAATAATGGAATATCATCAGCTGCAACCATTCCTACTTTATTCGTTTTCGTAATCAATCCTGCCGCTGCTCCTAATAAATATGAAGCTTCTTGCTCACGAAATACAACGCTTCTTACATTTGGTAAATCGACCACTGTATCAATAATCGCAAATTGACGCTGCGGATTTTCTTGAGCTACTTTTTTCAACGCATCTTCGGATTCAAAAGAAGATGTAATAATCAAGTCATAATTTTCGGCTACCGCAGCACGCAAATTACTTTCAATGGCTGCTTGGTCCGTAGATTCAATTGTCTTTACATCAATGTTATACTTCTTCCCAGCGCGCTTTGCTCCATCATCCATTTGCTGAAAAAACGGGTTAACTCCAATCTTTTCAGGCAAAACAAGAGCAATTCGCTTCTTTCCTTTCTCTTCACTTCCACTGCTTTTTGTACTTTTTGACTGACAGCCCGTTACGAGTAATACAAGCGCAACTGCTAAAATAAGAAATCTCTTCATTTAACTTACTCCCCCTATAATATAAAAAAAGCTCTTCCTTTATATAAAGGAAGAGCTCGTTAACCAAACGTCTCTTCCTCATCTTCAAGAACATACTGTTCTTAAGGATTTGGCACCATTCTGTCATAGACAGTGGTTGCCGGGTTTCACAGGGCCAGTCCCTCCACCTCTCTTGATAAGGAAAACAATAGCTATTTATTTTATGTAATATAGTCAATATTAATAGTTTTTCAACAATTGTCAATATTATTTTTCTTTTTCACGCAAAAAAACTTCAAAAACAGATAGGATTATACGGTTTTAGTCTACTAAAATATAAAATAAAAGTTAAAGCCTTTACCTCACTTCTTGAATCATTCTATACTTCTTCACAAAGCACTTATACTGAATCTGTTGACGGTCAAGAGGGTTTAGTGGTAGCAAATAAGTTCTATTATACCTCTTCGGTTAATGTGTTATTAATTGAAACTACTTTACCAATAATGTTAGATTTTTCCTTAGTAATATTGTTAAGAGGTGTTAACGGTGAAATTAATGAAAGAACTATCTGGCATAGCTATTGGGCTTATTATCGCTTTAGCCGTTTCAAAAACATTTTTTGATACCCCGACCAACATTGGAATCATAGTTATTTTTATTACGAGTATGATCGTAACAGGGATAGCAAGAGTAAAACTAAGATGAGATAATCTAACAAAAAAACGCCACCTTTTATTCGCAAGGTGGTGTTTTCTTTTAATGATTTTAGTATGTAGTAATTCCAAGTGAAGGCTTTTACCCTTCTCCATCAATCATCGTATACTTCCTAGCAAAGCGCTTGTAGTAAATTTGCTCATCCTCTTGTCCATTGTTAAAAACAAGTCGGTTATGATCAATATCTTTCTCTTTTAACACATAGCCTTTTTCATCCATCAGTTGAATATATTCATCTAAATGTCCTTTTTTCACCATATAGTAAAGAACATTATCTGAATCCGTAGTCTTTGCTACATCTTGACTTCCCACTTCTAACTTGAATACGGCTGTTGCTGTTTGAATGGGACGGTAGTCTCCAAACACCTTTTCCCAGTTTAGTAGTAGCAGCGCGCCGAAGATTATGATACATCCTCCAGCGGCTACGGTTAGTACAAATCGTTTTGACACTTCTTTCTCTCCTTTACATTCTTTTTCTTCTATTTAACACAACAGATTGCCCTAAACTTGTTTTGACGCCAAGCCCTAGATACACAGCTGCAATATATATTTTTAACAAATACTTGATTTATTGTATCATACTTACAGTTATTATCTAGTTTTTTATAAAGACTTAGAACCCTCCCTATATTACGTTTTTTTACATAATAAAGGAATAAAAACAAATCTTTTTACCTATGAGAAATGAATCGTTTTTTGCTTTTCACCTTACCTGACGTTTATATTCTGAAAGGCGTGTTACATTATATATATCAGTTATCAACTCAACTAAGACTCCTTGACCATTCTGGCCTACCTTCTCTTTTAGGTAGACTGAGATTGCTAAATCGTTATATATAGGAGGAAAAAATCATGAAAATGAAACAACGACTATCAAAAGCGGCTGCTGCTGCGACGATTACAGGAATTGCTGCGTTTGGATTTGCTCCTGTCGCTCAGCTTGATACCCCAGCACACGCAGCTACATCTCAAGAAACAAGCAGCCAAAGTCAAACAGCTGTAAAAAACATTAACGAAATTTATAACGCCGCGGTGCAAGGTGAAGTGCCGCGATTAACAGCAGACTTTAAAATTGGCAAAACCCTGCGTAAAGATGTTCGGGATCAGTTCGGTCCTCCGCCTGAAGGTTCATCAAATAACTTTGACTACTATCATGCGGAAATGGGCCATCCTGGATATGCATTTGGCTATGACCAAAATAATGTCATTAACGAAATTCGCTATTTTGGTACAAATGTAGAGCGTCAAACAAATTTAGGGTCCATCACGCAAGCTAACTTAAAGAAAGAATTAGGTCAGCCAAACTTTACAAGCAAAGTAAAAGGTGATGGTACGACTCAAACGAGATACACGTATCACGCCGGCGCCTATGATCTTGAATTTATTTTTGATGATAGCAAAACGTTGAATCACGTAAACTTAGTTGCAAAACCTTAAGAAATAGAAAAAGTAGCAGGCAGCCTGCTACTTTTTTTCATGAAATAAAACTAATGCGGAATCAGCTACGTGTTCATACCCAATCTCCATGTAAATCTTGTTAGACGTAGGGTTTGTCGTGTCCGTGTATAGACTTGTTGTTTGAAAACCGCTGTCTAGCATAAGCTGAGAAAGCGTGGACACACAGCTTGATGCATAGCCTTTTTTACGTTCTTCCCGCGGCGTGTACACAAAGTTAATCGTAACGTTGTGGGTTGTCGGACGCGTAGCATTAGCAATGGACACATACTTCCCGTTCACTTCCCATAAAAATAGCCGTTCTGCTTTAATAAAAGTTTCGCCTGTTTTGACAGCTTGCTCTTTTGATACAGGCTCTCCAATGACGCCCATAAACTCCCAAATCCATTCCTTCACGAGCGGAATATGCTCTGATCTTGCTTTTACCAGCACTCCTTCCGCGTCCGCAGCTTTTTTCACTTTGTCTAACCGATAAATGCGCTGATCCATTTTCAACGAAGCTTCTTGATTTTTTAGCGCTGCTAGTTTTTGAGAAAGATATAAAACCGTTTGCCTTTCTCCAACTAAGCCCGGTACGGCGGTTTCTTGTAACAGCTCCGCTACTTCGTTCAGCTCATCATTCGTTAGCTTCTGTATTTGAGACAGGATGATTTGCTGAGGATGGGTTTGCAGTAACACAAGCGCAGCACGGCTGTCTTTTAAAATAACACCCATAAAATTTGGTTTGCTGTTTTCCTGCAAGCTTTGTAAAATGCCAAGCGCTAAGTTGTGAAGAACTTCATTTTTCTCTAAAAGCGGCTCGACTTGGTTTTTAAATTTCTGCACTTCCCTGTATCTATGTAACTGGATCATTTTCTTTCTAACTCCGCAAATGCTCTTACCGGAAACGTTCCGGCTCCTTTTATTTTAGGAGGCACGGCGTAAAATAAAAAGGACTCCGTTAGTTGATCTAAGTGACATAAGTGTTCAGCAATCACAATGTCCGCTCCTAACAGCAGCGTATGAGCTGGTCTTGCTTTTCCTTTTGTGTCGTCAATATTCATCGAATCAATTCCGACAAGAGCGGGCTGTTGAGACACTAAATAAGCTGCCGCGCGTTCTGTTAAGTATGGGTGGTTTTCTAAATAATCGTCTGTATCCCAGTAGCGATCCCATCCCGTGTGAATTAATACCGCTTTGCCTTTTACGTCTATATGGTGAAAATGAGATTCATCAATAGCCGTTAAAATCGGGTCGACTGAAACTACTATTCCTTCCAGTCCGGCTGTTTTATCAATAGCTGTTTGAGCCAAATCTGCTCCGTTTTTATATCTGTGAAACGGCACGTCAATATACGTACCTGTATTCGTGACCATTTCAATTTTACCGATTTGAAATTCAGTCCCTGGTTCATAAAGCTTTTTAGACTCTTCTCGGCTTAAATAGTCGCAAATGATCGGTGCCGGCAAGCCTTTATGTGTGATAACTCCGTCTTCAATGATGTGGCTTAAATCAATATACGTTCTTTTTTTCATACTACCACCCACTTTTTCAATATTTAGTAAAAATATTCTAACACAAAAAAACTCTTCCTAGTTTCCTAGAAAAAGTTTTTTTAGAGAACGTTATTAACTTGATAAACATACATCGTACGCGTGCTTTGTATAAACAAATCCTTCAAAAATAAGACGGGCCGTACGCACTACTTTGATTCCATTAACCTGTCCTTCTTTTAGATCTACACTGGTTTCCATAATTCCCATTGGATGAGCAAGTCGAACCGTATCGCCTTTTAATTGAACCATTTCCGATACCAGCGTTCCTTTTGTATAGATAGCCGCTGTTGTACAAATTGCTCCTGTAATCGCAAGCGTTTGATGCGGTTTTTGCATCGACATCATGCGAATTAATACGTCCATTTGAGAAGCAGCTTTTTCTCTGCCAGTCCCGTCGCGGTGGTCCATTGGAGGAGCAATAATCGTCATTTTTGGAACCGCTGGTGATAGTTTAGTTGCTTTGTCTTGAGGTGCGAGCCCCGCTTTTTCCGCTGCAATGGAGCGAATTTCTTCAAATAGCTTCAGCTGTTTGTCCGTGTATTCATGTGGAAGTTCTGTTCCTTTTAGGCCAATATCCGCTGCTTTAACAAATACAAGCGGATTTCCTACATCAACAATTGATGCTTTTACTGTTCCGATAGATGTTTGCAGAAGATCAATAGCGTTCCCGGTCGGAAGCAGTTTTCCGGTAACGGCTCCTTCTCCGTTTTCAAACGAAAGATAAATAGGTGAACCCGTACCTGGCACTCCAGGAATCATACATTCTCCTTCTGTTTTCACTTTCCCGTTTTCTACTTCTACTTCCGCTACGATTACTTTTTTAGTATTCGTATTATAAATCCGCACTTTGGTCACCGGTTCCACAGCTTGTACAAGTCCTTGTTCAATTGCGTAAGGCCCCACTGCTGAGGAGATATTGCCGCAGTTTCCTTTAAAATCAACGAGAGATTCGCTGATGCTGACCTGCGCAAACGTGTAATCTACGTCAGCTTTCTCTAAATCTGATTTTTTAATAATCGCAATTTTACTTGTCAGCGAATTGGCTCCGCCTAACCCGTCAATTTGACGTTGATCCGGACTTCCCATTATATCTAGCAAAAACGGTTCCCAATCCGATTTGTTCACAGGCATTTCTTCATGATTGATAAAAACCCCTTTACTCGTTCCACCTCTCATAACCGTTACAGGAATACGCGTCATCTTAATCACCTTTCTCCCCTACTAACAAACGCCGAGGCGTTCATCAAACCATTTTATTTTTTTACTATTTAGAACCGGTTCATTTGCCATTTATCGTATAATAGAGGTGGTCATAAGTAAAATACATAAAATTTATTGTCTTTTTAAAAATTTTTTTATAATCTAAATACAAGGGGGAATTGGGATGGATCAAAAAGATTGGATATTAATTAAAACGCTTCACGAAGAAAAGAACATTACGCGAACGGCTGAAAGGCTCTACGTATCGCAGCCTTCTTTAAGCTACCGACTTAAAAATCTTGAAGAAGAATTTGGCGTGACGCTTTTTTTCAAAACGAAAAAAGGAATTGAGTTTACATCTGAAGGTGAGCATCTTGTTCGCTATGCAGAAAACATGTGGAAACAGCTGCAAGAAACAAAAGACAGCATGCGTAATATGAGCGAAACCGTTACAGGCACGCTTCGCTTAGGGGTATCGAGTAACTTTGCGCAGCATAAACTCCCAAAAATTTTAAAACAGTTTTCTCTTCACTATCCAAACGTACAGTTCAGTGTCAATACAGGCTGGAGTACGCAAGTTATGAATCTATTAGACTCTTCGCGTGTGCACGTTGGTATTTTGCGAGGCAATTACCCGTGGAACGGAGAAAAATCACTGCTGACAAAAGAGCGGCTTTGCTTAATTTCGAAAAAAGAAATTGCGATCGATGACTTGCCGAACCTGCCTTATATTAACTATAAAACCGATACGTCGCTAAAAGATCTCATTCAAGACTGGTGGCATGACAAGTTTTCAGAGCCTCCGTTTGTAGCGATGGAAGTTGACCGGCAAGAAACGGCCAAAGAAATGGTTAAAAATGATTTAGGCTTTGCGATTTTACCAGAAATTTGCCTTCACTCCAGCGACAATTTATATACATACGGACTTTCATACCGAGATGAATCACCTTTGCTTCGAAACACTTGGCTCATGTATGATCCTTCTTATTTGAATCTAGCGGTCGTGAAAGCATTTATTGATTTTTTAAAGCTAAGTGAAAAATAAAGCAAAAAGCAAAAAAGTTTGGGTCTTGGAAGAAACTTTCTTTTAGACCAAGCTTTTTTCTAGACTATCATTATAAAATTTTTTTATGAACTTTCTAAAAAAACCTATATTTCCTTTATTTTTCAAAATGTACTAACATGAAAACAAGAAACATCAGCGGGGGTAAAGAGCGGATTTAAAAATTCTTAATAATCAAACTACAACTCATACATGGGGATGAGAGATGTTAGTCACGTTTTTTTACTCTAAAAGTAAACGCTTTCAAAGAAAAGAGGGAAAATAAAGGAGGTTGTTTGAATGCTAGCACTACTAGGTTTTACAATGATTATTGTCTTTACGTATCTCATTATGTCAAAAAGGATGTCTCCTATCGTAGCTTTAATGGTCATTCCACTTCTTTTTGCCGTGATTGGAGGGTTTGGCAAAGGCGTCGGAGACATGATGCTAGAAGGGTTAAAACAAGTAGCTCCGTCAGCTGCGATGCTGCTGTTTGCCATTTTATACTTCGGCGTTATGATTGATGCCGGCCTGTTTGATCCATTAATTAAGCAGCTGTTAAAAATCGTAAAAGGCGATCCGCTCAAAATCGTGATTGGAACCGCTCTTCTATCGCTTTTAGTTGCACTAGACGGAGACGGTACAACTACTTATATGATTACGGTTTCTGCTCTTCTTCCACTGTATAAACGTCTGAATATGAGCCCGTTAGTGTTAACGACGGTTGCGATGCTTTCTCTTAGTATTATGAGCAGCATGACACCTTGGGGAGGCCCGGCTACTCGCGCGATTGTTGCTCTTAACCTCGATGCATCAGAGTTCTTTATTCCACTTCTTCCAACGTTAATTGGCGGAGCTTTGTGGGTGATTTTTACAGGCTATATTCTTGGAAAAAAAGAGCGCAGACGACTTGGTGCTATTGACATCGAGCAGTTTGAATTAAAAAGCTCGCTTGCTTTTGCTGAAGACGCGTCTTTAACTTCTCAAGAAGATATTACGCAGCCTAAAAAAATCTGGATTAACTTAGCCTTAACCATTGCACTTATGGTCGTATTAGTTTCTGGTATTTGGTCCGTTTCTGTTTTATTTATGATTGGTTTTGCGCTTGCTCTTATGATTAACTATCCAAAACTTGAGGATCAAAAAGAACGTTTAATGGCTCATGCAGGCAACGCGTTAACCGTTGCAGCCCTTGTCTTTGCAGCGGGTATTTTTACAGGAATACTATCCGGCACTAAAATGGTTGACGAAATGGCAAGCCTGTTAATTCATTTAGTTCCTGATTCACTCGGTTCGTTTTTACCAACAATCGTTGCTTTGACAAGCATGCCGTTTACATTTGTGATGAGTAACGACGCCTATTACTTTGGTGTTTTACCAATATTCGCTGAAACAGCTGCTTCCTACGGAATTGATCCAATGGAAATTGCGCGAGCTTCAGTACTCGGACAACCTGTTCATCTATTAAGTCCACTCGTTGCCTCTACTTTCTTACTTGTAGGTATGGTAGGTGTTGATCTTGGTGAACATCAGCGCTTTGCATTTAAATGGGCCGTTTTAACGTCTCTTGTTCTCATTGTCCTTGCTATTGTCACAGGCGCACTTACGCTATTTTAATAGGAATAAAAGCTGCTATAGCTTTTTATTAATAAATTCTACATGATAGGTGGAGGTACTTCTAAAATGTATGTGATTACGTGTTATGTCAGAAAAGATGAAATAAAAATGTACGAGTTTGATAGTAAAGAAGAAGCGCTTTCTCAGCTCAAAAAGCTGAAAGGCTGCAGTATTCTTTCAGAAGTTGCTTACTTTAATGATTCATCGGTCATTCCGATAGCTATTTAATTATGCACCACTCAACCCTATAGGTACAAATTTGATAAGCTTCCTTTCGCTCAAAAGGAAGCTTCTTTTTTATGTTCTTCTCAAGCTCCGGCCCTTTTCTCTCATCAACGTTTTGTTACGTCTGGCTCGTTTTGTTTCCTTGCTTCAATCATATGAATAATTCGATTAGTATGTGGAGTTAATGCTGTACATTTTTGATAAAAGGCTCCGTCTACAACAAGCAGCTCTTCGTCCATCCCGCAAAACTTGCAGCGGAGCTCTTGTGGTCCTGCGTATGAGGTGTGATAAACACTATCATTAAAGATGGTATAAAAAGTATTTCGTTGCTGCGCGTCGTAAAAGCCATATTCTTTATTACTGTCATCACGGTAGTTAACTCCATAGTTCCGTTCAAATTCTTCTTGAGTAAACCCATCCTGCAAAAGTTCATTTTGTACTAGTTCTCTTAAACAATCCTCTATTTCTTCATCGTTAAATGAACAATTATGCGCGTAAACATCCAGTTCTTCAGTGCTGTTCTCTTTTACCATCACTTCACTGCCGCAAATCTTACAGGGGTGTTTAGGACGCTGTTGATTAAAGTAAGAGAGAGTTTGTACTTTTTCCACTGCTATTTCATCGCTCACCTTTTTAAATTTAATCATCACATTTTCTGTTTGACTAACGTTTTCGTTATACAACATCACTTCATATTCATCTATATTCTTTCCGTTTTCTTTTCGACTCGAATGCTCCATTACTTCATACGAAGAAATGGTAAAAAACTCGTTAAAATTCACCACTAGCATGCATCCTTCCAAAAAATTTGCGTTCTCTATGTACCTGCTCTATACTACCATTTTTTCAAAGGCTCGCACCACTAAACGAACTTCTTTTAAATTCATGCATGTATAGCAGTTCACTATAACTCCCAAATATCCGATCAGTTCGCTATTTCACATTCACATCAAATAAATAAGTTGCCTTTCCATGAGGCCATTTACCCGATACTTCGTAAAGATAGTAACCGCTCTTTGAAGACACTTCAATATGATTATCCGTTATTTTAATTTTTTCTTTTTGATTATTTTTGTTTAGTTGATAAATTGTAAGTTTTGGATTGTTTTTTAGTAGAATTGTAACTTTGGTATCTTTCTCTAGCGTGAGGTCATCAAATTCTTTAGCAACCTCTTTTGGTGAGTAAGAATCCGTTTTGGTTATGTGCGCACCATCGTCACCGTTCCATTCATATTCTCCTACTCGCATTTCATACTCTTTGTCATTAACCACAATGCTTCCTGACACTGGAACTTGTTCATCATTAGGTGTAGATACATTGACCTTTTCTTGGTTGCAACCAACCAGTAAGAAAAAGAATAACGATGTAAGAACTACTTTATTCATACTTCCCCTCCTCTTAAGACTCGCTCTTCTCCTCATCTTATTTTTCATCACAAATATATAATACCAAAAATATCCATAAGAGAAACCATGAAAAATCGTCACAATTATGATTTACATCAATCTGTTTGGTTACAACGTCTTATGCATATTCTTTTACTATGCGTCATACGTAACACTAACCCTTTTATAAGGAGGATTCCATGAATACGTATGTAATCATCAGTATTGGCGTTGTTGCCAGCGTATTTTTATTTCGTAAATATCGAAAGCAAGTCGTTGAAATATATACAATCAGTGAATTTATTCATGCTAAAAACGGCGCGGTCGCTACAGGCTCCACGTGGCTTGAAAAGTTTTGGAAAGAACCTTACGCTACCGGACCAAACTATGAAAAAACAGAGGATGACGTTAGCGAGGATGGAGATGGGGATGGCGGAGAATAACTAAAACAAAAAAAGAGATTGTGATATAACTACATCAATCCCATCTAAAGATCAACAGATTGGATACATGAGGTGGACTGCTTATTATACCGCTGTTGATTTCCGTGCAAGGCTTCGCTTTCCGCGGGCGGTCGCTGAGCCTCCTCGTCGCTTCCGCTCCTGCGGGGTCTCACCTATTCCACTTCTCCCGCAGGAGTCTTCGCCTTGCCCTCCAATCAACAGCTAGAAGCATCTAAATGGATGACACCTACGCTCATCCTACCAATAAAAAATCCGAACGAAGTTGATTCTCCATCAAGAATCTTCACCGTTCGGATCGCCCTTCAGTTAGAACACTTTTGTCCCAGCCTATTTCTTATTAATCATCGCTGCCTAAAATACCAAAAAAGCGAAGCAAGTTGATGAATAGATTAATAAAGTCTAAATAAAGAGATAGTGCCAGCAGTGGAACAAGCTCTTCTGTAATTTCACCATGCTTCATTTTGTTAAAATCATATAGTACGTAAAGTGAGAAAACGATGGTACCAATCACTGAGAATGCCATAAGTCCAGGCGTTGTTAATGGACTAAACAGCGAGAAAATGCTGATGCACACTAATGCTAACAGCGCCACTAATAAAAAGCTGCCTAAAAACCCTAGATCTTTTTTCGTTTTTGCGCCAATTACACCCATCACCGTAAAAATAACGAACGTGCTTCCAAACGCATAAAGAACGACTTGCGCTCCCGCTACTGATGCATAGTAGCTGACAATCGGAAACAGCGTGATGCCTGATATAAATGAAAAAGCATATGTAAAGCCATATCCTACGCTTTTTTTCTTTCGTAACATAAATGCGGCAACCAGCATCACAAGTTCAGCAATCGCTAATGGAAGGAAATAAGCCGGCGGCACATATTGACCTACATATAAGCCAACTGTTGAAATAAATAACGAAAAAATAAATGTGACTAATACTTTTTGAAACAGAGACCGCTGCTCTACTCCAATCACTTCTTGCATGTGTAAAACCTTCTTTCTAAAATCTGTTATATTTTATATAATACCTACCTTTTCAAGAAAAATAAAGATAATACTAAGGTCTTTTTTCTTATTTCTATAGACAAGAAAGCATAGACGCTACCGTCTATGCTTTCTTGTCACCTCTTTATTTCGGCAACAGAATACCATCGATAATTCCGTACTCCCTTGCTTCTTCAGCACTCATGAAATAATCTCGTTCCGTATCGTTTGCCACTTTTTCAACCGGCTGTCCCGTTCGTGTTGATATGATTTCATTAATATGCTGCTTCAATTTTAAAATCCGCCGGGCGCTAATTTCAATTTCAGTCGCCTGCCCTCTAGCTCCTCCTAGCGGCTGATGAATCATCACTTCACTATTTGGAAGCGCATAGCGCTTTCCTTTTGCTCCTGCTAGGAGAAGCAGTGCGCCAAAAGAAGCGGCCATGCCCGTGCAAATTGTTTGAACGTCCGGCTCGATGTACTGCATCGTATCATAAATCGCAAACCCTGCTGAAGTCGAACCTCCGGGGCTGTTAATATACAGTGAAATATCTTTTTTAGGATCATCTGCCGCAAGAAATAAGAGCTGCGCGACCACGCTGTTAGCAATATGATCATTGATTTCATCACCAATTAAAATAATTCGGTCTTTTAACAGCCTTGAATAAATATCATACGAACGTTCACCGCGGTTACTTTGTTCAATTACATATGGAATGGTACTCATATATATCCTCCCTATCACACGTAATATGGCTATGCAGCCATGCAGAGAGTGCATGTCGGAGTATACGTCGGTTTTTGGATGATGCTTTTTAAGGAAGGTAAAGCTTGAATCAAAAGAGCTGGATCCTGCGATTCTAACGTTTTGTAAAACAGCTCTGACAGCTTTTTGCGTTCTTGTTCATTCCAAAAAGAATCTGTAGAAAACGGCTCACTGTCTTTTTCTAACCGCTGCTTAGCACGATGTAAATTGCTTTTTACCGCTGTTTCTGACGTTTGTAAAATCGAAGCGATCTCTTTCAGCTGATAGCGAAAGCCTTCTTTTAAGAAAAAGATAACCGCTTGCTTCGGCGTAAATTGACTAAGCAGCAGTTCGACCGAGTGTCCCTTACTATCAAACGCATGCTTATCGGCTTGTTGTTCCAAAGCTTTTTCTTCGACTATTCCTTCACGCTTTCGTTTTCGCAGCAGGTCAATCCAGTGGTGGTACGCAATTTTATTTAACAGCGCAGAAGACAAATTGTGCTCTTCGCCTTTATATCGCTGAGCTTTTAAAAACGTTTCTTGGGCAATATCGTCTCCGTCCCACACATTTTGTGCTAAAAAGCGGCAGTACTGCTGCAGTTTTGGGTAATGCTCGTTCCAGCAAGCCTCATCAAAGCTTTCTGTTTGTTTTTCAATTTTTTTTGAATGTGACATGGTTTTCACTCCTTTTGCACTCTCTATTTACTAAACGATTAAAGGAAGTTCAAAAGATACGGGGAATCAAACTTTTTTATACATTATACGCTTAAGCAGCCATTTTTTTGTATTATAATGAAGATACTTTTATCTAAGGAGTCTAAAATGATATGCGAAGAAGACGATTATACGGCAAAAAGAAAACGAACAAACTTCACTATAAAGACTTAACCTGTGAACACCCTCTGCCCGCTTCGCCTATGAGCTATACAAGTGAAGCTCCTTTTTACTATTATGAGGCGTCAGAAGATGAAAAACAAAACGACTTTGAACTATATTCAGAGATTTGTATCATGAATCAAGAACATTTTTTCGTCAGAGGCTGTGTTGAAATTCCCGTTCTTAATGAAGAAGACCCTTTCATTTGGAACATTTGGGTTTCTTTAAGCGAAGAAAATTTTCATCGAATGATAAATTTATGGGAAAGTGACGAAAGAGAACATGAACCGCCTTATTTCGGCTGGTTTTCAGTTTCAATTCCAGGCTATCCTGAAACGTTAAATTTAAAAACAAATGTGCATACAAGACCTGTTGGAACGAGACCTCTCATTGAATTAGAACCAACCGATCATCCTTTAGCCATCGAGCAGCAGGAAGGGATAACGCTAGAGCGAATCAAAGATATACAAAAACAATTGGCTACCTATTAAAAAACCAAGACAGCCCCAGACTGTCTTAGTTTTTTACCTTTATGGCATGCGCTTTGCTCCGTAGTATTTAGGCGCCCAGTAGCTGTCTACTTTATAGTTTGTAATTTTCACGCCCTCAGATGTGGATACGTGAACGACATAGTCATTTCCAATATAGATGGATGGAATAAGTGAACTTCCTTCAAAAAAGACGAGATCTCCCGGCTTCAAGTCAGATTGTGAAATGGTTTCTCCTGCTTCCCACTGCTGACTTGCATAGCGCGGAATGTCTTTTCCAGCTGCTTCTTTATAAATGTATTGAACAAAACCAGCTGTATCAAAGCCTGTAGAAGGACTTGTCCCACCTTGTGCGTAAGGTACTTCTCCTACATATTTAAGAGATTCCGTCACAAATGGATTGTCTTTTGACAGCGATAAGTCATCGTAGCGCCTTGCTCCGGCGTACTTAGACGTCCAGTAGCTGCTTGTTAGGTAATCAACCGTCACATTTTCGCTGCGCTTGGCGTGAATAAACTGATTGCCGCCTGCGTAAATGCCTACGTGTGAAATCCCTTCACGATACGTGTCTTTAAAAAAGATAACGTCTCCTGGCTTTAAATCTGCCCGTGCAACTTCTTCTCCAACTTGCCACTGCTGATCGGTTGATCGCGGAAGGTAGACGTCCGATGCATGTTGAAATACATAGGCAACAAATGCGGAACAGTCAAAACCGTCTGTTGGCGACTCGCCTCCAAATACATATGGCGTGCCGAGATGTTTTAATGCTTCTGCAATGACTTCATTATCTTTTGCAATTTCCGGTGCTCCTGTAATGCGCTTTGCTTTAGCGAAATGTGATGACCAATAGGCACTGCTTGAAATGTTTTTCACCACGACTTTTCCGTCTGAAGAAGATGCATAAATCATCTCATCGTCTCCGATATAAATAGCGGCTACGTTCACTTCACCGTTTTCATTAGTGTCAAAAAACAATACATCACCCGCTTGCAGCTCGTTTTTATCAACGTCTGTCCCAAGCGCTGACTGTTCTTTCACGGAACGAGGCAGCGTTGTATCCAGCGCTTGCTTAAACACATATTGAACGAAGCCAGAGCTGTCAAACCCTTCGCTTAGCGTCTCTCCTCCAGATGTATAATCGGCTCCTTCATACGTTTTTGCTTTATCAGCAATCACGTTTTCATCTGTAGCAGCCTGTACTTGCACAACTTTTTCTGCAGGAAAAGCGCCTTCATAAAAAGTGGCAAGACTAAGCCCTAACGCTGTGACCATAAGAGGTTTCATTACTTTCATGTTTGTTCTCCTTTGTTTTTTATTTCATCCAAGAAGTTTTATATGTAAATGGTTCCCCTGTTAAAGTATGGTGCAGATGGATAGGAATTGGCTAGTACCTTTTGACTTAAATATGCTTCCCTTCCAAAGTCCTGTAAAAAATCCATAAAAAAACTCGGCGCATATTACGCCGAGCTTTTTTATTTCATGCCCACCTGGATATTTGCTGCTTTTTGTTTTTGACGTAAATTTGCAATCCACTTGTAGTAAAGTGTAATCAAAAGAACAAAAATACCAAGCGCAAAGTACAATTTTGAATAGCCTAAAGCACCTGCTGCAATTCCTAATACAAACGAACCAACTGCAATTCCGCTATCATAAAACGTAAAGAACGTGGCAGTTGCATATGCGCTTCGGTGAGCAGGCGCTGCTTGAATCGCCAGCGTTTGGAAGCTAGGAAGCAGCGTTCCGTAGCCTAGTCCTACTAATGCACCTGAAAACAGCAACATCCAAGAAGAATGCGTAAAGCTTAAGCTAAATAGACCAATCGCAAAGACAACGCATGATGGAATAATCACGATGTTTGGACCAGATTTATCGAATAGTCTTCCGGTAAACGGTCGTGAAATCAGCATCGCAGCTGCGAACACAACAAAGAAAAAGCTTGCTGTTTTAATTAATCCAAGCGACTGTGCGTACACAGAAATAAACGAAATAATACTTGCATACGAAAAAGAAACGAGAATACCTACAGATGAAATCGGCATGGATTTCTTTTCAAACAAGTCGCTCAGTGAAAATGATTTCTTCACTGGCGAAGCAGCGTTTTCTTGAAGATTTTTGACCATCATTCCACACAGCCAACCAACGAGCATAATCACGCCAAATACAAGGAAAATAATGTTGTATGCCATGTACTGATGAAGCGTTAATGCTAAAAACGGCCCTGCAACTACAGCTAAGTTCATTGACATTCCGAAGTAGCCAAGCCCTTCTCCTCGTCGTTTAGCGGGAACTAAATCCGCTGCAATCGCTCCGGTGACGGTTGTCGCTAAGCTGAATGAAATTCCTTGAAAGAAGCGCAGTAATAAAAGCACGTTAAAATGGTGGATAAACATATATAAGAAGGAAGAAAGCGCAAAAATGAGGGTACTAAATACAAGCGTTTTTTTCTTTCCAATGTTTTCAATGACTTTCCCTGAAAACGGTCTAACAATAATCGCAGATAATAAAAAGATGGTAACAACAAGCCCTGCCTGCGTACTCGTGCCGTCCAAGGCGTCTAATACATAAATCGGCAGCAGCGTCAGCAATGCATAAAACACGACAAAAATAAAAAAGTTGGTAATCGCAATGCTGATAAAGCTTTTAGTCCAGATTGGCTCCTGCTGGTTCGTCATTCATTTCACCCTTTTCTGTAGATTTACAAATTTTCTTTAATAACGAAATAAGCTGATCCTGTTCGCTGTCGGATAAAGCAATCAGCAAATTTTCTTCTAAACGTTCAATTTCTTGCTGAATTTCTGGAAGCTTTTTCTTCGCTTGAGGAGACAAATAAACGATGCGCTCTCGTTTATCACTGCCTGCTTTTCGAACGATCCATCCGCTTTTTTCAAGCCTTGTTAACGTGCGGGTAACCGTTGGCGCTTCGACATTTAAATACTGCCAAATCTCCGTTTGCGTCATCGAGCCGAATCGCTTTAAACAAAATAAAATCGAATACTGTGAGCTGTATAGCCCGTACGCTTTTAATACTTCATTTACTTCTTTAATAGACAATCTCGACTTTTGATGAAGCTCATGAAACACCAAGTTATTCACTTTTCTCACCTCACCTTTTCATTTTATTTACCTAGGTAACTAATTGCTCTTTTATTAGTATATGTGCTGCTAGTTGATGTGTAAAGGCGGCCAAAAAGAGTAAAAATCAGCTGTTTTCTCTTATTTTCTACTAATGATTTACGCTTACACTTCTGTTTTCTTATTCTTTCGTATCACGAAACTTTTTGTATAGATTTACATGCACCTGCAAACTCTGTTAAAGAAGACGAAACAATATGCGGGAGGCTGGTATATGTTTTCACTGCGCGGCGATGCTCATAAAGTCTACCTTAAACTGAAAAAAGCGGCTCATCAAAATCAAAACGCAGCAGATATTGATGAATTAGCGGAAATGGAAGAAATCCGGCAGCTTTACCTTACGCTAGAAAGCGCTACTTTGCGAAAAGTGTATTACCGAATGACCAAAGAAAAAAACGGCTCCGGCGTCATCCCTATCCTTGTTTCTGCCTTGCCTTGGCTCTTTTTTTTATTTTCGCAGCGGCTGCAGCAATTTTTATTTAAAGACGGCAGCTGGCTTTGGATTATTTTTGTCGTGCTGTATGTTTTTATTCTCATTCCAAGCGTGTTTCTTCATTTCCGTGAACAATCGTGGGCTTCTGTTCATATTGAAATTATTCAAGACATTTTAAAAGATCGTGAAAAAGAGCCGAAACCCCTTTGAGGTCCGGCCCTTTTCTATTCATGTAGCTTATTCATCACTTTTGGAATGACGTGAGACAGTAAAAACCTACCTAAAAGAATCAGCAGGTAAATCATAATGAATTGAAAAACAATGAACACATGATGCGTATGTGCCCAAGCAAGCATATGAGTCGTAGAATAAGCCAATACAACAATTAATAGTAAAAAACACAGTACGTATAAAATACGCTTACCCCAAGAGGTAGCTTTTATTTTCTTTTTAATAAGCCTGCGATGTTGAATTCCCTGTAAGCATATGTAGAGGGTCAATACAAATATAAGCATATCTCGCCTTACGAAAAAAAGAATAAGTCCGATTCCTACAATCATCCACGTTAGCTTGTCATGATGCTTGTCTAGAAAGAAAAACATAAAATCCCCCTTCGAAATTAACGTGCTCTTAGTTTAACACATAAAGGAAATTATGGTAAAAACCTAAATTTGTTAAATATTTCAGTGCAGAATAGACACCTATTCAATAAAAAAAGAACCTTATTATCCAATAAGGTCCTCTTTACCTATTATGAAATAGCTTGTCTGCTTTCTACGTCTCGACCTAACTTTCTTTTGATACGCTGCAGCGCGTTGTCAATTGACTTAACGTGCGTGTTTAATTCTTTCGAAATTTCAGCGTATGAATGGCCGTCCATATACAGCGTCAATGCTTTTCTTTCCAATTCACTAAGTGTTTCCGCAATTTTTAACTCGCGGTCTTCCACTTTTTCTTGATGAATCAGCACCGCTTCCGGATTAGCAATTTGATCTCCAGGAATCATATCCATCAGCGTATAGTTTGATTCTTCATCATACAGAGGCTTGTCCAATGAAATGTACGAATTTAACGGACCGTGCTTTTGACGAGTAGCCGTTTTGATCGCCGTAATAATTTGTCTTGTGATACATAACTCCGCAAACCCTTTAAAAGATGTTAGCTTGTCTTCGTTAAAGTCGCGAATTGCTTTGTACAGTCCAATCATTCCTTCTTGGACGATGTCTTCTTTTTCAGCACCAATCAAAAAGTATTTTCTTGCTTTTCCCCTTACAAGATTTTGATACTTGTTGATTAAATACTCTAATGATTTTTCGTCTCCGCTGTGAACCATTTCAACCAAAACATGATCTTCTAACATAGCATAATTTTGAACTTTTTCAATTACGATGCCTACGCTCACTCATATCCCCCCGTTACACTTAGTTGAGTTTTGATGTGTTCTAAACTGATGCATGATCTACTTGTTACGACGCTACTGCAATACGGTCCAGAAACGTAAAAAGCGTACAGAGTAAACTGTCGCTTTCCTCTCTCACTTTATGCTCCCCTGCATCTTTCTATAATCTATTATAAAGAAGTATAACCGATAAAAATCAAAAAGGTTGTCGAAATATGAAAGTGTTTGCAAAAAAAATCAATTTTTATAGAAAATTCACACAAATCACTTTATTATTTCATATAGTGACAGCAAACTGTAAAAAAAGCAATAAAAAAATACTTCCAATATGAAATAAACTTACTCAAGCAGAGTAAGTCGAAGTTGCAGATGATACTGCGCATATAGGATTAGTTGCCTTCCGGCTTATCAGCATTTTTTGTTCCCTTACTTTTATAAGGCTTTGCATTTTTCTTCTTTTTTGCACTCGCCTGCCAGCGGTTCCATCCTTTTTTGCCGGTGCCTCGCCCCGTGCCGCCTTTACCTTTTGCTTTACTCATACGTATTCCTCCGTTACCTGCGTGTTTGCTACAATAAAAAAAGACCCCGTCCAAAGTCGGAGTCTTTTTTGGATTGCATAAAATTATGCTTTTACAACGTTAGCAGCTTGTGCACCGCGTTGACCTTGCTCGATGTCGAAAGTCACTTTTTGACCTTCGTCTAAAGATTTGAATCCGTCGCCTTGAATTGCGCTGAAATGTACGAATACATCTTCTCCGCCTTCAATTTCGATGAAACCGAAACCTTTTTCTGCATTAAACCATTTTACTGTACCTTCAGTCATACTATTTCCTCCAGTGGTGGAATTACTCCACACATATATTACTACCCTTGCTCAATCGTACTATTTCCAGATAAAAATTTCTATTGAAGAATATTTCTCTTCTTTCAATTTCATACCGAACAAAAATAATTAAACTTAGTGTAACATATCAATTTAGAAATAGCAAGTCTCTGTTCTAAGACAGGCTCTATCCTAATTATGTATCGGTTAAAACCCTCTGTGTAAGCTTTGAGGCTACCGACATTTCTGGATTGTGATGCGCCATAAAGTTTTTTCATTCGGCAATATGTATCATTTGCACAAAAATAAATATTTCATATCCTGCTTTCTAAGAAACTACGACGCTTATAAATGGACATGCACATTTTTTATCAATTTATTTTCCACTCTCTCTTCTCCCACGCAATAAAATAACCATTAATTACAAAAAAAGATAATAATAGTATATAATGATACGTGATTTATAGCTAAGGAGGAACAACATGATTCGTGAACGATCACTTTTGATAAAAGGACTCATCTTTTTACTAGCTGTTTTTATTTTAAACATCCCTTTCCCTAACTCAGCGCCGCTTATTAATTCTGTCTTTTCTTTTTTAGGCCTTCCCATTTATGGAAATGAAGAAACAATGACAGGAATTCAATATGCCAGCAATGCGTGGGGAATTATACTTTTACTTGGTCTTTTTGCACTTTACAAAAGTTTAAATCGTCACCGTTTAAAATTAACGATTTTAGCTGCGTTTATTGTCATATCGGGTCCTGGTCATATAGTTGAAGCGATGCAAAAGACCGTATTACCAGGTATGTATGCCATTTCTTACGATGTGGAAAACAGCATTTGTACATTTAAGAAAAATAAAAAAGAAACCGTATTAACGGGTACCTGTGACCTTTCATTTGAAAATCACAGCTCAAACCCCGTTACGTTTGAAGTAGCACTGGATGAACGCTTCTATTTTAAAGAAGATACCCCTTTTTTACTTATGATGAATAACCCTAGGCTTCATACTGTTACGTTGGAACCAAAGGCGTATCAAACTGTCGAAATCACTTCATCTGTCAAAACAGCCGACTTTCCTTCTAAAATCTTTATGGATGAAGTAAACGGCTTTCACGTAAACATTTATCAAAACGGGAAAAAACGTTATTTATAAGCATTGAAAAAAGCCCTTATAGGGCTTTTTAAATGAGTGAATTACCAGCCAAGGCCTCCGCCGTAGCAGCTGCAGCCGATGATTACTAATAAAATAAATAATACGACTAATAAAGCAAAACCAGATCCATATCCACATCCAGCGTTTCCAGACATACGAACACTTCCTTTTCTTTAGTTACTCTTTCCTCAAGAAAAACGCCGCTTGCATTTCGCTTGAGTTGGATTATCTTATGCCTGAACACGCCGATTTGACTCTGGTTTTTTCTTTTTTCTTTTTCCTTCTTGCCATGCACCTCATTAGTAAAAAAAGAAAATGCTTTTCAGCCCCTCTTACAAAATCATTTATTTCACTAGCTTACGTCTTTCAGAAGACCGTACTTCCGTGCGCTTTCCGATACCTAGTACATAGTAGCTCAGCACGACAATAGCTAAAAAGATAAGCCCGACAATCAGCGATATGCGCGTTTCATCATTAAACCACATGCCTACAAGCACCATAAGTAAAAACGCGATGGTTACGTAGTTCGTCACAGGAGCAAAAGGCATTTTAAATGGATGCTGATCCATCGCCGCTCCTTTTGCTTTTCGAAAACGAATTTGACTAATAAGAATGACAAACCATGGAATCATACCTGGAAGCACGCTCGCGCTGTACACGTACACAAAAACATTTGGCGGAGCAATATAATTTAAGACAACGCCCGCAGCTAACCCAATCATTACCGCAACGGTACTATAAATAGGTACACCGTTTCGAGAAACCTTTGTAAAAAACGCTGGAGCCTGTCCGTTTACGCCTAACGTATAAAGCATGCGTCCTGCGCTGAAAATTCCGCTGTTACATCCAGACATTGCCGCTGTAATGACCACAAAGTTAATGATTCCCGCAGCTGCCGTAATCCCTACTTTCGCAAATGTAGAAACAAACGGACTGCCGAGTGAGTCCAGATCGTTCCACGGATATACCGTTACAATGATAAAGATGGCACCGATATAAAAGATTAATATACGCCAAATCAAGCTTTGAATCGCGCTTGTTAACGTTTTTTTAGGATCTTTGGCTTCTCCTGCTGTAATTCCAATAAGCTCTACTCCTTGATAGGCAGCAATCACAAGCGACAGCGCAAAGAAAAAGCCGGACCATCCGCCTGTAAAGAAACCGCCGTTTGCCCACAAATTCGATAGTCCAAGCGCTTCTCCCCCGTTTCCAAGACCGAAGAAAACAAGGCCAAGACCGGCAATAATCATGAGAACAATCGTCACGATTTTAATCATTGCAAACCAAAATTCAAACTCTCCAAAAGATTTTACTGAGATTAAATTTGCCGCACCGAGAATGATCATGGCGATAATTCCCGGAACCCACGCCGGCAAATGCGGGAACCAGTACTGCATATAAGCTCCGACGGCAATAATTTCTGCCATGCCGACAATCACCCACTGAAACCAGTTGCTCCAAGCCGTAATGTAGCCAGCTAACGGGTGAATATATTTATGACCAAATGTCGCAAATGAACCCGTACTTGGCTCTAAATAAAGCATTTCACCCATTGCACGCATAATAAAGAAAATAAAAACGCCGCAAATAGCATACGCAAGCAGGACGGATGGCCCCGTCCATTTAATGGTGCTTGCTGAACCCATAAATAACCCTACCCCGATCGTTCCTCCAAGAGCAATCATTTGAATATGACGAGATTCAAGCCCTCTTTTTAACTCTTTGTTTGCCAATTTACTTCCCCCTAGCCCCTCGTGATGATTTTCTCTTCTATTTAAGAGATTCTTTTATTCCCCTGTCCTGATAGGGAATGATCATCTTTTTTCTTTTTCATAAAGAAGTACGAACATACCACAAATACAGCAATCAGCAGCGTGAGATAAAACTGAGTGCGAAGCGAATCAATAAATGCCATCGCAATAAAGATGCTTGTGATCCCCGCAATTGTTCCATACGTTAAATAAGGAAACAGCCACATTCTGATTTTTAAAGCTTCTGGCTTTTCTTTTTCGTATTTCTTTCTCATGCGAAGCTGTGAAAAAGCAATAACAAGGTACACAAGAAGCGCTACGCCTCCCGATGCATTTACTAAAAATAAAAAGATTTTATCAGGTGAAAGATAGTTAAACCCAACGCTGATGTAAGAAATCACGGTACATCCTACAATGGCATTAAACGGAATGCCTTTTTTATTCACTTTCAAAAACATACGCGGCGCGTCTCCTTTTTGCGCCATTGAGTACAGCATACGAGAACTCGTATATAGACCTGAATTTAAGCAAGAAAGAACGGCAGTCAGTACGATAAAGTTCATGATTTGAGCAGCTGCCGGAACGTTTACCAGCTCTAATATCGAAACAAACGGACTTTTCATCAAGCTTGAAGAATCCCAAGGAAGGATCGTTACTAAGATTAAAATAGACCCAAGATAAAAAATTAAAATACGATAAATAACGGTATTTGTTGCGATGGTGATCGCTCGCTCAGGCTGAGCCGATTCTCCAGCCGCTGTTGCGACAATTTCTGTTCCCATAAAGGAAAACATGACAATCGCCACTCCTAAAAAGACGGAGCTGATTCCATTTGGAAGAAATCCGCCTCTATGAAGAAGGTTCGACGCTCCCGGAGACTCTACTCCCGGTATTAAACCGAGGATGATCGCTCCTCCTAAAAGTAAAAACAGCACTAAACTAACTACTTTAATAAGCGAAAACCAGTATTCAAATTCACCAAATGATTTAACAGAGTATAAGTTCGTTAACGTTAATAAAAATGTCAGGAGCAGACTCACACCCCAAGACGGTAGAGATGGAAACCAGTATTGAATAATCGTTGAACCAGCAATCGCTTCAACAGCAATAACAATTACCCAGAAAAACCAGTACAGCCAGCCGATTGTGTAGCCAGCCCACGGTCCAAGCGCTTCTCTGGCATAGGTCGCGAACGAACCGCTTGAAGGATTAGCCGTAGACATTTCCCCCAGCATTCGCATAACTAAGATCACCAGCAAACCGGCAAACGCGTACGAAAAGATGGAACCAGGACCTGCTGCGTTAATAAGCGATCCGCTTCCAATGAACAAACCGGCACCAATGATTCCTCCTAAAGAAATCATGGTTATGTGTCGAATTTTTAATTCTTTTTTTAACTCAGGCGGTTGATGACTCATATTAAAATCCTCCTCATAGAAACCGTCATTTAAAGAATTACACGTTCTTCGCATCGCGCGTTAAATATGTAAGCCCTTACAATATCGTGGACAAATAACTGCCGTTTTCCTACCCTCCTTCTATCTGTGCATGCAAATGAAACTTTCACTTAACGCAAAAGTCAGCTTCATTCGACAAAATTACTTTTCGAATTATATGATAATTTATTTTGAACAACTTTGTCTATTGTTTTTTGATCGAAAAAGTATTTTACCTTACTATCGATAAACTCTTTCTTTTATCGTAATTCTTCACTTCAAAATATCTTTTCATCTACTTACTCATATCCCTTTCTTTTCTTTTTGTTCAAAATCACTATAAAAAACATCGTTTTATTGGCTTTTTAAACAAAAGTGTTTATTTTAAAAATTTTTGAACATTTTTGTTAAAAAACTATGTACAAAACGAGAATAAGGTGATTATAATACAGGTATAGGGTGTTGGAATATTAATTATGTTGTAAATTTTCTAAAAAAGGGGTAATGAAAATGAACACAATGAATATTAACGAAATCAAACAATACAAACACGAGCCTTTCACGGACTTTACGGTTGCTGAAAACAAAGATGCGTTTGAATCTGCATTAGAACTTGTACAATCAGAGCTTGGAAAGGACTATCCTCTTGTAATTGGCGGAGAATTCATTACAACAGAAGATCAAATTCAGTCCATTAACCCAGCAAATAAAGCAGAAGTTATCGGACGCGTGTCAAAAGCAGATCAAGACCTGGCTGAAAAAGCAATGCAAGCAGCACTTTCTACATTTAATACATGGAAAAAAGAAGCGCCGGAAGCTCGCGCTGACATTCTTTTCCGCGCAGCGGACATCATTCGCCGCCGCAAACATGAATTTTCAGCTTACCTTGTAAAAGAAGCAGGAAAGCCGTGGAACGAAGCAGATGCTGATACAGCAGAAGCAATTGACTTCCTTGAATATTACGCTCGCCAAATGGTGCAGCTAAAAGACGGCGCGCCTGTTGAGAGCCGCGAAGGTGAAGAAAATAAATTTAACTACATTCCGCTTGGTGTCGGCGTTATTATTTCACCGTTTAACTTCCCGCTAGCGATCATGGCTGGAACAGCAGCAGCAGCAATCGTAGCAGGAAATACGGTTCTATTAAAACCTGCTAACAACACACCGGTTATCGCAGCAAAATTTGTAGAAGTAATGAAAGAAGCTGGCCTTCCAGACGGCGTACTGAACTACGTGCCGGGAAGCGGAAGCGAAATTGGCGACTATTTAGTAGATCATCCAAAAACACGATTCGTTTCATTTACAGGTTCTCGTGAAGTAGGCTGCCGCATCTATGAACGCGCAGCAAAAGTACAGCCTGGTCAAATCTGGCTAAAACGCGTTATTGCTGAAATGGGCGGAAAAGACACGGTTGTTGTAGATAAAGATGCTGATTTAGATTTAGCTGCTTCTTCTATTGTGTATTCAGCGTTTGGCTTCTCTGGACAAAAGTGTTCAGCGGGCTCTCGTGCAGTTGTTCATCAAGACGTATACGATATCGTTCTTGAAAAAGCAGTTGCGCTGACAAAAACATTAACAATGGGCAGCCCTGAAGATGTAAACACGTATATGGGACCTGTTATTGATCAAGCTTCTTTCAACAAAATTACAAAGTACATTGAAATCGGTAAAGAAGAAGGCCGTTTAATGACGGGCGGAGAAGCAGATGATTCAAAAGGCTACTTCATCCAGCCTACGATTATTGCAGATGTAGATGAAAAAGCACGTTTAATGCAAGAAGAAATCTTCGGCCCAGTCGTAGCATTCTGCAAAGCGCGCGACTTCGATCATATGATGGAAATTGCGAACAACACTGACTACGGTTTAACAGGTGCCCTTCTTTCAAATACGTCTGAACACATTGAGCGTGCGAAAGAAGAGTTCCACGTTGGAAACCTTTATTTCAACCGCGGTTGTACAGGTGCCATCGTTGGGTACCAGCCGTTTGGCGGATTTAATATGTCAGGAACAGATTCAAAAGCTGGCGGTCCTGATTACTTGATTCTGCACCTGCAAGCAAAAACAACAAGCACAACGCTTTAATACTCAGTAGAGCAGCCCTAGGCTGCTCTATCTTAAAACAACAAGGGATTTTTTCTATAGGGGGAGATATTTATGTTAGCAGAGGTATCTAAAAATGTGTTTCTTCACGCTTCCCAAAATAAAGCGCTAAACAAAGCGGCGAAAAAATGGGGTCTTCGCTTTGGTGCAGCTCAAGTGGTAGCTGGCGACACAATTGAACATGCGATCAAAAAAGTACGGGAATTGAATGAAAAAGGGCTTGTTTGTACGCTTGATCATTTAGGGGAATTTGTTTCAAGCAGAGAAGAAGCTATCGAAGCAACTCAATATAACATCAGAACACTAGAAGCTATGGGCCAAGCCGGTGTAACGTGCAACTTATCTGTCAAAATGACGCAGCTTGGTTTGGATATTGACCGCAGCTTTTGCGTTGAGAACATGCGCCGCATTCTTGAAACGGCGAAAAAATACGATAACTTTGTTCGAATCGACATGGAAGACTATGCTCACTGTCAAATGACGCTAGATATTTTACGAGAGCTTCGCGAGACGTTTGATAATGTTGGAACGGTTATTCAAGCTTACCTATTCCGCGCTGAACAAGATGTAAAAGAGCTAAAAGGCATTCCTCTTCGATTGGTAAAAGGCGCATATCAAGAATCACCAACCGTGGCGTTTCAAGACAAAGCCCAAATTGATGAGAACTATATGCGAATTATCGAAGAGCATTTGCTCAGTGGAACATACACGGCTATTGCATCTCACGACCACAATATTATTGCAAAAGTAAAAGAGTTCGCTCACAAAAATAACATCCCGCGCACGCAGTTTGAATTTCAAATGCTGTACGGATTCCGAACAGATATGCAGCTTAGCCTTGCAAAAGAAGGCTATACAATGCGCGTATACGTTCCCTTTGGCAACGACTGGTTTGGCTACTTTATGCGCCGCTTAGCGGAAAGACCGCAAAACGTCGCATTTGCTTTAAAAGGATTCTTTTCTAAATAAGCAGTTCGTTTAGTAAGGTTCGTAATGAAAACGCTATCATTTCTTTGTGCCCTTTGCAGATGCTTCTGCAAAGGGGTTTTTTATACGATTTCTCTTCCCTTTTCGTATGTATTACGATAAAATACAAATACGAACAAACGTTCTTTTTATTACAAACAAAAAGGAGAGTACATATGAATCCTCTATCAAAATTAGCACTGCCTCTCAAGCTAGAACCTTACCGAAAAGAAATCGAAAAAACATGTAAACCTTATATCCACATCCATACGGTCAGGAATAGTCCCAAATTATATGACAGCAAGTTCGGCGGCAACCCTTACCTGCCTCTAGAAGCAAATCATCCTCTCGACTCCGAGGGCAAGCCTATGTTAATGATGGCACAAATCAATTTTTCTGACGTGCCTCCCTATGAAAATATGCCTTCTCAAGGCATGCTTCAATTTTTCATTTGCGGAGCTGATAACAAAAACACCGGTGATGTGTATGGTCTGGATTTTGACCAACCCACGTCTCAAAAAGACTTTCGCGTCGTTTTTTATGAAGACATAACAACTGACGAAAACAAGTTAATAACCGACTTTACGTATCTAGAAGACGTTGACCGAGATATGTTCCCTATTCCTCAAGAAGTAGGCCTACAGTTTGAAATAAAAAGCGAACCCGTGTCTCCTACTGACTATCGATATAACGATATGGAATCAGACTTATTTGATGATGAAGAAATGGAAGAGATCTACTGGGATGAGCTTACGGGCGAGTATCATAAAATGGGCGGATACGCTTTTTTCACTCAAAGCGATCCTCGAGACTACGATGAAGCGCTGCGCGCATATAACGTTCTGCTTCTTCAATTCGCCATGGACGACGAAGCGGATATTATGTTTGGTGATGCGGGAGTGGCCAATTTCTTCATTAAAGAAGAAGACCTTCGCAACCGTAACTTTAAAGATGTTTTGTACAACTGGGACTGCTGTTAAAAAACACCCTCTTAGAAAAGTATCTAGGAGGGCGTTTTTTTACATTATTATTATTTACTACTCAGTCTGTTTTTCCATCCCTTGCAGCATTCAGCGTTTCTTTAAACTGCTGTAGCGCTTTTACATCTGCAAATGCGCTTGTAGGAATAACGTATCCTCTCATTGCACTAACAAGAATAAAGATATGTTCATCGGTTTCTCTAATTTGAGTGATGCTTGACCAAGGAGTCTTCACTTCTCCTTTTAAGCTTTTCTCTACCAAGCCATCTTCCGTAACCATCATAGTATGCTCACCTGTCAGACTGCTGTTATCTCCTTCATTTATTACCTTTATAATGTTCTTTTTAATACTTCTGTAAAAATACTTCGGATAAAATAAAAACCAAAGAACCGCAAGCAGCGCAAATGCTACGAACATGCCAAGTAAAAACTCTCCTTCAACCCACGAAACAAGCAAAGGAATAAGAAGAAAAATAAGCGACATCCATCGCTGAACTTTCAGCACTTTTTGTACTCTTTCCGAATGTTGAGCATGATGCATATTAAAAGCCACATAATCATCTTTTGTTAACGTATAGTGATATTCCATATTAATCTCCAATTCTTCTAAATAACAACAAAATAAAATATACCTCATTTGGTGTTATATGTATATAAAATAATAAGCTTTTCTTATGAAACACATCAACTTTTTATCATTTATTTACAGTGATACATCACGTAAACTTAACTAGTACTCTACTAGTTAAGGGGGAATGTTTATGACTTTTACACTAACGCATATTGATCATATTCAGCTAGCTGCACCACCGCATTCAGAAAGCAAAGCACGACACTTTTTTGGAACCGTTCTTGGCTTAACAGAAATTGAAAAGCCGGAAAGTCTTAAAAAACGCGGCGGCGTGTGGTTTGAATTTGGTTCTTATCAGCTGCATATTGGTGTTGAACCTACCTTTTCACCTGCCAAAAAAGCGCATCCAGGCTTTTATGTTAAAAACCTCCCTGCGTTCAAAGATCATCTGAGTAGCTTTGGTACTTCTTTTATAGAAGACAAAAACATTCCCGGTACTGAAAGAATTTACGTGGATGATCCATTTGGGAACCGTATGGAGTTCTTAGAAAGAAAAAACCTTCCTTTTCCCAGCTGAAATTCGGACAAAAAGACTGTGACAAACGTATTTTAGTTGAAGGAAGATCCGAACAATTATTCGTTCGGATTTTTTTATTGGTGTGATGAACGTAGGTTTCATGCATGTAGATACTTCTAGCGGTTGTCTGGAGGGCAAGACGAAGACTCCTGCGGGGAAAGCGGAACAGGTGAGCCCCCGCAGGAGCATAAGCGACGAGGAGGCTCACCGGCCGTCCGCGGAAAGCGAAGTCTTGCACGGAAATCAACCGCGGTGTCAAAAGCGCTCCATACTAGCTCCTTTACCTCATTTGTTCGTCTTTAGATTAAATGCCTCAATCTCGTTGTTTTCGCCCTTCTTTTTGCTTTTCTTTCCACAGCATGTACAGCAACAGCCCCAGCAAACAAAATGCCACGCCAAACATTGCTAAAGGAAATAACAGTGTATTAATAAAATGATGATAAACCCATGAATCGTTCATCTAACCAGCTCCAATACGCACCGTTTTTTATAGTATGTCCTACTATAACCTTTTTTATATTGTGTTAAATATCATGGTTTCTATCATATTTCTTTTTCTTTTTAATAGAGTAAATAGTAGATACATAACATTCTCCTCTTAGAGTTCTTATTCGCTGATTTCAAAATTTTATTAGAGGAGGTTTACTCTATGAAAAAAAAGTTCACTGAAAAGCCTAAAAAGCTTTTTTGGATTCTTTCTTATAAATCATTAATTATCGCTATACTATTTGTTCTGTTAACATCTGCCGCTATTTTTACCGTCACGTATTCAACTCTTCAGCATACGCTGCGCTCGAACGTTGTCTATCAAGCGCTATCAAATTATAAAGCTCAAAGCTTGTTCTACTTCATGCATACGGAAAACCATCATTTCTCTCATGCCTTTGAAGAAGACTTCTCCCCGCCTCCTCTTTCTTCTGTCGCCCTGCAGCTTGCAACGAATATTCGCGTGGCGGATACAAGAAGTCTATTTGGATCAGAACTGCCCGGCTTTTCTATTTTTGATTCTCATATTCTGTTAGCCGGTGAAGGAACGGATTATACCACGATTCCTCATGAATCGGCTCCTCCTCTCGAAAGCATTTCTGGAGAGCGTGATTTGGATCCTGCTGAAAGCAAAACGTACGAAGAAAGCAAAAAACAGTCTCAAACACAGGCTAAGCAAAGCACGGGAGACAGAAAAGTTGTGTACATCTACCACACGCACAGCTGGGAATCTTATTTCCCTTTACTTGGTATGCCAGGTGAAGCGAACGAAAATAAAGCAGTTGATAACAAAACCAACATCACGCTCGTTGGTCAAATGTTAGGAATGGAATTAAAAGCAGACGGAATCGGTTCGGAAGTAGATACAACTAATATGACACAAAAGCTGAATGAAAAAGGCTGGGGTACAGGACGAGCCTATGCGATGTCTCGCAGCGTGGTGGAAACGGCTCTTCAGCAAAACAAAGACGTCGATTATTTAATTGATATTCATCGAGATTCACTGCGCCAAGAAAAAACAACGGCTGCTATCAACGGCAAATCATACGCTAAAATGATGATTGTATTAGGTGAAGCGAACCCGAAATTTGATGAAAACGTGAAAATGGCCAAAGCGATTCATGAAAAGTTAGAGGAAAAATATCCAGGCCTTAGCCGCGGAGTATTAAGCAAAAAGAAAACAAGCGGCAATAACGGGTTATATAATCAGGACTTATCCGACCGCTCCATTTTAATTGAAGTAGGCGGGGTCGATAACAATATGGAAGAACTCACAAATACCGTCAAAGCTTTTTCTGATGTGTTCAGCGAGTATTATTGGCAAGCTGAAAAAGTGAATGCGCAGTAAACAAAAACTAGCTACCCCAGGTAGCTAGTTTTTGTTTTTATGAGAGTCACGCTTCTCCTTTTCTTCACACGCAAAGCAGACAAGCTTCCCTTCAACAACCACACCGTTCAAAAATCCTTCTAAACAGTACACGTTCTTTTGACATATCGTGCAGATTCCAACGTACTCTTTCACGACTTTCTCACTCCTTACATACAATTAAAAACCATAAAAAAAAGCTCTATTAAAGAGCTTCTTTCCGTACATAGGATTTTCCTTCATTTCAACAAACGGCTCATTTCCTCAGGAGAAAGCGGCTTATCAAATAGATAGCCTTGACCGATATGACAGCCTTGTTCCGTCACAAACTGCAGCTGTTCTTCGTTTTCGATTCCTTCTGCGGTTAGGGCAAAATTAAGTTTTTTCCCCATTTGAATAATCGTTTCCACCAGCACTTTTCCAACTTCATCTAAGTCGTCAATAAATGATTTATCAATTTTTAACGTATTGATTGGCAAGTGTTTAAGATAGCTGAGAGAAGAGTAGCACGTTCCGAAATCATCCATCGCCACTTTTATCCCTAGACTCCGCAGGCGGTTTAGCACTTTTTTCGATTCTTGACTGTTTTGAATAACGCTTTCGGTGATTTCAAGTTCTAGAAAGTGCGGCTCAAGGCCCGTTTTCTTCAAAATTTGTTCCATGTCCGTTACAAATCGTGAGGACTTCAGCTGAATAGGTGACACGTTCACCCCTATTTTACTCGCTTTTAAATTTATCTCCGTCCATGCTTTCATTTGCTGACATGCTTCTTCTAATACCCATTTGCCAACCGGTACAATCAAACCAACTTCTTCTAAAATGGGCAAAAATTCATTTGGATAGACAGTACCAAATTTTGCGCTATTCCAGCGGATAAGCGCTTCTGCCCCTATGACATCAGACGTTTTCAAATCGATTAACGGCTGATAAACGAGCTGAAACTCATTTCTTTCTAACGCATACTTTAACTCATTCTCCATGCTGATCGTTTTAATGATTTTTTCATTTGATGAAGAAGAACTCATTTCATATGTGTTTCGCCCATTTCGTTTTGCTACATACATCGCAATATCTGCTTGCTTAATTAACCTGTCAATTAGTTCATCTGCGTCTTTTGGAATAATATGCTGGTGACATTCCTTTGAAAATAGGCTGATGCCAACGCTTGTAGAGGTTAGCACTTTATCTCCGTCTATATAAAAAGGAAGCGACATTTCTTTTACAATCTGCTCGGTCATTTCTTCAATTTCCTCAACAGTTTTTAGTGTATGAAGCACTAAAATAAACTCATCGCCCCCGTGCCGCGAGATAAAATCAGAGGACGGAATACATTTTTTTAATCTTTCTGCTACGCGCCTCAGCAGCACATCGCCGTGATGATGGCCAAGCGTATCATTTATTGATTTGAAGCGGTCTAAATCTAAAAATAAAATAGCCAGCAGTTCTGGAGATTCTTCATCTAAAAACAGTTTTTTTAGCTGTTTGTTTAACCAGTAGCGGTTAGGTAAATTAGTTAACGGATCATAATAAGCCATTTGCTTAATTTTTTCTTCATATGCTTTTCGCTTTGTAATATCATTGCGAATTGATACGTACTGATACGGTTTTCCTCGTTCATCTAAAAATGGAACAATGGTTGTATCCACCCAGTAATACGAACCGTCTTTTGCCTTGTTTTTTATTTCTCCGTGCCAGACCTTACCTGAGATGATTGTACTCCATAACTCTTTAAAAAACCGTTTTGAGTGATGTTTCGAATTAATAATACGATGATCTTGACCGAGAAGCTCATGTCTTTCATACTTAGAAATTTCACAGAATTTATCGTTCACGTGATTGATGAATCCGCGACTATCTGTAATCGCTACAATCGATGATTCATTTAACGCAAGTTCAATATCATTTAGTTTTTTCAGCGCTTCTTTAAATTTATATTCAAAATGCCTGTTTTCCATATCCTATACACCTTTATCAAAATTTTAACGATAAAACAAAACCCATGACGAAATGATAGAGAGGAATCGTGAATAATGAATACAATTTAATTAGCAATGGACAGCGAATTAGTTTGTCCGATTGCCTTACATTCGTAAAATAGTAAGCGTACAATTGCCGCTTTTCCTCTTTACACCTTTACAAACTTCTTACACGCAGTTTGTAAAAGGATTGATAGATAGTTTCGTTTATCCATATCTGTTATCACAACTTTTCTATGGTAACATTAAAATGATTTTTATAGAAATGAAAGTGTACTTTCTTCACGTAATTGACATACCTTTTGATGGTAAACAGAAAAAAGCCTCTGCTTTAGACAGAGGCTTTTTTCACTTTCTTCTCATGAGCTCGTACGCGTCAGCCACGGAAGAATAAGATATTGAAAGGTTTTGTTGTACACAACAATCCGGTTAAGATAATACGGATCGTTGTCTTTTGTAATAACATGAGGGGCTAAAATAGCTGCTTGGTGAAAACCAGCATCTTTCACAATCTTAGCTACGTCATCATTTGTATTGCCGTATGGATAGGCAAAGTAAACGGGGTCTATTCCTAAATGGTTCTTAATCGTTTCTTTGCTTTTTCGTAAATCACGAGCAAACGCGCTGTATTTAGCAGGCGTCAGAAATAAAGGCTTGTCTTCTTCTAAACGGTGCATATCATATGTATGCGAACCGATTGTCGCAAGGCCGCTGTCTTTCATTTCTTTTAGCTGACTCCATGAAGCCATATTTAAATTTTGAAAGTCCTCTGCTCCCACTTGTCCTGCGATTACATATAGCGTAAACGGAATGTTTTCCTTTTTCAAAATTGGAAAAGCGTTTTGATACACGGTACGGTCAATATCGTCAAATGAAATCCATACGCAGCGTTTTGGAAACGTGCCTTTTTGCTGATACGTTTCAATATCTTTTGGCGTAACAAACGTAGCGTCAAGTTCCTTCAGCTTTTTTAACTGTTGTTCAAAATCATTGCTGTAGACGCTGTACTCTGTCAGTTCGTCAGACTTTGTAACTGAGCTGACAACTCGATTAAACCAATTATGCTTACGCACGCGATGATAATTTAAGCCTAAGCATCCGTTCGTCTCAAGCGCTGGCTCCACGGTCATTGTTGCTTTCGCCTTGTCTTCCCAGTTCACTACTTTAAAGAAAATAAAGCCAACTACCGCTGCCGCAATTAAAAGAAAGAATACATATTTCTTCATGCGTGCTTCCTCTCCTCAGTATGTTTCAACGGATTAACATCAAACTCGATGTACTGTGCACGCTGAAGCTCTTGAATTTGATCCTTGGATAAGAGCTCAAGACGCTCTAAATCTTTAATACTCGTATACGCCGGCTCTTTTCGTCGGTTCAAGCTTCCAAATCTCTTTTTGTTGTAGAATCTCCATAAAAACAGAGCTACAAAAAAGAAGAAAAAAATGATAAGTCCAATTACTAAAAACGTTCGAATCTCGCCGTTCGTCGTTTTGAACGCAATTTTTAATACCCCGCTGTAACGGTCATTTACGCCAATAACAGCTGAAAGGAAAAACCAAAGAACAACGGCACAATACACCCAAAAAACAGATGAAACAATGATGCTTATTACTAAGCGAGCAAGAGGCTGTTTGGCTTGAATCAAGATTTGCTCTTCGTTAAGCCGCGGTCTGGACTGCTCCATGTAGCATAGCCTCCTTTCACTCTAGATCTAATAGCACGAGGAAATGCGCCCACTACCACAATCGTATTCACAATCCAGTAAAGCGCTGGGTACCATGCAGCCCATACGTAATACCGCTTCACGTTGTCGTATTTCGAATCAATTTTCAGCGCAATAAACAGCTGAATTAAGCTCATAAATACAAGGGAAAATGACGTAAACGTAAACCAAAACAGTATGTCTTGAGGACTGCTCGCGGTAACAAGCAGCATGATCGTCACAAACAGCCATGCGAATGACCAAAGAGTACTGATCCACTGCTCTAGGTATACAATCCAAATTCTGCGCTGCTTCCATTTTAATAACACTTTCCAGTGGCGAAGCATTACCTCTTGCCCACCTTGAGCCCAACGTACTCGCTGCTTCCAAATTCCTTTTAAGGTTTCGGGCACAAGCATCCAGCACAATGCCCGCGGTTCATAGCGGATATCCCAAAAGCGCTGCTGCAGCTTCCAGCTTACGGCGATATCTTCCGTAATCATGTCACGATCCCACAGCCCGACGTCCACAAGTGCTTTCTTTCGAAAAGCCACTACTACGCCTGAGACCGTCATTACTTTTCCTAAAATTCGCTGTGTTCGTTTAATAGAACCGATAATAGAAGAATACTCAACTAGCTGAATGCGACTCAGCAGCGTATTACGGTTTCGAATGCGCGGATTTCCGGTAACGGCTCCCAGCCGTTCCCCTTTATGAAGAAAATGATGGATTAGATAATACGGAGCGTCTTGATCTAAAATAGCGTCTGAATCTAAGCAGATTAAAAACTCAGCTTTAGATGCGTGCGCACCTAAATGCAACGCGTTGGCTTTTCCTTTATTTTCATAAAGCTGAATCACACGAACTTCAGGGTGATTCCTGCTGATTTCCTTTAAAATATCAGCTGTTCCATCGGTGCTTCCATCGTTAATAAGAATGATTTCTTTAGACGGATAATCTAACGCCAAAAGGTGCTTAAGCGTTTCTTCAATCGTTTCTTCTTCATTATAGCAAGGCACTAAAAAGCTCACTAACGGCCAATCAACTGTTGAAAAATCAACTTTAGGATCTCGGTCGCGATAGCGTATGTAAATAAGCGTGCCCGCAATCCAAAATAAAGACATAATAAATGGATACCAGAAAACAAAGCTCGCGAGCTTTTCAAATCCAGGTATTAATACGTGTTGCATATTCATTTTTCTGACTCCTTCATACCAATTAAAATTGCACAGAGTGACAATTTTATCATTAAATTGGTTAAATAGAACATAGTAATTTTAACCATCTAAAAAAAGAGTCTTTTAAACTACGTTTATTCCTATATTATACAACCCCTTTATGTAAGTAAGAAGCACCAATAAAGGATGGGCAAGTTACCTACTTAAAGAAGTGACATATAGTATCACTGTAGATTTCTTTCACCATAAAAAACGTGAGGGTTGCAGCTAGTATATGAAAGAAATTCTTTCCCTAAGGAGGAATAACAAATATGAACGAACAAATTCAAAAGCTGCTCAATAACTTAATTCAACTTGAACACGTCTCTTCGACTTTGTACCTAGCTATGTCTAATTATATGAATCGATTAAACTATAAAGGAATGGGCAGCTGGCTACGCCTGCAGTCTGAAGAAGAACGCACTCATATGCTAAAACTTATTGACTACTTAGTTGACCGCGGCGGAACGGTTGAATTAAGTTCTTTACCTGCTCAGCCAAGTGAGTTTGGAACACCGTTAGAAACGTTTTAAAAAGTATTGGAGCATGAAAAGTTCGTCACAAATTCTTATCGTCAAGCGTTTCAATTTATCAGCCAAGCGAACGATCCTCAAACTTTAGTCATCGTGCAGGACTTTTTGAGAGAACAAGTCGATGAAGAAGCTCAGGCTCAGACAATTGTAGACCGCTTAAAAATTGCTCAAAATAACCCTGCAGCTATTTTTATACTCGATCAAGAACTAGGACAGCGAAAAGCTGCGCCGGCAGCGGGCGGAGCAGCTGCGCAAGGTTAAACGCGCAGAAGATTGCCGAACAATGTACAAAAACAATACCACGCCTCCCGTTTCCTTGTTTCGAGTTGGGATTCATCACGGCTATTATGGCTACCCGCCCAATGTGTATGACGCCATTCAAAGACTTATGAATCAATATATGCATCAGCTTCACTATCATCGTCCTCAGTACGTTCACGTGTACTACGTGCACCCTTCTCTTATTCACTACTACCTTCACTGAGTGGAGGAAAACAGGAATTTTGTTTCATGAAGAAATTCACCGCTTTTCCACCTAATTCAGGAATTCCAATCAAAAATATGGATATTTATGCTAATATAAAATTTGTTAATCATATAAAGAAATAATATTAGCGGGGTGTCATATGGATAATCAATACGTTGTAGGATGGGGAACGCTGGCTCTAATTAATGCCGGATTAGCGCAAGGTAAAAATCGAACCGGTCTGAACTGGTTCTTATTATCTCTTGCTTTAGGACCGCTTGCTACCTTCATCTTACTGCTGGTTGAAAAACGATAAAATTAGCTCAAAGCTCATTACATTGAGCTTTTTTCTTTATCCTTTAACTATGACTTGAGCCCAAAAGGTGTAAAAAAAGCATTGCGTGAAATTTTTTTCTTGGCTTAATATGCATAAATCTATTCATTATTCAGACTGAATTCCGCTGTATTTTTTTGTTTAAAAACCTCTATCTACTCTTTTTAAAAAAGATACTACCTCTTTTTAAGTTTTTTTTTCCTACAATAAAACCAAAAGAAAGAAAAACACTTCTATTTCTATGTTTTTTTTAATTAATAGATTAGCTGTTTTCTTCAGATTATTATTCTTTACACGAGACACATGTACATCTACTGAACCCGGTTAAACTTCCTGTATTTCGCAATCTGTACGATGAATAAATACTCATTTGCTTCATTTGACAAAGAAATAAATGCTGTGTAATTTAAGTAACATACCCCATCTAAACTGTTTTTAGAAAGGATTAAGTAGCAAGATGCGTACAAAAAAAGAAGAGTGTATAATTGACGAAATGGGAAGAGTATCCCTTCCTTCTTTGTTTATGCAACTAACGAAACTCGAGACGAACGACAAAGTTCTTTTACGGAGCTGTGATGATTGGATTATTATTGATCATCATGATGAAAATGTCCCCGTTCCTTCTCATATCTTCATTCGAACAATTGACCATATGGGTAGAATAGTCATTCCAAGATCCCTGCGAGATGACTATGAACTTAAGCCCTTTGATTATGTAGAACTATACGTAGTAGAACAGCAAATTGTTATGAAAAAAAGAGACGAAAAAACGATAGCGCTTTCAAAAAAACCTGGGGCGCCTCCTCCTTATTATGCAACATTAACCGGACGGCAGATTCAGCTCACTTCTGAACTTTTAACGTCAGTCGAATTGGATGCAAACATGGAGGTTCAATTTTTTATTAACAAAGAAAATAACATTGTGATTCAAAAATACGAAATGAATTTCGGTGAAAAAACGACTTTAATATTTACGGCTCAATCTCGAAAAATTGATGAACGTTTTCGACTTACCATTCCTAAAAAGCTGCGAGATGATTTCTCCATCCACTCAGGTACGATGTTAAAAATCAAGACAGGTAATAAGCAGCTCATTTTAGAAAAAGTAGAGCATGAAAAAGAGATTAGCAGCGCATTATCTCAGCAAATAGACGCAGCAATTGTTGAAAAGTTACCCAAATAAGACCGACGCCAAAAACAAATGGTTCCTTACGACTTCAAAGCAAAAGCTAAGAGTTACGCATAGACTGGCCTTTTCTATACTCAACTCTTAGCTTTTAGACTTATCTTCCATAGACGTGTACAAGTTTGTTACTCCACATGATAGCACTTCTCCAAAATAAAACGCTATTTCCATATCCATCAAAATCATTGTAAATAATTTGAATATATGATTATAATAAGATACTTTGCATAGAGGAGGCTGATTTAGTTGAAGATCTCAACAGGAGCTGAATTTTACGATAATGACGAGACGTTTTTGGCCTATACAAAACGCCGGCAGCAAAAAGAAAATGCGAATGATACGATTGAAAAACCAGCTATTCTACAGCTTCTAGGTGATGTTACAGATGCAAACATTTTAGACTTAGGGTGTGGAAACGCTGGGTTTGGCGTGGAGCTTCTTGAACAGGGATGTTTCTCTTATACCGGAGTAGACGGCTCGATCAATATGATAAACGCAGCTCAGCAACAGCTTTCAAACTATCCAAATGCAGAAGTGATCCATGAACCGATGGAGCACTATACTCCGCCCCGTGACAAATACGATTTAGTTACCGCAAGACTGTCTCTTCACTATATAGAAGACTTAGCTTCCATTTTTACTAAAGTAAATCAAGCACTCAAACCTGAAGGAAGGCTTATTTTTTCCGTCGAACATCCAGTTATTACGTCTACTCTTCAGCCTTCCGCTCTCCGCACAAACTGGACCGTGGACAACTATTTCTTCATGGGATTCCGTCAGCAGCACTGGATGGGCGGATACGTTCAAAAGTATCATCGCACGCTTGAAGAGTACTTTTCTTTGATGCAGCAAAGCGGATTCACCGTTACAAATTTAAAAGAAGCATGTCCTCAAAAAGAACATTTCGACAGCGCTGAAACTTACGAGCGTCGAATGCGTATTCCTTTGTTTTTACTGATGAGCGGCGTGAAAAATAGATAAACTAAAAATGTTAAAAAAGATCTTAACTAGTCTTTCTATAGGTTGAATCCATGCGTAGTCGTTTTCAATTATTTGACCAAAAAAGCACCAGACCCTTTGTTAAGGAAACAAAGGGTCTGGTGCTTTTCTAAAGAAAGATTTACTTAGCGTTTGTGCTGATATAATGTTTGATTACTTCATAAACATAGTCTTGGCAAGCGGCTGCTGTATTTGGATTATATTTTCCATTATTTACTTTGTTGTTAGATAACACTCTGATACCCAAGAATGGAACGTCGTAGCTTCCTGCAATTTGTGCTGCCGCTGCGCCTTCCATTTCTTCTACAGACGTCCCGTACTTAGTATGGAACCACTTAATTCGATCCACTTCGTTATTCCACGTGTCTGCTGATCCTATCGTTCCTTCAACCACTTTACCTTTTTTATATGTATCTTTTACTGCATTTGCAGCCGCAAGTAACTTCTTATCTCCTTCATAATAACGAGCTTTTTCAGCATCAGGATCTTCTCCAGCGCTTCCTTCAGAAGCCATTAAATCCATCGGCTTCCACGCAGTAGGATCCATTCCTTCGCCTTCTTTTTTATCTTCTGTTTTTAAAGAGCCTATATTCGTTGTTCGCTTTCCTAATACAATATCAAACACGTTCAGGTTTTCATCATGCCCGCCCGATGTTCCTTGGTTGATAATTGCTTTAGGATGGTATTTTTCTATAGCTATCGCTGTAGCAGCTGCCGTGTTTTCCATTCCTTTTCCTGTTTTAACCACGATGACTGGATAATTATCGACAGTTCCTTTGTAAAAAACAAAATTCCCTGACTTTTCTTCTTTTACATTTTCTAATTTTTTAGCGAATTTCTGCGCTTCTATCGGCATCGGCCCTTGAACAATAATAGGCTTCTGTTTATCTCCTGCTTCTTTTTTTGAAGCTGAATTACACCCGGCAAGTATAGATAGCAGTAAAACCATACCAATAGTAAATAAAGCACCTGTTTTTAACATCTTGTTTTTCATAGATCGTTACTTTCACTCCATTTCGTTTTGCTGTTTCATACACTCGATGATTGGACAAAAGAAAAAAACCTAGAGCATGTTTCATGGTCTACGTTTTTTAGAGTCAAAGTATAAGAAATTAAGTACGGAATACAGCTTCTGTCTGGGTAAACCGAACATTTTTATACTTTAACTCGTAGTCCAGTTCTTTGAATGGGAACCAGGTAGAGACACTTAGACCATATTTCCAAGCATATACGAGCAATATTTTTCACTTTCTAAATGTATCAAATACAAAATGGTTGTTCAATATAAAAAAACGAATATTTTAATATTATTTATTTAAATTGTTCGTATTTAACCAATTCTTACTAAATGTATGACAAATCCCTATTTCAAAACAAAAAAAACGAACCACTAATCAAAGATTTTGATCAATGGTTCGTTTTTCACTTCGTCTAAAATACTTTTGTCCCAGACTCTTTTTCTACTTACTATTTACCGTTCTACCTTCATTTAACGTTTATTGGCAGCGGTGCATGAGACGCTACAAGCTGCTGTTCACGCATTTCTTCCCAGAAGGCTGCCGGAATTACCGTGTTTAATGCCGCTTTGTCTTCTGCAATACGCTCTGGACGACTGGCGCCAGGAATAACGGCAGCAACCGCTGGATTAGCCAGTGAGAACTGTACAGCAGCAGCCTTAATGCTGATCTGATGACGATCTGCAATGGCTTTGATTTTTTCTACTTTTTCCATAATGTCTGAAGACGCTTTTTGATATTCAAAGTGTGTACCTCCAGCAAGAACGCCTGAGCTGTATGGTCCGCCGACAACGATGTCCATATTATGCTTTACAGCTTCGGGCATCACTCGCTGCAGCGCACGTTCATGATCTAACAGCGTGTATCGGCCAGCGAGCAGCGATACATCAGGCTTTGCTTCTTCTAGCTCCAGCATAATTTCGATTGGTTCCACTCGGTTTACTCCAAGTCCCCATCCTTTTATAACTCCTTCTTCGCGCAAACGTGTAAGCACACGAAATGCGCCCGTTCGAGCAGATTCAAATTGTCCTACCCACTCATCTCCATAAAAATCTTGCGCAACATCATGAATATACACAAAGTCTAAGCGATCTGTTTTTAAACGGTTTAAGCTTTGCTCAATTGAACGAAGAGTTGCATCAGCGCTATAGTCATTAATAATTTTATTTTTACGGCCGAATTCAAAAAGCCCGCCTTTTTCTCCCATATCACGTGAAGATGTATCTTCCAATTCATCTGAAATGACGCGACCTACCTTTGTACTTAGCACATACTCATCGCGGTTTCTTTTTGATAGTGCCTCACCAAGGCGCATTTCTGCTAAGCCAGCTCCGTAAAGAGGGGCTGCGTCAAAGTAGCGGATGCCGCTTTCCCAAGCAGCATCAACCGTTGCGATGGCCTCTTCTTCTGGAATATTGCGATACATATTGCCTAGTGGTGCTGTTCCAAAACCTAGTTTTCCTTGCAGTATCTCTCTCATATGAATAAAACCTCCTGAAATTTTTATACCTCTATTTTAGAATTTGATTCGTATAATCAATTTATTAAATGTCTTATTATTCCCTGACAAAATTTATTATGAAGCATGGAAACACGAAAAAAAAGTACGCACTTTAAAGTAATATGGGAACTAAAAAGTAACCTACTAAGATGCAAATGAGCTTTTTAGACTCTTTTTTCTTTATACCCTTTCTACTTCTTACTCATGCAAACAAACATTTTGCATACAATAAGCAGAAAGCTATTTTATAAATGAGGTGAGACTCTTGAGAGATGAATACTTCAAAAAAATTGAAGATAAGCTCGATAAGCTCGATGAAATGGACGATTCCACAATGAAAGAAGAACAAAAAGATGAGTATTTTCAAAGTTTGCTAGATGATATGGATGATTTGTTAAAAGACATGCGCCAGAGAGAAAAAGACTCCGACCATCTTGTCAGTGAACATATGAAAACGGTTAATGACATATTTGATAACGCAATCAAAAACTTAAAAAAAGACCGAAATTAGCGTTACCATGCTTCTCCTTCTTTTCAATATACTGATTTTTCTGTTTTTTTAATATAAAAACATAGAATTTCATATGTAAAAATGGTATTTTCAGTATACGCAAACTGTAGGAGTGAAAAGAGGAATGAAAAACGGTCACTTTAAAGAACGAGTAAAAACGAAGGAAGAGCTTCGACGTATAGTCGGCGCGCCTAACAAATTGGCGCATCAAAAAATAATTCCTTATTTAGATCGACACTGCCGGGAATTTATTAAACATTCCCCTTTTGTCATCATCGCTACAGCTGATCATAAAGGAATTTGCGACAGCTCTCCACGAGGTGATCATGCTGGTTTTGTACAAGTCGTCGATGAGAAAAGGCTGTTGATTCCAGAGAGGCGCGGCAATCAAAAAGTAGATTCATTGGAAAATATTTTATCTAATCCTCAAATAGGGCTGCTTTTTTTAATTCCAGGCATAGAAGAAACGCTGCGTATTAACGGCAAAGCTTGCATTGTAAAAGAAAAAGCGCTGCTTGAAACAATGGCGGTTCAAAATAAAACTCCGCTGCTCGCTATCGGCGTCGAAGTACAAGAGTGCTTTCTCCACTGCAGCAAAGCGTTCAAGCGATCAAAACTGTGGAACCCAGAATCTTGGGAAAGAGTCGAAACGCTTCCTTCTGCAGCTAAAATAGTCGCAGAACACGCAGGCTTTTCCACTCTAGAAAGCCGCAACAATCCCGAAGGAAGCAAAACTTAGCACCTCTATGAAAAAAAGCCGCTATAATGCGGCTTTTATCATTTTACCATCAAAAAAAATATACCTCCAGCAATGATCAGAACGGGTAACAAAGCAAGAAGCACGCCTTTTTTCGAAGCTCCTATGTATTCATGATCACCATAGGCGCGGCCTGCTCTAAAATCTACTTTCACCTGAGATTCTTCTTTTTTATGTTCTTTTTTCATCCTCTTTGCCTCCTAGCGGCATTTGAGCGTCGATTTGCTTGATATGATGCTCCAAATGAGCGATATAATCTTTAGCCAACCACTGGAGCGAAACGAACTTTCCATCTCCTAGTTCGAATTGATACATATGCTTTTCTGTTGGTATATGCAAAAGAACGGAAGCAATTTGCTTATTTAAACTGCGCCACAGGGCAACTACTTCTGCCATCGGCGTATCTTGATAGTGCTGCAGCTCTACCCATTCATCTTGTTTATAAGGCGTCAGTACACAAGGATTTTTTTCATGCTGCACGTTGATAAAGCGCTGTAAATTGTGAATGGCTGAGTCACATAAGTGCCCCACAATTTCTTTTGGTGACCATTTCTTAGGAGCAGGACGGTTTGACGCCTCTGCTTCAGAGAGTACTTCAAGCTTTTTAGGAAGCTTTATCACCCATTCATTTAACTGAACAATCGTCGTTTCCATGTTCATTTCTCCTTTAAGCACGTTTTTTCAAAAACCTTCCCCATATAATATTCATCGACTGATTTTCCGTCTACAACGAGTGAACATACTTTTTTCCCTTCTATTTCAAAACCCATCTTTTTATACAGCGAAATGGCCGGTTCATTGTGGGTCATCACCGTTAGCTCTACTCGTTTAATGCCGCTCTGCGCTGCCCATTTCTCCATTTCTTCAAACAACGCAGTGCCGATACCTCGGTTTCCATAAGAATGAAGCACGCCAACAGCTAAGTATGCGCTGTGTTTTTTTCGGTTAACGCTTCCTCCAATCACAGATAAATGCCCAACAAGCTGTCCGTCTTGTTCCGCCACTAAAATGGTCGAATTCGGCATCTTTAAAAAAGTGGTAATCATTTTTTTCTGCTGTTCAAGCGTAGTCGCACGCTCATTTTCCTCGTACAGCATATAGGCGGTTTCTTTATCAAGCTTTTTATTTAACGTTAAAAAAGCGGCTGCATCAGAAGATGAAATTTCTCGAATCACGTTTACCCCTGCTTTCGTAAATAGTAGTTAACTAGAAAAAAACGTTAAAAAGCGGATGATATCATGACACACGCGGTGAACGTTTTCCTAGAAACGCAGTAAAGATGAAGCATATACTAAAAGCGACGGCTGAGACGAAAAAGCCAAGCATCCATCCTAAAGCTCGCATAAACGTATCTTCATTGGGATACAGAGGCTTAACGCTTAGCCACTGGCTCACCATAATCAATGCCACTATCAAGTAAAAGCTGCTTCCTGTTAAAGCCATTTTAAGACGGTTTTTAAATGACCCTGTCCACGCTGTACTAAAAGCGCTCCACGTGAAAATACTTACAATCGTCGCTAAAAACATAAGAACAAGATGCAAATAAGGGATATCTGTAAACATAAGAAGATAGAGTAAAAATATCGTAGTGCCAAAATATAAAGCATTAATGCCAAACAAATAGCCTCCGCTCAGCCAGTGGTTTTGAAACCACTTTTTCTTGCTGAGACGTTCTACCACTCCGCTGGGAACCCACAGCGTACGCGAAAAAATAATCATCACCAGCACAAGTACCATGCCGGCCAAAAAGAATGTTGACACCTTTTCATCAGCCTTTCTGTCTAAAATAAATATGGTTAATTATACTATTTATCACAAAATTAAACTATTGTTTTCTTTACTAATGAAGAGGCTGAAACAAACGTATTTTATTAGTAGTAGGGAAATTTGAACGATGCATTGAGATTCTTGGTAGAGAATTAAATTCGTTCGGATTTTTTATGGATAGGCTGAATGTAAGTTTTATGTAGGCAGCTGCTTCTAGCTGTTGATTGGAGGGCAAGGCGAAGACTCCTGCGGGAAAAGCGGAACAGGTGAGACCCCGCAGAAGCGTAAGCGACGAGGAGGCTCACCGGCCGCCCGCGGAAAGCGAAGCCTTGCACGGAAATTAACAGCGGTGTCACAAACAATTCATATGAGCTCATTTATCCTATTTGTTCGTCTTTCAATGGGAGTAATTTAGAGATGTCTTAATCTCTATTTACATTCTTCCTCCGGTAAACGGATTGATTTCCCCTGTTAAATCACGTCCTGCTTTCTTTTCTTGGTAAGCGATGCGCTTGCCAATCGCAATTTTATTCCAAATTAGTGGAATCCAAATACACGCTCCGAAAAAAATCATCCAAAAAAGTTCTCCCATTTCTTCCACCCTTTCATTTTTTGCTTTTATTTTGAAGACAATAAGAAACGCGCATACGGTTTTTATTCTTGATTTGAATCACTCATGCCGTATGAAAAGAAATAAACTAGGACTGATAAAGCCATTCCGTAAGCGGTCCAAGCCGCTAGTAAAATGGCGTACTGATGATTGATAAAAAACACTCCGCTTGAAATCAGCAGCAGTATAAAACTAATCCATTTTATTTTTTTCATTGCTCTATGCCCTTTACTTAACCTTTTACAGTAAGTTTCTTATTGTCTACTTGTTATTACGGACAAAATGTATAAAAGTTCCATTTTTTTAAAGATAACCGAAAAAGAATTTGATAAAACGTTCAACTATCGATTATCATATACCTTAAAGTAAGCTTTACGATTCATAAGTGGGAGTGAACAATCTTGTCTTATAGCATGAAAGAAATGAATGAAAAAACCGGGCTTTCCGCACCAACTTTGCGCTATTATGAAAAAGAAGGAATCCTTCCTTTTGTAGAACGTGATGAAAATGGAAAGCGCCTCTATAACGATACGAATATTGAGTGGATCCGTTTTATCTTAGCTCTGCGCTCAACTGGCATGCCGCTTGCAGAAATAAAGCGCTACGTAGAGCTCTATAAACAAGGGGAAAGCACGATTAAAGAACGAAAAAACATGATGCTTCAGCACAAAGAAGCGGTAGAAGAAGAAATGGCCAAAACCTTTAAATACCTCGAGCAAATTAACTACAAGTTGGCTTTGTACGACTCACTAGAAGCAAGGTTAGAGCAAAAAGAAATTAAAATATAAACACAAAAGTCCGCAGGTGCACCTGCGGACTTTTTATTAATACAGTGAATCTACGGTGTTTAGCAGTTCTTCTGACCATGTCCAATCGCTGATTTCAACTGCATCTGTTACGTGGTGCAATTTACTAGCTCCGATAATACTTGATGTCACAGCGGGCTGATTTAGCACCCATGAAAGAGCAAACTGAGACAAGCTTACTTCATGTTGTTCTGCTAACTTGCGATACTGCTCCACCAGCTGAAAGTTTCGGTCAGTAAAGTAGTTTCGCAGCAGCTTTTCACCATGTGCAGCACGGCTTTCCGGCGGCACGTCATTTGGTGTTTTATATTTGCCTGAAAGCATGCCGCGCGCTAACGGACTGTATACCATAACGCCTACACCTTCGGATTGACTAAACGGCAGCAGCTCTTGTTCAATTTCACGAGAGAGAAGATTGTACTGAGGCTGAACGGAAATAAATTTTTCAAGATTCATGTTGTCACTAATATGATGAGACTTTGCGATTTGCCACGCGGCATAATTGGAGCAGCCAATATAACGAACTTTGCCTTGACGAACTAAATCATCTAGCGTGCGAAGCGTTTCTTCCATAGGTGTATGGTGATCAAAAAGATGAACTTGATAAAGATCGATGTAGTCCGTCTGCAGTCGTCGCAGCTGATTATCAACTTCTCTCATAATATGTGTACGTGAAAGACCTTTATCATTTTTGCCTTTTCCTACGGCAATGCCGACTTTTGTTGCAAGCACAACATCATCTCGTTTTCCTTTTAACGTGCGTCCAATAATTTCTTCAGATTCCCCTGTGCCATATCTAAACTCTTCATCCTGCCCTTTTCCGTAATAGTTGGCTGTGTCAATGAAGTTAATTCCGTTTTCAATGGCGCTATGTAAAATAGCTGCCGACGCTTTTTCGTCAATCCATCGTCCAAACGCCATGGTACCTAGACATAAATTTGATACTTCCAGACCTGTTGTTCCAAGCTTTCGATATTGCATCGATACCCTCTCCTTTTTATTTCTGTTTATAGTCACTATTATCATACACCTTAATGTGCACTTTAAGACAAGCTGCAGCATGCATACATCTATAAAAAACGGTTAGAAGCAGCAGTGCTTCTAACCGTTTTTAGTTCATTTATATTACCATTCTTGGTGTACAGGACGAATGATCATTTCGTTTACCGCCACACCAGCTGGCTCTTCGATCGCAAACGCAATCGCGCGTGCGATGCTTTCCACTTCAATTGCACCTTTATAAAATTCATCGATACCTGATTTTAAATCTGTATCCGTGATCGTTTCTTTTAATTCAGTTGCGATCGCTCCTGGAGAAATATTTGTTGCACGAATGTTGCTTCCGCCAGCTGATTCTTCTAGACGAAGACCTTCTGTGATCGCTTTAACCGCAAATTTGGTTGCACTGTACACGGCACTTCCAGCACCTACAGCATGTCCAGCTACAGAAGACAAGTTAATCACATGTCCATCTTTTTGCTCTCTCATCGCTGGAAGAACTGCTGAGATTCCGTAAAGAACACCTTTAATGTTCACATCAATCATTGTATTCCACTCATCTACTTTTTGGTTGCGTAGAAGAGATAATGGCATAAGACCCGCGTTGTTCACAAGCACATCAATACGTCCAAATGCTGAAAGCGCATCTTGTGCTAGCTCTTGCATTTGTTCGTGAGACGTTACGTCTACTACTTTGTAGATCGCTTCTCCGCCGTTTGCTTTAATATCTTCTTGTAATGCTTTTAAACGATCTTCACGGCGAGCTGCTAAAACAAGCTTTGCTCCTTTTGCTGAAAGCTCTTTTGCTGTTGCTTCGCCGATTCCGCTAGAAGCACCTGTAATAATGACTACTTTACCTTGTGTATTAGACATAACTGATAACCAACCCTTTCGTTTGATAAGCTTTTTATAAACCAACATCACTTATCATTTTTGTTTTTGTAAAAACTTATACAACAAGCTTACCGGTTAAAGTTCTCTTTAACGCAACAGTTTTATTAAAATTTTTTTTAGTGTTGTTCTTCATTCCTTCGAAGCCTTGTCAACCAAGGGATTACATGCTTCATATTTTCAAACATAAAGCAGCTATTATACGAAAAACGCCCCCAATGACATACGCAGCATTACGCTAGGCCAATATGTACGTGTCCCTTTTCTGCCTTGTCACAGAGGCGGTTTTGAGCATTTATTTTTATATTTTTCTTGTTATAGGTACCTTCAAGTACACTTTATCTGTTTCGCTTATTTTTTTACAATCCGCTTCTTCATTAGACATAATATGGTAAGATAAATCCATAGCTTACACATTACCGAAACTACATTAAGCTGCCGCCGTTAAAATCACGGCAATTCCATTAAAACAAGCGTGAATGATCATACTAGGGAGCAACGACTTTGTTTTTTCGTACACCCAAGCGAATACGAGACCTGAAAAAAAGTTAACGGGCAAGGTATTGTACGTTGGAATATGCACCAGCATAAAGATAAACGAACTTCCCGCCAATCCAAATACAATCCCTCCTTTACGTTTCAGCCACGTATAAAAAAAACCTCGGTAAATAATCTCTTCATAAAAAGGTGAGATCACAGCGGCTGAAACAAAAGCAAGTATAAATGAAAACAGCGACAGGTCATGCTGTAAACTGGCTGTTTTTTTATTTTCATACGTCATACCAAACCATTCCATGAGTACAACAATTGCCACACTTCCTAAGATCAGCACAAAAAGCCAAAAAAGAATGAGCGGCCAGTGACGTTTTGAAAACGATTGAAAACCAATTTTTCTATCACCAGCCTGCACCATCAGCCCATACAGAGCTGATAAAAACACAGTTGCCATAACAAATCCAGTAGCTGTTCCAGCATAGAGCTCACTTTTAAATAGCGACTGGAAAACGTGCTGCAATGCTCCTTCAATGAAAACAGGAACACCAATAAACGTAACGACTAGCATAATTACAAATGATTTTATTGTCCATAATCCTTGATTTTGTTGTTTCAATTTACTTCGCCTCCCTTTTACCTATATTCAGTGTAAAAGGTGACGTAACGTTACCTGCAAGCATTTTTTTGGAGGGATTAAACATGATTTATTTTTCTACGGGGCAAGCCGCTAAAAAATTAGGACTCACGGTGCGTACGCTTCGTTACTAAGATCAAATCGGATTGCTTCATCCATCGTCAAAAGCCGAAAATGGAAAACGCTCCTACTCAGAAACGGACTTAGTCACACTAGAGAAAATTACCCTGTTAAAAAACTTAGCCGTTCCTTTGCGAGATATTGAACTTATTCTTCATCAAGTAAGTATTGATGAACTTTTAGCGATTCATCAGCAAAAACTTCAGCAGAAAGCTTCAGAAATTCAGCGAGCTTTAGAACACACCCACACTCTTCGCAACAGTATAAAAATAGAAGGTGAACTAAACTGGAAGCAGCTCCTTCCTTTAGTTCACAATCAGCCTACTACACAAAGCAGCTGGACTGATCTGCTTTCAATAGAAGAAAGTGAGATTCTGCAGCGTGATATGCCTAAACTGGAGAATGAGAGCGCTGATAAATGGATCAGCATCATTAAACGAATTCAGCTGTGTTTAAAGCATCAGCGTTCACCACAGTCTGAAGATGGCCAGCTGATTGCGGCGGATATACTGCTTTTATCAAGTGAGCTATTTGGCCCTCATACCGATTTAGAGAAAGCCTTTTGGGATATTCGCAAATCTCCTGAGGCATCCAGTTCACTTAATCTCTATCCTATTGACAGCGAAGTCCTTCAATTTATTGAAGATGCGATTATTTTTTACGAACAACACATAAAGGAATGAAAGTATTGAAAAAAGAAAAGCTGTTTGCTAATTCTTCTTATAAAAAATTATTTATTTCAAGTACTGCGGCAAGCTTCGGAGATTTATTTGATATGTTTGCAGTGATGACGCTTTTTACATACGTGTGGCACGCAAATTCCCTCTGGATTACGCTTATTCCTGTCGCGTACGCTTTGCCTAGCATCCTGCTAAGTCAAGCAGCTGGAAATTTAGCAGACCGCTACAATAAAGTACAGCTGATGTTTCTGTCTGAACTAGTCCGTCTTCTGTTTACATGTCTGTTATTTTTCACAAATGAACCGCTTTTGGCACTAGGGGTGCTGACGCTGCGCTCTATGAGTTCTGTTATGAAAGTGCCCGCACAGCTCGCTTACGTTCTAGAAGTGGTCAAAGAAGACCAGCTGCTGCAGGCCTCTACTTTACAAAACATTATGTTTCAAATTGCCAAAGTTGTGGGACCGTTTCTCGGAGCCGCCGCGCTGACGTTTACAACACCTAAAGCATGTATTTTAGTTAACGCCGCAGCTTGTATGATTTCTATCGGCGTGCTGTTTTCACTTAAAAAAGCAGGTAAAAATATTCAAGGGCAAGCTGCTCGTTCTTCCCATCAACCGAAAGAAACGTACTCAAACGGCTGGAAACTCGTTTTTCAGTACCCGATTCTTTTACGTGTCGTTGTTTTGTTTCACGTTTCATACTTTGTCATCATGCTTGTTGATGCTCAAATTAGCATCTTTCTTCGAGATGTGCTCCCTCATAACCCGGAAATGCTCGGCTGGCTGCTTTCTGGAATCGGGCTGGGAGCGCTAGCAACAGGAGTGTATCTTAATCAAAAAAAACAGGTTCACCATCCATTTAGACTTTTATCACTTGGACTGCTTCTATTTGGAGGTTCTTTATTTTTTATTAGCTGCTTTAACCCAGCCGTTATGTCGCGCTATTTTATTTTGATTGCTGCACCTATCGGTGGCGCCGGAGTTGGACTTAATTTGCTGCTGTTTAACTATATCGTTCAAAAGTACAGTGACAAAGAGCATCTAGGGAAAGTGTACGGATTCATTAACACCTTAACGAGCGCCGTTTTACTTACTGCTCCTGTTCTTGGAGGCATGGTCGTAAAGCTTGCAGGTGCTCAGACGACTTTTTTAACGGCGGCAATCATCGTAGTAGTCGTTGGATTTGTGAGTATGGTGATGCCGCTGCGTGATAAACCGGAAAGAAACGTTCAGATTGACGCATAAAAAATATCTTTCCTTATTCCCCTGCAGCTGGCTGGATTTTAGGGACACTGCTTTTGCTAGGAAACTCTTTTTATACGAGAAGATACTTACATAGAAGAACAGCCAAAAAGTAAATATCAGTCCGGAGCCGTATATACAAACCTTCATTCGGTTATGGTAAAATAGATAAGCAAAAACTGGATGTAAGGAGATTTTTAGTTTGAAAACGGGATTAATATCTGGCATTATATCTTTAATTATTGTGATTATCATTTCTATTACAGCAGGCAACTGGCAGTATATTTACTATATTTCAGGCCCTCTTGGCATATTACTTACGGCAATTGCACTCGTAACCTTACTGGATACATTTCGATTTGAAACGAGAGGACCTTACTTTACCCCGGTCCGGCAGCGAGAGGATACAGAATGGATGAAACGTTTTATTATTGCAGCTGTTCCTCATTTAGTTGCTTCTTGTATTTGTATTTTATTTTTATAGAGCTCAAAAAAAGGTTAAAACATAACGAAATGAAGCTAACCTAAAGACGAATAAATGAGATACATGAGCTGAACCGCTTGTTACACCGCAGTTGATTTCCGTGCAAGGCTTCGCTTTCCGCGGGCGGCTGCTGAGCCTCCTCGTCGCTTGGCTCCTGCGGGGTCTCACCTCTTCCGCTTGTCCCGCAGGAGTCTTCGCCTTGCCCTCCAATCAACTGCTAGAAGGAACGAAACAGATAAAACTATATTCACCATCGTAAAAAAAACGAACCACTAATCAAACATGTTAATTAGTGGTTCGTTTTTCACTTGCGCTAAAGTACTTTTGTCACAGCTTCTTTTCTCATTTACGAAATGCCGCGCGACATACCGTAATAATCAATACGGTAGTCCACAGATCCCTCTGCAAATACATTTACAGCTGATTTAGAATCTTTTTTCGGGAATACGCGGGAAGTGAAGACAATTTTACCGCCGTTTATATAAATTTCGACAATGCTTTTGTCGACAAATACGCGAACATCGACTTCATTTGACGCCGTCCATTTTTCAGAGCGAACGACACCGTATTCCGTTGCATATTGATGGTGGAATGAAGAGCGGTCGAGTCTCACTTCTTGCTTTTCTGTATCAAACACAAGGCGAAGCTCTTCTTCTTTACTATTAAACAGCTCTAAACCAAACTGTTTGGCCCCTATCTCGCGGAACGTCATATTGATTTCATAGGCATTGTTTGTTGCTTCATCAATAATCACTTCTTCATTTTTTAGCGTTCCTCTAAAATGAACCGCTTGATCTCGAAGCTTATTTAACTCTTCTACAGGCTTTTGAACAAGTTCATTACCTTCAAGCGAAAGCTCACGAGGAAGCGTTAATGCATGGGCCCATCCGTATTCGTCTGACGGATAGTCCACGTCCGGGTTTCCAATCCATGCAAATAGCAAGCGACGTCCGCTTTCATCTTGAAACGTTTGCGGTGCATAAAAGTCAAATCCTTTATCAATTTCACGGTAATACTCCATTTCAAACGTTAAACTTTCCACATCAAAGGTTCCCACCGCGTAAATCACATTATAAATATTATGAAAATCGTGGCCCTCCGCTTTGATTCCCTGCGGTGAAAAGACAAACACATCTTTTCCGTCCAGTTTAAAGTAATCCGGGCACTCCCACATATAGCCAAAGTCAGGAAGCGATGTTTGAACTTCGCCTTTAAATGACCACTGAAGCGCATCGCTTGATTCATACACAATTAATGCACCCGTTTCGTTTTCACGCTGAGCGCCTAGCAGCATATAATATGTATCATTTTCTTTCCATACTTTCGGATCGCGCACATGTCCTGTATACCCATCAGGAACGCCTCGTACCGCTGGATTGTGCGTGTATTTTTCTACACTTCCATCCCTTTTTAGCATCGCGATACATTGATTAGCTGAGCGTGAGCCGTCTTCGTATTTTACATTCCCTGTATAAAACAGCAGCCCTTGACCATCTTTTTTGATAGCGCCGCCTGAGTATGCGCCGTGCGATTCATATTCTTCCGTTGGTGTTAGGGCAACCGGAAGGCGTTCCCACGTTACTAAATCCGTAGATTTCACATGAGCCCAGTGCTTCATTCCATGCATCGCACCGTACGGATACCACTGATAAAACACGTGATATTCACCGTTTAATTGAATCAATCCGTTTGGATCATTCATCAGCCCGTACTGTGGATGAATATGATAAATCGGCTGCCAGCTGTCTTTGATTGCTTTGTCTTTTAATGCTTCTAACTCTCCAGATTTTGCTTCTAAAATCGTTCTGTACTTCGATTCAGCCATTTCTTCAATCCCTCCAGCATCTAAAAAAAGAGAACGTATTCTCTTTGCACTCTATGATATAAAATTTCAAGTGAAAATGCTACCAAAGAACGAATGTTGTCGTTTTCTTGTGTCGGATTTTATAGATAAGTTTTTTTCTGTTTTTATAGCAGAAAAGAAGGTTTTTCTGTCAGGTGGTTGAATACTATATACAATCAAATTTCACCAGCCTGTACGAGCGTCCGACGGCACTTGCAGATTTTTTTAGCGAATCATTTGCGTTTTGCAGGAAGTATTCAACAAAATGGTAAACCCTTCATATTACATATTATAAAAGGAGGAAATGTCATGACAAAAGAAAACGTAAAAGAAACAGTGGGTAAAGAAACAAAAGGTGGAAGCAAAGAGTTATTAGTCGGCACTTTAGTAGGCAGCGTAGTGGGTGTAACAACAGCTTTACTAGTAGCGCCAAAGTCAGGAAAAGAGCTGCGTGCTTCTATTCAAGACGGAGCGAATCAAGCACTTGCTAAAACAGGTCAAGTGAAAGAAACGGTATATGCAAAAGGCCAAGATTTCAAACAGCGCACGGCTCGTCTTTCACAAAAAGTCTCCGAACAATCTTCGCAAGTTGTCAACAAAGTGAAATCTCTACGCACTGCTAAAGAACAGCCGCTTGCAGAAACGGCTGCAGCAGAAGAGCTTGAAACGACAGAAATCGTTCAAGATCCTGTTCTTGAAGCTGAAGCGGTGCAAGAAGAATTAAATACAATTACGCAAGAAGTAAGTGACTTAGAACAATCTGTCGATGAAACAAGACGTTAATAACGAGCTGTAGAGATATCTCTACAGCTTTTATGTATATTCGCTATCCTTCCTTCCACCCTTCAAAAAAATAGCCTCCATACGGACACGGCTCTGATTCCGGCAGTTCTTCATAATGCTGTCCGCTGTAATACTTCGCCAGCACAATCTTAGGCTTAAAAGCCGCTACCCCTTCACTGTCTTCTTGCTCCGCTCCGCGTTCTCTCATCAAACAAAAAATATCCATTCCCGCAAACTCTCCGTACCCTTGATAGCACGACTCATAATAAACTTTACCAGGTGTCACCAAATAACACTCCCGCTGCCACGACGGCTGCTTACTGTAGACACTCGCAATACTTATTCCACTCACTGCACACTTCCAGCTGCAAATTCCAACCATATAACGCCTCCAACGACTTAATAGTCTATTCATCTACAACTTTTGATGAAATCAAACGTCCTGAGAAATGTGCAGCATTTTATCGTCGACCAAAAACCTACGCTACCAGATTCCCTGACCCCTTGAATTCCCCCAAAAAGGTCCACCTATGCGGAAGTTGGCAGCCCGCAAGGGAGGACAACTTCCGCTTAGGTCTAGCTCTGTCTCCTTGGCTGCTCTTTAGCCACGGAAACAGAGCTACATCGATAAAAATAAAAAAGGTCTGATAAATCGACCATTTCTGGTGATTATCAGACCTCAAGTTTTTCTGCATTTGAGCGGCTTATTTGCTGTTCAAGCGATTTAGCCAGCAGGACAATTTCATGATCTACATATTTTGTTTTGATTTCTTCAATTTCCATTAATGTTTTAGAAAAGCTTTCTGCATTATTTCCCTGTCTGTGCTGCACATCTTTAAAGAAATCAAGCAGTGCCTCGTTAGACTGCGTTGGACGGCTAAAATCAATCGTGTACATTTTGTACCCCAGTGTTAAATTTGTTGTAGTTGTCATAATTATTTCCCCCATTCTTCCTATAGTGATATATCTTCTACTCTTTACCCTTTAATTCCTTCTTTTTAACCTAAATTAATTATTTTTTTCAAAAAAACTTCCTATTATAAGAAAAAACACCCTTATAACAAGGATGTTAGAGTATTCTTCCCTTCGGTACAATTCCAGATGTAAAGTCATCTTTGAACTTAAAGCTAGCAGAATTGTTTTCCTCTAGAAAATGTATTTCCCATTTAAAGACGGGATATTCAGGCTTGTACATTTCGACTTTCTGATTGGGATTTTCTTCTAATCTTGCAATTACTCGTTTGAATCCTTCATATGCAATCCACCAGTCGCTTCCGGTTTCATCGGTAATAAAACAAATAGAACCGTCAATTAAATGAAGGTTTTGCTTGATATCATCAGCATTGGTAAAATACGCATTTCCAAACGTTTGAAGACAACGATCGCAATAACCTGCTTTGCCTCCATCTTTATAAATCCAGTGTGCGATTGGCTCACTGCAGTCTTTACATGTATTCGTCACTTCTTGAAGAAATGTCTTGCCGCTCCACTGTTCTTTTTCATTTTCAAACACGGTCCATACTAAATAATCCCCCGTTTGCTCTGAAATAAAAAGGCGAAACGGCTCGTCTCGATGCCAAAAATGAATATTCTGTTCGTCTGATTCTTCAAAGTCTATGACAAAATTATCTCGTTCTAATATATGTCGAATAACATTGGTTAAAAAGGTAACATCCATACAAGGACCTCCCGTACTAAGCATAGCTTCTAGTAATATAGCGTTTATGAGTTAAAACATATCACGCGCGCTGAAATAACGTCAATGATTACCTCTTGCTTCCTCCGAAAACTGGAAAAGAAATGGTCAAACGCGCTATAATGGTAGTCATGTTAAAACGGAAAGGAGATTTTATGAAGTTTAACGTTCAATCAGCTGCACTTTTTCTTCTCTTTTTTATTTGTTTAAGCGGCTGTTCGGATAACGCCGAGCAGTCAAAAAAGCCAGCCGGCTATTTAGTTCAAGGGCGCATTTTACAAGTGAAACAGAATGAAATTCTTATTGCAAACGTCATTCCGCGAGATACCGCGCTTGACTATACAACAAAAGAAATACTTGGTTCAAGCGATGTACAGCCTATCTATGTAAAAGTTGCGGATGATCAAACATACAAAAAAGGACAGCTCGTTAAAGCATGGCTCAAAAAAGACAAAAGCGTTCAGTATTCTGTTCCCGCAAAAGGCGAGGCTGTGGAAGTCCACATTTTAAAACAGCCGTAGAAAAGCTCCTGTTACAGGAGCTTCCTTCGCGTCAGCGGACGTTCAGTCCGATTCATTTTATGCTGTTCAAAATCCCACTTTTCTAAAAAGCGCTTGGCTGATATATAACCAGATTCATATAAAAACTCGATTTCTTCTTCCTTTAAGGCAAAATCCGTTGCCGTAATCACACCCGTTGGAATTTGTACGGTTCGTTCTTTTGTCTCCGCGTTCAAATACCGCAAATCGTGAGCTTGCAGCATCGTTGTAAACATGCTTTTAAATAAATGGACAGGTGTTGGAATAATAGCAGCTGTATCAATTTCTTCTTTTACAAATCGAAAACCAAACGTCGGGAAACGCGGATGCTCCGTATCAAACAGCCAAATCGGAAAATTGCTTAAAAGCGCTCCATCGACAATGTATGACCTCTTGAACCCTTTGGATTTCCAAATGACGGGACGAAAGAAAAAAGGAATGGACGCACTCATCATCACGGCTTGTGAAATCTTCATATCGCTTGGCTGCATTCCGTATCGGGGCAAATCGTCAGGGAGCACAAGCATCTGTCCGTTCGAAATATCTGAGGCAATAATTTTCAGCTTATCTGCAGGCAAATCTGCAAACGTTTCGATTCCTTTTTCACGCAGCAGACCGTACACCCATTTTTCCAAATAATCATTTTTATAAAAACCTAAATGAACCATCAGTTCAATCAAGTTGCCAATGAGAGGAATTCGGTTAATGATCGTTTTTCCGCGAAACTTGGCATAGTCCATGTTTTGAAGCTCCTTGCGAATTTCCCCGCTTTTATAGCCGCTCGCCAAAAGTGCCGCAATCAACGCTCCGGCTGACGTACCTGCTAGACGCTGCCATTCTACATTGCTTTCTTCCATTGCTTCAATCGCACCCGTGAATGCAATTCCTCGAACGCCTCCCCCTTCAAACACAGCATCTGCTTTCACATTTTTCCCCTCCCTTGCAACTCTCTAGTTTTTATATACCCTTTTTTATATTCAGATTTTCGCTACTCCATACCTTTTATTTTTTCAACAAAAAAGACTGTTTCATTTATCGAAACAGTCTTTTCTTTACAGTCGCTTTATTACCATTCGATAGTAATTCATTGTCAGCCAGTAGAAAATGAAATAAATAACCCCGTATACTGCATCCGCTATTAAAACAGGAACGATCAGACTTTCACCGGTTAGATTCGTAATGACCTTCAGCGCAAATAGACTGTGCAAGATGCCAATTACTAAAGGCAAACCAAACGTAAACAGCTGCTGCTTTCGAACGGCGCTCATCATTTGAGACACTGAAAACCCAAGCTTGCGCAGTACTTCAAATCTTTTGCGCTCTTGTTCGGCTTCGGAGATTTGCTTAAAATAAATAATACTGCCCGTTGCCATCAAAAAGACGAGCCCTAAAAATCCTCCAATAAAAATAAACAATCCTTTACTCATTAAGCCTGCCTGAAACACATCATAGTATGAAGTACGGCTTTCTCCAGCTTCTTTTGCGATTTGATGATAGTTCTTAGTAAGTTCATTTTGTTTGTTTCCATCATCGATATTAAATACGTACACCGCTTGCTTTTTTCCAGCCTTTGAAAGTTTGATAAACGTGTCGTGATTGACTACAAACTGATAGCCGGCACTGTCAGAATCAAGAATGAGCAAAGGCTCGGATTTAACGACTTTTAAAGCAAGCTGTTCTGATTCCTTCAGCTGCACAGCTGCGGTTTTACCTGTACTAGGCTTAAACACTTTTCCTTTTGCCATTGAATCAAAAATAACGGTTTCGTTTGCGCTTAGCGCAGGAACGGAAACGCCATTTTTCCGCACTTCTTCTTCATCTAAAAAGCTGATTTGTTCCCTATCTTTATAGTAGCCCGATGTAATAAATCGAAAATCCGATAAATCAGCGGAATGCTTCACGATATGATAGACATACTGATTTGATTGGATATCTAACTCACGCAGTACATCCATAAAGCCTTGCGCTGCGTTTTTACTGTGCAGCGTATAGTCATAAGGCTGCATGCTTCTGGCATCGGCTTTTGTGTTATAGTACGAGGAATACGTCACACCAACTGCTACAAGTGTAGTAGCCGACAAAATCGTAATTAAGGTTAACACTCGTGCATTTGCTTTAATGCGATACATCATCGTAGAAACGCTTAGCATATTTGCAAACGAATAATATCGGCTTGCATGCTCTCGGTAAAGTCCCATCAGCCACTCAATTGTGGCTTTAAAAAGTAAAAATGTACCGAAAATGACCGAGAAGAGTACAACGGCTACAATTAGAAAAAAATTAGGCGTCACAATGTTTCCCGATGAAAGGTAGTACCCATAGCCAACGAGTAAGATACCCAGTCCTCCCACTGCAATTGAGCGTTTCGAATTCATTTTATTTACGCGTTCACTTTTGCTTTCTGCTTGAAACAGATCTAATAGCGTATAGCGGTACATAATAAAATAGCCTTGAAACGAGATAAAAATGGTAACAATCAAAAACACTACGGCTGTTTTTAAAACCGCTTGAAGAGAAAATGTGAGCGTAATAGAAAGCGACAGTCCCATAAGCTTTAGTAAAAACAGCACAAACAGCCTTGAAAACACGGTACCTAGTAAAATACCGACCACCAAAGAAAAAATCCCCAGCAGCATATTCTCGTAGAAAATCATTTTCCCAATCGTACGTTTTTCAATACCGACTAAATGATACAGTCCGAGCTCTCTCTTACGCTGTCTGATAAAAAATGAGTTTGTGTACCAAATAAAGACAACAATAAAAGTAAGCAGAACGTAATTTGAAGCATTAAAAATGCCCTGCAGCCTCATCTCTTCTCCAATCACTTTTGAAATCGATTGGTCGTACTGAAGCGTAGCAAACACATAGTACACAACAATACTAAAAATCATTGAAAAGAAATAAAGGCTGTACCGACTAATATTTTTGCGCATATTCTTTTTAACAAGATCAAATACGGTCATAGCCTTCACCGCCTAATGCGCCTTGAATGTTCATAATTCGTTTGAAAAATTCTTGTCTCGTTTGTTGGCCTTTAAACAGCTCCGTGTAAATTTGTCCGTCTTTAATAAACAGCACGCGGCTGCAGTAGCTTGAAGCCAGCGGATCATGCGTCACCATAATAATGGTGGCACGGTCTTCTTGATTTAACTGGGACATCTTTTCAAGCAGGCTTGAAGCGGCCTTAGAATCAAGAGCTCCGGTAGGTTCATCGGCGAAAATAACGGCTGGATTCGTAATCATTGCTCTCGCTGCTGCAACGCGCTGTTTTTGTCCACCAGAAATCTCATACGGATACTTATCCGCTAGCTCATAGATGCCCAGTCGCGTTGCGGTGTCTTTCAGCTTCGCTTCCATTTCTTTCTTAGACATTTTTGTAACCGTAAGCGGCAGAAGAATATTTTCTTTTACAGTTAACGTATCCAATAAGTTATAATCTTGAAAAATAAATCCTAAATGATTGCGTCTAAAAGCAGACAGCTTCTTATCTTTCATGAGCGCCACGTTTTCTCCTTGAATCCATATCTCGCCGTCGGTGGGACGGTCAATCGTTGAAAGAATGTTCATCAGCGTCGTTTTTCCCGCTCCAGATGGTCCCATAATACCGACAAACTCTCCTTCTTCGATTGTAAAATCAATTCCTTTTAGCGCTTCGTATACGTTTCCTCTTGATCCAAACGTTTTGGTTACATTTTTCCCTTCAAGGACAATGCTCATTTCCCTTCCTCCTTTCGTTCTTTTGTAGGCCACACGCTTTTCACCCGCTGCGGCAGCTCATTTTTTGTTATAATGTCATATTTCCGAACTTCGTTACCTCGAACAAAAAGGTCAATAACCGTTCCTTCTTTTAACTGTTTAATCGTCGTAAACGTTTGAAACGTTGTTTGTCCTTTTTCGTTTATTACTGAAATGGTATATTGAACTCGTCCATAGTCGTCCACTTTTTTTGCTTCTTTTGGGATGATCCCGTATTGATGCTCCGTTGCGGCGTTTTGATAAATCTTTATTCCTCCTATACATGCTCCCACAATAAAAATCAGGGCTAAAAGGCTAATCCACTTTCGCTTCATGTACGTTCCCTCCTTGTGTATAGCTCTATCATACTTCGTAACAAGGAAAGATTCGTTTGAAGCAGATGACAATCTCGGCTTTCAACCTTACATTTTTGAAAGGTTATCAAAAGAATTCGGTTTGTAGAAGGTCAAAATTACGGTTGTTCCTTCGTGTAAAAGTGAATGTACCTCTATTCGATGGCCAAGAGCATCTGTAATTTTTTTTGAAAAATACAGCCCTAGCCCCGTAGCTCCTTTCGATTTTCTTCCGACATTTCCTGTAAATCCTTTTTCAAATACGCGCGGAAGGTCTTGTGGTGGAATGCCCTCCCCTTGGTCAACGATAAATAACTTCACATACTTCGGCGTTTCTTCACTAAAAAAAGAAAGCTTTCCTTCTAGAGGGTTATATTTAATTGCATTGGATAACACTTGCCTCACAACAAACTGCATCCACTTTGGGTCAGTTTGCACTAACGTATCTAGATTCTTTTCATCAATATGCAGTCTTTTCTCAATACACCATTTCGAGAAATACGCAACGTTTGGAAAAACAAGTTCGCTTAGCGACACTGCCTGCACCTGGTAATCTTTTTCTAAGTGACGCAGACGTGCGGCATATAAATTCTGATCTACTAACCCATCAATTTTCATCCATTCATCTTCAATATCCTTAAGCCAAGGCCATTTATAAAGCTCTGTACGACGAGCGTTAATAAGCAGCTTCATAGCAGTAAGCGGTGTTTTGATTTCGTGAACCCACGTCGTTATATATTCCTCTTGCTCTCGCTGCTGTACGTGAAGAGCGTGAGTTTGTCTGCGATAGACACGATCTATACGCTGCAGCAGACTCAGCATGTCTTCATCTGCTTTCGTTCGCACGTATGAATGCATTTCTTGTAAATCGTACGCGTCATTCTGCAGCATTAAACTTAATCTTTTTATAAATCTTCTTTCTTTTACTCCTCTCCATAAAAGAAACAGAATTAGCATACACAGCGTTAAAAGATTCAAGTACCAAAACGAAGTAGACGATACCTTAATATCATACTCGAGAAGCAGCAGAGCATCGATTACACTCAGCCATAGAAGAACGAATAGAATCCAGCTTAGCCTTTCTCTTAAAAAACTTTTCCACATTTTAATTCACCAGATATCCTTGACCTTTTTTGGTCACGATTTGATCATTCAGCCCGATTTCTTCCAGCTTGGTACGAATGCGTGTGATGTTGACTGAAAGCGTATTGTCACTTACAAATTTCTCATCTTCCCATAATCTTCGCATAAGCTCTTCTCGCGATACAATCTTGCCTCGCTCTTCCAAAAGAAGCCGTAAAATAAAAAATTCATTTTTCGTTAAATGAACTTCTCGATCGTTATAATGCAAACTTCCTTTTTTTAAGTCTAGCACCGCGCCGTTCCACTCGATAACGTCTGAAATCGTGTCTCCATACGAATACGTTCTGCGCAGAAGTGCCTGCACTTTAGCAATAAGAACATCCAAGTTAAACGGCTTTTGGATATAGTCATCCGCCCCAACATTCATTGCCATAACAATGTCCATTGGATGTTCACGAGACGACAGAAATACGATAGGAGTTTTTGAAACTGTACGTATTTGCTGACACCAGTAAAACCCGTCATATACAGGTAAATTCACGTCTAAAATGACCAATTCTGGGCTTTCTCCAATAAATACTTCCATTACCTTTTGAAAATCTTCTACTCCAGCCACTTCAAATGACCACTGTTCGAATTTTTCTTTCACTAATTCATATATTTTGCTATCGTCTTCTACAATTAAAATTTTCATACCTTCACCTCTGTATTCTCCTATGTATTATGTATACCCGACTGTTGAGGGTTTTCTTAAAAGTTCATCTAACCCATTAGCATGACGGCAATTTTCTTAAAAATAAACTTTTTATGTCTGTAAAATGAAGAATGAACGAGTATTATCGTAGTGTAAACTCGTGCATGATACAAGTATCTCTGTTTAAATACTACAAAATAATGACAATATCGTTAATAAGTAATCTTTAAACTCCATTAAATGCTCATTTTTTGTTACTATAGTATATAAGATGAAAACTTAAACTAATTTGACATGTGGATATGTAAAAAGGAGCTAGTTATCAATGAGTGTACCCAACAAATTACGCGACAACGCAATGGTGATGTTAAAAGAGACAAGCCGAACATTTTTTATTCCAATTAGCCACTTGCCGGCAGAATTGCAAGATGCAGTAGGATCTGCTTACTTATGTATGAGGGCAATTGATGAAATTGAAGATCACCCTGAGCTAGAAGCCGGTGTAAAAAGCCGCTTGCTTTACGCCATTAGTGACCTGTTAAAAAAGTCTTTTAACGAAGACGACTACATGGCATTAGTAGGTCCTTATCAAGCTAATTTACCTGACGTAACGCTTCAGCTCGGCAACTGGATTGCGCTTTGTCCGACTGGAGTTGCAGATCAAGTATTAGATGCAACTTCTATTATGGCCAAAGGAATGGCCGATTGGGTAGAAAAAGACTGGCATATTCAAAATGAAGCGGATTTAGATGACTATACGTTCTATGTAGCTGGTCTAGTAGGCGTGATGCTTAACGACATTTGGAAATGGTATGACGGCACGGAGACAGACAAAGAATTAGCCATTGCATTTGGACGCGGCTTGCAGTCTGTAAATATTCTGCGCAATACCTCGGAAGATTCAGAGCGTGGAGTCAGCTTCTTCCCTAACAACTGGAGCAGAGAAGATATGTTTGCCTATGCTCGCCGCAATCTGTCACTAGGAAAGAAATATTTAGAAGATGTCAAATCGCTTCCGATTCTTCATTTCTGTAAAATTCCGTTAGCGCTTGCCGATGGAACGTTAAACGCCTTAATGAAAGGAAAAGAAAAAATGACGCGCGACGATGTAAATAAAACGGTAAGTGAAGTTGTGGATATGTAAAAGCAAAAGCACGGAGCCCATTGGTTCCGTGCTTTTTATATTTCTACCTGCAGACTTTCATATAAAGCAGTTATTTCCCCTTGAATAATGGGGTAGCGTTTCAGGGTCGGAACACTTGAAAGCTTTGGCGCTCGCTTTTGCTCTGCTGCTGCGGCTAGCTGAGCAAATGTTTCCTGAAGCTCTCGCTTTTCCATTTCTGACAGCTCATATCCTTCATACGACGCAAGAAGCATATAACCTAACTGCTGCGTAGCGACAACTGCCGGCCACAGTCCTTCAAGCTTGACGGCCGTTTTAGAATATTCTCCAATCACATTATCATAAAGCGCCCGAAGATTAACTAGTTCCCCTTGAAGCTTATTTCTTTCTTGTTTAATTCTTTCTTCATCTTGTTCAGTGCTTAGCATTTCTAAAAATTGTCCTTCTTTTCGAATGACATCTCCAAGTAAATACGGCAGACGAAGCGAAGAAGCTCGTTTAAAAACTAATACCGTACCGACCACTCCAATAACAGAACCAATAACAATATCAATCACCCGAGCGGACGTAAAGTAGCTAATCGCTTTGTCCGGATGACCGCTTTCAGCAATTAAAAGAGCATTCGGTGTGATAAAAAGCGTACCGAGCGCGTAGTTTTTAACAATCACAATTTCAATCGTTGACTGAAGCACAAAGACAATGAGCGCAATGACAATTCCCGTTGGTTCAAGCATGAGAATCCCGGTTCCAATTAAAATACCTAAAATGGTTCCGACAGAGCGTTGAATACCTCGCTGAACCGTTGCACGAACGGTTGCCCCAAGCATCACTCCTGCACACGTGAGAGGAATCCAGTAAGACCTTGGAATATCTGTCGTGTAGGCAACAGCTGCGGCGATAATCATAATAATTCCGTAGCGCAAAGCGTTTTTAAGTACATACGAACGTTTGTGAAAAGCAGCTTTTAACCGTGCTTTTACGCTGCCTTGTGAAAATTGAATATACTCCGTTTCTTTTAATTCCTTCATTTGAAGAACGTCGTTTACATCTAGTAACAATGTGCGCAGCTCTTCTTTGATGGACAGCTCTTCAATTTCTTCTCGCACGTCTCGAATTTTTTTATGTTTTTTTAACGTGGCCATTTCGGATGCGAACGTTTCAATTACCGCTTGTGCTTTTTTCGAAACAGCCGGATTAAAATCATTCGCAGCGGCCATCACAAAAATAAACAGCCCTTCAGCTTTTTGGTTTAATAAAAACAGGCGGTGAGAAAACGAGGATTTTTTTCGATTAATTTTCGCTTGCTTCATTGCTGTTTCCGCTGCTCGAAGCTCTACAACCGTTTTGTGCTGCTCAGCGTGAAACGATTCCGTGCCAAGTGATCCAACAAATGAAGCTAGCTGCCTATAAGCTTTCGCCACAGCGGCCGTTTCAGGCCCGCGCGGATTAATAAGCCAGCCGCTCATGCTAATACACCAAGATAGTGCTCCTCCTAAAAAAACGAGACCTGCATGCAAAAAAACTGCCTGTAAATTCGGAGCTGGAATGCTTGTACTCACTGCAAATGAAAGGACAAAAAACATCGCGGAAGGTCCCGGAATTTTTAAAGCTCCGAAGATATAAACCGATACGGCTCCAATTACACCAAATAAAATAGTTTTCATCCACTCCACGTCAGCAAATAACGAGCCTAGCGTAAAGCACAGCGTAACGCCAAGCAAAGCTAAAAATAACTTAACGGCACGCTGCGCGTAAGGTTCATCTTTTGTATACAAATATGTAAAGCCGCCAATACTTGCAATGAGTCCGTACTGCAAATGATCAAACAAAATTCCTATTAAAATCGGCAAACTTGAAGACAAGCCCGAGCTGATTCCTCTTACCCACGGAGAAGAAGCGTGGTTAAAGCGAAAAGCAGCTTTGATTCCCGGCGCTTTTGGAGAAGCCTCAATTTTATGATGAATTTCCGTATGATTATATGTTGGTGACTTTTTGTCATCACTCACCTTGACCTCCTCCTTTCTCTTCATATATCTTTCCTGTTCTTAAAACGAGATAAACCTAAAAAAGCGCTGTTCCTATCCGTATTGTGTTTAGGAACAGCGCTTTTTATCCTTATGAGCAGCGTACAGTAAAAACAAAAAGCAGATGAAACGAATGTCTCATCTGCTTTTTACTAACAGCTCTACTGCTTCTTTTACTAAGTTTTCGGTATTCTCGCCTTTTTCAATGCTTTCTCTTACGCATTGTTCAAGGTTTGTGCTGACAATAACACCCATCGTGCGATCAATTGCGCTTCTGGCTGCTGAGAGCTGTGTCACGATGTCGCGGCAGTCTTTTCCTTGTTCCATCATATTCAAGACGCCTTTTAACTGACCTTCAATTCGTTTCAAGCGATTTTTAACTTGCTTATCATATTCCATCATACTACTACCTCCGCTCATGCATGATTGCGTTTCTTGCTTTTAAGCTATACGCAAGAAGTAAATGTATACACAACTTTATACCTATTAGGGTATGATGTCAAGTAAAGGAAATTGACTCTTTTTTTCACCTAGGACTCACCCACATGCAAATAGACACTTCACACTCCATTTAATCTGAATCATAAGTAGATAAACATCAGAAAGTATAACTCTCAGAATATTATGGGGGCTTTTTACATCTTACAGACAAGACAAAATGATCATTTTTACATAATTGTTAATACTTGTTTACACCGTATTTATTGTCCTGTAATCTAAACTTAGCAATCTGAGAGTATAGTTAAGCTGTAAAAACGACTACACTGGAGGTTTGAGATGAGTACATACGGGAAAAAATTAATGGCAAGTCTATTCATTATCATTGCATGCGTTTTAGGGTTTATAGGACATGCAGCGTTTTTAGCTCCTGAAAAAACGGAAGCCGAAGTAAACTATGATGCAACGCTTTATTTTCCACTGGACCGATATCCTGAAACGGGTGATCATATTCGCGACGCGATTGCCGCTGGTCACTCTTCCGTTTGCACAATTGATCGCGACGGTGCTGAAGCGAATCGGGAAGAATCGCTGAAAGGATACCCAACAAAAACAGGATATGACCGCGATGAATGGCCAATGGCTATGTGCGAAGAAGGCGGAGCGGGAGCTGATATTCGCTATATTTCACCTTCTGATAACCGCGGAGCGGGCTCATGGGTTGGAAATCAATTAGAACAATACCCAGATGGTACACGCGTACAATTTATCGTGCAATAATAGCTGAACAAGCTTTACTTTGAAGAGGTGAAAAGATGAAAACAAAATGGAAAGAACAAGAGCTAACGATGTCATATCATCAGTTTACGCTGTTTCAAAAAGGACAGCCAAAGCCCCATCACGACTGGAGTGATGAAGATATTCAAAAAGGATATGTCGCAGATGATAAAGCCATTTCGTTTGAAGCCGTGTCGAACACAAAAGCCATTGTCGAAGTGTGGGTAAACGAAACTCCAGACGCATCACAAGCTGAAAAGACGACTCGCCTTCCATTTCACGTCGAAAGCGATGGCATTGAAATCAAAAGCGTCCTATCTGAAGCCTTAAGCTATGATATTCCAAAAGGATATTATTACGTTACATGCCTGACCATTCCTCTTCAAGAAAAAACAAACTCAGGCCTTTATTTAGTGAAGTATTTGCTGCATTTTGAAAGTCAATAAAAAAAGACGACCTACTGTAGACAGTTCAGGTAATATACAACACTAATAACTCATAAAAAGCTCAGAGCGATATATAGCTCTGAGCTTTTTGGTGCAAGATACTAAAATATCCATCCGTTAAAGACCATGCCTAAATTAATAATAAAATGAAAAACTACGGCTGGGTATATGCTTTTCGTCTTTAAAACGACAAATGCATAGAAAAGTCCACCAAAAGAAAAAAGTAAACTTGTTACCACAGGAATTCCTATTGATATGTGCAAGAGACCAAATCCAATACTCGTAATAAAAACAGCGTAAAAAGTCGATAGATTACTTTTTAATTGAGATAACATGATCCCTCTCCAAAGCACCTCTTCTAAATTAGCGTTTATGATTGAGAATACTATACCGTATATGACGAATGATTTTGTATAGCTTATATCTTCAGCGAATAGTAAAGGTACAAAAATTGTAGCCGAACCAATTAGACCAAACAGTAAAAAATACGTTAGCTTAATTGAATGATGTGGCATCACTATGCGTTTCTGCCAGTCTGGTAATGATGCAAAAAGAAATACCTTTTGCTTGGACAATAAAATTGAAAGCAATAGTCCACCTATGATAAACAAAAGTAAAACTCTGTTTACAATGATTTTCATCTCTTTAGATAGATCCCATTCAATGAAATAATTGCTTCCTACTTGAAACATACATGTCCCTACTAAAAAGAATAGAAACAGAGAAACAGTTGAACGATATTTAGAGGTTAAAGCGTAGATAAAAAGCAAGCCTATGATGGGCAACATTCCTGCAGCAAATAACTTATAAGAAAAAAGAATAATACCCGAGAAAAATAAACTTATCAAAGAGGTGAGTAATACATTTATTCGTAAATATTGGATATAAAAATCCTCCTTTCACTGTCTTTCTAATTCGTTTTATAGTAGTGGAAACTTAATCAAACAATTTTTATTTTGGCAATGAACAGGAGCTGAATCCACATAAATAAAAAATCGAGGGTAAAACCTTTGCGATTTCACCCTCGATTTTCCGTACTACTACTCCTCCACTTTCTCAGATACTCAAGCCACTGGCCGTTCTCTTTTTATTGTGCTTGGTATTCATAAGTTTCTTTATTTGATATAAACGGGCTGATTTCACCAAGTGAGAACAAGTGCAGCTCATGCATCGCTCTTGTACATGCTGTATAAAATAAATTTCTCTCATATTCATCCTGATAACATTCACTCGAGGCATTGTAAATGATGACTGCATCAAACTCAATTCCTTTTGCTAAGTAGGCTGGCAGGACAAGCATGCCTTTTTCAAATGAACTTGTTTCTTTTGTCAGCAGCCTTGCAGACATCGAATCAGGCAGTGCTTTGAATGCTTCTCGGCTTTCTTCAGCAGTTTTGGCAATCACAGCAATTGTTTTATAGTTTTGCTGCTTCAATTCATTAATTTTGTGTATAATTGCCTCATGCAGATCTTTGACGTTACCTGCAGCCGTCACGGTCGGCTTCGCTCCGTCTCGATTAAACGGATCGATTAAATGGCCGTTTGCCACCATATCCCTTGAAAACTCGACAATTTGACGCGTTGATCGATAGCTTCTTGTAAGAGTCAGCGTTTCTGCTTCTTTCTCTTCGTACAGTTCGCTTGAAAGAATGGTCGGTGCGTTCAAGGCGTGCGCATAAATCGCTTGATTCAAGTCTCCAAGCAGCGTCATTCTAGCATGCGGAAACAGCTCTTTTAAAAACGCTAGCTGAAACGGTGAATAATCTTGTGCTTCATCAATAAACAAATAGCGAATGACAGGATTGGCTTTTCGCCCTTCAATTTGATCTTTTATATACAAGTAAGGCGTTACATCTTCATAAGACAGCCTCATGTTCATAACTCTTTCCACCGTGTTTTTAGCTGTTTCGTCCCATCCTTCTACATGTGAAAAAAGGTGATGTCTTTCAAACAGCTGCATATAGATACGGCGAATGTCGATAAATTTAAGCTGCTTGATGGCCTGCTTAATAAATTTCATTTTCTTAGCTACAACGGCTTTGGCTAAATACGCTTGTTCCCGGTCAAAGTCATCAAATGAGCTTTCCGTATAGCCTTCCTTTTTCTGCAGATGTTGATAGGCCTCGACATAATCTTCTTTTTCTAAAAGCTGAATTTCTTCTTGAACCCAATCTTTTTTACGTTCAAGTTTTTCAAGCTGGTTGATGAGCTTAAGCGCCCACTCGGCTACGAGCTGCATTCTGTTAGGAATGGAAATTCCCTTATCAAGCGAATAGAAATAAGATAACAAACGCCGAGCAGATAACACGATTTCGCCGCGAAACTTAATATTTTTAAAAATGATGTCTTTAGTAGACAGCTCTTCGATATACGCATCTACCTGCTTTTTAAATTCACGGCTTGCTTTGTAGCGGATTTCCTGCATTTTTTGTTTTTTTGCCGCAGCATCTTTTTCCGTTAGTAAATATTCAATTTGAACGAACAAATCCTCCACGTCAAACTCGTTTCCTAAGCGTCCGTCGGCATATTGCTGAAACGTTGTTTGTTTCATATTGTCTTCTCCAAGCTCCGGAAGAACAGTTGAGACGTAGCTGTTAAAAAGCGGATTTGGCGAAAACAGCATCATGTTTTCTGCAGTCAGCTGCTTTCGATGATGATAGAGAAGATAAGCCACCCGCTGAAGAGCTGCAGACGTTTTACCGCTCCCTGCTACTCCTTGGACGATCAGCACTTTATTTTTTTCATTTCGAATAATTTGGTTTTGTTCTTTTTGAATGGTCGCTACAATACTTTTCATTTGACTGCTTGCGTTGTGTCCGAGCACTTCTTGAAGCAGCTCGTCTCGAATGGTAATTCCTGTATCAAACATGCTTTTAATTACGCTATTTTCGATAATAAACTGACGCTTTAGCTTCATCTCGCCTTTTATCGCTTCACCTGGCGTTTCGTACTGCGCTTTTCCCGGTGAATAATCATAATAAAGACTCGAAATAGGCGCACGCCAATCATAAATTAAAAACTCTTCATCTTTTTGATCCATTAAAGAGCCTACGCCCACATAAATAGCTTCCGCTTCTTTTTCACCATTCTCTATAAAATCAAAACGTCCAAAATAAGGGGATTGCGTTAGCTTTTTTAATGTTTTTAATTGATCATACGCTTGTCTATGGGTAATTTCACGTTCAGCTAAAAGTTCTGCCTGCTGCTTAATGCTCGTAAATGTCTCAATCACGTCATCCGGCTCATCCATATTAACCGTGACATCGTCCCAAAACGTGCTTCGCAAATCGACAATTTCGCCTTTTACGCTTCCTACGCTTTTGCCTATTTTTTCAGCTTTTTGGCTGATTTCTTCGACTACCCAATCAACTCGCTGCTGTTCTTCTGTTAAATTTTTATCTTTCACTTATCCACACCCCTTACACACGTTACCCGATAACAAAACTTGTTACCGGGTAAAAGCGATCATTGTTTATTTTTTCAGAGTCTACATACTTCCCTACTGAGTTCGTAAATCCCTGCTATGTAACCATATTATGTCTTAATTTCCACCGTTAGTATACTGAAAAATAATGAGCTCCACAACAAAAAGGGCTGAGAAAGTCTCAAGCCCCTTATCTTTATAAGTTGTTTCTCTACTTATTAGCTATTACTGTTTCCAAAAAGTTAGCAGATGAATGATGGCTGACACCACTTCTACCCCTTGAAACGCCAGTAAACCTGCTGCTGCCGCTGTAAACAATCCGACTACCGCTTCTTTAAAAATGAATGGCATTGATACCAGCTCCTTTGCTTATTTAAAATAAGTAAATTTGTTATCATTCTACTCCTTTTTTCAGAATTTTCAATACCTTTTTATCAACAAAATAAAATAAAAACGCTTTCACTTTATAAAAATAAAGTGAAAGCGTTTTTTAAGCTTCCTTTTCTAATGCGTTCAGCGCAAGCGAATAGTCCAACCCTTTTCCTTTTTGCACAATATGCTGCACTTTACCCATGTTGCATGCTTCTTGCGCACTAACGGTCATACCGTTTGTTAACTTCAGCTGCACAGATTCTTCTGCAATTCGTACGTCGCATGCTAAAGCTAACTCATACCCTCCGCCAAACGTAAAGTTTGTAAGAAGCGCAATCGTTTGTTTGGAGCTGCATGAAATGCACTGAAAAATCGCTCGAGCTGTTACTGCATGAATCGGCTGATAAAGCCTTCCTGTTTCTTCACGTAGGAAAGAAGTTGTTCTATGATCGCCGTTCATTTTATAGTACTCTCCCATAAATACAATAGATCCAACCGACGCATCGTGCTGCAGCTCATTCATCGTTTCTTGCAGCTCATACATAACTTCACTGTTCAAACGATTAAGCATCGACTGATTCATTCGTACAACCGCCACGTGATTTCTTTTTTCTACTTTGATAAATCTTTTCATCGTTCCTCCGCCCTTTCCCCTGTCGTTCTTTATAAATAAAGCGCTTTCAAAATATTTCGCTTTTTAATAGAAAAGTTATTTTCATAGTTTCATCATACAACAAACTCATAATTATTTCCATTACTTTTTTAATTTTCCGTCAATAATTCCATGAATCATTTCCATGTTTTTATCAAATAAGACGTGCTATAGTATAAACAGCACAAATGCAGCTGAACTCACGGATAAAAGGAGTAATCACTATGAAATACGACTTAACAAAATGGGAGCCTCACGGCTATTCTTGCCCTGTGGAAGCAGCCGTTGATGTAGTCGGAGGCAAATGGAAAAGCGTCATTTTATATCAATTATCGAAGGAACGCCGGCGCTTTAATGAACTGCGCAGACTCATTCCAGGCGTGACGCAGCGAATGCTCACGCTGCAGCTTCGCGAACTTGAGCGCGACGGAATTATCCACCGCGAAGTCTACAAACAAGTTCCGCCTAAAGTAGAATATTATTTAACGCCTTTTGGAGAAACTCTCATTCCTATTATCGAGCTGATGTTTAAATGGGGATATGATCATACGGATAAAATTGCTGAAGCGAGAATTCAGGCAGAGAAAGAGTAAAAAGCACGCAAAGCGTGCTTTTTTTATACATGTTTACGAATCAATAATTCTTCTAACCCGTATACAAACGTGCTTTCAATCGGCTTTAACTCAAATGCCGGGCTCCAGTCCATATGCGGATAGCGGTCAATCAGCTCAGCCAGCATAATCTTTGCTTCGATTCGAGCAAGCGGTGCTCCTAAGCAAAAATGAATCCCTCTTCCAAATGCCATATGCATATTTGGCTTTCGGTCGATTTTAAATACATCCGGGTCTTCAAAGTACTGCGCGTCTCGGTGCGCGGATCCCATCCATGGAATAACGTGTTCGCCCGCTTTTAGTTTTTGACCTGCAAGAGTCACATCTTTTTTTACGATTCGGTGAAGAGCCTGAACGGGTGAACGATAGCGAAGAACTTCTTCGATCGCAGAAGGCAAAAGCTCTTTCTCACGTTTGAGGTGTTCAAAAGAAGCCTTATCTTCCATTAAACAATAAATTGTATTTGAAATTAAGTTCGTAGTTGTTTCGTTTCCTGCAATCAGCAGCAAAATGGAAAACCCGACGATTTCTTCATCCGTTAGCTGCTTCCCTTCTTCTTTTGCTTGAAGAAGCACGGAAATAATATCATCTCCTGGCTGCGTGCGCTTTTCTTCAATGATTCGATAAAAGTAAGTTTCTAACTCATCGTTTGCTTTCATTTTCTCTTGCTGCAATTTTTCGAGCGTTTCACGTTCATTATTCGATGGACCCGCTACGATAATATCCGACCAGTCTTTAAACTGACGCTGATCTTCTATCGGGACGCCTAAAATATCGGCAATTACCATAACCGGAAGCGGATAGGAAAGATGCTCGACTATATCAATATCTTCAAGATGCTCAACTTCTTGTAATAATTCAGCGGTAATGCGCGCAATTTTAGGCTCCCATGCTTTCATTGCTTTAGGCGTAAAAGCTTTATTAACAAGCGCTCTCATTTCAGCATGCTTAGGCGGATCAATATTAATTAGGCTCGTTCCTAGAGCAGTTTGTCTTTGGTTTTGTGGAGGTCTTCGATCAGAAGAAAAAATATTTTTTTGTTCCAGCACTTCTTTGACCCCATCATAGTGAAAAACATCCCATACCTGCCTTTCTTCATCCCATCGCACAGGCGCGCTGTTTCTCATCTCTTCATACCATGAAAAAGGATTAAAGCGCTCTTCTTTTGTTTGAATCGTATTCACTTGACGGACGATTCCGTTTTCTCTTTCGGTTTTCATGTTAAAACCTCCCCGTATCGTTCAAATAGAATGACTGTATAGTCATCTATGACCAAATAGTACCATATATACGAATTTTCTTAAAAAGGATAGCTGTATATTTTAGTAAAAATGAATCGATAGAAGGATATATTTTACAAAAAAGGGTAGGCGCATAGCGCCTACCTTTTTAAGAATAATGTTCTTCTGGTTTTTGTAATCGGTTGTCTAACGCGTACGCGCCGCTTCCTGCTAGAATCATATGAAGCGAAACGACAAAAAGGGCAACCTCAAGCTCATAGCCACCTGTAAAACCAGCACCGCTTTTCGCTGTAAAAATAGCGCCAATCATCACAATCGCAAACAGAACACCTATTAAACGCGTTTGAAACCCAAGAATCATAGCGGCTCCCCCTACGAATTCAATAACCGCAACCGCATAAGCGAAAAACGCAGGAATGCCCATGCTGTGGAAAAAACCGACCGTATTATCAATACCACTTTGGAATTTGCCAAGACCATGAATAAAAAACGTTAGCCCTAACATAAGACGAAGTAAAAACGTTCCAAGCTGATAGCTTTTCATTTCTTTTCCTCCTTTTTTACTTTTGTCTGCACATGTAACAATTTTAGTTACAACTGTGAACAAATTCAAGGGGTTAGAACAGAAAAACAAGATATCAGCAAATTTTCTTATCTCATTTTAAACGTTTTTTTTTAAGAATAAGGCATTACTCCCTGCTCAGTCACGCTGAAGATAAGAGAGAAAAGCAAAAATATGATCGTGAACAATGAGTTCTGCCGTAGGAGAATGGTTCTTCAATGATAGGTGTTCAGAATATCGAAACCGATTGAATTTATTTACGTCAACATGATGAACGGCCTGCACATGAAAATTTTCTATTATTGCTTTTACTTGAGCAAAAGGCGGCATCACAAGAGATTCAGCTCCAATTTTTTGCAGGCACTCTCTGCTTATGGCATGAGGAACAGCTGTCATCGAGCTCATTAATAAATCTTTTCTTCCTACTGTCTCATTTAACACGTACTTCCACCCCTGCACAACATGCGTGAGCTTGGCTTCATCTTCACATACGTTTAAAGCTACATCAACACCGCTCGCTACCGCTGAGGCAAATGGATACAACTCTTGAGCTGAAAGAACAAAATCCCCGTCTATAAAGAGAAGAATATCTCCCGTTGCTGCAAGGGCCCCCGCAGCTCTTCCGCAATCATGCCCTAACCGCTCATCGTAGACGAGGGTTTTAACACCCTGTTCTTTGGCATACGCCTCGGACTGATCAGTAGAACCATTAATCACGACAATAATTTCTAATGGCTCGAGTTTTCTTGCTTCTGCAATCACTTGTTTGATTGTTCCTTCTTCGTTGCAAACCGGAACAATAACAGACAGCTGTTTGCCTCCATAAAAAGAAGATAATTTCCCCCAGCCGTGCTCCACAACTGGAAGAGGCTGTGCGAGCATATCCACTCGCCTTTTACGATTTGACGCAAGCGTATAGTATGTTTGAAGAAGCCGCTGATAGGATTCAATTCGTTCTCTGTTGAACCTTGGGCGATCAAACGGACGAAAGCTTCCCTTTCCCTGCGTTTCAATCGTAATATGCGAGCTTACACGATACTGTGTTAAGAACGTCACAAATAAAGAAAGAGGCGGCAACTCCCAGTGGTTCTTTAATACGCTTACTAGCACACCGTAAGGCGCTTTTAAACAAGCGTTGGCACGATGAGGCTTTCCAAGTGCATGATGCAAAACCGTACTCCACGTAAGCTCGCTGCGGTTAAAAGTATTCATCTTTGTTTTTTCCCACTTGTTTAGCACCACATCGCTATGCCCAAATAACAGCGCCTGCACAAAACGCTCAATCTCAGAAGACGAAAGGATAATGTCTCCGTCTACAAATAAGACGGCATCTCCTTTAGCAGCCTTTGCCCCTTCCATTCTCGCTTCATGTGGAGACATACGCTTTTCTATTACTTTTACCGTGCACCCTTCTTCTTTCGCTATTTTAACTGAAGCATCGGTACAGCCGTTTGCAACTATGATAATCTCAAGCACGTTCACTTTTTTAATTTGTTTAAGTACGCTTTTTAGCGTTTCTTCTTCATTGTAAACGGGCAGCACGACAGAAAGAGTTTTCATTGATATCACCCCTAAAAAAAGAACCACTGAACAATTCAGCGGCTTCATTTGTTTAAAATACCTCTTGTATCGACAACTTTTTTTGCGTATTTTACAATCGACCAATCGATTTGACTGTGATCGGTTAACACAAGTACAACATCGCTTTTTTTAACTTCTTCTTTTGTCAGCGGGACAGAGAAATACGTTTGCTTATTTAATATAGCGGAGTCAATGTAAGGGTCATGATACGTCAGCTCATATCCTTTTGCTAAAAGACCTTCACATACCGTCAGCGCCGGCGATTCACGCATATCATTTACGTCTTTTTTATACGCGATGCCTACAACAAACACGCGTTTCTCATTTGCTGCGAGCTGCTTTTCAACACGTCTAATTACTTTATTTGGCATTTCTTCATTAATATGATGAGCAGCTTCAATAAGTTCGCTCGTTAACCCATTTTGCTTTAGTTTCCATAAAAAATAAAGCGGATCAACGGGTATGCAGTGCCCTCCAATTCCGGGTCCTGGATAATACGGTGTGAACCCAAACGGCTTAGTAGATGCCGCCTGTAATACCTCATGAAAATCAATCCCTAATTCCTCGCACAATTCATTTGTTTCATTCACCAACGAAATATTGACAAGGCGCTGAATGTTTTCAAACAGCTTGCACATTTCCGCTACTTTTGGAGAAGAAACAGGTACCACCTGCTGAAAAATACTTTCATAAAACGTCTGCACGTGATAAAGGCAGTCTTTGCTGTAGCCGCTAATCACTTTTGGAATATGCTCAATATCGTATGATTTGTTTGCCGGATCAACTCGTTCTGGAGAATAAGCTAGATAAAAATCTTTACCTGCCTGTAAGTTGGAATCTTTCAAAATAGGCAAAACGACTTCTTCAAGCGTGCCTGGGTAAGTAGAGCTTTCATAAATAACGGTTTGCCCTTTTACCATATGTTCTTTCAAAAATTTAGATGCGCTAATGACTGGTCCTAGATCGGGGTTATGATTTTCTGTAATAGGAGTTGGCACAGTCACAACTACATAATCGCATGCTTGAAATGCGGAAATACCTTTTTTTAATTCATATGCTTGAAAGTTTTTCTGGGTTTGAATCACATCATTACGTACATCTGGAATATAGCTTTTCCCTTGTTTTAGCGCCTCAATTTTTCGTGCGTCAATATCAAGACCAACGACGCTATAGTTTTTCTTTGCAAATAAAAGAGCAAGCGGCAATCCAACATAGCCAAGACCAATAACAGCAACTTTTTTATTCATTCTTCAACACCTCAAACAAGATATCATGTCTTCGTATGTCCGGAAGAAACTCGCCTCTTTCACTTGTTTGGCTAATATAGTATGCAAGGGCCTCAACATAATCTCCTAGAATACGCTGCGTTGATGCCGCCAAACCTTTGACTTTCATGTGCTCCTTTCGAACCCGGTTCGTTCGCGCCACATCAACAAAATGAACGGGCTGAACCATAAAGCCGTACATAATACTTTTTAATTGAAATAAAGGCGGAATAATAAGAGATTCGTAGCCAACCTTCTCCATTACATCCCGTTTAATTGCATGCGGAATCGCCGTCGTTGTATTGATTGTCAAATCAGGACGTTTACAAATGATATTAAGAAAATATTTCGCCGCACTTACAGAGTGAATAGGATGCACTTCATCCAGCAAACACTCTAAATTATTAAGCGCTACATCAATGCCTTGGTCAGCTGCTTCTAAATACCGTCGTAAATCTTCCGCGGAAATCACAATGTCTCCATCTATGAACAAGCAAATCTCACCGCTGCTGTACATCGCACCAATTGCTCGAGGGACGTTATGCCCAAGCCGCTGTTTGTAATGAAGAACAGTAGCACCCGCTTCAATTGCTCGTTTAACCGTCACTTCATCGGCTCCGTTGGCAACCACGATGATTTCTTCCACTCCTGCTTTTTTCACTTCTTGGATCACGCTTGCAATCGTTTCTTTTTCTTCACCTACTGGAATAACGGCGCTGTACTTAACGCCTGTTTTCCGTTTCACATTCGGTGTATAAGCCGAAACAACTTCCCGGTTTCGATCGCCGTCTGTTAGTCCGCCTCTTATTCCTTTTTCTTCAATAAGATGAGCTAACGCTTTAATGTGATCTCCAATGATATAGTTAGTGGAAATAGGAAAAGGGGAATTGGTAGGAATGGTTTTATGAGTGTTTCGAATCTTGTTTGTATAAATAACGTCTGAAGAACACGGTGCAACAATTGACATTCCTTTTAAAAGAGCAATCGTATGAGCGAGGGGCGGATGAGCTAAATTCTCATATCCGATTTTAGCTGCTGATGTTTTTTTGATGGCATGAGGAATGGCTGTTAAGGCTTGAACAGATAAATCTTCACGCTGTAAGCACAAGTTCAGCATATATTTGGCAACAGAAACAGGATGAGGACGCACCTTTCGTTTCATAATCCATGTAAGATTATTTAAAGCGATATCATGACCGGTTTCTATAGCTTGCGTATATTTCATCAGCTCCTCATGAGGAACCGCTATATCTCCGTCCAAAAAAAGCAAAATATCTCCTTTTGCTTTTTTAGCCCCAATGGCTCTTCCAATATTAATACCAAGAGCTTCTTCATAATAAACAACGCGGCATCCTGCATCCTCAGCTATTTCCTTTGTTGTATCACTGGATCCATTTACTACGACAATAATCTCAAACGGCTTCATTTTTTGAACTTCTTTAATGACAGGTAACAAAGAATCGGCCTCGTTACAGGCTGGAATAATCACTGATACTTTCAAACTCACTCAACTCCGCTAAAAATTCGAACATACGTAATGGATACTAGTGGAATGGTTACATCCGTTGGCTCACCATATGAGCTTGATGTACGTACAACAGCAGCTGCGTCCGTAACAGCAAGCAGTGTTCCATTAATAACGTCAATAGCTGTGATGATTTGCACAAATGAACCCACATTTTCTCTTAATGCATCTTGAAACATACTTTTCTCTCCTTTCGTTTAAGCACTTTGAATGGTGACGATGCTTGTAAATGGCAGTAATACCGTTGATGTGGAAGACTCTATCAATTCTAAATAGTTATCCCCAACAAACGTCACGACGCCCTCAAGCGGACCAGCCGTTGTTTCAATTACAACTTCTTGTCCGATATACTGCTTGGCAATTTCTTTAAAAGGTGATTCTTGAGCTTCTTTAATAATACTGATCACATATTCTTTAAACGTGTCGGAATAAACAACGTCTTCTACTGCTTTTTTTGTGTTTTCCTGAATAAATTCAGCAAATCGATTTGAAAACAACAGGTGTTTTATCTTTTCTACATAGCGACGGTAACAACAAAAAAACATAAATTTTGTTCCTCCTTTTTATGCTGCTATCCCTTCAAATTACCTATAACCATTGACGTAACTTAAGAGATTACTTTACCAATATATACAAGCTTTATCAGAAAGGTGACAGAACTTTTATCACGTTTTTATACAAATACGCACATGACCAGCCCGTTTTGCATAGGATTATTTCCTACTTCCTCCTACCTACTGAAACCCAAACAAAAAAAGACAAAGCTCCTAAGCTTTGTCTTTTCTTATCTATTAAATGAAGAATCAGTTGACTGCAATACGCTTTGCTCCTATATAACGCTCTTTCCAATAGCTTGAATTTTTATCGCTAATTGTAACGCCTTTAGAAGACGATGCGTTAATAAACTGTCCGTCTCCAAGATAAATGCCTGCATGAGAAGGACCTTCTTTGTACGTTTCAAAGAAAACAAGATCTCCTACCTGCGGTTCACTTACATTTTCACCTGCTTTATAGATATCTTCAACCGTTCTTGGAATATCAACGCCTACGCTTTCTTTATATACATACTGAAGATATCCGCTGCAGTCAAATCCCGAAGGTGTAGTGCCGCCCCATTTGTACGGGGTGCCCATTAAGGATTTTGCTTTGCTGATTACTTTATCCGTATTCACTTCTGATTCGCCTTCTACAACGCCGCCTTTACCTAATGCATTGTATGTATTCTCTCCAACAATTCCATCTGCTTCTAGGTTATGTTTCTCTTGAAAAGCCATAACCGCTTTTTTTGTTTCATAATTAAAATAACGCGATACTTCGCCTTTTAAAAATCCTTTATCTTTTAACACCGTTTTAACTTGTTCAACATCATCATTTGTCATCCCTTGTTTTAAAACCGTGTCGCCAAACGCAGCATGTCCCATTGCCGGACTTGCAAATAAAGCTCCTCCTACAAGAAGCGCCGATAGCATTTTTTTCATTTCGTTTCCTCCCCGAATCATGTTTTAAGCACCGTACAACCATACCATCTGCGGATAACAATTCAATTAATAGAAGATAACAATTTGATAACAATCTTTTTAAACAGCCTCAACTCTTGGACGTAAAACGCCGAAATATAAGAAGAAGAGAAAAACAACTATTCTAGCAAATAAAGGTGATAAACATGAATTGGTTTAAACGAAACAACGTGCACCCCGAAGCCGCGGCTGTCGAATCCATCGCTGTAAAGCTTCATGTATCGGACCCGATGATAAAAAAGCAGATTAACATGATTTCCTTAACGGCAGAGGATCTCGAACGCATTGCCAGATTTCAAGTTCACGCGCTGAACGCCATCGAAGAAATCGTGAATGATTTTTATAAAGCTATTGGCGAACAGGCTCATTTGGTTGCGATTATCGAAAAGCACAGCAGCGTCCATGCATTAAAACAAACGTTAAAACAGCACATCTTAGAAATGTTTGATGGACAAATAGACGACGCTTTTGTGGTAAAACGTCAAAAAATTTCCAAGATGCACGTTAAAATTGGACTTGAGCCAAACTGGTATTTGTGCGCATTTCAAAATTTATTTACGTCGCTTCTTTCAGTATGTGAACGTACGATGGAATCGAAAGAAGATTGTCTTGCTTTTATTGCAAGTATGACAAAGCTTATTAGTCTAGAACAGCAAATTGTGTTAAAAGCCTATGAGCTTGAATATGACGAGCAGCGCGCTGGACTTCAGACTCAAAAAGAGAAAATTCAGCTAGAAATCTCTCGTACATCATCTATCCTTTCTTCGTTATCTGAAGAAACGAAGAAATTTATGAATCAAATGCACAATCAGTCTTCTGACGTCGTTTCTTATGCAAACAAAAGCTCCCAATTGGCAGAAGTCATTGAGAAAGAATCCGTTACGAGTCAAGCAAAATTAAAAGAAGAACAAAACATGCTGGAAAGCATACAAAAAAATACGTCGCTCATTCAAAACAAAATGAAAACGCTCGAACATACATCACAGCAAATTCATCAAATCGTTTCGATTGTTACTTCTATTGCGGAGCAAACGAATTTATTGGCATTAAACGCTTCAATTGAGTCTGCTCGAGCAGGTGAGCATGGAAAAGGATTTGCAGTGGTAGCACAGGAAGTACGGAAGCTTGCAGAAGAAACGAAGAAATCGATTTCTAATATTTCTACTTTTATCGGAGACATTCAAAAACAAATCGAAAGCGTTTCGGCGTTAGGTGGAGAAGTCGCTACATTAACAAAAGATACGGCTGACAATATGAACAACATTACTTCTTTTTTCACGAACGTCCTTAGCATAACAACCGAGAACAAACAGCAAACCGTTCTAACAAAAAAAGAGCTTGATAAAATCGCTGACGCAATGGAGCAGCTATCTCTGCGGATTGAGAAGATGGCCCATTCCTCAGAAGAACTTGAACGGTTAACTGAAAAAAGTTGATATGCAAAAAAGCCTTCTCAGCTTGCACAAGAAGGCTTTTTTATTTTTTCAAGCTAGCGGGCTCTTGAGAAGAACGTTCGATGAACTGGACAAAATCATCTCCGTATATGCTTCGAATTAGAGCCGTCAGCTCAACAAAGTCAGGCAGCTCTCCGTAAACATCTCGCAGCGGCATCGCTCCTTGAAACAAAGGATTTTCAAGAGGGTTATAATCCTCGATCGTTTTTAAAAACATCTTTTTTCCTTCTTCTGTGAGCTGCACGTATGTATTCCGCTTATCTTTCTCATTTTTAGAAAGGGTAAGATAGCCCCGCAGGTGCAATTTTTTTGCAAAGTTAAAAGCTGTGGATAAATGCATGACGCCTAGCTTTGAAATGTCGGTCATCGACGCAATTTCCAGCTGATAAGCAATCCCTAAAATGTGATGCTCATTAATGCTCAGATCGTACGGCTTAACCCACTGTTCCCAATCCTTTTCAGTAGACTTCCAAAGAGCTTTGCTTACTTGCATCACAAGCTGATTAAACAGCATGGCATCTTTAATCGTATCTTGATTTAACGTGCGTTTCACCTCTTCACTTCCTCTCTAGAAATGCAACCGTTCACATCATTTGTCCCTAAGACTTTATAAATAAAAAAATGAAAATATATACAGAATATTATACATGATTGCTTATATATTTCAACTTATTTTGCATAAAAATAAATTTAAACGTTTCTTTATGTAAAAAACCAGGCGTGAACGTTCAGTGTTCACGCCTGGTTTTTAATGAATATACCGTTTACCAACTAGAAGGTTTGAAATAACGTCCGTTGGAATTTCAAACTCAATGTTTCCCATATATCCTGGAGCGACTTTGTATTTATCAAATACAATTCTAAGCTTGTGATCTTTTGTAATGTAGAAGCTTTGATTTTCAGCAATCTCTTTAAAAGGATCCATATCTTCTTCAGTCAGCCAGTAGATTTTGCCTTCTTCATGCTTCATTTGATCTTTCATTTGCTGTTTAATATTTTCACTAATGACCTTTATATAGCTTTTATCTTTGAACAAACTTGGAAGCGTAATGAGCACTTCGTGTTTTTTATCAATCGTGTCGTACTGATTAACGCTCGACGTTGAAGCTCTCGATTCTTCCACATATCGATGAACCACAAGCAAATCATCGGTATCCGTCATAATATCATAGCCGCTGCTGACAGCCACGTTTCCTTTCTCTTCTTTTCGTAATGTTTTCATCTCTTTTTTAAACTGTTCATACAGCTGTTCATTTTCTTTTATATACTTTTCATTTAAGCTTGTTTGAAGACCTTTGTTTTCCAAGCCTGAAATCGATGGTGTTTTCACGTCAATACGAGAATGCTTTTCTTCTTGTTTCAGTTCCTCAAATGTAATTACTTCTACTACTTTTCCCAGTACAGGAATTTTTGCCATTGCATTTGCCGCATCTGGACTTACATTCACCGTTGTGATAAAAATCATCGCTGCTGCCGCAATCGAGCTCGGCCAAATATAGAATTTCTTTTTACGAGGGTGTGAAGAAAGTGCCTGTGCAACAACACCATCTAATTCGTCTGGAATAGGAATGTCATGATACTGCTTCTTTAACTTTTCTATTTTTTCATTCATTGTTCTAAGTCCTCCTCCGTCATCGTAATCCGCAACAGGTTCAACGCTCTGTATAGCCTTGTCTTTACTGTATTTACATTTTCCTCAATGATTTCCGCAATTTCGTCCATTTTTAAATCTTCGAAAAACCGCAGAATAATAATGGTCTTATATTTAACCGGCAGCTGATCCATTGCTTGCTTTAAATCAATATCTTCATACTGATCTTCACGTCCGCTGCTCAGATACTCAAGCTCTTCATCGCCCATAAGCGTTAAACGTTTATGCTTACGCAGGAAATCGATTGCCGTTCGTACAACAATTTTATAAAGCCAGCTTTTAATCGATTGAATATCTTTGATACTGTCTATTGAAATGAGTGCTTTTTTAATCGATTCTTGCACAATATCAAGCGCATCTTCTTGATTTTTTACATAGCTAAAGGCAAGCCGGTAAAAATCTGCTTTATGCTCGGTTATGCATGCTACGAGCATCTGATGTGCATCGTGTTTTTTCATTGTCTTTCATACCCCTTCTATTTTCTCTTGCTGAAGTACATCTATAAGGTAGACGGAATGAGTAGAAAAATAGTTTGGTTTTTTTAAAAAAAGTAAAACTAAATGATGGTCTCATGCGTCTATTAGGTAGATATATACAAAAAGGGGAATATTACTACATGAAAACCATGGGCTACAAACGTATTTTGACACTGCTTGGATGCTGTATTTTGTTTCTTGGTACAGCAGGGTATATCGTCAAAGCAAACAGTACAGAGAAAAAAACGGCAAGTATTCAAACAGATCAAACCTATCCAGACGTTGAAATTCAAACGCTAGTTAAGGACCTTACAGACGGAGGCTATGCCATTAGCTACCCTTCCTTTGGTAAAAAAGAAATTGATCAATCCATTCAAGCTTACGTAACAGATCAAGTGGCACACTATGAAAAAAATCTGAAGAAGCAGTCAAAAAAGAAAAAATCTGAATTAACGATTACATATAAAATCGTCCATTACAGCAAGCAAACGCTAAGCGTTGTCTTTGATGAATATGAATCTATAAATGGAGAGAAAGGAACGTCTTCTCTCAAAACCTTTACATTTGACCTGCCTGCTCAAAAACAAATGACGTTAAAAGATTTATTTAACGAAAATGCAAACTATTTAGATCGCCTTTCGGCTATTTCATACGCTGAATTAAAAAAACAAATGAAAAAAGCTGATTTTGACCCGGGCCTTCAAAAAGGAACTCAGGCAGCCAATCAAAATTTCAGTCAGTTTGCGCTGCTTGAAAACAGTATTGTGATCTACTTTAAGCCTTACCAGCTAGGTGCTGAACAAACGAAAACCAAAACAATCGCTATCCAAAAAGATTTATTTAAAGACATGCTGAGTGATACTTACAAAGACGAAGCAGCAAATAAAAATAAAGTCAAAGAAACGCCTCCAAAACATATCGTTAACGAAATACCGCAGCAAGGAGCGCCTATTGATCCAACTAAAAAAGTCGTTGCGATGACCTTTGATGATGGACCTAACCCTGCATCTACCAATGTGATTTTAGATGGATTAAAAGAAGTGAACGGACACGCTACCTTTTTTGTGTTAGGAAGCCGCGTTCAATATTATCCTGAAACAATCGAACGTATGGTGAAGGAAGGCAACGAAGTCGGAAATCACTCTTGGGACCACCCTCAGCTCACACGTTTAAATGAAGCGCAGGTCAAACACCAAATAGGCGATACCCAAGCGCTTATTAAACAAGTGAGCGGCTATGAACCACTGCATGTACGTCCTCCTTATGGAGCTGTGAATGCAAATGTAAGACGTTATGTCGGAAATGTTGGCGTGACTCTATGGGATATCGATCCTGAAGACTGGAAATATCGAAACGTTCCTCACTCCGTTCAAGCAGTTATGAGCCAAGTCGGAGACGGAAAAGTTATTTTAATGCATGATATTTACCAAACAAGTGCCGAAGCAGCGGTTGAAATTATGAAGCAGCTTCACGCACAAGGATATCAGCTTGTTACGATTTCACAGCTAGAACAAGTAAAAAAAGAGCGGGAACAGCTGCACTTGCAGTAGAGGATCGCAGACGAATGCGCTGCAGCCATTAGGATGGCTGCAGCGCTTTTGTTTTTTTTATGCGATGTTTAATAAAGGCTATACAGAGCAGCGTAAGCGGAATCACTACGTGAAAAGGGATAAAAAGTAGCACCGGCATAATCGTTAAGCCTTCTTTTAAATGCTCTTGAAAATTACTTGCAATCGTCAAAGAAAAAAATAAAATCACCGTGCCAACAGGATATGTCAGCGCAGAAGGTCGTTTTACCTTAAACAGCGTGGAAAGCCCCACAATTACCGCGTAAAAAAAGACGCTGATTTTAACAAATCCTCCAATGACTAACGCAATCATAAAAAACACGTCTAGCCGCTCTAAAAAATCAGCTACTCTAATGCTCTCTACCGTACTTAAAAGCGGAAAGACCGACCTGTTAGTCAACCCTATCCCTAATACACTCACGTTAATCGCCATGGTGATTGCTAAGTTAATGCCGCTTAGTACAATGCCGCAAAGACCTACAAGCTTTACTTTTTTAGGATCTTTTACATATGGAAAAATCATCGTAAACACAACAGCTTCTCCATACGGAATATACAGAGTCTGAGTGGCGACTGTTTTTAAAACCGGCCAAATCCCATCTCCAAGTATCGGTTTTAAAGAAGTAAAATCAATTAATCCTGAAACAAAAATAAGCACAAATCCTGCTACAGCCAAGATATACATCAAAATAAACATGAGCTCTCCTGCCCGAGCCACTACTTCAAGTCCTTTGTGCACAGTATAAATAATCAACAGCATCAGCATCGCGTTCACGACAAACAAAGGGCTGTCGGGGTAGCCAAATGTCAGCAGCATTTCTCCCAAATCACGAAGTACGCGAGCGGCAGCATATGAAAAATGAAGCAAATATAAAAAAGCAAGTGCAGATCCCAAGACTTTCCCTAGCAGCTTTTGCATGTATTCTGTCGGCAGCATGTTAGGATAGTACCTATACAGCCGGTAGTAAATGAGGTAAAGCAATAAGCTCCCAAACATACCGAGTAAAATAGCAAGCCAAGCGTCTTGTTTTGCATCCATTGCAAGCGGAATGAGCAATGCGCTTCCATGTTCAAAAAGGACGATTAAAATAAAAAACTGCACAGAGCTAATTTTCACTTTTTCCACTCATTGCTCCCTCCTGTTTACTGGCGTTGTTTTACCGCATCAGACATAAACGACTTGTTTCGCAAACCTGCTCGTCTTACATACGCTTCTACTTTCACATCCATCTCCACTTCAGGAAAATACACATCGCTCCACTCATGCTGAAGCCTTTTCCACTGCCTCGGATAATTTTCGTGCACGACTTCTCCAAATCCCACAACGTCCGTCTGTTTTTTTTGAGCAAAAGCAAACGCTTCTTTTATTTCGTTTTCAATGGCTGCTTCTATTTTTTTTTCAATATCAAGAATCACAAATGGATTTTTAATATCTATAGGTACTTCCATTTCACCAATATCTCCTTCTACTCTAGTTCGTACAATCATCTTTGGTTTGCCGTTTACCATATTTGCACTCACGTTTGTTCGCTGACGGACGACTTGATAAGCAATGGCTTTCTTTTTATCTTTCCATGAAATATTCACATCTGTTCCCTGCACTTTATCCCGCAGCCACATCACGCCTCGCGCTTTTTTTCCATATAAAAATGTAATCAACTTCCCATCTTTAAACATGCCGAGTCCTTCTGCACGAAGAGTCGATTCAGGAGCAGTTTGCTGAAGATTTTGCAGCGTTTGGGCTTTTTGAGCGCTACCTCTTATTCCAAACCCTGACATCAGCGCTTGACTTCCCGGGGATTCAAGGTTTTTCATAACTTCTTGAGCCGATACTTTCATATGTTCTCCCCACTTTTGTTCGGTGAGCTCCAGCGTTTTAAGGACTTTATTAGCTGGAATTTTATCAATTGGCGTAAGAGATTTTACAAAACTGGAAGCTTTTACGCCGTTTGCAATGACCATATCAGATGTAATTCGAAATTCCGGATCTCGGTCAATGCCATCAATAATAACATCAATGCCCTCCGTTCTCGCTAGGCTTTCTCCGATAACAATTAAGTTTGTATGAGCGTAGTACAGTCTTCTTGATACCGTGCTCGATGCTCTTCTACTTGCTTCCACTAGGTTTGCGCCTTTTGCTCCGTATACGGAAACAGACGGACTTTGGGTACCACCCCCGCCGCCTTGAAGACCGCCGGCTACGTTACCTGGATTAATAATTTGCAGCGTGATTTGATACTGACCATCTTTTGTTTTATCAATTCCCATCGCTGCGACAATCGCTAAATCGGTTAATTCCTTACTGCTCCAGCAGCTTGAAAGGATGCAAATCGAAAATGCCATAACTGTACATAAAAGCCCTTTACGCATCACTTTGATCGCCTTCTTTCACCGTAGTGTTTGCCATTCCCCGGCTTTTAGGAGGCATTGGGCGCTGGTTGTCTCCTTCTCTCACCATATTTCCACTACTGATGAGCCTTGGTCTTTGTCTAAGCGTCCACCACGGCATGCGAACAATGGTATCACCTGAATTGCTCGGAATAAATGGAGCAAGAGGCGTCATGTATGGAACACCGAATGAACGAAGACTGCAGAGATGAACAATCATCATTAAAAAGCACAGGATAATGCCATAAAACCCGAAAGTAGCTGCTGCAATCATAAAAACAAAGCGAATGAGCCGAGCAGAAATCGCAATGGCAAATGAAGGCGTCGCAAAGCTTGCAATCGCCGTCATCGCTACAACAATAACCATCGCTGGAGATACAATCCCTGCTTGAACCGATGCTTGCCCAATCACGAGCGCTCCTACAATTGAAACTGCAGAACCGATCGCCCTTGGAAGTCGAATACCAGCTTCTCGCAAAATTTCAAATGTGACTTCCATAATGAGCGCTTCAACCAAGGAAGGAAACGGAACATCTTCCCGCTGTGCAGCAATGGCGATGAGCAGCTTCGTCGGAACCATTTCTTGATGAAAAGTTGTGATCGCTACATACGTAGCCGGTGCAATCAGTGAAATAAAAAAAATAAGAATGCGTAAAAAACGAATCGACGTGGCAATATCAAAGCGCGAATAATAATCTTCAGGAGACTGAAAAAACTGAATGAAGACAGCAGGTGCAATCAGCACGAATGGCGTTCCGTCTACAAAAATCGCAATACGCCCTTCTAAGAGATTTCCTGCAACGATATCGGGACGCTCCGTGTGATACATTGTAGGAAAAGTAGTGTACGTTTGGTCTTCAATAAGCTGCTCTACATAGCCTGATTCTAAAATGCTATCGATATTAATTTGGTTAAGACGCTGCTTTACTTCTTTTACGATTTTGTCATTGGCAATCCCATTAATGTACATCATTGAAACGTCTGTCTGCGTTACTTTCCCAATCTTCATCGTTTCTACCCATAAGTCAGGCGATTTGATAATTCGCCTGACCATGGGCATGTTTTTAGCAATCGATTCCGTGAACCCTTCCTTAGAACCCCGAACGACAAGCTGTGTAGTCGGTTCTTGAATTGAACGCCACTCCCCGCCTTTCGTACCTGCACTCATCGCATGGTTGTTTTCATCTATCAAGATAAGCGTGTCTCCTGACATCAAGGCGGGAAACACTTCACTCCACGTATGTAAAATCGCAATGTCTCCAATTCCTACTACATCTTCTTTTAATAACGTAAAAGCATTTTGAGGTGTTATTGGTTCAGAAAACACGTCATCTTTCATCATGGTGTCTACTAAAAGCTCTTGGATAGACTGATTGTCTACAATTCCGTCTATATAGATAACAGCGGCTTGAATGGCTGCCCTTTCCCCAATTTTTATATAGCGGATCACCATATCCGAGCTGTTCCCCGTTCGCTTTTTTATGTTAGCTATATTACCTTCAAGCGACTGCATCAGCAGTTCTTGTTCCTCTGGTAGCGAACCTTCTGTTTCCTTTTTATTGTCTTTGCTTTTTTTATTTTTAAATAAAGAAGGCACGATTAAAAACACCTTTCTTTTCTTTTTTTTAGCTTTTTCCAAATAAATGCTTTGTATGCAATTTTTAATAGAGCAATCAAAGCGTAAGACCAAAAAAATAACAAAAACTATCAGTAGAATGTTTTTGAGAAAAAAATAAAAACGGAGAGTGAGACATATGAAAATCGTTTGGATATCAGCTTTGCTGTTAGGATGCTTAATGGGATTTTCTATCGGCGTGGATATGATGCAAGGATTTAGTTTTTCCATGGCGTTGCAAAATGCCTACAGTCCGTTTCGTGTTATGGAGTTTGCTGAATTATTTGTCCTTTTTTTCCTTTTGTTCTGTTTTGTAGTTGAAGTATTTTACCGCTCATTTAAAGTAAAAAAAGCAAAACAGCAGCAAAAATAAAACTCCGTAAAAAACACATATTTCTCCTTTTTACCACCTATTCTCCTTTCCATTTAAATGTTATAATTTTCATAATTGGAGAAACTTTTACACGCCTTTCTTCATGGAAAGCTGTACGCTTAAACTACAAAATAAATATTAACTTTGAACTAAAAGGTGAAGAAATGATGAAAAAAAAATTAGCCGTTATTAGTACAGCTTGCTTACTTATTCTTGCAAGTGACCCCATCTCTTCTTATGCTACTCCTGATTCCCCGGATTCCTCTTCCGATGTTTTGGACCAGTCAACGGACGTGGATACAACTGAAGATGTAAAAGCTATTTTTGACTCTCTCTATCAAGAAGGCTATTCGCTCGGAGAAGAAGATGGATACGCACAGAAAAAATTCGAGCAGTTCGATCAAACAACAGGACTGGACAAATCTTCTGAAGAATTCACGTGGTTTATGATGGGGTATACGGTAGGATATAAAAAAGGACAGCAGCAAAAAGAGGAAGAACTCAAGACTGAACAAGAAAATGAAATGGCTGCCGGCGAAGAGGAAGGCTATCAGCAAGGCGTCCTTGATTACAAACATGCTACTATTCAATCAGAAATCGCCCCCTTCCCTTCTAAGTCATCCGACTGGAATAAAGGTTATGTTCAAGGCTATAAAAAAGCTATTTCTTTAATGGACCTATCTGTTAAAGCAAAAAAAGAAGGCTATGAACAAGGTCTTGAAAATGATTCGATGAGTGTTCCCAGCATGTATGATGATGAGGATGTCACACGTCAGGCTTTTACAGAAGGCTTTGAAACCGCTCAAGCCGAAGTACTGAATCAGCAAAAAAAGCAGTTTGAAAAGCAAGGCTACGTACAAGGCTATCACGACCTTCCACTCGAAGTACCTGCAGAAGCAGAGGGCGAATTGCAAACAGCCTTTGAACAAGGATATGAAAAAGGACAGAAACAAAAACAAAAAGACGTAAAAGCAGATGGATACGACTCAGCTTTCACTTATCAGACCTATAGAGCGCCTAAAAGTCTTCAGGACAAGCCTCAACTAGAAAAATGGTACAAAGCAGGTTTTCATTCGAATAAAGACGTGAAATCTTTACAGCAAAAAGCTTATAAAGACGGCTGGAAACTAGGAAAAGAAATGAGCGTTCCGAAAAAATACAAGCAAAATAAAGCTGCGGTGGCGATGTACAAGAAATATTTTGAACAAGGCCAAAAAAAGCAGGATAAAACAGTGAGTCATATCCTGCTCGGCAGCGGTATCGTTCTTACACTGCTTGCCCTTATCACGCTATGGAGACTTCGCCGCCGTAAAAATGAAGATACAACACTAGATAGCTAAAGACAAGTACATAAAAAACCCGGAAAATCATGATTTTCCGGGTTTTTATGTTAAATAATCATTCGTTTATTTTCCGCAAGCTGAACTTCTTGCTCCTGTTTTGACTGATTTTTTTTTCGAATTTTCAAATAATAATAAACATAACAGCCTATAAAGAAGACACCTCCGCAGTATAGCGCCATTCGCTGCTCAGGATCAAACGCAAGACTGATCATAACAATACAGTTCGTAATAAGCGCTACGATAGGCAGAACCGGATAAAGAGGTGTTCTAAATTTCAGATCTTCTACTTTTCCACCTTTAGCCACGTAAGCACGACGGAACGCAAGCAGTGAAGCTGTAATCGCAATCCAGCCAATTTGAGCGCCAAGTCCAGCGAGTGAAATCAGCCATACGAAAACGGTTTTAGCTGCCACTACGCTTGAAAGCAGCGAAAAACATGAAATCACAAGCGTAATTAATAGTGCATTAAACGGTACACCTCTTTTGTTGACTTTTCCAAGCGCAGGACTTGCCATTCCTTCTCTTGAAAGAGAATAAAGCATACGTGTAGCCGCGTAAAACCCAGAGTTTGCGACTGAAAGAAGAGCTGTTAAAATGATAAAGTTCATAATATCCGCCGCGTAAGGTACACCTACACTATCTAACACAACAACAAACGGGCTTTCTACAACGCCTGCTTTTTCACGAGGAATCATGCTTGCTAAGACAAACACGGATAAGACGAAAAAGAAAAGCGTACGCCAAACCGTTTGTTTGATCGCTTTTGGAATTGTTTTTTCCGGATTTTCACTTTCTCCCGCCGCAATTCCAATCAATTCTGTTCCTTGAAACGAAAAGTTCACCGTAATCATTGTAATCAGTAAAGCCGTTACACCGTTTGGAAACAGCCCTTCGGCAAAGAAGTTTGATAAAAGCGGTGCTTCCTGTCCGCTTTTCATATCAATAAGTCCAAACATTGCCGCTCCACCTACCACAATGAACATAATGATGGCGAAAATTTTAACGCTTGAAAACCAAAATTCTGTTTCACCAAATGCTTTGGCTGAAAGTGCATTTAGTGAAAAAATTAACGCTCCAAAAATGGCGCACCATAACCAAACGGGCGAGCCTGGGAACCATCTTTGCATTAATTGTCCGGCAGCTAAAAACTCAAGTGCCACCGTTACTGCCCATCCTAGCCAGTACAGCCATCCAATCGCAAAACCGGTTGCAGGGCCGATAAATTTAGTGGAGTACGTTTGAAACGATCCTGCAACTGGCATAGCAACGGATAATTCTCCAAGACACAGCATCGTTAGATACATAATGATCCCTCCTACTAAGTAGGAAATCATTGCTCCCATCGGACCTGCTTCATTGATGGTATAACCTGACCCAAGGAAAAAACCGGTACCAATACATCCCCCTAGTGATATCATAAAAAGATGCCTTGTTTTCATCGTTCTTTTTAATTCTCCTGGCTGTCCCTGTGGAATATTCATCCCATTTCCTCCCTTTGCTGCATAAAAATGAAATCGCTTTCATTTTTTTAGGTTTATTTTGTTTTTATAGCCGCTTATTACGCAGCTCTTCCTGACTGAAGTCAATTGAAGCCGGATGATTTTCAAATGGCGCCACCCCCGTAGCGAAGATGGCAGCCGCTTAGTCCTGTATGACCGTTTCTTGGATCACAACAGATTTTCTCCACACGATACCTGTAAGTAGCTTTTTCTTATAAAAGCTTATCACCAAACAATGAACTCATTAACGCAACCGCTACTTCTGCAGTTTTGTTATGCTGATCTAAAATAGGGTTCACTTCTACAAATTCAGCGGATGTGACCATGTCTGCTTCCGCTAACATTTCCATTGCTAAATGACTTTCTCGGTAGCTGATGCCGCCTTTTACAGGTGTACCTACGCCTGGTGCATCATCTGGATCTAAGCCGTCTAAGTCCAGCGACAGGTGCACACCGTCTGTACCGCTTAAATAATCAATCGTTTCTTTCATCACTTGCGTCATACCTAAACGATCAATTTCATGCATGGTATACACTTTAATTCCTTTTTCTTTAATTAACTCTTTTTCACCATCATCCAACGAGCGTGCACCGATAATAACTAGATTTTCAGGTTTAATTTTTGGTGTATACCCTCCAATATTTAAAAGTACAGGATGTCCTATACCCAGGCTCACCGCTAACGGCATGCCGTGAATGTTGCCCGATGGAGATGTTTCAGCGGTGTTTAAATCACCATGAGCATCATACCAAATAACGCCTAAATTTTCTGAACCTTTTGCGACTCCTGCAAGCGTTCCAATTGCAATACTGTGATCTCCGCCTAATATTAACGGAAAGCGGTCTTGCTCTTTCACTTCTTCAACTCTTGCAGCAAGCTGTTCATTTCCGCTGGCTACAGCCGCTAAGTTTTTTAAATTCGTATTTTTATCTACGTCTGCCCGTTCTTTAATCTCTACTTTAATATCGCCTTCATCATGTACGGTATAGCCAAGAGCTTCTAAGCGTGTATTCATGCCCGCATAGCGGATTGCGCTCGGCCCCATGTCTACGCCCCTTCTTGTTTGCCCGTAATCCATTGGTACACCGATAATTGAAATTTCTTTTTTCATTTTCTATACCTCCGTTGCATGTTAGTCTGTGTGAAGTAAACATAGGCGTTTATTTAACTATGTATTTTTTCATTGATACAGCCCCTCATCTATTTCTTATGCAAAAATGATGCCAACTTTGTTTGTAGCATTCTATCAGTCTTTTTATCACAGTTTTTCTTACACATGCCAAAAAAACTGTCGATTTCTACAACTTTTTGGCAAACTACGCAAATTTTTTTGTCGCTTGGTTTGAAATCGCCAATTTTATTTGCTTTCTTAAAAAGGAGTGAGCCAATACATAAATGAAACCTACGTTTACCATCGCAATAAAAAAATCCGAACGCTTTAGATTCTCTATCAAGAATCAAACGCGTTCGGATCTTCCTTCAACTAAGCTACTTTTATCCCATTTAATTTGTAATAACGTCTCCGTCTTCATCATCGCCGGTATCGTTTTCACCGGGATCTTTTTCTAATGAGACTACTTTCTTTTCTTCATCCCATTTCACTTTGTAGCCAAGTGATTTGGCTACTTTGATAACCGATAAATAGGAGTGGTGATTTGGTTTATACAGCTTTAAATCACTCGAATCAATGACGCCTAATCCTAGCAGCAGGCGGTCGGACTGAACGTAAGGCTTTCCATCAATCAGTTTTACTTGCTTATCAGTAAATGGATACACGGCACGGTTGACTTCGACCGTAAACTCTCCTTTTTTCTCTTCTTTAATTGGTTTTGGCTGTTTGGATACATATTTAATTGCGTCTACTCCTAATACCGTGCCTTGGCGCGTATTATCAGCACCTCCGTACATTTTCCCCGTTTCATAGTCATAGATAACCGCTTGGACATTTCCAATATGCTCTGGCTTTTCTTCAAACGCATGTCCTTTAGCCATCATTTCAAGGAGTGTATCTTGGCTAAAGCCAGGTTCCCATCTTACGGTTGGATAGCCGCTTGAATAAATACGAGGCGTTAAAATCGCTTTTTGAATCGGCATCTTATAGTCAATAACATTCATAATCGTTTCTGCTACAGACGCAATGATGGTTGGGCCTCCCGGTGAACCAATTGCCATGAACGGCTTTCCGTCTTTTAACAGCATCGTTGGAGACATGCTGCTTCGAGGACGTTTTTTAGGCTCAACCTGGTTCACGCCTCCCGGAGTGGCATCAAAATCCGTCATTTCATTGTTGAGCATAAATCCGTAGTCAGGAACCATAATTCCTGAACCAAAAACTTGTTCAATGGTAGTCGTGTAAGAAACCATGTTTCCCCATTTGTCTACAACAGAGAAATGAGTCGTTTGGCCGATTGGATTTTCTTCCGTTACCGTTGCTTTATTTGGATTTTCTTTTCCTTCATATTTCCAAGGGTCTCCTTCTTTAACATTAGGCGTTGCTTTATTTGGATTAATTAATTTACGACGTTCTTTAATATAATCTTCATCTAACAGGCCTTTTTTCGGCACTTCGTAAAAGTCTTCATCTGCCATATACGCCGCGCGGTCCGCAAAAGCTAAGTGCATCGCTTCCGTTAAATGCTGCAAATACTGTGGCGTATTGGAACCCATTTTTTCTACATCATAACCTTCCATTAGCTTTAAAATTTGCTGCACGGTTAATCCGCCGGAGCTAGGAGGAGCCGCACTAACCACATCGTAGCCTCGGTAAGTTGTTTTGACCGGCTCGCGTTCTTTTACAACATAATTTTTTAAATCATCCATGGTCATGCTTCCATCGCGTTTTTGAACTTCTTTAACAAGCGCTTTTCCAATTTCTCCTTTATAAAGAGCGTCTGACCCTTCTTTTTGAATAAGCTTTAATGTTTTCGCAAGATCAGGCTGAACAAGCTTATCTCCTTCTTTTAACGGCTTGCCATTCGGTACAAATACATTACCGGCCGTTTGGTATCTTTCAAGCTTGTCCGCATTTTCATCGATATACTGAGCCATCGACCAATTCACTTTAATTCCTTGTTCCGCTTGAGTAATAGCAGGTTTAATAACATCTGATAAGTCCATGATTCCATAATCTTCAAGGGCTGTTTCTACTCCTTTTAACGTGCCCGGAACTCCAACTGCTTTTCCTGTTATGTGACGCTTACTGAAAGGAATGACTTTTCCTTTTGAATCTAAAAACAGCTTAGGCGTGACATCAGCCGGTGCCATTTCACGGCTGTCTAGCATCGTAATTTTATCTTTCTTTTTTTCATAAATCATCATAAAACCGCCGCCGCCGATACCAGACATCATCGGTTCCACAACGTTTAGAGATAGTTGAATGGCCGCTGCCGCATCTACAGCGTTTCCGCCTTCAGCTAACACTTTCCTCCCCGCTTCAGCAGCCAGCGGGTGAGATGCCGCTACAATTCCTTGTGTAGCACCCCGTTTCATTGAATGGTCGACACCCGGAACTTCAGCAGCAGCTGGTGTGACAACTAAACATAAACTAAATAACGTAATAGCCAACATCTTCATAACCTTCATCTGGGTCTCCTCCTTCAAATACATTATTTCACATCGCCTGAGACGATGGATTTCATGAAGAATAAATTGGTTTATTATGATATTTTTTACATATGCGTATAAATAAAAAGCAAAGTAAATCATACCTTTGCTTTTTTAGTTAATCGCATGTTTAACTTTTCTCCCTATTCATTTACAATTATCTATATTTTCTAACAATTTATCCATAGGCTGATAGTTTCTTACTATTTTTGGAACTATGTAGACTGAACGCTCTAATAATGTAGAAAATCTAGCAGTTAAGAAGTCGTTCGACTTACATGCACTTCTTAAATTTTTTATAAATATTCTTATTGTTATATAAAAAACAATCCTTTATGAAAATCAGCATACGTTTTCTGAAAATCAAAAATAAAACAGGACTTTAGATTCATCGTCCTGTTTGGAGCATGTTTTCGACTTTTTTAATGTCCGCGTGCGTAGGGTTGATTTCCCGAGCATAGGCGATTTGTTCTTTCGCTTTTTCCATTTCTTTTAATTGAATATAGGTTTTGGCGAGTTCGAGCGGCAGCATAATCCCTTCAAAACCAAGATCTTGCGCCTTCTGCAAATAAAACAGCGATTTTTCGTAATTTCCTCCAAACATAAGCGGAGTTTCCCGATATTTTATTCCTCGAACGAAGTGCGCCAAGCTTGAAGATGGATTTAATGTTAATGCCTGATGAAGAGCCCGGTCCATTTCTAAGTTCAATACCATTTTTTCAAAGATAATTGATTCTTCAATTTGCTTTGCTAAACAAACGGCTAAGTAACAGTACAAATCAGATGCTTGAGGTTTTTTCTTCATTTCTTGTTGAATTTCGCGCTTGATCTCTTTCCACTTTCCCTCTTCTAGCTGATTCATGACGTATTGTGCATGTATTCCCACCTGTTTGCCCTCCTTTTCCTCTTTATCATAAAGGATTTCTGCGCAAATGAAAAAAGTAAGTGTTCTTCATTCTCCACAAAAAACGTTACCATTAAAAAATAGGCAAATTTCTCAATCACTTAACCCAATTAGTACATAGGATATAGAGACTTTTATTAAAGGAGGTTACACATATGGGCGCAAAAGGCGGTTTTGGTTTTTCATTTATCGTTGTTTTATTTATCCTATTAGTAATCGTAGGGTGTTCTTGCTACTACTAATTTCTAGAGAGGATGAACATCATTCATCCTCTCCTATTTCAAAAAAAACCATGCTTTCGCATGGCTACATACCGATTAGATGAATGAGTAGAGGAACTCATTTTTCGGCAATATTGAAGAAATTTTTGGTTTTTACTTCCGCCTAGTATGCCCTTTTTGACGGGGGCTATGCGCAAATAAAGTTAACGTTTAAAAGCGAAAGCCAGACGCACCTACAATAACAAGTAAAACAAATAACACAACGATTAACGCAAAATTTTGTTTTCCCACGTACCATCCCTCACTTCCTGTTATCTGCTTTTAGTGTATGCAACAGCTTGGCAAAATGTTTAGGACAGGGGTGCGGATTTTTCCAATGAGAAAAACCTTCAAATTTCGCCAAAAAAAGTGAATCATATTTTTGTTTCTTTCGTTATATATAGTAAGAGATTTTTTTACTATAAAAAAGGAGGGGCTTTAATGCGCCGACATTCCAAATTGCCCATTGTTCTTGTTTTTGCCTTCTTTTTATTCATCGCAACTGTTTTGTGCGTAACCTCTTATATGTCTTGAACGTATAAATAATATAAAAAAATCGCCTCATCGAAGGCGATTTTTCTATCCTAGCATTATATCTTCGTTTGGATAGCGAACGGCTTCACGCTTTTGCTTAGATAATGAAAACGCAAGCGTTAATGGCCCCACTTTTCCTAAAAACATGATAAAGATAATAATCACGCGTCCAAAGTACGAAAGTTCAGGAGTCGCTCCCATCGATAAACCTACTGTTCCAAACGCAGAAACAACTTCAAACATAATTTTTACAAACGGCAGGTTTTCCGAAATATTTAACAGGAAGATGGCCCCAAACACAAACATAATTGAAATCATCGTAATGGCTAGTGCCTTAAACACATGAAGAGGAAGAAGTCGTCTCTTTAGCAGCACAATATCTTCCCTGCTTCGTAAAAATGCCCATACAGAAAAGACAATCACCACAAACGTCGTGAGTTTGATACCCCCTCCTGTTGACGCACTCCCTGCACCAATGAACATCAATAAAACCATTAAAAACACCGTTGCGTCATGCAAATGAGCTAAATCAATTGTATTAAAGCCAGCGGTTCTTGTTGTTACCGCTTGAAAATAAGAAGCCCATACTTTGTCTCCTAATGATAAATTTCCGAGCGTATGCGAATTGCCGTACTCTAAGAAAAAAATAAAAAGCATGGCAATCACGTTAATGGCGAACGTGCTGATAATCATAATTTTTGAATGCAGCGTTAGTTTTTTATACGATTTTTTCACCCACATATCAGCAAGGACGGTAAACCCTAACCCACCAATAATAAAGAGAAAAGAAATCGTGATGTTAATAATAGGATCTCCTACATACTGAACTAAGTTATCAGACAGCAGTCCGAACCCTGCGTTATTAAAAGCCGAAATCGAATGAAACAAGCTAAAGAACAGCCCCTTAGACCATCCGAATTCCGGAACCCAGCGTATCGCTAAAAAGAGCAGTGCAACAAACTCAATTAAAAATGAAAAGATGAACAACCTTTTAACTAGCAGCACAACTCCACCGACGCTCGTCTGATTTAATGCCTGCTGAACGAGCATACGCTCTTTAAATCCAATTTTTTTACCTAGCATCATAAAAATCAGCACGGCAAATGACATAATGCCGAGACCGCCTATTTGAATTAACAGCATAATAATCGTTTGACCGATGACGGTAAAACGCGTACCTGTATCTACGACGGCTAAGCCGGTCACTGTCATAGCGGAAGTAGATGTAAAAAGGGCGTCTACCCACCGGATTGGCTCAGTAGTAGAAAAAGGCATCATCAATAGAAGAGCACCAATAATAATTCCTCCGCCAAAAATGGAAACAAGCAGCTGCGGAGGAGTTAGTTTAATGATTTGTTTTTTCATGAGTTAAACTCCTTCTTCTTCAAAACGGTTCAAATCGCGATTATGTCCGATAACAATCAGCATATCTCCTTGTTCAATTATTTCATGCGCGGTAGGCGAAATCACCATTTCCCCGTCTTTTCGCTGAAAGCCGATAATATTGCAGCCGTACTTGGCACGAATGTTCAAATCAAACAGCGTTTTATTATGAAGCTTTTTAGAAGCGACAATTTCGACAATACTATAATCCTTTGACAGTTCAATGTAATCAATGATCTTTTCTGACACCACGTGATGAGCAATCCGCTTCGCAATATCGCGCTCAGGATGAATGACTTTGTCCGCTCCTATTTTCTCCAGCACTTTTTGATGATACATATTCACCGCTTTTACCCATACTTGCTTAACGCCCATATCTTTTAAAAGCATCGTTGCAAGCACGCTTGCTTCAATATCGTCTCCAAACGAAATAAGAGCATGATCAACGTTACGAATGCCTAGCCCTTTTAAGCTAGCTTCATCAATTGCGTTCGCTTGCACGACATATGTAGCTGAGTTGCTATATTTCTTTACTACCTCCTGATTGCGGTCAATAGCGAGCACATCCACATCCAAATTAGCAAACTCTTCAACCAAACTGCCTCCAAAACGACCTAATCCCAATACAGCAAACTGTTTTTTCATAATGTATTTATTCCTTTCTTCAACTGCTGTGTGTTCTCTTAGCTTATACTTTTTCTAAAAAATTACATGTTTTTCTTAAAAAAAGCGCAAAAAAACACAGGAAGGCTCCTGTGTTTTTTCACACTCTTCCCCCTCAAAACGCTTGCGAAGTTAGCTGTCGGGTTCGGGTTTTAAGAGTAACCCTACCTTTTTAAGGATTCACCCCGGAGCACAATATGTGCGTAAATAATGGGTCCTCCGCTCCGTAATGGATTAAGCGATTTTTATTCAAATGTCTATGATCTATTTTTTAGAATAATCGATTCGATTCATGATACGTTTCACTTCACGAAAGCTATCTTACTCCTGTGGATTTTGTCTGTCAAGATATTTTTAGGGAAGACATCACTTGCGCTGCAAACTGCAAAAATCATATAAATCTAAACTGACAATCAGTTTGTGAAATTGATCAAACAAATTAATAACGGCCAAAAGCTCTAATAGCTGCGTATCACTGTAAAATTTCTTTAATTGATCCATATCAGCATCCGTCAAATCCCTTGGACGCACTCGGTATACATCTATAAATCGAAACAGCAGTCGATCTTTTTCTTCCAGCTCTTTTTCTCTTAACACTTTTTGATTAAGCGTCTTATCGCCTACATATGACATGCTCATACACGTCTCACAGCCGTTAACACCTGCTAGATAAAGCCTGATTTTTTCCTTAGTCTCTCTTTTTACTATATCACTGTTCCAAAGCTTGTCGTATAGCTCATCATACAACCTTTTTACATCTGGAATTAAATTCAGTGCTTTTTCAAAATTTGTTCCCTCTTCGTTTGTTAACAAAACTCTTGCCATTTTTTACTCACTCCTTTTTAATTATTATAGTAAGAAAAATGGAGATTTCAGATAACAAATAAAACATATTATCTGCTGTTACTAATCAAATGAAACATTAATATGAAAGAAGGTTTTCAATTGAAAATTGATGAAATTGATTTATCGATTTTGCAGGCACTGCAGCAAAACAGCCGTCTTTCCTTAAGAGAGCTAGGAAAACAAATTAACCTGTCTCCTCCTTCAGTGGCAGAGCGAGTAAGACAGCTAGAGAGCTTTGGTATTATAAAAGGATATACAATCGATATTGATTATGAAAAGCTGCAGTTGCCCGTCTCGTGTTTTATTGAAGTAACCATGAAAAACGGAGAGCACGAGCGTTTTAAACGATTTATTTCTCAGTATCCCTATGCTTTATTCTGTGAACGCATTGCCGGACAGGCTTGCTTCATTACAAAGCTTCAGCTTCCTCACCTGCACGTACTCGAGCAATTTATTAACGAAATTACACCTTATGCCAAAACGATTTCACACATCGCCCTTTCTCACGTGGAGATGTCTTCTGCATTATTGAGTCATTTAAAAGATGAAAAGTGATTGAAACATACGTTCACCGTACTAACGAAAAGATCCGAACGATTCATCGTTCGGATCTTCTTTCCACTAAACTACTTCTGTCCTAGCCTCTTTTATTCGTCCAAAAGCATAAAAAATAACCCTCCAAAGCTGGAGGGTATAAATTTTCCGAATAATGAAAGTTTTACAACTTCATTCTATCAGGTACCGACATTTCTGTCTACTTAAAAATGTAAAAGAGCTCTCTATTAATAGAAAGCTCTTTTACCTGCTTGTTTTTTGAAAACAATCAATCTATATAAAAGGGAACTACCTAAGGTTGAAAGTCACGTGAAACCTTGGCAGTTGATCCTGGATATACCGGTTGATATGATTCAAAACAAGTTCTTTCATCATTTCTTCTTTGACTTCTGATTCCGTTTTTTTATCTTTTTGTTTTAAAATAAGAATATAATAGACTTTACCCATTTTAATGGGCTTACTACACTCTCCGATGTGCTGTTTTTTTAAAACATCTATAAAAGAGGGAGATAGATTCGAAAGCTTTAGATTATCATCATTCTCTATTTTGCTGATGGTCTGGACATCAGCATATTTTTTTTGAACGTCTTGAAGCGATGTTCCTTTTTGCAGCTCAGCCGCAACGGTCTCAGCATCATGTAAAGTTGTAAAAGTTAGCTGCGAAAAAGATACGCGCGTTACATCATTCTCAATACGTGTATAGTAAGCGTCTAGTTCATCAGACGTAATTTGTTTACGGAAATATTCTTCTAATTTAAACTGATTTATTAGCTGTTTAGTTACATCGCTAGAACGAATGTGCAAGACTTCATAGCCTTGTTTTCTTGTATCTTCGTCATATGAACGTTTGATTTGTTTCCACATATCCTCGACTTTTTTCTGTACCCTGTCACTTGTCTTTAGATGCGAAATTAAGATTTTTTGCATGACAAGCTGCCGCAACAACTCTTTGCGGTAGCTTGTATCATTTAGCGGAGCATCGGGATTTAAGAACCCTTCAACTGCTAAAAAACGATTGAATTCAGCTCCTGTCACCTTTCCTCCTTCATACGCTGCCACTTCTTTAGCAGAAGATAGCTGACTAATTTCTACAGAAGGAAACATCGTGTTTGAATGCTTCCCTCCGCAGCCTGTTAAAAATCCGAACGCTGTTAATACTGCTAGCAGCAGCTTTAACGGTGCTGAACTCATCCATTGTTATCCTGCTGCTCTGAAAGCTTCAGAGAAATAGTTTGTTTTTTTCCATTTCGGTACACGTCTAATTTTACCGTGTCTCCTACTTTGCGTTTTGTGTATAGATATTGACGTAAATCACTGGATGTTTTGACTTCATTTCCATCGATGGCAACAATCACGTCTTTTGATTGTAAACCAGCATCAGAAGCAGAAGAGAATGGTTCAACCGTCGTTACGACAACTCCTTCAGACGTATCGCTTGTTAGGCCTAGCTGATCTTGTTTTGTTGCAGCTGAAAGCTGACCTACATCTTGAAGACCTACCCCCATATATGGACGCGTTATTTTTCCGTTTTTCATCAGCTGTTCAATTGTTGGCTGCACTTCATCACTTGGAAGAGCAAAGCCGATTCCTTCTACATTGTCTTCTGAAATTTTCATACTGTTGATACCAACTACTTCACCGGAAGAATTGATCAAGGCACCGCCGCTGTTTCCTGGATTAATCGCCGCATCCGTTTGAATTGCATCTACGTTCCAATTCTCTGAAATAGGGACAGAGCGTTTTGCTGCGCTCACGATACCTTGTGTGACCGTACGAGAAAATTGTTCACCAAGAGGGTTTCCGATTGCAAGAACCGTTTCACCCGCCACTAAATCTGATGATTTTCCGAACTTCGCCACTTGTTCAACATTTTTGTCGGACATTTCAAGCACCGCTAAATCCGTTAGCGCGTCAGCTCCGACAATTTTAGCTTTTTCTTTTTGTCCGTTTGAAAGTGACACTTCTACTTCGCTTGCGCCGTCAATAACGTGGTTATTAGTCACAACGTAGGCTTTTCCATTTTCTTTTTTGAAAATAACACCGGAACCCGTTCCTGCTTCTTGCGTTTGGGTATCTCCAGAAAATGGATTTGTTTGCTGTTGAATATTGTTCACGCCTACAACAGCAGCTGATACTTTATTTACAACTGAAACAAGATCTGACTGATTCACGGTTGTGCTTACTGTTCGAGGCGTTGTGCTCGTTGTTGTTGCCGTTTGAGTCTGCGTTGTTTGATTCGCTGTTTGCGTATCCGCTGAATCCATTAACCCTAGCTGCGGAGCGCCGTATAGCACAATTCCTCCCCCTAGCACTGCTCCCGCGATGGAAGATGCGATCACTGGAAATAAGCGTCTTTTTGGAGGCTGTGATGATGACGCAGGCTGATACTGATCATAGCGCCGCTGGCGGTTTTCATATTCTTCTTTTCGTTCTTCCTCTCTTTCATAATCACGTGGATCCATGAAAATCACTCCTTTTAACGTAGCAAATTTTATGTTATCTATACTATAAAATAAAAGTTTGGGATAAGTATCAAAACAATATGTGAAATTGTGAAAAATTTCTTTATGACAGCAAACACGTAGTATAATAGCGGGTACATAAACCTTTAAAGAAACGCGCATAGATGGCGCAATATGCTTTATTTACCTTAATTTTCATATATTCAGAGGAAGGTGTCAAATTTGAGCTTTACACTATATTTAGTAGAGGATGAACAAAATTTAAACGAAGTTTTAACCCTTTACCTTCAAAAAGAAGGCTGGGACGTTCGCTCATTTTTTAACGGCACGGACGCAAAAGAAATGATTGCAACTCCTCCGCACCTGTGGATTTTAGATATTATGCTGCCTGATATTGACGGGTATCAGCTCATTCGCGAAATCAAGCAGCAAACGCCACATGTGCCTGTTATTTTCATTTCAGCACGCGATGCCGATATTGACCGGGTTCTTGGACTTGAAATGGGCAGCGACGACTATTTATCAAAGCCTTTTTTGCCTCGTGAACTAGTTATTCGAGCAAACAAACTGCTAAACCTCGTATATGGTTCCAATCAAAAGAAAACCGATACCATTACGCTGACTCCTTATGAAATCGATTTACATACGCGTACAGTCAGTGAAAATGGAAAGCCGATTGATTTGACGTCTAAAGAATTTGATTTTCTTGTCACTATCTCAAAAGACCTTGGACAGGCTTTTTCAAGGGAGCAGCTGTTGAATCTCATTTGGGGAGAAGATTATTTCGGCACAGACCGAGTGGTGGATGATTTAGTGAGGCGCGTGCGTAAAAAAATGCCGCAAGCACGAATTGAAACGATTTACGGATACGGATACCGGATGATGAAAGCATGAAAAACAAGTCGCTTGCATTTCAAATTTGGCTCGTCATCTCGGGTATTTTACTGCTCATTTCAATTTTGCTCGCTATTTTATTCCCAACGACGCTCAGGCAGTTCTTCACGAATGAAATTTATACCACTATTGAAAATGAACAGCATATTTTAAAAGAATACGGCCTGCCAAGCCGCTCAGGTGAATACTACTTTAGCAATGAAGACAGTGAACCAACGCTTGGCAATCGAACCGTGGATCATATTTTATTGCCTGAACATGCGGATATCTCTTATTTTTCATCACGGGTGTTGCCTCAAGACTTTTTGAGAAAAGCACAGGAAGATGCAATCAGTCAGCGGAAAATCGTCGCTCGCTATGAAAAAGATCTCGGCAACCGGACGCTTTTTTATGTGATTCGAAAAGTAAGCGTAAACGGACAGCCTGCTTTTTTACTTTCATTTTCGTGGGATACGTATCGCAACGCGCTCACTTCTACTCTTTTTAAACAGCTGCTTCTTGTCATTTCAATTGTATTTCTATTCAGCTGGCTTCCATCTATTTGGCTATCAAGATACTTAAGCAAGCCGCTTGTATCGCTTGAAAAAGATGTAAAAAAAATCGCCGAACAAAATTGGCATGAACCTGTTACAGTCAACCGTTCCGATGAAATCGGCAAGCTAGGCGCGTCCATCGAGCAAATGCGCAAAAGGCTCGTATCTAAAGATGAAGCACAGCAAACGCTGCTTCAAAATATTTCACATGATTTAAAAACACCGGTAATGGTTATTCAAAGCTACGCTCAGTCGATTCAAGACGGCATTTATCCAAAAGGTGATTTATCCCAAACGGTAAAAGTCATTGAAGATGAATCCAAAAATCTTGAGAAAAAAATCCGCGATTTGCTTTACTTGACCAAGCTTGACTATATGTCCACTCACCAGCTTGCACAAGACGACTTTGATTTTACTGCGCTTCTTCATGAAGTAGTGGATCGCTTGCGGTGGAGGCGCCCTGAAATACAGTGGGAATTTGACGACGTAAATGCAACGATTAAAGGAGACAAAGAGCTGTGGACAAAAGTCCTTGAAAATGTACTCGACAATCAGCTGCGCTATGCTGATACGAAGGTTTCACTTTCACTTGCTAAACACCAAACGAACGTTCAATGTACCATCAGCAACGATGGTCCGCCCATTGATCAAAGCGTGCTTCAACACTTGTTTGAACCGTTTAAAAAAGGAGCAAACGGTGAATTCGGTATTGGCCTAAGTATCGTAAAGCGTATTGTTACGATGCACGATGCAGCCATTACGGCTGAAAACACAGACGCCGGAGTGACGTTTTCACTTACTATTCCTATATAAACTAAAAATGCAAGGGAGTCGACTCCCTTGCTTTTTTATGAAAAAACCGATGTATATGCATAAAGAGCTGGTGAACCCCCGGAGTGAATGAACACCACATTCTCATCTTTTTTTAAATAACCTTTTCGAATTAAATCAATCAGGCCGGCCATCGCTTTTCCCGTATACACAGGATCCAATAAAATTCCTTCCGTACCGGCCACAAGTTTGACTGCTTCCACCATCTCTTCTGTTGGAACAGCATAGCCTGGACCGACATATTCATCCATACAAACAATCTCTTCTTTTTTAAAAGGCGTTTTGCTATGTAAATGATCATAAAGTTCACTCGTCAGCTTGGCAACTTTCATTTCTTGCTCTTCTTTAGCACGACTCACATTCATTCCAATAACAGACACCCCGCTTTGAAGGCCTTGAAAGCCTGCCACTAGCCCTGCGTGCATGCCTCCGCTTCCGCTTGTACAAACTACGTGGCTAAGCTTTATTTGTTGCTCATAGCTTTGCATAAGCAGCTCCTGTGCGCAGGCAGCATAGCCTGCCTGTTGCACCGATAACATTTGAACCTCCTACGGGGATTAGGTACGGCTTATGACCTTTTTCACTTAGCTCGCGCGCTACTTTTTCCATTTCCGCTGTCAAATCCGAACCTTCAGCGACAAACCGCATGTCATGAGCGCCTAATAAATGATAAAGAAAATAGTTTCCCGTCGGCTGATCACTTGCTTTATTTTCCCCTTCTTCTAATACGAGCACGCATTTCGTTTGCTCTTTTACGGCAGCAGCAAGCGTCAAACGACAGTGATTGGATTGTATCGCACCGCACGTTACAAGCACGTCTGCCCCTTGTGCTTTTGCATCAGCTACTAGATATTCAAGCTTACGCGTCTTATTTCCGCCCCCTGTCAGTCCAAGCATATCATCGCGCTTCATATAAATTGAAGGTCCGTTTAACTGCTGAGATAAAACCGATAGCTTTTCTAAAGGTGTAGGGGAATCCGTATATTTTCTTCTAGAAAATTGCGTTAAGTTCATGCTCTCATCCTCTCTTTCATATTTGTTCTATTTTACCATATAGAAGCTTTTGAAGAGCTTTTTACGAAAGGGCTTTCTATAACTTGTATACATAAGAACAAGTAGTCAACATACATTAAACCATATAAACAGTTTGAAGGAGTGTTTTCAATGAGTGAAAAAGCAGTACTTTGCAGCGTCTCACGAGTAGTCAAATCACAGCACATTTTTCCAAATGACCTAAACAATCACCACACCCTTTTTGGCGGCAAAATTGTCGCTGACATGGACATGACGGCTTCTCTTTCAGCAGCTAAACATTCCAGAAAGTCGTGTGTTACAGCTTCCATTGATCATGTTGACTTTATCGAGCCCGTCACAGAAGAAGATTTTATTTCATATGAGGCATTCGTTGTTGTCACAGGAAAAAGTTCCATGATTATTTTTGTTAAAGTCATTGCCGAAAATTTGTTAACAGGCATTAAACGTATTGCTGCTACTTCTTTTCTTACCTTCGTCGCATTAGAAAATGGGAAGCCTGCTCCCGTTCCTCAAGTTATTGCTCAAACTGAAGAAGAAAAAAGCCTTCAAAAAGTAGCTCTTGAACGAAAAGAGTCCAAAAAAACGCAGGTTGAGCACAGCAAAGCAATTGCGCGCATCTTATCTAAATCTTTGCGCAGCAGTAATTAAGCTCTTCATCTAAAAAGCAGCTGCCTGCTTTTTAGACGAAGTTTTTTAGATTTCACATTGTTATTTAATGTGATATGCGATATATTGGTTTTATGAAAAATAACATTCAACCTCTCAAACGACTTTCCCTACGGGAGGAAGTCTATCAAACACTTAAACACAATATCGTTATGCTTGAATTTCAGCCGGAACAAAAGCTTCAGGATAAAGAACTGGCTGAGCAATTTGGAGTTAGCCGCACTCCTGTTCGAGAAGCATTAAAAAGGCTCGAAGATGAAGGCCTTGTACAAACGACACCTGGTTCTTCTACAAAAGTGGCTCCATTAAACCTTGAGGAGGCAAAACAATCTTTTATTGTCGTCGCAGCTCTTCATGCACTTGCTGCTAAGCTGGCTTGTACTTCGTTGCAAGAAGAAGATATGGGCGAACTAATCAAACATAATCAATCTCTAGAACATGCAATCAAAACAAGAAATGTACTGAAAGCGATCGAAGCGGATGAAGCATTTCATTCCGTTTTTTTAAACCGGGCGAATAATTTAGAGCTAGAACGTGTTGTAAAACAAACAAGCGCCAAAATTCAACGTCTGGAAATCGCTCGCTTTTCTTCTCTTGCTAGCCTTGCTTCCGTTGATCAGCACAAAGAAATCATAAATGCTTGCCGTCAAAAAGATTCCGCACTGACATCACAGCTTGTCGAAACAAACTGGCTGACACTAGGTGAAGCGCTGACAAGTGAGGAGGAAGCAAAGTGAAGCCTCTTTTATTAGGCGTTGCTGCATCATTCTTTTTTGCTTTTACATTCGTTTTAAATCGAGCGATGGATTTATCTGGAGGCAGCTGGGCGTGGAGCGCATCTCTGCGCTATTTTTTTATGGTACCTCTTTTGCTTATGCTTGTTTATTTTTGGGGTGGCATCAAACCTGTGGTGGCAGAAATAAAAGCCCAGCCGCAAAAATGGCTGCTATGGAGCACGGTCGGATTTGGCTTATTTTACGCTCCTCTTTGTTTTGCTTCCGCCTACGGTCCCGGCTGGCTTATTGCAGGAACTTGGCAAATCACGATTTTATCGGGGTCTCTCCTAGCTCCTTTGTTTTACAAGGAAGGAAAAAAGCGAGGAGCCATTCCTTTCAAGCAGCTAGGTTTTTCGTTTATTATTTTAATAGGAGTTGTGCTCATGCAGCTTGAGCATGCGACTGAACTGTCGGCGGCTACTGCCTTGCTTTGTACGATTCCCATTTTAATTGCGTCTTTTGCGTATCCGCTTGGCAACCGTAAGATGATGGAGCTGTCGTCGCTTAATACGTTTCAGCGTGTGCTTGGAATGACGCTTTCAAGCCTGCCGTTTTGGATTATTCTTTCTGTCTATGCCTACTTGACCGATGGACTACCAAAACCAACTCAGATGTATCAAAGCAGTTTAGTTGCTTTACTTTCAGGAGTGTGTGCAACGGTTTTATTTTTTGCGGCAACTGACCTTGTGAAAAAAGATTCTCACAAGTTAGGTGCAGTTGAAGCTACACAATCGATGGAAGTTTTATTTGCCCTGCTAGGAGAGGTCTTCCTTCTATCAAGTCCTTTGCCACCGATTCTTTCTTGGGTTGGAATGGGAGTTATCGTATCAGGCATGGTGCTTCACAGCTACCAAACGAGTCATAAAAAAGCTATACCTCAAAAAGAATTGACCTACTAATCAATAACAAAAAAGAGCGTCTCAGTCGGCGCTCTTTTTGTTTATACAACAGATCTTCTTTCTAAATTGAAGACATTAACCTGCTCAGCATCAAAGCGGCTTAGCAACGAATCTACTCCGTACTCAAGTGCAAAAGCACGTTCATTTTCTGAAATCGGAACGGCCTGCAGGAACGTTACTTTTTTATCAGATAGTTCAATCGTTGAAAAATTATCCCATAAAAACGGCGGAATCAGCAAAATGTGCTGCATATGAAAGCTGTCATCAAGGACTGCAATAACGTCTTTATAAATAGCTCCTGGGAAAATGGAGACATGAGATTTCATCATATGGAAAATACAGTTTGCTAAAATAGCAGAATAAATACCGAACTCCTCATGACAAGCCCCAACGATTTCAATTCGAAGCGGGATTCCTCCAACTGTATAACCTGTCGGACATTGATGTCCACCGAGCGTTGCATACGCGGTTACGTCTTGACGCGGATGATTTTCACATGCCACAACGTGAATACCATGCTTTTTTCGTTCATCTGAATAATCTTCAATTCGGTCCTTTTGACCAAATACATCTATTGCTTTATGTATAATTAATTCTTCATCTTTTGTAAAATTACTCATAAAAAACCTCCTTGCTTGCGACCTTAAAAAGTCCCCTACTGTACAGCATATACTACCGCACTCGCTTACGATATAGTTTTTAGAAAATGTGATAGAAATGTTATCGTTTCGTAACATACTATGAAATTGTCTCAAGAAGCAAACAAGAAACCTTAACCAATTTTTTCTTTTCCCATAAAAAAATAGAGCCTGCACCATGGCAGCCTCTATTTTTTATGACATTATTATGAAATAATTTGTAATTCTTTTGGGTACTTCGTTAACGTTTCGTATCCATCTTTTGTGATGATTACATCATCTTCAATACGCACGCCTCCGAGTCCTGGAATATAGATACCCGGTTCAATCGTATACACCATGCCTTCTTGAAGCACATCATCATTGTTGCGGCTCATTGAAGGAAACTCATGCACGCTGATACCAAGGCCATGACCAAGACGATGCAAGAAATACTCTCCATACCCTGCTTCTGTAATAATATTGCGTGCTACCATGTCCAAGTCGCCAATGCGAGTGCCAGGCTTGGAAGCTTCAAGAGCTGCCTGCTCGGCGCGCTGTACCGTTTCATAGATTTCTTTTTGCTTATCATTAATCGACTTGTACGCGACTGTACGCGTAATATCTGAACAGTATCCATCTAGCACTACACCTAAATCGAAGAGAACCATATCTCCTGGCTTTAACGTGCGAAGACCTGGGTTCCCGTGCGCTTCTCCCGTTTTTTCACCAAATAACACCATCGTTGAAAACGACATCTCACGAATTCCTTTTCGCTTTAGCTCGTATTCAATTTTAGCCAGAACATCCATTTCCGTAACGCCTTCTTTTAAGGCAGCTACGCCTACTTCCACGCCAAAATCAGCTAATGCAGCTGCCTTTTGCAGAATCTCAACTTCACGCTCATCTTTAATTAAACGCAGCTGATTTAATTTCTCTTCTGCTCCGACTAGCTCAGCATTTGGATATAAATTAAGCAGTTCTTCAGCTCTCGCATACAGCAGCTGCTCTTTCTCTACAGCAACTTTTTTCACATCCATTACGTTTCGTTTATGTAAAGCTTCTTTAATAAGCTCCCAAGGATTTTGATGGTCTTCATATCCGATCACGTCAAATTTCCAGCCGGCTTCTTTTGCTTGACCCACTTCCATTGATGGACAAACAAGCATCGGCTCCGCTTCGTTAAACACAAATAAGCCAAGCAAACGCTCATGCGGATCCGTGTGAAATCCAGTTAAATAAAATACGTTTTCAGTTGACGAAATAAAGGCCGTTTCTACATTCTTTTCCTTTAGCCATGATACGACTTTTTGCAAACGTGCTTCCATTAAAAAAACCCCTTTCATTGTGCAATATTACTATTATAACATAGTTATTTAGCAATATTGTACAATGAATAGAGGTTAAGATAAAGCCGCGTGAAGAGTAGTAAGCTGCTCTTTAATCGCTTTTCGCTGAATACTTACTTTCATCAGCCAGCCATTTTCTCCGTATCTATAAATAAATTCGTACGTACCTTTAGGAAAATATTCTTTTACCAGCATGTCTCGGTTTTCAACAAATCCCGGATCGCCAATAAAATAGGTACCTTCTTCAAGCGAAAGCTCATGAACTTTTTTTTCTAGCTGCTTCTCTTCGTCTTCGTCATCATCTATCACAATGTGAAGACCACCTTCATCACGCACAACATCAAATTCACCGTTTTGTTCAAGCTCAAGCACCGGTACCACCTGTCCATTTACCGTTAGGAGCTGCTTCGTTCCTTCAAGAACCTGGGACCAATGATCATCGTATAGAGTAGAAGAATAAAAAACATAGCCCTGAGATTTATACAATAAAAGCAGCTGCTCAAAATGATTTTTCACTTGTTCTTTATCAAACAGAATAACAAAATGCTTTCGATAGAAAAAACTTGTAAAAGGCAGAATAGACGATTGATTAAGCTCTTTAATTATTTCAGCACTATCTTTACCTGAAATAATAGCTCCGGTCAATTCCCCCGCGCCGTAAGGTTTCCAATGACTTAACGCCGCTTCTGGAATCAGCACAAGGTTCGAAGATGACACATATATACTCATTCGCTTCACTCCTTTTTTCTACATTTAGACCTATATTCGATTCTCCGCAAACAGAGACTTTCCTCTTATTCCATTCTTAAAAGACAGAACTTTTTCCCTAACTATGATAGATTATAACAAATTTTTCAGAAAAAAATAACCTTTATTTCCTCTTTCTTCTATTTGCATATTTCTCTTATTTTAGCTGTCTCTGCGGATTTACTAGTGAACGTACTTGCTAATCTAATTCCTTAGTGTTAATTTTATTATGTCGTTTTATAATTTTTTGCATAATGGGTTTCAAACAAAAAAGTATTAATATTTTTGAATGCGATGGTGAGACATTTGGAAGAACGTACAGAACGTAAACAACATAAAAGAAAAAAGCAAAGAAAAAAGAAACGCTTTAGAAAGCTACTTCTTTTCTTTCTCATTCTTGTAATCGCCGCTGGTGCGTATGTGTATTATCAATACCAACAAGGGTTAGCAGAAGCAGACGGAGCTTTTGGAAAAGATGGACAGTTTAATTTTAATGGTGCAAGTGCCAATTTAGATAGCATGAATGTGCTACTTCTTGGAATTGACTCTCGAGGTGAAGAACATTCGCGTGCCGATACGATCATGATTGCTCATTATGACAAAGACAGCAATCAGCCTAAAATTGTGTCTTTGATGCGTGATTCATATGTGGATATTCCAGGACACGGCAAAAACAAATTAAATTCAGCCTATGCATTTGGCGGGCCTGAATTAATGCGTAAGACAATTAAAGAAAACTTTGGCGTAGATGTAAACTATTATGCCGTTGTTGATTTTAAAGGTTTTTCTAAAGTTGCCGATACGATTGCCCCTGAGGGAATTACGGTTACCGTGCCGCACGAAATGTCATCAGGAATTGGCATGACGCTAAAACCTGGAAAACAAACTCTTCACGGAGATAAATTACTAGGATACGTGCGATTCCGACATGATAGCCAAAGTGATTTCGGGCGCGTGAAGCGTCAACAAGAAGTTATCGGTAAATTAATGGATGAAGCTCTTCAAGTAAAGACGCTGGCGAAAGCTCCTAAGCTATGGGGAGTCATTGATCCATATGTGGATACAAATATTCCGCCAAAAACATTTATCGTGATAGGAAAAGATTTTTTAGTTGGAAATCAGCCAGATTTAAAATCTCTTCGTTTACCGGTTGAAGGTTCCTATTCAAATGAACGAATATCCGGTATTGGTGCTGTTTTAAGCATCGACCTTGAAGAAAATAAACAAGCATTACAGTCATTTTTAAATTAGGAAAAGGTGTCCATTAACGGACACCTTTTTTATACTATTCAAAAAAACTTCTATTTTTCCTTCCTATCCTTCAAAAAAATTTCAGCTTCGACAAAAAATAGAGATGGAATCAAGCAATTTTCTAGCAATCAGCTGCTTACTTTGAGTTCTATTTTTTCTCCTGTATGCGTATATGAAATAAGAAGCACTTCTGTTTTTATTTTTTAGTCAAGGAGATGAAAGTATGAAATTATATGGTTTTCAATCTGAAGAAGAGCGTTCCTTTCTTCATTCCACCTATAAAGTAAACCCGCTGCTTTCTCATACTGGAGATGTCAAAATCAGCTTTTTATCTTTTCAAGAAAATGATTATACACCTCGTCAAGAAGCTACGATTCCACAGCTTCTTTTAGTCGTTCACGGCGAAGGCTGGGTAGCTGGCGATAACGGACTGAAAATTTACATTAAACAAGGTGAATCAGCATTTTGGAGAGCCGGGGAATCGTTTGAAGTCGGGAGTCTAACAGCTATGACGGGATTGCTAATTGAAGGATTAGATATTGCTCCTCAAAAGCTGCTTACTTCTTTTTCACGAACAAATGTAAATTAAAAAGCCGCTGTGACGCGGCTTTTTTTATTGTCTTAATAATTGAGCGTAGCTTTCTGCACTATCTTGAATGACTTTTTCGCTCAGTTCACCGCCTGCTCCTTGAAATAAAAATGGAGTTTGGAACTTCATGCCTGTTAAATTTGCCGTAGCTTGAAACGGAAGAAGCAGATTACTCATTGGATAACGGTTGTAGCCGCCTTCTTGATAAGCTTCTGCAGGTCCTCCTGTCGAAGTAGCTACGATAAACTCTTTTCCATGAAGTTTAGTGCCTTTGCTGCCATAAGCCCATCCGTATGTTAATACAACATCTTGCCACTCTTTTAAGAGTGCTGGTGAGCTGTACCAGTAAAACGGAAATTGAAACACAATACGATCGAATTGAACAACTAACTCCTGCTCTTTTTCTACATCAATTTTAAAATCAGGATAGTTTGCGTATAAATCATGAACGTGTACATTTTCTTCTTTCTTTAATCTCTCTGCCCACGCTTTATTAATGCGAGAAGATGCTAAATTTGGATGCGCTAAAATAACCAGTGTTTTCATTTTGATACTCTCCTTCTAATGTCTGTGCTTGCTTTATTCTTTTCTATTTTTTACGTTTGCCTCTAACAGCTTGTTCAGTCGTTTTTTTCCTTTTCATTCAGGAAATCCTAGCTAGTTTACACTTATAAATTACCAGTATTAGCATTTCTCTTCAACAAAATTGATTTCCCTTTGATTTTCTTATGTATCCAAAACGGCAGATAAAGCACAAGAAAGCTAAGAATCATAATTCCTTCAATCGATACTAAATACAAAGGATGAGGTCCAAGAACATCCAGCAAGGAAGCGTGCTCTGGCTTTTTCATCATGTATAAATAATTCGCCCCAAGTAAACGGTTGATGGCATAGATAAATCCTCCGTACAGATTAACAAATACTACGCTTACCCATAAAGAACGAAACGTCGGCTCATATCTGCAGGTAGCAATTAGCATACAGCAAGCAAGTACCACACCGCCATGCGATACATAAAACTGCACATAGCGAAACTGGGTATACGCATAGCCCCCAAGGTCTGGGGTAATCATCGCTTGAACAGAGCTGCTGATTCCTGCGAAGTACACAAAATTAAAAAGAAACCTGTTTTTGGTTATCAGCATAACAGCAGCCAGCAGCACGACTATATCACTGAGCTGAAGAGGCAAGGAAGTTTCAGCAGACCACTGATGACATCCGATTTCCCAAGCCTGGTAGGCTGTTTCTGAAGCAATTAGAATGAGTGAAAGCAAAATAAACACAAACCTCTTTTTTCGCAGCTGCTTTCGACACAAAAAAATAAATGCTCCTATGATAACGATAATAGCTAAAGTTACAAGATGTTCCACTGAAAAAAGCTGAAAGGAATGTTGTACAGGATGACACGCAAAAAATGAATTCATAAAAGCGCCTCCCTTCTATCAGAAAACAAATTCGGTACCTTTAGCTTGTTCACATGGGTTCATTTTCATTAATGCTTCTCTCGCATTAAAAAGAGATTGAAACATAACGAAATGACGCCAATCTGAAGACGAATGGAGTAAATGATCGAGTATGAATCACTTCTTGCACTGCATTTGATTTCCATGCAAGGCTTCGCTTTCCGCAGGAATCTTCGCGTTGCCTTCCAATCAACTACTAGAAGCAACTAAAATGAAAAGATCCGAACGATTTATCATTCGGATCTTCTTTGAACTAACATACTGTTGTCCTAGCTCTGTTTCTTCGTTATTACTCTTTAATTAATCCTTTTTTCACTAAGAATTGATGAGCAACTTCTTCAGCCGTTTTTCCTTTTGCATTTACTTGATAGTTCATTTCACGCATTTCGTCATCACTGATTTTACCGCCCAGTTGATTTAAGATTTTTTTCAGTTCAGGATGCTCTTTTAGCGTATCTTCACGAAGCACAGGCGCTCCTTGATACGGAGGGAAGAACTGCTGGTCGTCTTTTAAGACTTTGAGACCAAACTGTTTGATTTCAGGATCCGTTGCGTAAGCATCAAGCATGTTAATATCGCCTTTTTCTACAGCGCGATAGCGAAGCTTCGGCTCCATCGTTTTAATATTCGGGAAAGTAAGGCCATATTCTTTTTGAATGCCTACGTAGCCGTCTTCACGATCTTTAAACTCAAGCGTAAATCCTGCTTTTACTTTATCTGTTGCATTTGCCAAATCTGAAACGGTCGTTAGATTATTTTCTTTTGCAAATTCCTTTGTTACGGTCAATGTGTACGTATTATTAAACTTCATTGGATCTAAATAGACAAGGCCGAATTTCTTTTGAAATCCTTCTTTTGCCTGCCTGTACACCTCTGTTTCATCTTTGCTGTCCGGCTGTTCCTTTAGATGCGTCACAATGGCTGTACCCGTATATTCAGGGTATAAATCAATTTCCTTGTTACGCAGAGCCTCAAATACAAATACCGTTTTCCCAAGCGACGAACGAAGATTTACTTTCATATCGGTTTGATCTTCAATTAATTCTTTATACATATTAATTAAAATATCTTGTTCTGCGCCAATTTTCCCTCCGATAACAAGGTCTGGTTTTGTTGCGCTCATCGCTGCAAACGGAGAAACAAGAATGAGTATTAATACGATGATCATAATAAACGAGCGTTTTTTGGATCCTTTTTTAGCTGAGTGTTCAATCGTTCGCAGAATTCCATCAAAAATAAGCGCTAATAATGCTGCTGGAATGGCTCCTAATAAAATCAAACTATTGTCGCTTCGGTCAATACCAAGCAAAATTAAGCTTCCAAGTCCGCCTGCTCCGATAAGAGCCACGATTGTCGCTGTACCAATAATGAGGACCATTGCTGTACGAATTCCGGCCATAATGACAGGAAGCGCTAGAGGAAGTTCTACTTTGATTAATCGTCTCCATGAGTTCATCCCCATGGCTTTGGATGCTTCAATTAAAGATGGGTCCACTTCTTTAATTCCGGTATATGTATTTCGTACAATAGGAAGAAGCGAATATAAAAACAGTGCAATAACCGCGGGAAAGGTTCCAATTCCGACAAGAGGAATCAGTAATCCTAATAAAGCGAGTGAAGGAATGGTTTGCAGTACGGCTGTTACGCCAATGATCGGTTCAGCAATGCGGTCATGCCTCGTTAAGTACAGTCCAAGCGGCACTGAAATTAATACGGCGATCACAAGAGCCAGTACTGATATTTGAATGTGTTCCAGAAGAGCTTGAAACAGTGCATCTCCTCGTTGATCCAATAATGTGCTTAGTGCATTCATCACAGCGTTCCTCCTTCTTTCGTTTTATCAGAAAGAAACGCTAATAGAGTTTTACGCGTTACAACGCCAATGCGTTTGCTCCCTTTTTTCACAGCTATTGCTTCATGATCGTAAAGGGCGTCCATTGCCTGCTGAACAGTGGCGGTTGAAGCTAGCTCTTCAGTAGGTTCTACGTCTGGCTGTTCACTTTCTTTGACAAACATATCCAATGTCTCAAATAAAGCATTTCCTTGATTTCCAATAAACGTTTTTACAAATTCATTTTTAGGCTTTTGAATGAATTCCTCTGGGGTTCCAACTTGAACAATTTCCCCGTCTTTCATTAGGCAGATACGATCTCCAAGCGTCATCGCTTCGCTCATATCGTGCGTAACAAACACAAATGTTTTTTTGATTTTTTCTTTTAAACTAATAACATCTTGCTGAAGCTGTTCGCGGCTTAACGGATCGAGGGCACTAAAGGGTTCGTCCATTAAAATAACGGGGGGATCAGCTGCGAGGGCACGTGCTACACCTACACGTTGCTGCTGGCCACCTGAAAGCTCAGACGGCTTTCGGTTTCGATACTGCTTTGGGTCTAGTCCTACCAAGGTAAGCAGTTCATCAATGCGCGTTTTTATTTTGTTTTTCTTCCAATGCTTCATCTCGGGTACAATAGCTATATTTTCAGCGATGGTCATATGAGGAAAAAGAGCAATTTGCTGCAGGACATACCCAATGTTCCAGCGTAGCTCATGTATGTTGTGATCCGATACGAGCTTATCTTTTATGTATAGTTCTCCTTCGGTAATATCATGAAGACGGTTAATCATTTTTAAGGTGGTTGTTTTCCCACACCCACTCGGACCAATTAAAACGAAAAACTCTCCTTCTTTAATTTCTAGATTAATATTTTTCACGGCGGTCGTACCGTCTGGGTATTGCTTTGACACATTCTTAAACGTAATCAAATTATCGTTCACACTCCCTGTTGAAATTTAACCCCTAGTTTCGTGTACCCAATACTTAGAGGCAATAAACATTCTTTTAAGAATATTTCTAAATATGATTCATAAGACATAGTGGAAAAGATACACATATTTTGTAACGACCTCCTAATAAGGCTATCAAACTGTTAAAGTTTTCACAAGGCGGCGAAGAATAATTCGGAGAATAATTTTAATACCAACACAAATAAAAAAACCTTCTTTCAACA
>NZ_JBXENJ010000011.1:0-107107 GCF_056836725.1 Priestia sp. 3CA3
TTAATCTTACCAGTTTATCTCTTTCTTGTCAACAACTTTTTTAAGAAGTTTTTTCAAGTTTTTGATAAATTTAGTATCGCTCATCAGCGACGTATATAAATTTACCACGGATATTTTAAAGCGTCAATAGATTTTTTAAAATAAATCGTGTTTTTTTAGAAAAACCTTTTATCCAGACTATAAAATCATGTGTCAGGGCATCTATACGTCATAACCATACCGTATCAGATACCCTTTCTCTCTCTATCATTTCGCCACATAGTGTCTATGGTACAAACTCTTTCCTTTGGTTTCTACTTTTTTTACCATAATGATATCTTTTTCAATTAAAAACTCAAGGAGTATTCCTAAGTCAATAGCATAAGGGCGTATTTCGGGATGATGAACAAGTTCATTAAACGTCCATTCCTGCTTTTCACTTTTCATAATATGAACAAGATGCTTCGCACCCAATTCAGTTTTTTTATTGACTAGAAATTCACTTGCTAAGAAAAGCAGCTCCAAACGCTTGCTAACCTCTTCTTGGCTAATAATTAGCTCTTCGTAAAGACGATGAATTTCAGGTTCTATTTTTTTCACTTGGTTCCACACTGTCACTTCTGGGTGAAATCCATTTTCCAACACAGACAGTCGTGCTAAATGATGAAGAGCATGAATGACATGATTGAATGCATCTAAATAATGACTAGACGCATAAAAGTCTTTTCCTTCTTTAAATCGGCGAATCAACTTAGCAAACTCGACACCTATTCTCTTTGTCCGATCTTCTCTAGGGAAATCAATTAAGCGTTTCTTTAAGTTTTCCATATATTCGTTTCGATCAAATAGCACTTTACCATTTAAGATCCAATCAATAATACGGCGGTTCGTCCCATTCATAATCCATTCACTCATTTGCTGTTCAGAAGCCATATAAAGTGCAGCACGCTCATTTTCATATTCGTATTGTTTAATAAAAAGAGAAGTTTCTGTGGTTTTGGTCACAATAAATAAGATAGCATCCAAATTATCCGTCACTGGAGATTCTGATTTCTTTTTTTCAATCAGTAAAATACCGAGTGTGTCTTTATTGCTAGCTCTTTCTTGATATATTGGCCGTAAAACATCTTCCATTTTGAGCTCTCCTAACTGTAATAGACAAATATTTTTCAAAATTTTAAAGGCTATGGACTAAGATTTCTTTTTTTATTATATACGATGTATAACGGATATCCCACTCAGAATTATGGAAATCATTCAGAAAGCTCAAAAACTACGGATAATTTTCCGAAGATTCAATTTTTATTACTATTCACTGTCTCACTCTATGATATATTGGTAACAGGGGGGATACTGATGGGGATAAAGTATTCAAATAAAATTAACAAGATTCGCACGTTTGCACTCAGCCTGATTTTTGTTGGTTTCATTGTTATGTATGGGGGAATTTTCTTTCGGTCTTCAGTCTGGCTAATGACTATTTTTATGCTTTTAGGTTTACTGTGCATCGTAGCTAGTACCGGCGTTTATTTCTGGATTGGCATGCTTTCTACAAAAGCAGTTCAAGTAACCTGCCCTACATGTCAAAAGCAAACCAAAATGCTAGGGCGCGTAGATATGTGTATGTATTGCAACGAGCCGCTTACGCTTGACCGGTCTCTTGAAGGAAAACAATTCGATGAAAAGTATAATAGAAAAAAACAAAAAGAAAGCTGATAGTATCACTACTATCAGCTTATTAATGCGCTTTTTTAGCCGTACAATCAGGACACGTTCCGTAAATTTCCATTCGGTGGTGACTAATATCAAAGTCAGTAATATGAGCAGCCAGCTTTTCTACTTCGTCTAAACCAGGATAATGAAAATCCACAATTTTTCCGCAGCTTTCGCAAATCACATGGTAATGCTCTGTTGTAACATAATCGAACCGGCTTGATGCATCACCGTATGTTAGTTCCTTTACAATACCCACTTCGCGAAATACTCTTAAATTATTGTAAACGGTTGCTACACTCATATTTGGAAACTTACCTTCCAGCGCTTTATAAATATCATCTGCTGTTGGGTGTGTCATAGAATTGATTAAATACTCTAAAATAGCATGACGTTGTGGTGTAATACGAACGCCAGTACCTTTTAACGTTTCAAGGGCTTCTTGTAAATGATTTGACACGTCATGCACCCCTCTTCTATAAGTATTATTACTTTATAATTCTTATAATTAGTCTACATGTTTTACCCACGTTTTGTCAACTTGATGCCTATTCCTATTTTATGTAATAAGTAGAAATTATTCATATATGTTATGCAAAAAAAGAAGTGTGGAAATCAATCCACACTTTTAAATATATTAACATCTGAGGAGGTATGCCCTACACTGATATTGTATGTTCAAAGACTAAAACTGCTCTAGTTATCTGCCTGTTTTTATGCCATTTTTTCTTTAATAAATGATAAAGCTTCTTCCACATGCCCTTTTACTCGAACCTTGCGATACTCTTTTACGAGCGTTCCTTCTTTATCAATGATAAAAGTGGAGCGTTCAATGCCCATATATTCTTTTCCAAAGTTTTTTTTCAGTTTCCATACTCCATACTCTTCAGCTACGCTGTGATCTTCGTCAGCTAAAAGCAAGAATGGAAGACCGTGCTTATCAATAAACTTATGGTGTTTGTCGATTGGATCCGGGCTCACTCCTAGAATCACCGCATCTAGCTCTTCAAAATTTTCATGCTGATCTCTGAAATCACAAGCTTCCGTTGTACAGCCTGGCGTCATATCTTTCGGATAAAAATACAGCACAACGTTTTTTCCTTTCATCGAAGCGAGTGATACTTGCTCTCCATTTGTAGACATTAATACAAAATCGGGTGCTTTTTCTCCAACTACAGCTGTCATATTTATCTGCTCCTTTACGCTTTTCATTTTCTTTGAATAGCGTACCCAATATTAGATAAGATGACAAGTTTAAGTGCGGGTAACAGTTCGCATCACAAAGATTGCAGGCATAATGTAGCCGATAAACGCTTCAAAAGTTGCAAATAATTTCCCAATTCCAACCGGATACATATCTCCGTATCCTACTGAAAATAACGTCGCTGCGCTGAAATACATGCTGTTAAACAGCGTATAAAAGTAATGACCTTCATGTTCAAACCCTCCGCTTAACACTGGAATACTTCCCATCTCACACACTGTATAAATAAGGCTAAACCCCAATAAAACTGTGATATATGAATAAAACAAGACAAAGAAATGACCAATTGAGAAAAAATGAAATTCTCCAAGTTCTTTTTCAAAAAGAAACTTCATACTACCGATTACAAAAACAATGATAACGAGGATTAGAAAAATAACCATCATTCTACTCCTTTAATTTATACTCTACTACCACTATACGCGCATCCTTGTCCATTCATTACTACTCAGAAGCCACGAAAAAGAGCAGGCATTTAATTGCCTGCTCCTCTGTATTTTTTGACACCTGTATTCCATAAGAAAATAGAGATTACAAAAAAGACGATTCCCATCACCGGGGTTAAAAATGCATATCCGTACCATTCTGACCTTCCTAAGAAATAAGCAGCTGGATATACGCCTACAAATGCAAAAGGAAGAATCCACGTTAAAACATATCGGATGACATTGTTATAAATATCTACAGGATACCTTCCGTAGTTTCCAATATTATAAATAGTAGGCATAATAGAGGTTCTGGCATCCGACCAGAAGCCTATGCTTGCTAAGGCGATGAAAATTCCTGCGTATACAAGCGCTCCTCCTAAAATAAACAATAGAAAAATAAAAACATCATACCACTGGAAATGAAGGTGTAAAGAAGACGCAGCGTAAGCCATTACGGCAATCCCTGTGATACCACCAAACAATGATTCCAGTTCCATCCGCTCTAAAATAACTTGAAACAAACTGTGAATCGGCCGCGTTAAAATTCGGTCCATTTCACCTTTGACAATGTAGCGCTCGTTGAAATCCCAAATGTTAAAGAAAGACGAAAAAATAGCAAAAGGGACCAAAAAGAAACCATAAATAAAGATAATTTCCTCTCGTGACCATCCGTGCAGCGACTGAGTATGGCCAAATACAACTAAAATAAAAATCAAATTAACTGTTTGAAACAATAAGTCTGAAATGATTTCAACTACCATATCGGTGCGATACTGAAGCCTTGTTTTCATATATTGACTAATGTACTGAAAGAAAATCGAAAAATAAAACATTTTCATAGACTACCCTCCTTGAATAACCATTTTTTTCTTCGCTATGTTCCACAAACACGCAATAGGAATAAATAGAAGCCCTGACCAAACTGCTTGTGTAATAAGAGCATTTATTACTTCCTGCCCTTTAAATCCATTTGTGAAAATCATGCTCGGAATATAACTAATGGCCTGAAAAGGGAAATAGCTCATAATATGTTGCGCCCATAAAGGATAGAAACTGATGGGCAGAAGAAGTCCTGAAAACAAATCAATAACAACGCGCTTCGCTCGAATGAGTCCGTCATTGTTAAAGAGAAAGAAAGTCGTAATACCCGTTAATAAATTAATTTGTGTATTAATAATGAAACTAAAAATTAAAGACAGTCCAAAATAAAGCCATGTTGCGGCATTGGCTGAAAACTGTACTGGAAATAAAAACGCGACAATAATCATACCGGGCACTGAGAAAAACAGCAGCCGAAAAATCCCTTCTCCCAGTCCTTGCATTGTTTTCATACCAAGGTAGCTATAAGGCTTAATTAACTCTACTGCCACCTTGCCATCTTTAATTTCCATTGCCATTTCACGGTCAATGTTATTAAAATAAAAGGCTCTTGCCATCCATGAAACGGCTACATACGTTGTCATTTGGGTAATGGATAACCCTTGAATATTCTCTTTTCCTCCATAAATAGCGGACCATAAAAAGTAGTAAGCACCAATATTAATCGCATAAATCAATATTCCGCTGTAATAATTCGTCCGATACGCCAGCATCATTAAAAAGCGAATGCGTATCATCTCTATATATTTATCCATTCACAACACCTTCTTCATAAATGTTGCGGATGATTTCTTCCGTTGAAATTTCTTCAATGTTAATATCACTGATTTCGTGCTTTGCCACCACTTTAGCAATCAGCTGTGACATTAAGTCTCCTTTATTTTGAAGCTGCGCTGTCCACAAATATTTTTGATCACCTTCAATCCAGTTAACGGGCATCCCTTGCGTCAATAGCTTCAACTGCTCTTTATTTGGCGCGGTTCCAAATTCAAACGTGACTTGTTTAAGGTCTCCCCAATTCGAACGCAGCTTTTGCAGTGATCCGTCATAAATAATACTGCCTTCATCGAGCATTACAACGCGGTCACATAAAGCTTCAATATCTGCTAAATCATGTGTCGTAAGCAAAATCGTCGTATTATATTTTTCATTAATTTCTTTTAAAAATTGGCGGATTTTTAATTTAACCAGCACATCTAAACCGATCGTCGGTTCATCTAAAAATAGAAGCGGCGGATTATGAATAAGAGCAGCAGCCAGCTCACAGCGCATTCTTTGACCTAGAGAAAGCTTTCGCACCGGCTTATCTAGCAGCGGTCCAATATCTAACGTTTGAATAACATGTTCCATATGAGCGTTATAATCTTCATCTGACACTTTGTATACTTTTTTTAACAAGCGAAAAGATTCTTGTACGGCAATATCCCACCACAGCTGAGAGCGTTGACCAAAAACAACTCCGATCGTTTGGGCAAACTTCTCCCTTTCTTTATGAGGGTTCATTCCATTTACGGTAATCTCGCCTGAAGTAGGAGTTAAGATTCCTGTCAGCATTTTGATTGTGGTCGATTTCCCCGCTCCGTTTTCTCCTATATAACCTACCATTTCCCCTTGTTTTACGGTAAACGAAATATCATTCACAGCTTTCATAACTCTATAATTACGGGTAAATAAATCCCGGAATGCCCCTTTAAGGCCAGAGCGGCTAGAATAGGCTTTAAATTCTTTCCGAAGTTGATTCACCTCAATAGCATTTTTCATTGTATTCCCTCCGTTACGTCGACGTATTAGTGGTTTCTTTTATTGTTTCCGGCGCCCTTGCTAGCAACTCCTCTGCGAGATGAGGAACTATTTTCTAGCAGTTAGCTCACAAATTTCTATCATACACGTTCTCGAATGTTTTTCAAGAAACAAATAAGTTTGATAGAATAAAGAAGTTGAACTTTTCATTAGGAGGCATAACATGCAATTTACAAAATCAGAACAATTACACGCTGAAGCGCTCGAACATATTGTAGGCGGCGTTAACAGCCCTTCACGTTCATATAAAGCCGTAGGAGGCGGAGCACCTGTTGCAATGGAAAAGGCAAGCGGAGCTTATTTCTGGGACGTCGATGGAAATAAATATATTGATTATTTAGCAGCTTACGGCCCTATTATTACAGGACACGCTCATCCTCATATCACGAAAGCTATTACAAAAGCAGCTGAAACTGGTGTTCTTTACGGTACGCCCACTGCTCATGAAGTCACATTTGCTAAAATGCTCAAAGAAGCGATGCCCGCATTAGATAAAGTGCGCTTCGTCAACTCTGGAACAGAAGCAGTTATGACAACAATCCGTGTAGCACGCGCTTATACTGGACGCGATAAAATCATTAAATTTGCAGGTTGCTATCACGGCCATTCCGACCTTGTATTGGTAGCAGCTGGATCTGGCCCTTCTACGCTCGGAACTCCTGACTCTGCAGGTGTACCAAAAAGTATCGCTAATGAAGTCATCACAGTTCCTTTTAACGATATTGAGCCTTACAAGGAAGCATTAGAAAAATGGGGCGATCAAATTGCAGCTGTTTTAGTAGAACCAATCGTTGGAAACTTCGGAATTGTTGAGCCAGAACCTGGCTTTTTAGAACAAGTTAACGAATTAACTCACGAAGCTGGAGCACTTGTTATTTATGATGAAGTTATTACAGCATTTCGCTTTATGTACGGCGGAGCTCAAGATTTACTTGGTGTAAAACCTGATCTGACTGCATTTGGAAAAATCATCGGCGGAGGTCTTCCAATCGGAGCCTACGGCGGTAAAAAAGAAATCATGGAAAAAGTGGCGCCGCTTGGACCGGCTTATCAAGCAGGTACAATGGCAGGAAACCCAGCGTCTATTCTTTCTGGGATTGCTTGCCTGGAAGTACTAAAGCAAGAAGGTGTTTATGAACAGCTAGATAAGCTAGGGGCGATGCTCGAAGAAGGTATTTTAAAACATGCTCGTACATATAACATGCCTATTACGATCAATCGATTAAAAGGCGCTCTTACTCTCTACTTTACAACAGAAACGGTTAAAAACTATGAACAAGCAGAAAATACAGACGGCGAATTATTCGCACGCTTCTTTAAACTAATGCTCCACCAAGGCGTCAACTTAGCTCCTTCGAAATATGAAGCATGGTTCCTTACTACAGCTCATACAGAAAAAGATATTACCGACACTTTAGAAGCTGTAGAAAAAGCATTTAAACAGTTAAGTGAAGAACGCTAATTTTTACTCTAAAGCACTCGTTTGAAAATGAGTGCTTTTTTATCTTACCTTTGGGTTTCCTTATAGAACATTCCCACCTTTCATAACCATTTCTTACGCGTCATCTCCTTTTTGTCATCCTGTCGAAAAATCCCGAGAAATACCCTTATTTTTCTGCTTGTTTTCTCTTGATATCCATTCTTAAACCTTGTATAGTATGTTATTGTTTATATTATTTCCAACAGGTTATGTAATAAAGAAGGATTGATTTTTGCAATTTATCATTTGTTTTGGGGAACATTCTTCATAACGAAAAAACTTTTTTACAGAAAGGAACTACGAACGCACATGAAACTTGGTGCCCGCATCTTAAAAACGGGAATTGCCATTACACTTTCATTGTTATTAGGTGAATTTCTAAGTTTACCATCTCCAATATTTGCGGCAATTGCGGCAGTTTTTGCAATTCAACCGTCTATTTACAGATCTTATTTAACGATATTGGAGCAAATACAGGCGAATGTGATTGGAGCTGCTTCTGCAGTTTGTTTTGGACTTATTTTTGGTACCCATCCCATCATTATTGGTTTTACCGCTGTTGTTGTCATTGCAGTCAACTTAAAATTACGTATTAATAATACAATTGGGCTTGCGCTTGTGACAGTAATTGCAATCATGGAAAATCCAGGAGATAATTTCGTTGAATATGCACTTATACGCTTTGGTACAGTGTTACTTGGGGTATTCTCAGCATTTATTGTCAATCTTATTTTTATTCCGCCAAAGTATGAAACAAGATTGTATTATAAAATTGTAAGCACAACGGAAGAAATTATTAAATGGATTCGCATGAATCTTTATCACGCATCTGAGCACACATTGTTAAAAGAAGACATTGAAAAAATGAAAGACAATGTGGCTAAAATGAATCAAATCTTTGATTTTTACAAAGAAGAACGCACTTATTCAACCAAAAAACGTTTTGTTAAGTCACGCAAGCTCGTTTTATTTCGTCAAATGATTACCGTAACAACAAGAGCTCTTACAACCTTGAAACTACTTCACCGAGTAGAAAATGATCTTCAAGTCATGCCGCAGCAATTTCAAGATTTAATCAAATCTGAAGTTGAGTGCCTGTTAATGTATCATGAGCAAGTATTATTAAAATTCATTGGGAAATTACGCGTACAGCCAACCACTACTGTACCAAACGAAGCCTGCGTTGGAAAACGAGCTTTAATCGATAAATTTATGCAGTACAAAATATACGATAATGATGAAGAGAATAAGGTTATTTATCATATCTTCCCTTTAATTTCTGTCATCATTGAGTATAGTGAAGAGTTAGAGCATCTTGATAAGCTGATTGATACGTTCCAAAACTATCACAAGGATGCTAACTCATTTGATATTAATCATCAGCGACAAGAAGATTAAAAACACCACCTATTGTTAGACAATAGGTGGTGTTTTTAAATTGTATCAAGCTGCTGAACGTTAAAGAGCTGATAGTAATGACCTTTTTTCTTAATTAACTCCTCATGAGAACCTCGTTCGACTACTCTTCCATTTTCTAAAAGTACAATTTCATCAACATGAGTAATTGTAGATAAACGGTGGGCTACAATGAAAGTCGTACGGTCTTTTGCTAGTTCAGCTAATGCTTCTTGAATATAGTGCTCACTTTCCAAATCTAGAGCTGAAGTGGCTTCATCAAAAATAAGAATAGCTGGATTTTTTAAAAATACGCGCGAAATGGAAATACGCTGCTTCTGTCCCCCTGATAGCTTCATTCCCCGCTCTCCCACTTTTGTATCATATCCTTCGGGCAAATTCATAATAAAATCGTGGGCATTTGCGGCTTTTGCCGCAGCAATTACTTCTTCATCTGTCGCTCCTGGCTTTCCAAGCAGTATATTGTTTTTAACCGTGTCACTAAACAACACCGTATCCTGCAGGACGATTCCAATCTTATCTCGCAGGCTGCGTACTTTATAGGTTTTGATATCAATGTCATCAATGAGAATTTTCCCCTCTGTCACATCATAAAAGCGCGGAATTAAGCTGATAAGCGTGGATTTCCCTCCTCCGCTCATTCCAACAAACGCAACGGATTTTCCTTTTTCTACATCTAAATTAATATCATGAATCACAGGTTTTTCTTCTTCATAAGCAAATGAAACGTGCTCAAACTGCACCTTTCCATGAAGCTCAGTACATTCTTTTGCATCTTTCTTGTCTGTAATATCGTATTCTTCATCAATGAACTCAAACACCCGGTCCATAGATGCAACAGACTGCGTGAGCGTAGTCGATGAATTGACCAAGCGGCGAAGCGGATTATACAAGCGGTCAATATAGGCCACAAATGCTACCATCGTTCCTACGCTAAGACTTTCTGTGATGACTTGATATCCAGCAAATGTAATCACGATTAAAGGTGCCAAATCGGTAATGGTGTTCACTACTGCAAATGTTTTGGCATTCCAATTCGTATGATTGATTGCTTTTTGTAGAAAATTTGAATTTTGCTTATCAAATTGTTTCTGCTCATGAGGCTCAATAGCAAAGCTGCGAATAACAGAGATTCCTTGAACCCTTTCATGCAAGTGACCCTGTACTTCGGCTAAAGCCTGCGAACGGACTCGCGTTAAATGGCGCAGACGACTGTAAAAATATTTTACAGAGAACGCATAAACCGGCAGCAAAATAATCGATACTAGTGTTAAAGGTACATTCATCGTAAACATAATCAAAATGGCTATTACAATCGTCATCATATCAAGCCATACGTTCATTAAGCCTGTGATAACAAAGTTTTTTGTTTGCTCTACATCATTGATGACTCGTGAAATCACTTCACCCGCTCGAGTATTTGCATAGTAACGTAAGCTAAGCTTTTGAATATGGCTAAACAGCTGATCTCGAATATCATATAATACTTTGCTCGATACCCACTGAGCATAATACTGCCTGTAATATTCAATGGGAGGTCTTAACACTAAAAATATAACAAACGAAATTCCCATAATCGTCACCATTTTATGAACTTTTTCAGAGGAAGACATGCCATGTCCATTTACGATATCGTCCAAAACATATTTCAAAAGCAGCGGAATTAATAAAGGAATAGCAAATTTAATAATACCAATTAATACAGTGCCGACAATTTGCCATTTGTATGGCTGTACAAACTTCATGTAGCGTCTTATACTTCCCATAAAATCTCCCCTTTCTATCTATGAGGGCAAGCTTTCTTAGTATATGTACACGCGTCGATTTTTTAGTGCTTTTATCTCTTCTAAAACATGGTGAGCATAACGCCAAAAAGAACATTATATCAAACAGTCAGCTTTAGACGGCCTAACATAATGTTCTCTAGATCATTCATCAAGAATGCCGATATGTTAAAAAACGCTCATACCAAATGTCAATGAAATCTGGAGCAAACGGGCCTTTTCGCTGTCGAATCCAACCTTTTAACTCCTCTACGTGATTATGTAAAATACGGTCAATCACTTCTGGATAATTCATTTCTTTTCGATGCTTCTCATATTCATCTTCATCAAGAAGGGTGTATGTCATATCTGGATAGACTTTGATATCTAAATCATAATCAATATATTTGAGCGCTTCATTGTCATCATAAATGAACGGCGAACTGATATTGCAGTAATAATAAATTCCATCTTCACGAATCATCCCAATGACGTTAAACCATTGCTGAGCATGAAAATAACAAATTGCAGGCTCTCTTGTGACCCATGTTCGTCCATCTGATTCTGTAACGACCGTACGATCATTTCCTCCAATCACTAAGTTATTGGTTGCTTTTAATACGGTTGTCCGATCCCACACGCGATGAATATGTCCATTATGCTTGTAGCTGTGTATTTGAATTGTTTCTCCTTCCACCGGAATTCCCATCTCCAATACCTACTTTCATTTTAGCACTTAAAAAAATTCATATAACGTCTCCATTTGTCTTATGTTTATTATAACGGTTTCTCTCTCATTTTAACACAAATGTGCTAACCTTCTTGAGTTCAAAAAAGTCACTTCCCCTACTTTTCCTTTGCTTGGCAGCCTTAAAAAAGAGAGGAAGTGACACATCAATGTTCATTAAGCAAGTGTAGAGCAAGCCCCTTCACTTTTATATGTACGAATAATGTCTTCGGTTTGTGCTTCAAACGTCAATTGAATCTCTTTTAATTTTAGCTTCATTTCACTAATTTCATCTTGCACAGAATGAAGTTTTGCTTCTTCATGAAGTTTTACTAGTTCACCTTCGATTTCCTGACAGCGCTCAATCTCAGACTGCAAAAACAGAAGTTGATCCATGGTCTCCAATTGTTGAGTCACTAGCTGATCAAATTTTTTCATACGATAGCTCCTCCCTATTTGCTTTAACCATACACGCGGCACTTCTGTTAACATTCTGTTTAGGTGAGACAGATTCCTTTGACGAGTTGTGTAAAGTTTCAAGAAGTTTTGTCATACTTTGTTGCTTTTTATATAAGAAAAAGCGAACTTAACATCGCCGTTTGAAAGACGTTAAGTTCGCTTTTGATATTAACCTTGGTATTTACCAGCGTTTTGGTTTTTCTTTGCTTCAGCTTGTGCGTTTTGTTGTCTCACTTCTTGAGCACTTGTTTCGCTAGCAAATTCAGTACCGAAGTTGTTTTTAGATGCTTGAGCATTTTGGTTTTTCACGTGTTGTGTGCTTGTACCAGATGCTGTTTTGTTAGTTTGTTTTGCCATTGTAATCACCTCCACGAAAATTAATATGCCCGGGAGGTAAATAGGGTATGCAAACTTTTTTCAGTATTTTAAAGCGCAAGCACAAAATACATTTACCTTACATTAAAAGTGAACGCCCTCCGTCAATAATAAGCGTTTGACCGCAAATCATATTTGCTTGATCGGAGACTAAGAACATCACTGCATCTACCATGTCTTTTGGCTCCACCATACGACCAGCTGGAGTATGTTTGCGCGCATCATCTAACAGTTCATCACGATTTGGGAAGTGCTTTAATGCTTCTGTATCCACAGCACCTCCAGATACAGCATTTACCACAATATTTTTTGGAGCAAGCTCTACTGCTAAATAGCGGGTCAATGCTTCTACAGCAGCTTTTGACACGCCTACTGTTGTATAATTTTCCAAATAGCGAATAGAACCGAGCGAACTGATGGTAACAATCTTTCCTCCGCCTACTTTTTCCATACGTTTAGCCGCTTCTTGTGCACAGAATAAATATCCTTTGCTATTGATGTCCATTGTCCAATTCCAGTGAGTTTCTTCTAATTCCATAATAGGACGTAAAACTCCTGAAGCTGCATTACTTACAAATACGTCTAAGCGACCGAATGCGTCATCAATTTGCTCAAACATTTCTTTAATTTTCTCTACTTTTCCTACGTTTGCTTTAACAACTAATGCTTCTCTGCCTAATGCTTTGATTTCTTCGGCTACTTCCTGCGCTGCACTTTTGCTTCGTGCATAGTTTAATACAATATCGTATCCTTCTTTAGCAAGACGTAAGGCAATCTCTTTACCAATACCTCTGCTGCTTCCCGTAACTAGTGCTACCTTTTGTGACATGATGTCATCTCCCTTATGTATCATATTATCTTTACATTGTACTGATTTTATCGCATAAGAAACAAGTAATATAGGGAAAATAGATAAAACTTGATAAAATGAACGAGGTGAATAGAATGTATGTAGGTCGAGACATGACGGCTCTTTCAATGATTTCTAAAAGCGAGTGGAAAGACAGCGAGCTTGCGTTTTTCCATCACTCTTTACAGCAAATGACGCCGTATTTAAATGCTGAAGGACAAAGTATTCATCAGCAAATTATTAAAGAAATTGAAGCACGAGGCGGGTTACAGCGCCACGAAGCAGATTATACACACGGCACGCACGTATCATATGATTAAATAAAAAGAAGCGCGGAGTTTATCCACGCTTCTTTTATTTAACAAGCAAATATTCTTTTAAGATTTTTTGATGGGAAACCGGAAATGCATATTGTTCTAAGTCTTTTTCAGAGACTACTTTCAAATTTTTTAATGCACTGATATCACTTGCAAGCTCTGCTTCATATACTGTGATGTTCCAGACGATATGAGAAAACACGTGCTGAATTGTGGTAAACGGCGCATGAATTTTAATATCAGCTCCGTACTCGTTTTGAATAAATGCCTGAAGCTGCTGATGATCTGGCGCTATACTAAGATCTACTTCTATATTTGGAAATTCCCATAGATTAGCTAAAAGTCCTTTGCTTGGACGCTTATGAATTAGATAATTTCCTTCACCGTCTTTAATCACCGCTGCAGCAAGCTGAAGAGCACGCGGCGCTTTTTTCTTTGATTTAACGGGAAGCTCATTCTGCACTCCTTCTTCAAAAGCGCGGCAGTGTTCGCGAACTGGACATAACAAACAGGAAGGAGAAGTTGGTGTACAGACAATGGCACCAAGTTCCATCATACCTTGATTGAAATAGGAAGGATTATCTGTTGAAATAATTTCATGCACGATTTCTTCAAACAACTTTCTTGTTTTCGGTTTTGCAATATCATCCCAAACGGATAAAATGCGCGATAGCACACGCATGACATTTCCATCTACAGCAGGCTGCGGCACTCCGTATGCAATACTTAAAATGGCCCCTGTTGTATAAGGACCCACTCCTTTTAGTTTGGAGATTTCTGCTGGCGTATTTGGAACTTCTCCCCCGTATTGTTCGTGAACTTCTCGAACCGCAGTTTGCAAATTACGGGCACGGGAATAATAGCCTAATCCTTCCCACGCTTTTAACACATCATCTTCATTCGCATAAGCTAAGTCTTTGATAGTGGGAAATTTGCTAATAAAATTATTAAAATAAGGAATGACCGTATCTACTCTCGTTTGTTGAAGCATAATTTCAGATACCCACACCTTATAAGGATCCTGATCTTGACGCCAAGGTAAAATGCGCTGTTCCTGCTCAAACCAAGAGATTAAGTCATTTTGAAATGCTTGAATATCAAAATTTTGTACAATATCTTTACTTTGTTTCACGTCATAGCCTCCGAGGTATTAACTATACATATACAATGTGTTGCTTTTTGAATCTTAGTAACTTTATGATAACCTTATAACAACTACAAATATGAATAGTAAAATGAATTGTTCAAATAATGAATAAAAACAGCCGATTTGCTGCGTTAATAATAAAATGAGATTTTTTGCTTTAAATCAAGCTTTCATGCTGAATTAGAATAATCTAAGATCGTCATCATCTTACAAAGGAGGAGTTCGCTCTGGATACTGGTACACACATTGCAATGGGAATCGCTCTGAGCGGCCTTGCAACATTAGACCCCACTGTATCTGCGAATACAGCCACAATGGATGCTGTGATGATTGGCGTAATGGCCGGGTCATTAGCACCTGATTTAGACACTGTTTTAAAGCTGCGAAATAATGCACAGTATATCCGCAATCACCGTGGAATTACACATTCTATCCCGGCTGTTATTTTATGGCCTTTGCTTATCGTGTTCATTCTTTCGCTTCTGCTGCCAGGAGCTAACTTGCTGCACCTATGGATGTGGACCTTTGCAGGCGTCATTATTCACGTTTTTGTTGATATCTTTAACGCTTATGGCACGCAGGCTTTACGGCCTTTCACAAATAAATGGATTGCTCTTGGCGTAATCAACACGTTTGATTACGTGATTTTCTCAGCCCACGTGCTCGCAATTTTAATCTGGTTTATTGGAGCAGAGCCAGGACCAACATTCATTACGCTATATGTGTTATTGGCGTTTTACTATGGACTGCGCTTTTATATGCGCCACCAAATCGCCAAGAAGCTTCGAAAACAGTTTCCTGATGTTATCAAGCTCAATATCTCTCCTACGCTGCGTTTCACTCACTGGCACTTAGCCGTGACGACTGAAAAGTACTTTCATGTAGGAAGAGCAATCGGAGAAGAAATTTTTATTTATGATACGTTTGATAAAGTTCCAATTCCTGAATCGGCCGTAATTGAAGTAGCGAAAAAAGATGAAAATTTATCTGCTTTTCTTTCCTTTTCACCTATTTATAGATGGGAACTGGACGAATATAACGACCACATTGAAGTGCGCTTTATTGATTTACGCTACCGCAGCAAAGACTACTATCCATTTGTAGCCGTGGTCCAGCTTGATTACGATTTAAATATTATTTGTTCGTACACTGGTTGGATTTTCAGTGAGAAAAAATTGCGTAAAAAGCTTGATTACCTCCCGCACTAATCATAACAAGAACAAATATGAAACCCAAAAACGAACCGTCTTGAGAAGACGGTTCGTTTTTATTTAATGTTTTAAATAGTCATCGTTATTTAATAAATGCTGATATTTAGGGTTTTTAACCGCGATTTCATGAAGTTTGTCACCGTAGCTGTTGATGTACATCGTAACAACCTTTTCCGTCGCTTCTTTCCCTTTATAATCATATCCTGCTTTTGCGTAAGATGACTCAAAATCTTCCCAGAAAAGTTCGACCCATGTACGGGCTTGAGCGTATGAAAGCGAACTATTTTTGCTTAATAGCTGATTCGTTAATCTTTCGAATATATCGTTCATAAGAACACCTCGATTACCAAAATTCTTTATGAGTATGTTTGCACTTTTAACTTACACTATAAATGCGGAGTTATTCACTCCCTCATGTACTATATCATAACCGCAACGCTTTCTGTTGTAAAAGGAGAGGTATCGATGCGCAATAAAGCAAAAGATTTTACAAACCAACATCATACTAAGTTTGAAGGCGAACCTCGAGCAAAAGCAGAATACGCTTCAAAACGTGCAAATGGAACGATCAATACGCATCCGCAAGAACGTATGCATGCTTCTAATGAGCGCGAAGAATAACCGCTTGCTTTGCTTATTTGTTTAAAAGTAAAACGAATATAGATATCAAACAAGCAGCACACTTCGTGCTGCTTGTTCGTCCCTTTATTTTTTCAACATGGAAATAGGCAATGCCTCTTCGTTTTGCGGTGAGCCAAGTCTAAACCCCCATGCAAAAACTCCGTTCATATAATCAATTTTAAAATATGAACCCGGATCTCCTTGAATTTCATATACTTCCCCTGCTTGAAACGTTTCAGGATCCAATAAGTACGATCTAGCCATTGTTACTTTTCTTTCTAATACTGCATACTCATTGACCATGCCAAGCTGTTCAGCTTTTCGTGCTTTTTCTTGAAGAGACCCAATTTCTTGTTGAAGTTCATACGTCGTCATATCACTGTAACGTTTTTCAGACATGCTGTTTTCCCCCTTGTTTGCTTTCATTTTATTATAACAAAAGGTATAACTAAAGGGAGACTATGAAAAGGGAGTTTTGGGAATGAAAACAGTGCTAATCACAGGCGGTGCGACGGGTCTTGGAAAAGAACTCGCAAAACTTTACGCAAAAGACTGCAACGTCATTCTAGCTGGACGCAATCAACAGAAATTAACTGAGGCGCAGCATGAGCTAGGAGAAAACGTATATACGATGTCTGTAGATATTACACAGTATGAAGAAGTAGGAAAATCTGTAGAAAAACTGCTGATGCAGCATTCAGTAGATATCCTTATCAACAACGCAGGCATTGGACATTTTGGTCCTTTGACAGATTATACAAAACAAGCAATCGATGAAGTCATCGATACAAATGTAAAAGGAACTATTTTTTTAACGCAAGCGCTTATGCCTCATCTCTTGACGAGACCTGAACCTAAAGTTATGAATATCATTTCAACTGCAGGACTTCGAGGGAAAGCCAATGAAAGCGTCTATGTGGCAAGTAAATTTGGCGTAAGGGGATTTACAGAAAGTTTAAAAGTGGAGTACCAAGATACCAACCTTCATGTGACGGCAGCTTATATGGGAGGCATGAATACTCCTTTTTGGGATCACAACAACCACATTAAAGATAAAAGCCGCTTGCGCTCAGCTTCAGAAATCGCTGAGATTATTTATAAACAGCAGAATGACTCAGAAGATATTTTGTTTTAAAAAGATTGAAGCATCACAATAAAAAATCCGAACGAGTTGGATTCTCTATCAAGAATCTCGATTCATCGTTCGGATCTTCCTTCAACTAACATACTTTTTTCCCCGCTCTATTCCTCTTCAATAGAATCTAGAAATGATTGAATTTGTTCAATGGAGAATCCTTTTCTATAAAGAGCCTGCTTCATTTTTTGCTGATATTCCCAGTCTTCATACTTTGAAAAACGACGATGAGCTTTCATTCCTTGATATTGCAGAGCTTCCCAAACCTCATCGCTTTCTTTTTCTGTATCCGTTCGCTGAAATGCTTCTTGAATAACAGAAAACGAATAGCCCTTCACTGCCAATGCTTGTTCCATTTTTTGTTTCATCATTACTTGAGATAATTTTTTATATTTCCCTTTTAACTTTTCAATTAATTTTACAGCAGTTTGAATTTGCTGTTCTTCAGGGTATTCACATAAACTAAGGGTAATAATGGAATCAGAAATCCCCTTTTCTTTTAATTCTCTTTGAATCACATTTGGTCCTTTTGGTGTTGTGTTCATCTGAGTTAACACAAATGCTTTTGCAAACTCTTCATCATTTAAATAACGATGGCTGACTAGTTTCTGAATAACTTGTTGAATAATAGTAGAGTTAATTTCTTTTTTCTTTAAATAATCATGTACCTCTTTTTCAGAGCGCATTCGATAAGATAAGTAAGTGATCGCTAAATTATAAGCTTTTTTCTCATCATCTGCGTACTGAATTTCCGTTAATTCAAATTCATCAAGCTCACGACCTTTTTTTAAGTCATATTTGATGAGGACATTTTCGTCAACACCAAAGCCAAACTCTTCACCTTTACCGTAATCTAAATACACATTATAACGTTCACCGCTATTCTTTTGCGTTGTGATCTTTGTGACAACAGGCATTAACCTTCACCTCATATTTCTTATTTAAATTGATGGCTGAAGAACCGCCAAACGTATCATACACGTTTTTATTTATCTCAATAAAGGAGGAAGTTCGTATGAAAATTGTTATTGCTGGAGGAACTGGATTCGTAGGTAAAGCTTTAACAAAACATTTTTTAACACAAAAACATTATGTATATATTTTAACACGCAATGCAGATAAAGCTGCAAGAGATCCGAAACTTAAATATGTAGAGTGGATGCAAGAAAACAGCCAACCTGAAGAGCATGTAGAAGGAGCAGACGTTTTTATCAATTTAGCTGGCGTTTCACTTAACAACGGCCGCTGGACGGACGAACGCAAAAAAGCCATCGTGGAAAGTCGCCTTTCTTCTACTCAAGAAATTCTTCGCATTATGGCTTCTTTACCCGAAAAACCGTCACTTTATGTAAATGCAAGCGCCGTTGGTTATTACGGGACATCAACGAAAGAAACGTTCACAGAAGCTTCTCCATCGATCGGGACAGACTTTTTGGCTGAAACAGTAAAAAAGTGGGAAAATGAAGCGCTAAAAGCCATGGAACTCAATATTCGTACTGTCTTAACAAGATTCGGCGTTATATTAGGGAAAGATGGCGGAGCACTTCCTTCTACGGCTCTTCCTTATAAATTATTTGCAGGAGGAACAGTCGGTTCCGGAGAACAGTGGATGTCTTGGGTGCATCTCCAAGACGTCGTGAAGATCATTGATTACTGTATCCATACCGAACAAATAGAGGGAGCTGTTAACGTCACTGCCCCAAATCCCGTTCAAATGAAAGAGTTTGGAAAGACGATTGGAAAAGTATTGAATCGTCCTCATTGGATGCCCGTACCTAGCTTTGTTCTTCAGCTGCTGATGGGAGAAATGAGTATGATTATTTTAAAGGGACAGCGCGTTTTACCTGAAAAATTGATTCAACAGAATTACATTTTTACATATACTGTATTAGAAGATGCATTGCGAGATTTACTCTAGTTATTTTCTGTTATTTCCCTAAAACAGGTGACTAAGCTGCCGATAGATAGGAGTAACTTTATGAAAACCATTCTCTTAAAAAATGCAACGCTTTATCCTATTACGTCAAAACCTATTTATAATAGTGATGTGCTCATTCAAGATGGAAAAATTGTTTTAATTGGGCCAAACTTGCAGCCACCTCTTCGAGTAGAAGTCATTGACTGCAAACAGCGTTATTTATTCCCTGGATTTATTGATGTTCATACACATCTAGGATTATATGATGAAGGAACCGGCTGGGCCGGGAATGATGCTAACGAAACCATTGAACCTATGACTCCACATATCCGAGCTTTTGACAGTGTACATCCTTTAGATCCTGGGTTTAAAGATGCCATTGAAGCGGGTATTACGTCTGTACACATTATGCCAGGAAGTGCAAATGTGATTGGAGGCACAACTTCCGTTATTAAAACAGCTGGAACAAGCATTTCTCAAATGTTAATTCAAGAAACAGCTGGACTTAAGATTGCGCTAGGAGAAAATCCAAAACGAATTCACAGCCACGGCAATAAAGAATCGATTACGCGAATGGGTATTATGGGGATGCTGCGAGAAGCCTTTTATCACGCAGCAAGCAGTGACAACAAAGATGATTTGCGCATCAAACCTCTCACTCAAGCACTGAATAGAGAAATTCCAGTTCGGATTCATGCTCATAGAGCCGATGATATTCTATCAGCTCTTCGCTTAGCAGATGAATTTCATTTAGACGTCCGTATTGAGCACTGTACAGAAGGCCATTTAATTGCTAAAGAGCTGGGTGGAAGAAATTTAAAAGTGAGCGTAGGTCCAACTTTAACACGCCGCTCAAAGGTTGAACTTAAGAATAAAACGTGGAAAACCTATCAAGCTCTTTGCAATGAAGGAGTAGAAGTTTCCATTACAACGGACCATCCTTATACGCCTATTCAGTATTTAAATATTTGCGCATCCATTGCCGTACGTGAAGGACTCGAAGAGCAAAAAGCATTAGAAGGCATCACGATTACTGCTGCTCGGAATCTCCGTATTGATCATCGAATCGGCAGTATCGAAGCAGGAAAAGACGCTGATTTAGTGCTATGGAGCCATCATCCCTTTCACTACTTAGCAAAGCCTATTTTTACCATGATAGATGGTAAAATATTATTTAAAAAAAATTAACATTTTACCTATTTTCTTTTTTTATTTTTTTTAGTATGATACGTTTAGAAGCATGTGAATTTCACAAAAGCATAAACATCACACGTTGACTTTTTATGTTTGTTGACTTGTAATGGGAAGGCAAATGGTGCGCCACCAGGTAACTGGTTCTAGTGGGTTCGATTCCCACCCCGAAATTTTTTTAATTATTAAAAAATTTCGAGGGTGGGGACTTGATTGGAGTCTGTATATACCCTCGATCAGGAGGGAAAAGTTATGTTAAAAAAACGTGACCTAAATGACTGTCAATCTCTATACGAACTCATGGTACATCCTGATGTCTTCCCTTTTGTTCGTCATAAAGCCCATTCCTATGAAGAATTTTTATTTATGACTAAACAAACGATGGAAGCAGAAGATCATGGAGAAATTATTTCTCGCACGATTTTAGATGAATGGGGTAACCCTATCGGCACCATTAATTTATTTGATGTACAGGATCAAGCTGGTTTTTTAGGCACTTGGCTTGGCAAACCGTTTCATGGAAAAGGATATAATCAAATTGCAAAAGAAGCGTTCTTTAATGAACTGTTCTTTGAGTTAAATATAGAGCGAATTTTTATGCGAATCCGCAAAATCAACATCAGGTCTATTAAGGCTGCCGAAAAACTGCCTTATGCAGTACTTGCGAATGAAACACACAAAGCTTTATACGATGAAATTAATCAACATGAAGACGTATATGATTTATACGAAATTCCAAAAGACTTGTATACATTATACTACCTGCGTCACGAACAAGACGTTCAAGAAGATCACCAGCTTAAAGAAGCGTAAGAGTCTCTCCGTTACACGGGGAGCTTTTTTTATGATTAAAAACGAGAGATTCTGGAAAAAATAAGTAGCATGATCGAAAAACGTTAATTGGAGGTTTTTTTATGTCTGAAAAAAAACGAAAAGAAAACGCAAAAAATACGTTAAGTAGCGCTCAAGAAATCTATTACGGCCGCGAATTTAAAAAAGCAGACCGTGCAGGCGGCTACACGAAAAAATAAGTGAGGCAAAACATCTCTATCCAACGCTTGATCATCCCAACGTCCTTTCTGTACACTGTGTATCGGAAGGACGTTTTATATTATGTAAAGATAATAACGCAAAGATTTCATGCGTATGATTTACGATTTTTTAATACTTTACTATATCCACAAAGTTTACCCACAATTATGTGGATAATGTGCATAACTTTATCAGATATGTATATTACCGCTTTCATAACTTGAAATAACAGTGGGTAATTTTTATGTAAATTTTCTGAAAAAATGTGAATAATGTGGATAAAGTTGTGAATATCCTATACAATTCAGCAGTTAACTTCTTGTTAACCTGTGGATATCTTCTTTAGCACTTTCGTTTGTTTTAGTAACATGAAAGCTTTTGATATATTATAAGTATAATAATAAAAAGTAGGGGAACTTCCCCTACTTTTTTATGATTGGAAACAATATATCCACACTTGTTCCTTGATTTAACTGACTAGAAAATGTCATCTGCGCATGATGAGCTTTAATAATCCGATAGCTGACCATCAGCCCTAAACCTGTACCTTTTTCTTTTGTACTATAAAAAGGCTCACCTATCTTCGCTAACCGTTCAGGAGGAATACCTTGCCCTTCATCAGCAAGCTGCAGCCAAAGGTGGTTTTCTTTTGCTTTAATCGTAATATGAATACCCCCTCCTTCAGGCATTGCTTCGATAGAGTTTTTAATAATATTAATAAATACTTGTTTTAACTGATTTTTATCTCCATATACCTGCGGTAATTGCTCATCCCTTTCAAATATGAAAGCTACCTTTTTTTCTACTGCTTCAGGTTCAAGAAGCGAGCACACTTCTTGAACAAGCGCTTGCATATTCAAGGGTTCAACATTCATAACCTGAGGTTTTCCTAACATCAAAAATTCTTCTACGATTCCATTCATTCGTTCTAATTCAGTTTCCATGATATCTATATACAAAGCATCTTTGGGATTTTGTTCTTTTAATAAGTGAACAAAACCTTTTAAAGAAGTCAAAGGATTTTTGATCTCGTGAGCAACTCCAGCTGCAAGTTCTCCTACAACGGCAAGCTTCTCAGAAGTTCTAAGCTTCTCTTCTGCTTTTTTACGCTCCGTAATATCTGTCGATACGCACAGCATTTGAATCACTTCCTGTTTTTCATTCATAATAGGAAGTTTTGCTGTTTCGACCCAGCGCCGGTTTCCTTTCGAATCTTTAAACTGTTCTTCTAATACCATCCCTTTTTGCGTACAGTTTGAAAACGTCCCTTTATATAAAAGATCTGATTGAAGGTTGAATTGATATTTATCAATTGGTTGTCCAATCAAGTCATCAGATTTTTCACCTAGCAGCATCGCAAAAGATTCATTAACAAGAATGAACTCCCTTTTTTGATTAATGGCATAAATATAGCTTGGATTAATGTCAATGACTTGTCTTAAAAACGTTTTTTGTTCCTGCAGCTGATTTTCTTTTTGCTGTAAATTTGCTTTAGAATGGCGTATATAGCTAATCATTTCATTAAACTGTTTAGATAAAGTACCGATTTCCCCCCGCTCAATTTCTCGTTCCGGAATTTTTTGATTAAAATTCCCGCGAGCTACTTGTCCCGCCAATTCATATAGTTTACGAATAGGATTCACAATTTGCCTTGCATATAACGCAGTAAAAAAAGAAAGTAGTAAAATTGTAATACCTGAAACGGTCCAAAGCGTTTTTTCAAACGTTTCATAAGGCCTGTAAATTTCTTCAACGGGTAATTCAGCGACAATTCCCCAATCCAAAACAGGAATATATTCAAATGACGCAAAGAAGTACTTACCTTCGGTGTTCACAACGCGCTGATATCCTGATTTATGATTCATCGTTTCCTGAACGATTTCATTTTCCCTGGCATTTTCACCGATTCTCTGTTTCTCAGGGTGTGAAATAATTCTACCATTGCGGTCTACAATAAACGTATAGCCGTTCTCTCCTATATCGAACGTTTGAAAAATGGATTGAAAGCTTTTATTTTCTTCAATGCGCAGCGCTAAATTTATAACTTTTTTTACATTTTGCTGCTCATCCAAAATAGGAATTGCCATCACCACAATGTAATGCTTTGTGTCTGCTGAAACGACATCGCTTAAATATATTTTTTTAGTTCGCAGCGCTTCTTGAAAATATTTTCTTTTACTTAAGTTCACGTGCTTCATACTCTTTAAATCATCTGGGTAATAATGCTCCACATACCCTTTTGTATTAAAAATGGTTCCGCTATCGATATACGGTGAAATATTAACTATTTTCTGCAGTTCTTTGTCTATCTCTTGTTCATCATCTGATAAAAAAATAGGATCTTGCTGTACCTCGTCGCCCAAGCTCCAAATATCTTTAATAACGATGTTAATTTGCTCTTTCATTCTCTTGACGGTTTTATCAGTTACCTGTCGATATTGATCTTGAGAAATATTAGGCAGCATCACTCTTGAAACTATAAACATTAGCGTCAGTACGGTACAAATAAGAAGCACATTAATCGTGAAGATTTTCCAAAACGTATGAGATTTAAACCATTTCATGTTTGTTCACCTTAATTCAATGAAGTCTACCTCCATTGTACTGCAAAATGAAAACTTTTCCATGTAAATGATAGAATTCCACCTTTAGACATAGAAGAAAAGCATTTGGTTCTACATTACTATCAGAAAACTATGAGCTTTTTCACTGTATTTTCTGCTAAAACTTTTTTAGGGTTCTTATATAAACTTTGCTTACTGCATTTTCTTCATACAGTAGAAATCAATTATTTATCTTCCAATAAAAAGACCCCATCACGAAATGATGAGGTCACCCATTTACTATTTCTTCTTCCTTCTAGCCCCGTAAAAACCAAATAAGAGAATAAACCAAACGGGTGTCAACAATAAGGCTGGGCGCGTCGCATCAGAAAACAGCATAATAATAAGAATCACTGCAAACAACGCTAGCACAACATAGTTTATAAATGGTGTTAACGGTGCTTTGAATGTTGATGCTTCATGCAGCTGGGGACGCGTTTTTTTATATCTTAGATGGCAAATCAAAATGATACTCCACACCCAAATGAAACAAATAGCGCTGATGGTTGTTACGATGCCAAAAGCTTGATCTGGTATCAGTTTGCTTAACAAAGCTCCCGCCGAGATAACCAGCGTAGATACAAACAATCCGTTGCTTGGTACGTGGTTTTTGTTCAGTTTTGCAAACGTAGATGGCCCTTGGTCATTTTTACTTAAGTTATATAAGATACGGCTTGTTGAAAACATTCCGCTATTACAAGCAGAAGCGGCTGAAGTTAATACAACAAAATTAATAATTCCAGCAGCAAGCGGAATTCCGACTAAACTAAAGGTTTTAACAAATGGGCTTTCTGCTGCATTCAATTCCATCCACGGGTTAATAAATAAAAGGACGATAAGCGCTCCAACATAGAAAAATAAGATTCGCAGCGGAATTTTATTAATGGCCGATGGAATATTTTTTTGGGGATTTGATGTTTCCGCTGCCGATACCCCTACCAATTCAACCCCGACGTATGCGAAAATAACCATTTGGAATGAAAGTAAGAAACCTGAAATACCGTTTGGAAACAGTCCTCCATGACTCCAAAGATTTTGAACCGTAACGGATCCTGCATCTGTTTTAAATCCGATTACCAGTAAAATAACGCCAATAACAATTAACGCAAGAATCGTAATAACCTTTATTAAAGCAAACCAAAACTCTAATTCTCCAAATAATTTTACGGTTAATAAGTTAAGTCCTAATAAAATGATTACACAAATAAGTGCAGGAATCCACTGAGGAATATTGAACCAATATTTCACATATACGCCAACGGCAATCACATCAGCCATAGCTGTCATGATCCAGCAAAACCAGTACGTCCACCCTGTGACAAATGAAGCCCATGGTCCAAGATACTCTTCAGCAATATCTGTTAACGATTGATAACCTGCTTTAGACAGCAGTAGTTCTCCTAGCGCTCTCATCACAAAGAAAAGCGCAATACCCACAATTAAATAAGCAAAGATGATAGAGGGACCTGCAAGCTGTATGGCTTTACCAGAACCTAAAAATAATCCTGTCCCAATGGTTCCTCCAATCGCGATTAGCTGAACATGACGATTGGATAAATCCCTCTTTAATTCTCGTTGTTCCAACTCTAACTCCTCCTAACAATAAAACCTTTGATGCGATCGTGCGGACTACAAAATAAAGTCCAATAAAAAAAGAGATTGGATGCGCTCCAATCTCATGGTCATAAGAATAACAAATATTATGGTACATGCTACCAATTAGTAACATGCCAAATAAATATCCGGTACTCTTCTGTCCTTTTGCCTGAGATTGTGAACCCTTCGGCGTCGCGAAACTATCGCGATCTCTCCAGAAGCTGCTCCTGCTATAGTGTGATCCATAGCAATCATAGCTTTCTACGTATTAAATTTTTCGATCAAGATAATGACTGTCGAATAGTTGTTTATTCTAATACCAGTTGGATGCTTTGTCAACAAGAAAGATGACTTTCATTTATTTACCTTCTTCGAAAGAAGGTAATGAAACAGGTTCAATCGTCAACTTAGTATCCTTTTCTACATGCTACCTGAGTCCCTGCGGAAACCTAAATACATTAAATGGATCGTACTTTTTATTTACTCTTTCTAACCGCTCTGCGTTGTCTCCAAAATACTCATACTCGTAGTTTCTAAGGTTGCTGATAGGGAAATTCACATAGGAGCCTTTCGTAATACGTTTAATATATTGAAATCGCTTATACAGCCACTCTCTGTTTGCTCGTGCAAACGCATCGTCTGTCCATACAGATTGAAAGCCCAGAATATATCTAGCGTTTCTGTAAAAGAAGGCCGTTTCTCTGTTACCAACACTGCGAATTTCTCCTCCTAGTGCATAAAAAGAAATCGCGGCGTAAACAGACCCTTCTGCTGGACGCTGTATGAGATCTGCAAGATTTTCAAGCTCGCCAACTGAATAACTTCTTTGCACAAATCTTCCCGTTGACTTAAATTTTTCAGACGGAGGATAGGTTGCTTCTATCTTTTGTACCGCTTCAAGAAAAGATAATGACTCTAGCTCGACTCGGAACCCCTCCACCTCTGCAAAAGGCTGCAAGATCTTTCGAGCTCTTTCTGGAGATCCGTAAAAGAAGCCGTTCGCAAATATGCCCAATCCTTCTCCTTCTGCATTATAAAAACTGGCAACTAGCGTCATACGTTTGTCCAATTCAGGCAGCCAGCTTTGCCATATATTCATCACTTGTACCTGTTTTTCTCTTGTAGTACCTACATAAAAGAAGCGAACAAGCGTCACAGAGCTGTTCGTCGGTTTTGGAAGCTGAAACGTCATGCTTGCCACAACGCCAAAATTACCGCCACCAGCACCTCGGCATGCCCAAAAAAGATCCGCGTTACACGATTTGTTTGCTTTAATAATCTTTCCTTCATAATTGACCAACTCTAGCTCTATCAAGCTGTCACAGCCTAATCCGTAAAGTCTGCTCGAAAGCCCCCAGCCTCCTCCGAGCGTAAAGCCAGACACCCCAACAGTCGGACACGTTCCTCCTTGAAACACATATCCATTCGAACCGATAAAATCATACACTTCCGTATTCTTTGCTCCTCCCTCCATCTTTAAGATGTTCCGTTTCCTATCCAATTTCAACCCGTTTAACCGACTGATATCAATGACCAATACACAGTCACCCGTAGAATACCCTTCATAATGATGACCGCCAGATCGAATGCGAATGTCTACACGATGCTTGCGCGCCCATTGAATTGCATTTACAACATCCTGCTTTTTTTCACAGTACACAATCACAAGCGGAAATTTATCAATAGCACGATTCCACTCCTGACGAGCTTCCTCATAAATGGGGTCTTTCGGCGTTACCACTTTACCCGTAAGACCTTTCAAAAACATTGAGTCCATTTGACCTCTGCCCCTCTGTATATACTTTTTAGTAGTTTTATTACTATAGTATTCTTGGGGTGGTTGAGGGTGTGGGTTTTCAAGACTAGATTGGCGTTTATCATCTCTATAAAAAATGAAATTTCAGTTCATTTACTGAAATATAAGTACTAATAAAACTTCTTTTCGGTGCTCCGATGCTTTCTAAAACATAACTTTCCAATAATTCAAATTAGATATATTAGAATATTTTTTCTTCCAACAAGAGTCCAATTCAAATAAAAAAAGAGCAGAACCAAATCTGCCCTTTACTCTTCATCTATTTACTTCTTTAACGTCAAACTCACCACATTCTCCACGTGCGCTGTATGAGGGAACATATCAACAGGCTGAATGTAATCAACGTTATAAGCCTTCGACAGCTGCTGCACATCTTTCGCTAATGTGGATGGATTACAAGATACGTAAACCACTTTCTTTGGCTTTACTTGTAAAATTGTTTTTAGAAGCTTGTCATCACAGCCTGTTCGCGGCGGGTCAACGACGATAACGTCTGGCTTCCAGCCTTCTTTTACCCACTGCGGCATCCATTTTTCAGCCGGACCTGTTACATACGTGGCATGTTCAAATCCATGATCTTTGGCATTTTTTCGCGCGTCTACAATGGATTCTTCAATCGTGTCCATTCCGCGAATTTCTTTGGCATCTTTAGCAAGCCATAAGCCAATTGTCCCTACTCCGCAGTAAGCATCTACGATTTTTTCACTGCCTGTTAGCGCAGCTGCTTTTTTTACTTCGTCGTATAGCTTCACCGTTTGAAGAGGATTCAGCTGGAAAAATGCACGCGCTGAAAGTTCGAATGAGATATCACCTAACGTTTCTTGAATCACCGATTTTCCAGCGAGCGTAAACGTTTCGTCTCCAAAGATAAGCGATGTTTTTTGGCCGTTTACGTTTTGTACGAGCGATTTCACTTCCGGCAGGCGGCGCTGAATTTCTTTCATCAGCAGCTCTTTTTTCGGAATTTCTTTTTTAGCCGTAATCAAGACAATTTGAACTTCACCCGTTTCAAACCCTACTCGAGATACAATGGTACGCACAATTCCACGGCGTTTACGCTCATTGTAGATAGGAATTTGAAGATCTTGTAAAATTCGTTTTATTTCTTTTGTCACGTGATTTGTAGCTTTATGCTGAATGGGACAGTTTTCAATATCAATCAAGCGGTGAGAATTCAGTCCATACAAACCAGCAATGACTTTTTGTTTGTCCACGCCGACTTGAAACTGAGATTTATTACGGTAGCGCCACGGATCTTCCATACCAATCGTTTGGCGAGTTTTTTCCTCTACTTTTTTTAATGAACTGTGACGTTCGAACGCTTGCAGAACAATATCCCGCTTGGATTCTAGCTGACCTTCATAAGATAAGTGCTGAAGCTGGCAGCCTCCGCACTGGTCGTAAATCGGACAGGGTGCTTCTACGCGATGAGGAGATTTTTTGCGAATTCGCTTGATTTTCCCTTCGGCAAACTTATGCTGAACATTTGTTGCTTCTACAACCACTTCTTCATTCGGTAATGCTCCCGGTACAAAGACGACTTGGCGCTTAAAATAGCCTACGCCTTCTCCATTAATACCGAGTCTTTTTATCGTCAACGGAAACGTTTGTCCTTTTTGAACTTTCATTTCAGTTTTTGGTTTATTCATGAGACCAACTCCGATTAGTTTAAATTCTTTATATAGTTATTAACGGTCTTTAGCTCCTTAAAACCTATTGGACCGTATCGCTTTAAAAAAGACATCAACGCATATTATAACACTTCAACAGCAAAAAACCGACAGAAGAAATATTCCCGTCGGTTTTTATCTTTATTTCGTTTTAGAAGGACTTTTCTTCATTTGTTTGCGTTCGTTCATTAAATCATCAATGCTTTTAAACGTATAGCCCTGCTTTTTTAAATCCACAATCGCTTGATCTAACGCATCTGCGTTATCCTTTGAAACGGTATGCAGAAGCATGATCGCACCCGGATGTATTTGAGTCATCATATTGTCGTATGAATAGCGCCAGCCTTTTTGTTCATTCACTTTCCAGTCAACAAATGCTAGTGACCAAAATACGTTCGTATAGCCTTCTTGCTTTGAAAGAGCTAGTGTTCGTTCGCTAAATACACCTCTAGGTGAGCGGAGATACTTCATTTCATCACGACCGGTAATATTCTTGTATTCATCTTTTACTTTTTGCAGTTCCTCTTTAAAACGTGCATCATCCACTTGAGTTAAGTCAGGGTGATGCCATGAATGATTGCCGACAATATGCCCTTCTTTTACCATTCGCTTAATTAGCTTAGGCTCTTCTTTTAAATAGTGTCCTGTTACAAAAAACGTCGCAGGAACCTTTCTTTTTTTGAGCACGTCTAACACCTGCGGGGTATAACCATTTTCATAACCGTTATCAAACGTTAAATAAATATTTTTTTTAGTTGTATCGCCGAGGTAAAACGCATCATACTTAGCAAGAATTTGTTCATAAGCTGTACCTGCGGATGCGGGCTTGTGATTTTTACTTTTTTGAAATCCCCAGCTGATCGGAGTATTTGGATACATTTGTGCTTCAACAGATGCTATGCCTGTTGACATCACGAATAAAAAAACGAGAAAAAAGGTGAACCGGCGCATAAGAAGCTCCTTTCGGAAGTCATTTTACGCTTAGTATCCACTCAATTTTCTCGTTCATGAACGTTACTTTTTACCATACGTTCCCGACGTATGTTTATTTAAATACCGGTTCTTTAAATTGCTCAAGCTTTTCAAATGAAGACTTGTCTACATCTGCATGCAAGCTGTTTCCGTGTGAATCCATCGTCACTACAGCTGTAAAACCTTCTACTTTTAAATGCCACATTGCTTCAGGAATACCGAACTGCATCAAATCAACGCCTTCTACGCTCTTGATACAATCAGCATAGTACTGCGCAGCTCCGCCGATAGCATTTAAGTATACGCCCCCGTGCTCTTGAAGAGCAGCAAGCGTTTTAGGACCCATACCGCCTTTACCGATAACCGCGCGGATACCAAATTTCTTCATAATATCTCCTTGGTAAGGTTCTTCACGAATACTTGTTGTTGGTCCTGCAGCGGTTACGTGCCATTTTTCATCTTCGTCTTTTAACATAACCGGGCCACAGTGATAAATGATTTGTCCATTTAAATCAATTGGCGCATCGTGGTCTGTTAAATGTTTATGAATAGCGTCGCGTCCTGTGTAGATCATACCGTTGATGCGCACTACGTCACCAACTTTTAATTCACGAATTTGCTCTTCTGTAATAGGTGCTTGTAATACAACTTCTTTTGTTTCATCCGCATTTTGTTTCTCTTCTGCACCTGCATTTTTATTAAAATCTACTTCTTCGCCTTCTTGATACAGCCACTCTTGAACGCTTCCTGTATCAGCGTTGATTTTAATACCTAAGCGACGGTAAGCCCAGCAGTTATACGCAACTGACACATAGAAGCTAGCAGGAATACGATTGATTACGCCGACTTTACAGCCAAGTAATGTCGTTTCTCCGCCAAAGCCCATTGTACCGATTCCTAGCTTATTAGCATTTTCCATTACATACTCTTCTAATTCTTTCAGCTGAGCGTTTGGATTTTCGTCATCTAAGTTTCGGAACAGCTGCTCTTTTGCTAATTCATAGCCTGTTGTACGGTCGCCACCGATTCCAACACCAATGACGCCGGCGCTACAGCCTTGGCCTTGCGCTTGGTATACTGAGTGCATCACACATTTACGAATACCGTCTAAATCACGGCCAGCTCGGCCTAACCCTTCTACTTCACAAGGCAGGCTATACTGAATGTTTTTATTTTCACAGCCGCCGCCTTTTAAAATAAGACGCGCATCAATATAGTCATTTTCCCACTGTTCAAACTTAATAACCGGCGTGCCTCCGCCTAAATTATTACCGCTGTTTTCTCCCGTTAACGAATCTACAGAGTTAGGGCGAAGCTTTCCGTGCTTTGTTGCTTCTTCAATTGCCCAATAAATCGCTTCTTTAATTTGAAGCTGATTCACTCCTACAGGGGTTTTAATTTTAAATGTTGGCATACCTGTATCTTGACAAATTGGCGATAAATTATCATCCGCCATCTTAATATTATTGGTAATGGTCGCTAAAGACATTGCTGCACGCGTTCCTGCATTTTCACGCGCTTTTGCCTTTGCGATAGCACGTCGAACGTCTTTTGGCAATTTTGTAGATGTTTCAACAATTAAATCGTACATGCTTTGTTTTAAAGCTTCAATCATCACTTAATTCCTCCCATATCCCGCTAATGTATGTATTTATCTATCTGTCGTACAACTTTCAAAATTTATTATACTCCTTCAAAAATTGTTTCGAAAGACCTTTATAGGAGGATTTCTACTTCAAGCAAAAAAGCGCTAGTTTTTCTAGCGCTTTTTTCTTCTTCATTCTTTATCTTTTTTAAACTGCTCACATTTTGCTTCTAAGTCATCAATCATTGTAATCAAACGGTCAATATCTTCTAGATCTGTGTTTTCAGGCTCCATAGAGTCTAATACATGTACAAACATATTTAAACGATCTTTTAAATAACGTACTTGTGAATCTTTATCTCGAACGGCGTTTCCCATTTTAAACCCTCCTGATGTAGCTTTTCATTCGTATTTCCTTATATCCTAACGAATACTTTCATATTTGACAACTAAAAGCAATAAAATCCATAATAGTCACTGGTGTCCGTTTTGAATGGGACGTATAATTTAGTCTAGCAGGACGGACCGTGAGATGTTTTCATCATCATTTCACTTTACGGAAAAATAAAAGGAGTTTTTTTATGGCCACTTTACAACGAATTACCCCGGAGTTCGATCCGTGGGAAGCGTATTTAGATATGAAACAATATGGCAAACCGACGCTCACAAACGTTGAATTTACAACAACGACGCTTTGTAATATGCGATGTGAGCACTGCGCAGTTGGATATACGCTGCAGCCAAAAGACCCAAACGCACTGCCTCTTGATTTAATTTTAAAACGTCTCGATGAAATTCCAACACTTCGAGCGTTAAGCATCACAGGCGGAGAGCCTATGATGTCTCTATCTTCTGTGAAAAATTATGTGGTGCCTTTATTAAAGTATGCACACGAACGAGGTGTCCGTACACAGATTAATTCAAATTTAACATTAGATCTTGCTCGTTACGAACAAATCATTCCTTATTTAGATGTTTTACATATTTCTCACAACTGGGGAACGATGGACGATTTTGTGGAAGCTGGCTTTGCAATGATGGAGCGAAAGCCTACTTATGAGCAGCGCGCCAAATATTTCGACCGTATGATTGAAAACAGCCGCGCGCTTGTAAAAGCAGGTGTAACGGTATCAGCTGAAACGATGTTAAATAAACGTACGCTTCCTCATATGGAAAAAATTCATCGTCAAATTGTGGATGAAATGCTTTGTCAGCGTCACGAAGTACACCCTATGTATCCAAGTGACTTTGCCAGCACCTTAGAGACATTATCTCTTCCTGAAATGCGTCAAGCGATTCATCACCTTCTTGATATTCGAGATGAAAATGTGTGGATGCTATTCGGCACGCTGCCGTTTTATGCATGCAGTAATAACGAGGAAGACTTAACGCTTTTACAGCGCTTGTATAGCAGTAAAAATGTAACCGTTCGAAACGATCCAGACGGACGTTCTCGCCTAAATGTAAATATTTTCGACGGAGATATTATCGTAACTGATTTTGGTGATACGCCTCCTCTTGGCAACATTCAAGATACAAAGCTTACAGACGCTTTTGATACGTGGCAGCAAAGCACAATTTCTAAAGAACTTAGCTGCCATTGTTCAGCGGTCTCTTGTTTGGGACCTAATATTTTGGTAAAAAACAGCTATTATCAAGATACTGATTTTAGCAAACTCCAAGCGAACATTACAAAATAACAAAAAGAGATTCCACCACTGGAATCTCTTTTTTGTTATCTCGGCTGATCGTAAGCCCCGAAACTTAAGGAGACATAATCTTGTACTGGAATCCATGCTCCAATTCCTTGAGACGTTACATTTCTCACCACAATTGAACGCTTGCTGCCTTTTACCGTTACATATACTTCCCCATACGTTACTTTTCCCTTTTCACTTACAGCAGGCGTGTACGCATAGAGATAACCTACTTTTTTAGGAGCTACGTTATACACCTGGTCTTTTTTCGTTCCGGCACCTACAAACGTTTGAAATGATAAAGTGAGCTTTGTTTTTTTAGCTGCTTCAATTAGCATCATTTGTTTAACATGATCAGGCTGAGGCACTTTTGCCGTTAATCCGCCTTTTACATGGCTTTGATTTTCCTGACTGTACATCATTTTGTACTGAGTTTTTCCTGCTCTGTTATCATAATGATTCGTATTGATTCGCTGGTGCTGCCAGTTAACGTTTGTTTCTGTTGATTCATAATTTAATGGCCACTGTCCTAAAAAAATGGTTGCTCTAAATCCAATTGCCCATGGAGTTTTAGAAATGTTTGATTCATTTAATATACGAATTAAATCAGGGTTTTCAATTTTTACATTTGACGTTTCAATGAGCTCTTTTGTGAACTCACTCGGCTGCAAATAAGGCGTGTCTTGACTAGCATTTGGATACGTATTTTCTTTTGAAATATTTAAAGCTGAAGAAGGCACGTTGATGGTAGGCTGAGCTGTTTTTGCAATGGCGATCTTCGTTGAACATGAAAACGAAATAATGATGGTAAACACAAATAAAAGCAATTTACGTAACATCTAGAAACTCCTTTCAACATCGTTAATGAATGCAACCATAGTTTTTTCAAACATCCCCTGTTTTATCCTGAATACCAAAAGGGAAATTCTTCTATTCACTCACAAAAAAGAAACGTCCACATAAAGTGAACGTTTCTTTTTTAAATGAGATAAAAACCAATTCCCATAATAATATAAGCACCTAAAAGAGTTGCGCCTTCAAACCAGTTTGTATCTCCGTCATTAGAAATCGCAATTGTTAAAAATACGGCTGTTACCATCGCAATCAACTCAGGCCAAGTAAAAACAAGAGACATTTGGCTTTCGAACATTAGCGAAACAAGTACTAATATTGGTGCTACAAACATCGCTACTTGTAAAGTTGATCCAACAGCAATTTCAACAGCTACACCCATGCGATTTTTAACGGCCATAATAATAGCGGAAGCATGCTCTGCCGCGTTCCCAACAATCGCTACAATGATGACCCCGATAAACAGCTCACTCCAGCCAAAGCTTTCCGAGACAATTTCGATTGTACTTACCAAGCTTTCGGATACATAAGCCACCGCTAACGTAGACAAAAAGAGAACCGCAATCGCTTTCCACATTGACCACTCTGGCTCCTCATGTTCTTCCACTTCTTCACTTTTATGCTGATACACGCCTCGATGCGTGACCAGCTTAAAGAATAACGCCGCTAAGTATAAGATGATGAGAATAATGGAAATTCCGACACTTAGAGACATGGTCTTCGCTTCGTCCATTTCGCTAGCAAACACTTCAGGAATAACAAACGCAACGATAACGGCAAAGATCAATAATCCAGAATTATGTCTTGCATCATAGACATTAAATTCTTGACGCTTAAATTTAAGTCCCCCGATAAAGAATGAAAGACCGCCTACAAGAAGGAGATTTCCTAATACAGAACCGGTTAACGATGCAAGCACCACGGCTGTAAGGCCTTCTTTTAAAGCAAAAATCGAAATGATTAATTCTACAGCGTTACCAAAGGTAGCATTCAATAGACCGCCTATTCGAGGACCAGCTACAACAGCTAAGCTCTCTGTAGCTCTTCCCATAAAAGCTGCGAGGGCAATGATTGTTAAACAGTAAATAATAAACATAAGAACATCTGACCAGTGCATCATGTGCCCAATAACAGATAGCGGCACCCCAAGAATAACCGCTATCAGAAAAATCCGATTGATCATCGATATGTACACCTACCTTATTCATTTTTTGACAACAAAATCAATCATATCAAATTAATGGAATTTGTATAGACTCACCGTCAATGTTAGTATTTTTAACCTATTTTTATAAATGATAAACCTCTAATTGATTTTTGATTAAGATATTTAAAAATCAGCCAAACTACCAAGGATAATGAGATAGAATGAGGAGTGAAAAAATGAGTAATAATGTAAAAAATCAAATTTTATCGGTACTGGATGACTATACAATCGGAACGTTAGCTACGATTCAAGATGGAAAACCTTATTCACGCTTTATGATGTTTTTTCATGAAGATCTTGTGCTTTACACCGCCACCAATAAAGATACCCACAAAGTCGAAGAACTAGAAAAAAACCCTTACGTTCATATTTTGTTAGGCTATGATGGGCAAGGTTGGAGTGATCCGTATGTAGAGGTAGAAGCCAAAGTAAATGTAGAAACAAACGAAGAGTTAAAAAAGAAATTTTGGAATGAAAAGTTAAAAGAGTGGATTAAAAGTCCAGATGACCCAAATTTTTTGCTTCTTCAGCTGACTCCTGAACGCATGCGCTATTTTGATAAAGCCGGAAGCAAACCAAAAGAAATATAAAAGTGGACGATGTCCACTTTTATTTTATTTCGAAGGTTTCTGTCACTTCTATACTGTCAATAACCGACTGTAGCATTGAACAATTTTTTCGGGCTAGCTCAATCGATTTTTCAATTTTGTCTAATGGCAGGTCTTTTCCCGTGATGATATAGTGCAAATGAATTTTTTCGATTCGCCCCGCTTTTTCATCATTGCGCGTTACATCAGCTTGGATGCGTAAATCGGAAAAAGCGATTCTTTTTTTCTCTAGAATCTTTCTTAACACGCCTCCGCTGCACACGGCAATGGATGATGTCATTAGCTGATACGGACGAAAGCCATGCTCTTCATCTCCGGCGATATGTAGCTCTCCATAAGGAAAATCTGTCGTAAACCCCGCCTCTTTTTTCATGTTAAATTCCATTTTCTTCACTCCTTTCCTTCATTATAAACCGTTTTTTATATAACCAACTACTCTCACTATAGATCACTTGTTACACCGCGGTTTATTTCCGGGCACCATCACAATAAAAAAATCCGAACGAATTTGATTCTTGATCAAGAATCAAATTCGTTCGGATCTTCCTTCAACTAATATACTTTTGTCCTAGCCTTTTGTATGACTCCGTATTAAATTAATTTTCCAGCGCGAATATCATCCGTCATTCCTTCGTAAGGCGCTTGAGCGATAACTTCCTCATTGTTTACTCCGACATTTTTGATGAATGTAATGTCAGCAAATTCGGGAACCACGTATTTCGGATATGTTTCGTATTTTTCACGGGATTCATGCATTAAATCAAGATAATCATTTTGATAGCACACGGTAATTTCAGGATGTTCATGTACCCATTTTGGGAAGAAAATAATTCCGTGCATGCGTTTTTCATCAGGCATAAAGTTCAAAGATACATCTGTCCCCGTTGGTTCAGTCCAAGATACTTTATATACACCTTCTGTTAATTTCACAATATCTACTTTTTGGTCACGAACCCATCGTCCTGCCACCATTCCGCTATGAATACGATAATCGATTGTATTTTCGTTTTTAATATAGATTTCATATTCCCATCCGTTTTCGTATGTGTAAATCATATGATTTCCAATAAATTTTTCCATGTCTATACCTCTCCTTTGATTTGATTTATAAAACTTCGTATATGTCTAGCACAACGCTTTCTGGGTTTCTTACAGCAGCGCCTATAAACATGCGGTCCTGTAACCACTTATACTTTGCACTTCCAGTTTCAAAGACAGGAATCGTACGAAAGTAAACGTGCTCTGGGGGTATAATTTCACCTTCAGCAGCCTGTTCTCTAAACTCTTCACTAACCTGACGTATTCCATTGTTTTCAATATAAATAAGTTCATCATCTTCTGTTTGAATGACATATCGTGCAGATAAATCGACGCGGCCATCCCAACGAATAATTTGAGAATCCGCTCCACTTGGAAGAATTAAGCCTTTTATTTCCCCGTCTGCAGTACCTGACTTAATGGGAATAAACTGTTTTTTTCCTAATCCTGTATGACCAATAACGACGGGTGTACCAACATTAATTGTGAATGTTGCTATTTTCTTCAGCCCTGGTTCTATCATAGCAATCACCTCTTAATTGTAAATAAAAACATGTAAATATTTACACGTTTTATTCTACTCCCCTTACATAAAGATGTCAAATGGACAGCACGGCCTGTTTATATCCTTGTCAATAAAGCGTTTTCCTTGTACGATTAAACAGTTGGATTGACAAAATATAGATAAAAAGAGGTTAAATGCTATGGGTGCTACTCATCAACAACGTTTCTGGATTTTAGTTAGCCTTGTCGCCATTTCTGGATTCAGCCAAGGCATGCTGCTTCCTTTAATTGCTATTATTTTTGAGAAAGATGGTCTTTCCTCTACTATAAACGGATTAAACGCAACTGGATTGTACCTGGGCATCTTATTTATTTCTCCTTTCATGGAAGCGCCGCTTCGCAGATACGGATACAAGCCAATTATCGCAGCAGGAGGACTTTTAGTTATTGTATCTTTAGCTTTGTTTCCCCTGTGGAAATCTGTTGTATTTTGGTTTGTGCTCCGTTTATTTATTGGAATAGGAGATCACGCGCTGCACTTTGGAACTCAAACGTGGATTACATCGTCTTCCCCTGCTGATAAAAGAGGTAGAAACATTTCACTGTATGGGCTCTTTTTTGGTATTGGTTTTGCTGTTGGTCCTTTAATGACGCCGTTAATTGAAATTAATCAAGCGCTGCCTTTTATGATTTCTTCTGCTCTATGTCTTCTAACGTGGGTATTTTTATTTTTGATAAAAAATGAATTTCCCCTTCAGGGAGTTGAGGTTAATTCATTAAAAGAAACGGCTAAGCGATTTTCTAAAGCGGCTAAATATGCTTGGATTGCTTTTTTACCGCCTTTTGGATATGGTTTTTTAGAGTCATCACTGAACGGCAGCTTTCCTGTATACGGTTTACGAATTGGATTGCAAGTAGAGTTTATTTCACTGTTGCTGACTTCCTTTGCAGTTGGAGCTATTGTGTTTCAGCTTCCTCTTGGCATACTGAGCGATAAATTCGGACGGAAATTGATATTAGGATGGATTTTATCAATTGGAGCCGTGACTTTTTTTACAGCAAGTCTCTTGGAAGACACCGCTATTCCATTAGTAGCGTGTTTATTTATAGCAGGCATGGTTGTAGGTTCTACGTTTAGTTTAGGAATCAGCTATATGACGGATTTGATTCCTACTCGTCTGCTTCCTACAGGTAATTTACTATGCGGCATTGCTTTTAGTATCGGAAGCCTTGCCGGTCCTTACATAGGCGGTACTTTTATTCAGTTCTTTCATCATGTCAGCTTTTTTAATATTATTAGCGGGATGCTTGGCTTTATTTTTATCCTTCTTTTTGTATTCGGACAAAAAATGCCTATGCAGCAAAAAACAAGCGAGAACTTATAAGTTCTCGTTTGTTTTTAAACTTTTAGCGTCCGGTGCTGAAGAGCTGATTTTTCAATTTGTATCGTCGTATGCTCAATACCACAGTGATCGTGTACTAAATCAATGGCTTTTTGCAAAATCTGCTGACAATCTTTTTCATCTTCTACGCGCATATGACAGCTCAATGAGTCCAGTCCTGAAGTAATCGTCCAAATGTGTAAATCATGCACATCTTTGACTCCTTCAATGTTTTCAAGAAGGTTTTTTATTTCACTGTGATCCACTCCTTCAGGAGAGCCTTCCATCAAAATATGAACGCTATGAGCAAGCACGCCCCAAGCGCTTTTTAAAATTAATACAGACACAACTACAGAAATAATCGGATCAGCAATATACCATCCAAACAGCATCATAAGAAGTCCCGCTACAATAGCTCCAATAGACCCTAAAGCATCTCCCAATACGTGTAAGTAAGCGCTGCGCAAATTTACATTTCCTTTTACATCGCCTTGTCTCATAAGTGACCATGCGCTGATTAAATTAGCGAGTAAACCAACAGCAGCAATCAGCATCATTCTGCCGCTTGCTACAGACTGCGGCTCCAGTACGCGCTGATAGGCTTCATAAATGATAAACCCTGCTATTACAAACAGTGCCACTCCGTTAAAAAGAGCCGCTAATATTTCAAAACGATAATAACCGTACGTTTTTTTAGCCGACGCAGCTCGGTTAGCAAACCATATGGCTACGAGGCTAAGAGCAAGTGAGCTTGTATCAGACAGCATGTGTCCGCTATCGGATAATAGCGCTAAACTATTTGTAAAAAGCCCTCCAACAAACTCAAGAACCATAATACCCGCGGTGATAATTAGTGCAATTAACAGACCTTTTTTGTTGCCTTCACGCTGTGTATCAAAATGGTGATGATGACCATGATGATGATGGTGGTGATGATCATGACTCATGCAAAGCCCCTCCTTCTAATCGTTATGTGCGCATTCTACGTGCTGAATCACTTGATGCAGTATTCCAACCACGTGTTCATCATCGTACGTATAGAAATACGTATTCCCTTCACGGCGATATTTTACTAAACGTAAATGACGCAAGTGAGTTAACTGATGTGAAATAGCTGATTGTGAAACACCAAGCACTTCAACCATATGACCGACTGAACACTCTTCTTGAAATAGCAAATAGAGAATCTTCATTCTCGTAGGATCTGAAATAGCTTTTAGTATTCTTGATGCTTCTTCTACTGTTTGAGGTGATAAAAACGAATGTTCATCTTTTTTCATAACATCTCTCCGTTCATTATATGCAAGTATATGAGCATATGTTCATATATAAATTATAAAATACCTTTTTCTCTATAGTCAATTATTTACGTCTTTCAAAATTTTTTTGCCTATTTTAAAAAAAAATCCACACAAAATACTTTTTCTGTTATATAATACAATTAAATATAATAAACTGTATTAAAACAGATGGAGAGGAGAATAATAAATGAGCAGACAAGAACGTAAAAACATGATTACATTTATTGAAACAATGAAGGGGATTGACCGTGAAACCTTAATGTACATGACGGATGCCGATATCGAGCACATTTACACTTCCGCTTATAAATATTATGAAGAGCATTTAGATATGTAGTACGTTTTTTACAGAATGCAGACGTCCAGCTGCATTCTGTTTTTATTTTTTAAGCATTAGTTGTTACCTACTTGCTTGTTCCGTGCTATACTATACTAAATATCCCAATTCAAAAGATAATAAATGGAAAAAGTGTGCTGCTATCGCTGAGATGGCAGCTTTCGTGCTTTTTTAGGGGTAATGATTGTGATTATTTTTCTCAATTATCGTTCAAGGAGGATTTGTATGGAAAATGCGTTACCTAAAAAACAAGAACAAACGCCGCAAACATCTTCTGCTGTCAACGTATTAAAAACACATGGTGAACTCATTGCTGCACTGTTGAGCGGAGTGCTTATTTTAGCCGGCTGGCTGATTTCAAAACAGCAGGATACAGCTGTATCTATTACGCTCTTTGTATTAGCTTATGTGATAGGTGGATTTGCTAAGGCAAAAGAAGGCATTGAAGAAACGATTGAAAATAAAGAATTAAACGTCGAAATGCTAATGATTATTGCGGCCATTGGAGCGGCTGTAATTGGCTACTGGACAGAAGGTGCTATGCTTATTTTCATTTTTGCACTAAGCGGTGCATTAGAAACGTACACCATGAATAAAAGCAACCGAGAAATTAGCGCCTTAATGAATTTGCAGCCGCAAGAAGCAACGCGGCTGATTGGAGATCAAGAAGAAATTGTCTCCATTTCAGATTTACAAATCGGAGACTTGCTGTTAGTTAAGCCGGGTGAACGAGTGCCATCCGATGGTATTGTCGTCTCAGGTCAAACAACGATTGATCAGGCGGCTATTACGGGTGAATCTGTTCCTGTACTAAAACAGCTCGATGATGAAGTATTCGCGGGCACGGTGAATGTGAAAGGCGCCATTACCATTAAAATGACAAAGCCAAGTGCTGAGACGCTGTTTCAAAAGATCATTCAACTTGTTCAAACGGCTCAAAGTGAAAAGTCTCCTTCTCAATTGTTTATCGAACGATTTGAAGGCACATACGTAAAAATTGTTCTATCGGTTGTGGCAGTTATGCTGTTTCTCCCCCACTATGTGCTTGGATGGAGCTGGACTGAGACATTTTACCGAGCAATGATTCTCTTAGTTGTAGCGTCTCCTTGCGCCCTAGTTGCATCTATCACCCCTGCTTCGCTGTCTGCTATTTCAAACGGAGCAAAAAAAGGAATTTTGTTCAAAGGCGGCGTGCATTTGGAAAGGTTAAGCCATTTAAGCGCAATTGCTTTTGACAAAACAGGCACGTTAACAAAAGGAAAGCCAGAAGTGACAAATGTTATTGTACGTTCTGATATAAACGAACAGGAATTTCTTATTAAAATAGCATCAATTGAACGTCAGTCTAATCATCCGCTTGCTCAATCCATTGTTGACTTTGTGAAAAACAAGCAGGAATTGACGCTCGTTCAGCCAGATTCACTTGAAGACGTTCCCGGATACGGTGTGATTGGGTCTCTTCAAGGAGATACGTGGAAGATAGGAAAAGCAGATTTTGTAGGTAAAGAAGAAGCAGCTGAATTTGAAAATGGGATTTCATCTACGCTTGCCAGTGAAGGAAAAACGATTGTGTACGCAAAAGATCAGCATGGTATTGTGGGATTGCTTGCGCTAAAAGACGTTGTACGAACAGAAGCTGTAGAAGCTGTTAAATCTCTTAAAGAGCAGGGTATTCATACCGTCATGATTACAGGAGACAGCGAAAAAACAGCCGAGGCCATTTCAAAAGAATGTGCCGTCGATGAATACATTGCAGAATGCTTGCCTGAAGCGAAAGTAGATAAAATTAAAGCGTTAAAAGAAAAATTCCCTACCGTTTCAATGGTGGGAGATGGGATTAACGATGCACCTGCTCTGGCTACTGCTAACGTTGGAGTAGCTATGGGAGAAGGAACGGATGTGGCACTTGAAACGGCAGATATTGTTTTAATGAAAAATGATTTATCAAAAATTTCGGATGCAGTAGCTCTTTCCAGACGAATGAACTCAATTGTGAAGCAAAACGTTATTTTTTCTATTGCCGTCATCTTTTTATTAATTTGTTCGAATTTTTTCCAAGTGCTTGATATGCCATTTGGTGTTATTGGTCACGAAGGCAGCACCATTTTAGTTATCTTAAATGGCCTTCGCTTGCTAAAATCTTAACGAAAAAAAGCCTAACGTATTTGTTAGGCTTTTTATTATGGAAATCGATGCCTTAATGGTAACCGTTTTGTCCATTTTGGCTGTTGCTTGTTTTATGCTTTGGCTGGCTCTTTTTATTTTGCTTTGTATTACTTCCGTCTTTTTTTGTATGCTTTGTCATGATGTAAAACCTCCCTTTCACTTGGTTAGTATGCTCATATCTTGCGAATGATTTCATCCCAATTTGTGACTATGAAGATTTGACTCGGCGGTCGTAGAAAATAGCGTTAATTTCTCCTCCAATAACGATAATCATCCCCGATAGGTACAGCCAAATAAGCAAGATAATAATTCCGCCCAAGCTTCCATATGTAGCCGTATAGTTATTGAAATGATTGACGTAGTACGCAAATAGCATCGATACCACTGTCCATCCGACCGTAGCAAAAGCCGCTCCTTTTACAACATTTCGAATCAGCAGCTTTTTATTAGGAGCAAAGTAATACAACCCCGTAAAAACAGTAAACAAAATGAGACCGCTGATAATCCAGCGGGAAGCAGACCATAAAGCGAGAAAAGTTTCTGAAAATCCAAACGTAGACGATAAATAAAGACCAATCATATGACCAAAAACAGGAAGTAAAAGCGCTACAATAATAACAAATATCATCGCAAAAGTAAGGAGAACTGCCATGCCTCTCGCCACTAAAAACGGCCGATTTTCTTGTACGTGATACGCTCGGTTAAATGCCCTTACGATCGCATTAATTCCATTTGAAGCAGACCACATCGTGGCAATGATACCAAAGGACAATAGTTTTTCATTATGAGAACCAATGATATGAGAAACGTTGCTTTCAATCATGTGCAGCGTTTGCTGTGGCGCTACATTTTCGACCAAGTCAAGCAGATCTGTTGATTCCAATGGCAAAAATCCAATCAGCGTAATTAAGAAAATTAAAAAAGGAAATAGCGAGAGCAGCAAATAATAAGCCAATTCAGCTGATAAGCTGGGCAGCTCATCTCGATGAATGCGGCCCATGAGTTCTTTGCCAAACTTTACGATGTTATTTATGTATATTCCAGCCATATGTGCCTCCTTATTTATTTTTGTTCATCACCATACTTCTCTACAAATGCTTCTTTTGTATCGTTTACAATTTCCATCACCTGAGGGGTTGTTTCTTTTAACTTTTCTACTTTTCCTGCTACAAATGATACATCTTCAGAAACTTGCTCAATGGTCGTACGGATCGTTTCATATTTCTCTTTCACAGTATCCGTTACAAGTTCAGGATGCTGAATAAGAGTCGTTGTTTTGTCTTTCAATTTTTTACTTCCTTGAATAACGGAACTTCTGGTTTCTTTATCAAATAAAGAAACAGCTCCTCCTATAATTGCTCCAATGACCATACCTTCTACTAGCTTATTTCGTTTACCCATTTGTCGTTTCTCCTCCGTTTTTTATTTTTTTAGTATCACTTATTCCGAGAAATGCTTCTCTATAATTTCGTCTAAAAGCGCCTTGCATCCTTCTTGAACTAAGTCATATACTTCGTCAAAATTTCCCGTGAAATAAGGATCAGGCACATCTTCAATATGTAAACCAGGCACAAAATCCAAAAGTCTTGCAATATAACCTGTTTTAGTATGTCCAGCCATTCTTCTCAGATTTCCTACATTTTCGACATCCATTCCAATAATATAATGAAATTTAGCTACATCCTCTTGAATCACTTGTCTTGCTGTTTGCCCTTTAAAATCAATGTTGTTTTTCGTTAAAATAGATTGCGTCCCTTCATGAGGAGGATTTCCTTTGTGCCAGCCTCCTGTGCCTGCAGAATCTACGTGAATTTGTCCTTGTAGCCCTTTTTTCTTCACCATATCTTTAAAAACCGCTTCTGCCATGGGTGAACGACAAATATTTCCCAAACAAACGAATAATACGTTAATCATAGTCTCGACTCCTTTCCCTTATTACAAACATTATATACAATCATTTTTAAACTAAAAAATAGTTTTCTTTTATTTATATCGTTTCCACTCTTCTGTGGATAAGAACCTGACATAAAAGTGTTCACACGATAAAAACATGTTACAATAAAAAAAACGCAACTGGAAGGATGAACAAAGTGGATTTATCAGTAAAATCTCCAGAGAATATTAAACATATGGTCGATAGCATCAGTGAAAAATTGCGCATGCTAAATATCGGAGCAATTAAAGCCGAAGCTTTTGACGAAGAAATGTATGAAGACTTAAAGTACTTATACGATATGGTAATGAGAAAAGATTCTTTTAGCCCAAGTGAAATGCAAGCGATCGCGGAAGAATTAGGTACACTGCGTAAACAAGCTTAATGACACCTCCGTCAATGACTAATAGCCATTGACGGTTTTTTCTACATTTTTTTCTATACATGAATGCTGCACCTTTTAGCGAGCAAATAAGAGTTAAATCGTTTACATACACATAGATGAAATATTCCCAAAAATCTTTCTTTTTTATTAGGAATTGACGTTTTTATTATTTGTCTATAGAATGTATCGAAATACCTAAAGCTCGTATAGTCTTGGAAATAGGGTCCAAGAGTTTCTACCGAACTACCGTAAATAGTTGGACTACGAGGGTTGAACATCATTCATACTGCATTTTTATTCTTCTTTATGTTCTCCCTTACATAGTCCTTCATTGTTATTCAGTTATACAATGAGAGGAGTCACATTCATGTCAAATACAAAAACAACCTTAAAAAAACAGCTTGCTGTTGCCAATAAAAAAATACCTGCAGATCTTGTAGTGAAAAACGGGAAAATTATCGATGTCTTTACGCTTTCCATCATTGAAGCCGATATTGCGATTGCTGATGGAGTGATTGTTGGAATAGGTCAATACGACGGGAATAACGTCGTTGATGCAAAAGGAAAATACATTTCGCCTACGTTCATTGATGGACACGTTCACATTGAATCATCAATGGTTACACCTAAAGAGTTCTCAAAACTTCTTGTACCTAGAGGCGTTACAACTGTCGTAACGGATCCTCATGAAATTGCGAATGTTTCAGGAAAATCTGGCATTGAGTTTATGCTTCAAAACTCGGATTCCATTCCTTTAGATGTATTTGTGAACTTACCTTCAAGCGTGCCAGCAACTCCTTTTGAAAGCTCTGGAGCCGTCTTAAAAGCAGCTGACTTAGCGCCATTTTTCTCTCACTCTCGCGTGCTTGGATTAGCAGAAGTGATGGATTTCCCTGCTGTTCGAGATGGAGATGACGATATGCTCGATAAATTACAAGCAGCTAACGATGCAAACGGCGTAATTGATGGGCACGGCTCAGGGCTAGATGCCACGGGCGTTAACATTTATCGTACCGCTAATATTTCAACAGATCATGAATGCGTAACAGCAGAAGAAGCAATTGAACGTATTCAGCGCGGGATGTATGTTCTAATCCGCCAAGGTTCTGTTGCTAAAGATTTGAAACAATTGTTACCTGCTGTAAATGAACGCAACGCGCGCAGATTTTTATTCTGTACCGATGACAAACATCTAGATGATTTATTAACGGAAGGCTCTATTGATTACAATGTTCGTTTTGCTATTGAACTCGGGCTGGATCCGTTAATTGCGATTCAAATGGCTTCATTAAATGCCGCTGAATGCTACGGGTTAAAAGATAGAGGTGCGGTTGCTCCTGGTTACAAAGCTGATTTTATTCTGTTGGACGACTTAACCGATATATCTGCAGCACATGTTTATCAAAACGGAGAGCTCATTGCTGAAAATGGAGAGATGCTGTCTGTGCAAGAAGAACAAATTGATCTTCCGACAGAACTAATGAATTCTGTTCATTTGAAAGAGTTTTCTATTAACAAACTTACGATACCACTTCAGCACAATCGGGCTAATATTATTGAAATTAATCCAAACAGCCTGCTTACAAATCATATTGTAGAAGAAGTTCAAGTAAAGCAAAACGAATTTCAGCCTTCTGTAGAAAACGATCAGCTGAAAATGGCTGTTGTTGAGCGCCATCATCTAACAGGAAATATTGGTCTTGGGATCGTAAAAGGCTTTCAGTTAAAAGACGGAGCGATCGCTACTACGATTGCTCACGATTCACATAATATCGTAGCCGTAGGAACAAATGATGAGGATTTAGCAAAAGCAATTGCGGCAATTGAAGAAATCGGCGGAGGTATTGTTATTGTAAAAGATAATGAAGTGATTGGTTCCCTCCCTCTTTCCATCGGAGGGTTAATGTCACCTCACCCTTACAATGAAGTAAATAGCTTACTTAAGCAGCTTCACGGGGCTCTTCATGAGCTTGATATTTCACAGAAATTCAACCCGCTGCTGACGTTATCTTTCTTAAGCTTGCCTGTTATCCCATGTCTAAAATTAACCGACAAAGGATTATTTAACGTAAAAGAATTCAAGCATATCCCCGTTCAAGCATAAAACAAAAAGGACTCTTTTGAGTCCTTTTTATTTATACCCTTTAGACGGCGTAGTTCGAGTTTTACGATTTTTATAATGACGATATCCTTCTTTTAAAAGGATGGGAAAAACAGCGACTAGAATTTTTTTTAATATACGTCCCAATGTAAGGCACTCCTTTACGTGTTCTTACTTTACTATACCCAAATTGGACAGCTAAAAACGAAAAAAAGAGCAGGTATATCCTGCTCTTTTTGTATTACTTACCGATAAATTGTTGAGTCCAGTACGTAGTATCACCTTTTACGTATCCAACACCAATTTCAGTGAAATCAGGGTTTAGAATATTTTTGCGGTGACCGTCACTATTCATCCAAGCATTCATTACATCTTCAGGAGATTGCTGACCTTTTGCAATGTTTTCACCTGCAGTTGTATATTCAATGCCGAATTGTTTCATCATATCAAATGGTGAACCATATGTCGGTGAATTGTGGTCAAAGTACCCTTTGTCCATCATATCTTTTGATTTAGTGCGTGCAACGTCACTTAATTTTTTGTTAAGTGTTAAAGGCTTTAAACCTTGTTTTTGACGTTCTTGGTTTACTAAATCTACTACTTTTTGTTCAAATTGACTAGCATCTTTTGTTTGCTCTGCTTTATCAGTATTTTCTGATTGTTGAGCTTTTGTGTTTTGCTGTGTTTGCTCAGGAGCTTTTGCCTCTTCACTTTGCTCTGGTGCTTTTGCTTGTTCCTGTGGAGCTGCTTCAGCTTGATCTGGTGCCTGTGTTTCTTGCTGTGGAGCTGCTGCTTGAGCAGATTGTCCTTGAGCGTTAAATTTCTTTAATAGCTCGTCTACATTTATATTTTGTGCTGCTTGAGCATCTTTAATGGTAATTTGTTTTGGAGTGTTGCAATCAGGAGCTGCTGCATTTGCTTGTCCTGCTGTTAGTAATCCTAATGATACGGCACCTGCGACAGTGGCAATACGAAACCTTTTCTTCATGTTTGAAATCCTCCTATGTGATAATAAAGTTTTTTGTAAAACCGCAACGCATCTAAGCTTGTAGCAAGCCAACCTCGTGATGCATCCTCATTGTTGCACGAAAACTATGAAACTCGCAACGTCTTTTAAGCTACCAAAATTATACTCACACTTATGTAAAAAATATTTCGATTATATTACGCGACTTCCAGCTATTGATAGTAAAAGGTTTTCATATACTTTGAAAAACAGCTTCATCCAATGCCGTAATATAACTGTAAATTCCTCGTCAAAAACGTTACATACAAAAAAGGCGACAACAGAGTGGTAAACCACCCTGTTATCGCCTTTTACAGAAAGTTTTACTAATATTATTTACTTATTTTAAGACGTTTACTGATTCACGTACGAATGCTTCCATATCATCTGGTGTACGGCTTGTAACTAGTTGATTACCGCATACCACAACTTCTTTATCATGGAAGTTTGCGCCTGCATTTTTCAAATCAATAGCAATTGATTTGAAACCAGTTACGTCACGTCCTTTTAATGTTTCAGCATTGATTAGCAGCTGTGGCCCGTGACAAATAGCCATAACCGGTTTGCCTTCATCCATAAATGATTTTGTAAAAGCTACGACTTGATCGTCCGCACGCAAGATATCTGGTGAGAAGCCTCCGGGTAAAAACAATGCGTCAAAATCTTCTGGTGTTACATCGGCAATTGCTTTATCAATTGTTAATGTTGTTTCGCCTTGTTTACCTGTTACTTCGCCTGTTTTCACATCGATTTTTGTTAGCGTATGGCCTTCTTCTTCAAAGGCTTTGGCTGGATCTGTATATTCCACATCTTCAAATAAATCTGTTACTAATACTGCAATTTTCTTACTCATTCTAAGCAACTCCTTAATTGATTTGTGTACTAATGTTCTATAAATAAAATACCCGTACACTATTCTTTTAAACATGGTTTATGAGTAAAAAACTTTTCTACAATAATCTAAAAAACACAGTGTAGGTTTTTATAAATCAGACATTCAAAACAAATTAAATGTCTGAAACGTCGTCTCTTCTGGAACTGGATACACATCTCTACCTGCAATTACGTTCAGAATACGCTGATTACGCTGAACGGATAAACCAAGATTTGTTGCGCCAGATCCGTGTGAATGTTCAATGTTAGTTAACGTAAAAAAGTGGTGGTTACGGGGTTGTTTAAAGACAAGCCGGTAATCTTTTGTGACGTTGAAACGCTTGTCATCTTCCCATTCGATATCATCTTTTATTCGTTCGATGAACGGCGAAATCTTTGGCTTATAGCCCGTGGATAATATCAAACGATCCGCTTCGTATTGAAAAGAGCGATCAGCCTTTAATTGTTTACACTCCAGCTCATATCCATTTGCTTTTTTATGAATGTCACTTACTTCAGTCGAAGCTTGAATCGTAACGGGTACTCTTCCTTTAAGTGAACGATGATAGAGTAAATCATAGATTTTCGTTAAGGTAGAAGATTCAATTCCGTGACGTAGGGGGTTTAAATCTTCTACCGTGCTTGTACGTTCCTCAAAAGCCAGCGAATGAAAGTAATCTACATAGTCTGGCGAAAATAACTCTTGAGCAAGCTTGGATTGATCAAGCTGAAAAAAATTAGAGGATCTTGTAAACCATGTAAGGTGGTAATGATGTTCAGTCTGTTCTTCTAGTAAATCCAGAAAAATCTCGGCAGCACTTTGCCCTGAACCAACGATCGTTACATGCTTTCCTTTTTGAATCTCTTCTTTTTTATGTAAATAGCCGCTGCTGTGTAAAATATGCTCATTTAGCTTTTCTTCAAAAGCCGGAGGCACAAGTGGAATGCTTCCTGTTCCCATTACAACGTGTTTAGCATTTACCGTTTGAATTCCCTCAGGTGTTTCTACCTTTACTTCATAATACTCTTCTTCATTTTTTGGTATCACGTCCACAACTTTTGAAGAAAAGTGGCAGGAAGATAGCTGCTCCGCTACCCATTTTGCGTACTCGTTGTATTCTTGACGCGGAATGTCAAAACGATTAAAGAAAAAGAACGGATACAAGCGCTTTTGCTTGTGAATATAATTTAGAAAAGAATAGGGGCTTGTTGGATCTGCAAATGTAACTAAGTCTGCTAGAAACGGAATCTGCAAGTCCGTGCCGTCAATTAACATGCCCGGATGCCATTCAAATTTCTCTTCTTTATCAAAGAAGACTGCATCAATTTCATCAAGAGGCTCAGCAAGGGCCGCTAAGCCTAAATTAAAAGGGCCTATTCCTATTCCCACCATGTCATACTGCTTATTTGTCATCTTTAAACTCCCTTTCATAAAAAAAGCTAACAGTATTGTCTACTGTTAGCTTTTTACCCTTTTTCCATACATTTATGCGGAAGGAGTCATACTCATTTTCGGGCCAAACGATTCATACATGATATTTGCTTGGGAAATGCCCATTTCATCTAGGCCTTCTAACACCATTTGTGTAAATGAAGAAGATCCACAAACATAATAATATGCATGTTTATCGCCGGCATATTTAGCTAGCTCTTTTTTAGTTAAGCGACCATACGTTATGTTTTCATCATGCTGATCTGTTTGCGCTTGACTATAGAAAACGTGCTGTTCAAACGTATATGTCTCTGACAACGATTGAAGCTCTCGTTTCATTGCATGAAACTGCTCATTTTTAGCACTGTGAATAAATGTTACTTCTTGATTGTTTTCCAATGCTTGATGAAGCATTGACATCATTGGAGTAATTCCTACACCTCCGCTGATAAATACTGATTTATTATTTTCTTTTAAGACAAAATCTCCTGCTGGAACGCTGACTTCAAGCAAGTCTCCTTCTTTCAATTGATCATGTAAATACGTTGACACGACCCCGTCTTCCATTTGTTTTTCTTTTTTCACCGTAATTTTATAGTATGGTTGGTTTGGATAGCCAGATAAGCTGTACTGGCGAATGGATAAATATTCTTGACCAGGAATTCGTACACTCACGTACTGACCTGGCAGAAAAGCAGGCAGTGCTTTTTGATCAGGTGATACTAAATAAAACGAGTACACGCCTTCTGCTTCTTTTACTTTTTTATGAACCATTAGTTTTTTATAATCTTTCCATCCTTTTTCTTCAGCTTCTTCATATAACTCTTGCTCCACACTTATGAATACGTCTGCAATGGCACCGTAAGCTTCTTTCCAAGCTTCCATAATCTCATCGGTCGCAGCTTCTTTTAAAACATCTTTAATTGCCTTTAATAAGAACTCGCCGACAATTGGATAGTGCTCTGCTTTCACGCCGATACTGCGATGTTTATGGGCGATTTGCTTCACAACTGGAAGCAGCGTTTCAAGCCGATCGATGTACTGCGCAGCGGCATAAACTGTATTAGCTAACGCCATTTGCTGACGTCCTGTTTTTTGATTTGTTTGGTTGAATACATTTTTTAAAGAAGGATACTGTTCAAAAAGCATTTCATAAAAACGAGTTGTGATTGCTTGACCATGCTTTTCTAAAACAGGAACTGTACTTTTTACAATAGAAATAGTTGTTTGTTTCATAACTTTCGCCTCCGAAAGATTCATTTTTAAAAAGATATATTTTTAATACATCTTTATAATACTCATATCCTACTTGAAAAGATATATTTTATATACACATTTAAAGAAATGTTCACAAATTCACCCTGTCAAAAATGTGAGCATTCTTTCTGTATTTCTTAGATATAGACATGCTATTATAGATATATCAGCTGCTGATAAGAGAAGAGGTAAAAAGATGAGGCTCACACAATATACAGATTACTCACTGCGAGTTTTATTATATTTAGGCGTTCGCGATAATAATAAACTAAGCAATATAAAAGAAATTGCTGAAGCGTATAATATTTCAAAGAACCATCTTATGAAAATCATTCACGAACTTGGAAAACTTGGCTTAATTGAAACGATCCGAGGACGAAACGGCGGTATTCGTTTAGCTCAGCTTCCAAAAGACATTAATATTGGCAAAGTGGTACGTCAAACTGAAGAAGATTTTCATATTGTTGAATGTTTTGACCGTGAAGGAAACTTCTGCATTATTAGCCCCGTCTGCAAGTTAAAAAGTGTTTTGCATGAAGCCATGCAAGCCTTCATTAAAGTGTTAGATCAGTATACATTAGAAGATCTAATCCAAAATAAAGACGAATTAAACCTCCTCCTCCTATCTCAAAAAAACGAGGAATGAACAAACTAAAATTCACCTGAAATCATTCTCGTTTTTTTGACCTTTTTCCCTTTCATCATAAAATAAAAGATGTTACAATGAGGCACGTATTGGAAAGACAAGATGTCTCCATTCGAGCAGACAATGAACCTCATTCTGTTCATCCTAAAAAAATGACGAAAGGGTGTTTGAGTATGCACGTAGGAAGCAAAGGTTGGTATGTTGAGGAACTTAAGAAACGAGGAGTTCGCAACCATGAAGGCCGCAAAGTGGAAAAGTACAAAACATATGTACTTGCTAACTTGCTTGATAAACACAAAAATTAATTAACGTGTAATAAGAGAGTACACATGTGTACTCTCTTTTTTGTTCATTTAATAAGCTGCGTCTTGATAAAAATAATTTGGTGATAATACTTTATTTTTATAAGGCTTATGAAAAATATGTGTGGTAGCTGGTGAAACCGGTGGGATTAACCATGTCCAGTTCCCAGTCACTTCGCGGCCATTTTTTTGCTCTCTTTCTTCAAACAAGTGAAATTGCTGAGCAGCCGTATGATGATCTACAATGCTAACACCTTCTCGTTTGAAAGAAGAAAGCACCGCAACGTTTAATTCAATAAGAGCTTTGTCCTTCCAAAGCGTCGCATTGTAATCCATATTCAATCCCATCATAGAAGCTATTTTTGGAAGTTGATTATAGCGATACGTATCCGCCAAATTTCGGGCACCAATTTCAGTCCCCATGTACCATCCATTAAATGGTGCTGCGACGTAATCAATCCCTCCAATTTCTAGCTTCATATCTGAAATCATCGGGACAGCGTACCATTTTAACTGTAAGTCTTCAAATTCAGGAAGTTCTGGATGCGTAATAGCTACTTCTTTCACTAAATGTTTTGGAATCTCAAACCATCGAGGTGACGCTTCATTAACTTGCAGGACCAGAGGAAGAACATCGAAGTGAGTTTTCTCACCTTCCCACCCCAGCTTTTGGCAAACTTCCGTGAACGCAACAGAATCAGGATCTCCTATCACGCCATATTCCGTCTCGTACCCAGCATAGCGGATTAGCTGATGATTCCAGATTCTAATCGGTTCTTTTGCTTGCGTTTTCGGTTTAAACACCGTAATAGTAGGCCGGATTTTCCCGTCATTTGTTGCATATTCAATATGGTGAAAAAGAGCGTCTCTTACCTCTTCAACTGTGCTCACCTCTCGCTTATCAAATACATTGAGCGATTGCCAAAATAGTCGTCCGATACATTTATTGCTGTTTCTCCAAGCCATGCGAGCTCCGTGCTCTAACTCTTCAAATGTATGATCATAATGTCCGAGTGACATAATTTGCTGATGAATTTCTTTTAATCGCCTGTTTTTGTCCGCTTCGCTTTTTTCAAGTTCAGCGTAACACGTCTCTATAAATACACGTGCTTGTTCAAATAATTCTTCTTGCTTCAACGTTTGTTCCCCCCTAGAAGAACAGATTTCATTCTTTTCGTCCAAGAAAAGCAAGTTTCAGTATACCATCCTCATAGCGGAAACGCGCATCATAATGCTTTAATAACCTCTTTCAATATTAACCAAGTTAGAAGGCAATTCGCCTTGCTCAACTTTTTGCAGCGTTTCAACAAAGCATTCTACGGCTTCTGCAGGCGTAGTCACCGCCGAAATATGAGGTGTTATGATGATATGTGAATGATTCCACCAAAAAGATTCTTTCGTTAACGGCTCACGTTCAAATACGTCTATGTATGCTTTTCGAATACGCTTTTGCTCAATAGCCCCTACTAACGCATTTTCATCTACAGTTGCACCTCGTCCAACATTTATAAAGTATGCATTCTCAACTAAATTCATCCATTTTTGGTCAAAGTAGCTTTTTGTTTCATTCGTTAGCGGCATTGTACTAATAATCCAATCAGCTTCTTTTAGCAAGTCTCTCTCATTTGAAATCGAGACTACTTGATCAAATGACGGCTTTTCATTTCCACTTTTAGATACTCCTATCACTCGTACACCAAAAGATTTTAAAACGGTTGCAAGACGTCCGCCGATTTCACCTGTTCCATAAATGATGACCGTTTGAGCAGAAAGCTGCTGAGGCTCTACCGCTTTCCACCGCTTTTGTTTTTGCTGATGCTGAAACTGTGCGTGGTGCTGAAGTTCAGCTAGCATATAGCTAAGACAATATTCACTGATCCGCTGACCAAATGAACAAACCGTACGTGTTAACATCACGCTCTTTTTCCAATCCGCACTTTCTAAGAACCGATCAACTCCTGCACCGAGAGAATGAATCCATTTGAAGCTATGGTCTTTAAAGTAATTCGTTGGACCGAAGGATAAAAGCGCGTCAGCCCAGTTTAAATCTTCCATTGTAACGTCTTGCTCTTCCATAAATCGAAACGTCTGAGACAGCTGCTTTTGTTTGATTATCTCCTCCAGCTCCTTATGCATTCTTCCTGCCACTAGTATCGTATAAATGTTCATTTCTTTTCCCCCTGCCTTTTTATTCTTCTATATACTCTATTTGAATGATTCGATATAACCGTCCCGTCGTCATGAAGGATTTTCTACATTGATATATATATAGTATGAATCAAGTGAAAGGAAGACGCGAGTGAATTTTATATGACTTTCAAGGCTGGAAAACTCATATGGATTTATGTATATAAGTTCGCTATAATCGTTATGAATCAATTTGTTTATAACGAAACGTACGATAGATATTTTAAAAGAAAAGGTGTGTCAGCATGAGTGTATTAAACGTAAAAAATCTAAGCCATGGTTTTGGTGACCGTGCGATTTTTAACGATGTATCATTTCGATTGTTAAAAGGTGAACACGTCGGCTTAATTGGAGCAAACGGCGAAGGTAAATCAACATTTATGAACATCATTACAGGCAAGCTAGAACCGGATGCGGGAAAAGTAGAATGGTCTAAAAAAGTGCGCGTTGGCTATTTAGATCAGCACACGGCATTAGAGCGCGGCCTTTCTATTCGTGATGTACTAAAAAGTGCTTTTCAATATTTATTTGATTTAGAAGCTCAAATGAATGGCCTCTATGAGAAAATGGCGGATGTATCACCAGAAGAACTCGAAAAACTATTAGAAGAAGTCGGTACGCTTCAAGACCTCTTAACAAACAATGACTTTTACGTTATCGATGCAAAAGTCGAAGAAATTGCACGCGGATTAGGATTAGAAGATATCGGCTTAGATCGTGACGTACAGGATTTAAGTGGCGGACAGCGTACAAAAGTATTGCTAGCCAAACTATTGCTTGAAAAACCAGAAATTCTTTTACTTGATGAGCCTACAAACTACTTGGATGAACAGCATATTGAGTGGCTACGACGCTACTTGCAAGAATATGAAAATGCCTTTATTTTAATTTCTCACGATCTTCCATTTTTAAATAGCGTGATCAATTTAATTTATCATATGGAAAACCAAGAGTTAAATCGCTATGTAGGAGACTACGACGATTTTATGAAAGTATATGAGATGAAAAAACAGCAGCTTGAAGCAGCTTATAAAAAACAACAGCAAGAAATGGCAGATTTAAAAGATTTCGTAGCGAGAAACAAAGCGCGCGTGTCGACACGAAATATGGCCATGTCCCGTCAAAAAAAGCTGGATAAAATGGAAGTAATTGAACTAGCTCAAGAGCGTCCAAAACCAGAGTTTAACTTTAAGAGTGCTCGTACTTCAAGCAAATTAATTTTTGAAACATCTGATTTAGTCATTGGATACGAAGAGCCGCTTTCTAAGCCACTGAATCTAAAAATGGAGCGAGGTCAAAAGATTGCCCTTGTAGGAGCAAATGGAATCGGGAAAACAACTCTTTTAAAAAGTATTCTAGGAGAAATCAAACCGATTTCAGGCTCTGTAGAAAAAGGCGATTACCAGCATATTGGCTATTTCGAACAAGAAGTTAAATCAGCTAACTACAATACGTGTATTGAAGAAGCATGGAACGAGTTTCCTCACTTTACCCAATATGAAATTCGTGCAGCGTTAGCTAAATGCGGCTTAACAACCAAGCATATTGAAAGTAAAGTAGAAGTTCTAAGCGGTGGAGAAAAAGCAAAAGTCCGTCTATGTAAGCTGATTAACAATGAAACCAACATTCTTGTACTGGATGAGCCTACAAACCACTTGGATGTAGATGCGAAAGATGAATTAAAACGAGCTTTAAAAGAATACAAAGGAAGTATCTTAATTATTTGTCACGAACCTGAATTTTATCAAGATGTAGTCACAGACGTGTGGAACTGCGAATCTTGGACGACTAAATTATTTTAAAAAAACGGGTTAAAAGAGGCATATCTTTTAGAAAAAGTGGGAATGATAAGATTAAGTTCCCCCCCTTTGTGTGAGTAGCCATTTTTTAAATGGTTACTTTTTTTATGTATAGTCCTTTAATAAAATGGCTATATTGTATCTATACTCCCTAAACCCAAAAAGACCGCTGCAGTGATGCAGCGGTCTTTTCGTTGTCATGGTTTCATCTGTAGCCAGCTATCAAAATGATGAACAGCTATACTGCTTGGAGGGTTTTTAGCTTGACACTTCGTAAGCAACTTACCCAGCTCTTGCATCATCTTTTCTTCTCCTTTAGCAGAAAAAGAAATGTATTCCCCTTCATCTGAAGCCATCGTTTCTACCCCTATTTCAATCGGAGTGGATAGTACACGTCCCCACTTGCGTTCATTTTGCGTTATGTCAGCAATACCGTCTTCTTTATCTGCATGGTTTCGGTACGACATAATTGTGACTTCATCAGCGTACTGAATAATCCAATGCCCCAGCGAACCGGAACCGTTGCTATTTTTGAATGGAACTTCGTCAAACCAAAACGGTATATCTACAGCAAGCGGCAAGTGTAACTGACGAGACTGTACTGCAGCTTGAGAAATAACATATTGATACTGCAGAATACTTTTCGCTCGATTATTTTTCCAGCTTTTATACAAATACGGCTCTATATCTAAATGAACCCCTGAAAATTGCTGTTGTTCTTCCGCTTCTGCTTGGTAAGCTGTTATCCAATTAAAAAATGCGTCTTGCTCTTCTATACCAGAAGGCCCTATCCAAGAAGGAGCGCCGTCAAGTGCGTAGACATCTATACCCTGGACTTGCGCTTGTTGGATAAAATGCCTATATACAGAAGGTGAAAGATGAGCGTCAATTTGTAAATAAACCTTTGTCACCTTTTTTTCTTGAAGTTTTTCACGGATAGCTTCTTGGTCCAACATCCATTTCTTTGTATCCCACACCCACGTCGACAGCGGTATATTCATCTCTGCATTCACCTTTGATCCACATCCTGTTCCTTTCCCCATATTAAACAGCCATACAACCACCAGAAAAATAAGAACGCACTTGCTTTTCACACTCTATTTCCTCCTTTATACGAGCCAGAACTCATATAAAGAGAGTCTGGCAGCTTGGCAACTTTATGGTGAATTTCTCCCTTAGATCTGTAGCTTTCAGCAAACTCTCCCTTATCAATTTTTTCAGCCTAATCTTTATTTGTTCTAGCGGTTGCTTGATTTACTTCCCTGTATCTTTCTTATGGAATAAATATGCCTGCTTTGGATGGTTTGGCTGATTTGGATATTTCAACTGTAATTGTCCTTTTCGTAATAGCTTTGTTAAATAATTATTACGTACTCCATCCGGCGTTCTTTCTAGTAAATAAGCAAACTCTTTAAGCATGAGCGGTTTTTCTTTGCATAATTCAAGAATAATATGCTCCATCTGATTAGGCGAAAGCCGTTTTTTTTCACGAGCCAGCGCTGCAATATCCCATAGCTTCGTATCAATATCCTCACCATTCACTGAATTAGAAGAACCATCTTCCGATTCTTTATTATAGGAGCTTTGATAACTATTATAGGAGTAATCATCTTTATTATATGAGTTAAGTTCACTATTATAGTAGTTTTCTTCTTTATTATAGGAGTTATTGTCGTTATTACATGAGTTTAACTCCTCTAATAAATCTTTATTATAAGAGTCTTTATTTTTATTATAGGAGTTATTTTCGACATTGTTTTCAGGTATGTTTTGATATTTTTCGACACTTTTAAAATTATTTCCCAAATCAGTTACAGACGTATGATAAGTGTCTTTTTCAGAAGAACTAACCTGTCTTTCTTGAGTGGACAGAGATAACGTGACTACCGTACGATGCATAGAAACATCTTGATCAACAGAAGGCTTTTTATAATGATGCAAGCTCCAGTTTTGCTTCACTTTTTTCAAGCCAGAGCCCGAACGTTCACATAGCCCTAGTAAACTGAATAGCTTAACGATATTCGGGTTTCGAAGCTGACTAACGGTTTTACTAAAAACTGAATCTGTAGGTACTAACAAAAGACCTGGATTAGAAAAAACGTAATGAGAAGGTTGCTTTTCTAAAATAACGCCGCCCTCGCCATTATAATCTGCATGAATAAGCATATTGATTAAAACTTCTGTTAAAGAGGAAGCGATTGACGACTGGGGTTCGCTATTGCGAACAATTTCATGAATATGGAAATAAAAATCAAAAATATTTCCTGACCACGTCCCGTCTTGAGAGGTAAAACGCTCTGTCCATTCTTCATTCCCTTTACTTTCCCGGTATTCTAAAAAGTATTGTGGTAAAACTTCTGTGATAATCCGTTCTTCACTGAATAAAAGCAGGCCTGCGAGCGTAACTCCTTCTTTATGGGTATCTCTTACCTTTCCCCATGCTCCTACTTTGTATAAAAACTCTTTTGTTTCAAGCGCATTCCAAGGATGAGCTGGTTTTACTTCAGCAAATCGATCCCGGTAGCTTTTGATCGTATCAAAATTTAATTCATTTAATCCATAGTGCTCTAGGATGAGATTATCTTGTAACATATTCAACTCTCCTATTATCTTTGTATATTTATTTAACAGCGCGAATATGCTGTTTCTTACCTCTTGTTACTAACGTACTAACTTTATTTATCTAGATGCCGCATAGATCCTGCTTCTGCCGCCTAATCTCTGCTACATCGATATATACACCTCATCTATTCTATCATTTTTTCTTTCTTCTCTCCTGCATTTTTCAATCTTCAACATAGCCGAGTTTATTGTGTAAAAGCTGTGGATATTTATCTTTATCCACAGCTTTTACACAACCTACAAACCCTTTTCTAGCTGTTTCAATATAAATTTGTTATAATACCCTTCATAACAACGGATTAAGTGAGGGATTACGTATGGAAAAAGCTACATTTGCAGGTGGATGTTTCTGGTGTATGGTTACACCATTTGAAGAGCTAGAAGGTATTCACGGCATTGTATCAGGATATATGGGGGGAACTGTGGATAACCCTACCTATGAGCAAGTAAAATCTGGCACAAGCGGTTATTACGAAGTGGTTCAAATCACATTTGACCCTGAAGTGTTTCCGTATAAACGTTTGTTAGATCTTTATTGGCCGCAAATTGATCCAACAGATGATGGAGGTCAATTCCAAGATCGAGGCTCGCAGTATCGAACAGCAATTTTTTACCATAACGATAGCCAAAAGCAGGAAGCTGAAGAGACAAAGCTAGAGGTCGCAAAAAGCGGACGTTTTAAAAAACCAATAGTGACAAGCATCCTTCCTGCCTCTGCGTTTTATGAAGCGGAAGAGTATCACCAAGATTTCCACAAGAAAAATCCAAAGCATTATAAAGAAGACCGCGCTAAGTCTGGTCGAGATGAGTTTATTCAAGCGAACTGGAAATAATTCTTATGTTCAAAACAAAGCCGCATAGCGTTTGCTATGCGGCTTTGTTTACCAATTATCTGTATAAGTTGCTGTTGTTGACGGCACGCTCCAATATTGCTGCGAAGGCTGCCATGCTTTTAACGAGCCATCAGCTCTCTTCACAATTGCTTTAAATTGAACATTTTGACTCGCAGGAAAATAGACGGTGCCTCTCCAATCGGCTGTAGATGAATTATATGTTAATTTAATTGGATAAAGGGACGTATCCCACTGACCTAGCTCAGCTCTGTCTCCAACAATATAAACCGTTTCTCCTACCGCAGTTGGCGCATTTTTTACTACAACCGTTTGCGCAACTGGTGTAACGCCCAGCGTATTTTTAAATTGCCCCATCAGCGTATCATTGTTAATGACATCGTAGAAACGAAGCAAAGTAAATCCTGCAAAATTATAGTTAAAGGCCATTTCAGCTGCTTTTTTATATTGATCTTCACTGCCTATAGTTAGAGCATTTTCCCCGTTTAAAACAATTCCTTTTGCATTCGCAATACCTGCTACTTGGCGTACAAGCGTCTTTGGCATAGAATATTCGGGATAACTTCCGCTGTCCGTCATTTCTAAGCACGTAAACGTTATATCTAATTTAGCTGTTTTAAAAGCGTCTAAAAGCGCATTGTAATCATTATATCCAGCAGGTTTTTCTGCAGCATGAGGAATCGTCGGATTATTATACTGCCAATGAATTCCCGCCACTTTTGCACCGATTGGTACGTTAAAGGTGGCATCAAAAGCCTGATGAGCTAACTGTCCAATACGTTTTGTGTGATCTTCCAAAGCTCCTTGATACCATGCTAAGAAATCTTTTCCATAAGCTGTTGAATAACCATCTTTTAAGAACTGATAGCCATCTGATGGCGGTAAAATTTGCGATGCAGAGGTTAAATTGGTTCCCCATGCCTGATTGACGCCGGCGAGTGAACCGTATTTAGTCAAAGCATATGATTGAAACTTGCTTTTGGCGAAGTTCGTATACACTTGAAATTTTCCTCTAGACGGATAGCCGGTTCCGTCTGCTGCTGTATAGGACGGATAACGAATTTCACCTGCAGGGCCTCCGGATAAATAGATTTTAGCAATCACGTCTTTATAAGGTGCTAACGCTTGCGCAAATGCCGTATAGAGCTCTCCGTATTGCTTAGAAATAACGTCAGTTGCAAGCGGGCTTAACGTTTCTTTATTTGTCGTACCTGTTTCAGATTTAAAGTAAAGGCTGTCATCACTTTTTAAGTTCCATACCCAAGACGGAAGCGGAACGTTACAATCATCTCCAACATTACCGCCGCACTGATGAGTAGAAATAATAGGAACGATCTTTATACCTGCATTACGAGCAGCTTGAGCAAAGCGCTGAGCATAGGAAAAATCAAACTGCTGATCGCCGTTCTTCTCCATATCTCCCCACCAGAAGTCTACTGTCACCGCATAAAATCCATTTTGTTTCGCTTTGCGTAAATCGTTCTCAAACGCTTCCCATGTTGTATAGTCTGTTACCTTTTTTAAAGGCGCCATTAAGTAGGTTTTGTAACCAGGATTCATTGATTTTCCATCTACGGCAGCCGCTCCATTAAGTGGATTCAAAATGAAAGCGTTAACAAAAATGAGCACCAAAATAAAAGCCAATCCTTTTTTACATAGCTGTTTCATAGCTTCCCTCCATTTTTTCAAAATCACCTATAGGTATTCGGCGGATTTTAGTTTTTTCCTTTTTCTTTTATAAAAAAAAGACGCCCCGCCAGGACGCCTCCTACATTAGTTCCAAATCTCATTCACCCATTCAGGATGGTCAATAAACGGATTGCGGTTATGCTGATAGTCTGAATAAATAATATCATTTCTGCGTCGTTCTCGATCATCTACTGGATCTTCGGCGTTCCATTGAAGAAGCACAGATAATTTCCCATGATAAGGAGCAGTGCCATTATTCACTGTGTTATTAAGTTCTAAGTCAGGCTCATCACTTACATCGCCTTCATAGCGTACGGCCATATAAAACAACATACGAGCCACATCACCTTTTACTTCATCTCGAGGTTCCCATGAATCACTGTCAAAATAATTTCCGAGTGCCTCGCTATGTTCCGTCCCTCCGTTATCAAAATCTAAGTTTCCTCTCGTACCATTTACAGACACATCGGTTGGACGTAAATGATGAAGATCTGTTCCAGGACCCATAGCTGTTCCAAAGTCCCCGTGAGACTTTGCCCAGACGTGCTCACGATTCCAATCGTCCACTCCGCCTCCATTTGTACTCTTACTCTGTGAACGCCCCGTATAGAGCAAAATAACGTTATTTGCGTTAGCTGGATCTTCATCCGTTTTCTTTAAAGCTTCCCATACGGCTGAATACGAAAGTTCTGTGTGATGGTCAATAATGTTATGAAGCTCTGTTTTTAAGGTGTTTCCTGTTTTTCCAGCTGCGGTACGATAATAGTCTTCTACTGGAACAGTTGGCTCTGTGGGGTCTGGAGTCGGATCAGTTCCTCCTGTTTCTGTACTGATAGAAGTAACTGATTTTATTCCTGGGTGTGAAAAGTAAGGGGTGAGTGTGCCCGTAACAGTAAGACTTTTCCCTTTTAACTCCGAGCGACTTTGAAGTCCAAATGTACTTCGCAAATTTGAAGGAATTTGAACGTATACCATCTTGTCTGTGTTGGTTTCATTTGCACTGTCAGCGAGAGCAAGTGCATAATCGTTTGGGTAATTGCTCGTAATAACTGTAGATGTGCCTGTAGGTTGACCTACTACATATCCTTTAACAGCTTGTACACTATTGTTTTGATTTTCAAGAGCTTGTGACACAGATAAAGATGCCGCTGCTTGACTAACAGGAGTTAAGCTCACTACAAGAGCAAAAACAAGCAGGGACATTACCCATGTTTTTTTACATAGAGCATGTAATCTCACTTTTTTATTCCTCCTTATGATAGGTTTAAAAACTCGTTTCCTTCCACCTCTTTATATTATTTTTTCACTGTGAATTCCCTGCCTGTTTTTTGTTAAGTTTTATAGTGAAAAAGATGTGTTCTTCTTTACAGTGGCGGCTGCTTTATGCGAAGGGTTATATTTTTAAAAGTCCACACTGGAAAAAGCATTATGTGTCTTTCTTTATATATGGTATAATCAACCGAATCGTAAAAGAGCTTATACCATTTCAGAAAATGAAATGATTTAAATAGAAATGAGGATTGTCTATGCTTAGTTTTGACGAAAAATTAGCTATTATTTCATCGTTTCCAGAGCTGCATCGAAAAGATGTATCTTTAGGACGCGTGAATTTTCATTATGAAGAAAGCGTGTACGATAAAACGGTTGTTGTGCATCATCTGCATCCTAACGGAAATGGATTTGTATATGCAGGTTTTTTAAAAGGATATGAAACAAATGACAAAGGTCTTGTGAATATCCGTGATTACACTGAAGAAGATCTTCGATTAATTATTGAAGCTTCTATTGAATCTTTGTCTACCCTTCCTGATACAGCTAGAGAAGAAGCTATTGTAGGGAATGGAAATGAACAGCGCTGGAACGGTCCAGACAATGCAACGCTTTTACTTGTTCATGAAGATGACCTGTGGAATATTTATTCTGGCTTGAATTTGGAGGCAGCATTTTTATCTTACGAAGAAGCAGAAGATTATTTGTTTGAAGAAGGCTTCCGCCGCCTGTAAATTTACGTCTATACGCAAAAACCTCGCTGTTGATTAACAGCGAGGTTTTTTCATTTTTTCACAGAAGGCTGAGGGCTAATGCGCGGTATTAAAACCACAAATAATACAACAACCCCCACACCAATCAATAATAAATAAAACCATTGTAGATCTGATGACTTTTCAGAAGCCGTTTGTTCTGTCCGATCTTTCTTGTAGGAAGTGTTTTTAGAAGAAAACAAGTTATATTCTTTTGCTTTCGCAGAAATCGTATTATCTTCAGCTGATGCGTTCGCAAAAAGACTTTCTTTTAAACTCTCTTTCTCTGCATCTTCCTCTTTTTCAAATGTAAGATCCTTTATTTCCTCCGGAATATTTCCTACTTCTTTTTTATTTTCTAGCAAAGATTCGGGGTCTAAGTTAATGGGATCATCTTTATATACATTTGGTTTAATCTCTTCAACGTTTCCATCATCAGCTTCAGCCGCTGCTGCTATAGGGAAACAAAAAAGTGAAAAAATAAGAACAACACTTCCAATCTTCTTACTAAGCACTATAGGTTTCATCATTTTCAACCTCTTTAGTCGTCTTTAAAGCACGAATAATAGATGGCAGAACACTTAAAACGGCAGTCATTCCCAGTAATACAATAAGCGCCTGTCCAAACAGAGACTGCGTATCATATTGAATGGACATGTACACTTTAGATACTGGATCTTCGTAATTAAAGTTTGGCATAGATAAGTTAAGAAGCGGGGTAATATAAAATAAAATCAACCCTACTGTCGTCACCCATCCAGCGAAGCTTCCTAATAAGAAAGCAATACGTACAAGTATAGATGAAGCAAGCAATAAGACGATCGTAAAGATTGACCATTCCATTGCCCGGTCTCCCGATAACGAATAAATATTAAGGCTAAAGATACTTACCATTAACCCTACAATCAAATTCAATAATCCAAAGAGCGTACCTTTTACAAGCATCGGTGCATGTCGGTAGTATTGACTGAAATAGCCAATTAGTAGGCTGCTGATTAAGATAATAACCAAAATGACAACCGGTGGAACCTCTTTTACTTTTTCAGCCGGCACTTCACCGCTTACTTGAAGAGGATTTGCTAAATAATGATAAACGTAATCGTTATTCTGTCCATCTACTAATGTATTATTTAACAAGCGGTATACCTGGCCTCGCACCAACTTCGTTGAATCCACGTTTTGGGCCCACTTGCTGTTAAGCGTGTCAGCCTTATCCTGAACTTCATTTACACGCTTCTGCAATTCATCTGTGTACGTGACAACATTAGCTTGTCTTTCACCTAAAGATGAAATGAGTTCGTTCATTCCCTTCAACTCTTGACCCATGCTTTGCTGCAGCGTCATTAAGCCTGTTACGTCTGGAGCTTCTTTCTTTTCTAATGCTTGATCTTCACCTGCGCTAGATTGAAGCTCTTGATTCATTGCATTTGCTTTTTCTTGAATAGCTGATAGCTCTTCCATAATCGATGCTTGTTCAGCATCAACTGTTTGTCCATATTGATCAGCAAAATCTTGCACTGAACTTTGGAACTGTGCTAACTCTTCTTTTGTTAGAGACAGGTTTTGTTGGATTTGCTTACGCGCGTCTTGAGAAGAAACGGTTCCAGCTAACGCCTGCTGCAAACTTCCTTTAATAGAGTCATTGTTAAGGACGCTGTTCTGTATGTCTGTATTTCCTACTTGAGCTAAAGTCAAATCATACTGCGATAAATCACCGTAGTACTTTAACAGATCTTCGGCACTGCTGCTTTTAATCTTACCTGAGAATGTATTGCTCAGCTTTTCCTTTCGAGAAGCTGAAAGGTTTGGAGAAGATAAGATTTTATCTTCTTTGTTTTTAATCATCGTAATGAGACCATCAACATCCGCACTGCCTTTAGAAGGTTTTTTGCCGTCTTCTTTCAACTTTTCATTCTCTTTTTTTAATCGTTCATTTTCTTCTTGAAGCTTAGCAATTTGACTGCTCGACGACTTGGTTGCTTCTTCTAAGTCTTTCTCTGCTTTGTTTTTCTGTGCTGTCAAAGACTTAACGTCTGCTTCCAAACTGGCAATTTTCTGCTTCAGCGCATCCGTATTTTCTCCTGAAGTTTCAGGCTGAACGGTTACATTTTGCAGCTCATCTTTGACTGCCTGTACCTGTGTTTTCAGATTAGCCACTTTTTCAAGCGCACTTTTCACAGCATCGGATGTACCTGATGTGTCCGGTGTGTCCGGTGTTTCAGTCGTTTCTGGCGTTTCCGTGCCCTCAGGTGTCTCAGGTGCTTCAGGCGCTTCGGGTGTTTCACTCGTCATGCCTTGAAGCTGCTGTTCTAAATCATCAAGCCCTTTTGATATATCATCAAGCTTTGCTGTTTGCTGAGATAAATCCACTTGAATTGGTTCTGACGTTCCTTCGCCTTGACCGGAATCTGGCTGAGTTCCATCATCTTCTCCAGGATCCGTCGGCGTCTCTCCACCTTGATTAGGATCTGGCTGAGTTCCGTCACCTTCTCCAGGGTCCGTTGTCGTCTCTCCGTCTTGGTTAGGGTCTGGCTGAGTTCCATCACTTTCCCCTGGATCCGTTGAGCCCCCGCCGCCATCATTTGATGAAGCTGTCTCTAGCTGCGCACGAAGCGGCTTTAGCTTGCTTTCAATTTGATTTAGGGTTGTTTGCTCAGACTGCTGTTTGTATGAACTGATGATTTGGCCGTTCAAATCTTGCAGAGCTTTTTCTTGTTCACTGACGTTATCTGCTTGTTGATCTCCAAGTTCTCCAACGGCTTTTTGATTTTGATCCAGCTGCTGTTGAATGGAAGATAAGCCACTAAACACTTGATTGGCCTGCTCATTAAAATTTTGCTTAGAGCTTGGCTGATTAGATTCAAGGGAAGACAACCCTTGTTGAATCGCAGCGACGCTTTGAGCCTGCGTTTTTTCAAGCATTTGTTTCTGTGTTTCTTGATATGTTTGATATTGATTTACATATTCAATGAAGCTGTTTAAATTCTTTTCAACCTGTTCTACGTCGCCTTGTCTGTCGCTAGAACCTTTTTCTGCTTTATTTACATTATCTTGGATTTGCTGAAGAATTTTCTTTTGATCATTTAATTCACCTGCTAAATCTTTTGAATTCGGTTTATAAAAAGCGACCATTGTTTTTTGAAAGGCGATTTCTTTATTTAGAATTTTATCGAACTGTCCGCGTACCTTATCCACTTCCTGTGATACATAACTCCAGTACAAAGAGGACATTTCATTATTAACCTTTGTAGTAGCATCTTCTAATTCCCCTACTACTTTTTCCTTATTAACTGCGTTAAGCTGGCTTTGAACTTTGTATTCCAAAGTAGCTTTTTCTGGCTTTTTTTCCTGATACGATAAAATATTTTGTGAGAAAGTCGAGGGAATATAAATAACCGCATCATATTTCCCATTCTGTAAACCGCTTGTAGCTGCGCTTCGTCCAAGCACGGTCCATTGATAATCCGACCCCTCCTGTAAAAGAGGAGTCACTTTTTCTCCAAATTCTATCGCTTTTTCACTGTTTTCTTTTACTCCATTATCTTCGTTAACAACCGCAATCGTTCTTGTTGAGTTTTCTGTGACTTGTAGCGGGTTGTCTCCAATATACTGGAAAAAGAAAGAAGGAAGAGCCAAAATTAAAACAACAGCTAATATGACTTTAAGTGTATACTTACGCTGTTCGGTCATGTTAAGATCTTCCTTTCACTTACACATAGCGGGATTTGAATTCTTGTTTCTTTTCCACTTTTAATATAATAACCGAAGCCAGGGTTAACGTCGGCTTCTTTTCGGTCATAAGGAAGTGTAAATAAGCTTTGCTCTGTTTTCTTCATCAACAACACAGCTTGGCCAATTTGCTTCACTTCTGTTGTTAACGCGTCAAATCCTTTTGAAAACTCATTGTTGTTCCCTGCAACAATCAAGTTAAAGCCCAGGTGGCTATAATTTTTCATCAATTTTGTAATACGATCCTGCAAGACACTGTCTAAGTTTTGCTGGAATCGTACAAATCCGTCTACTACAAGCATGATCGGGGCAAATGAAAGGCCGTGTACGGTTCCTTCCTGCACTGCTTCCAAATACTTATTTTCACGTCGCTGCAATCGTTCTTCGGTTAGGTCAAGCCAGTCGACGATCTGTTCTTTTGTTTCCATGTAAACAACTTGCTCTTCAGCTGCATAGCTTGATAAACCACGGTCAACCGAATCAAATAGTCCGATTTGCTTCACGCCTTGTTCAAGCGCTGTTTGCAGTATGACTTTCACTACATTTGTCTTTCCTTTTTGCGTCTGCCCCATGACGATACAATGCTTATTTTTCGTAAAGTTCATATGCACCGGTCGAACAAACTCTTCATCTAACCCAAGAGGAATAACTCCTTTTTCGCGAATAACTCTTCTGTCCGTCATAAATTCGGCAAGTACAAGCTTCGATGACAGCATTGGCACCGGCTCCGGAAGAATAGCATCAGCGTATTGATTCTTTAATCGTTGAACGTGCAGCTTAACTGCATCAAAAATTTCAAAATCATCTTTTCCTTCCGCAGGTAAAAACAGCTGTGCAAAATAAGGTTGATCCGTTTTGATAATAGCCCGGCCTGGAATAGACTCTAGCGCATACGGCGTACGCCCTAAAATAGAATACGCTTCTGAATGATCCATTAAGTAATGAACCACCTTCGTTTTCAAGTTATTCATAAGTGACTGACGAATAGAATTCACGCGCGTTGCGGTAAAGATCATATAAATTCCTAAAGACTGGCCGTCACGCACAAGCTGCGTGAACTGCATTTCTAGATCTTGCATTTCTTCTTTGACAAGATCAAAATTATCAATCGTGATAAAAATTAGAGGAAGCTCTTCTGAACTTAAAGCATTATACATTTTGATATTGCTAACTTCCTGCTGTTGAAATAACTGCTTTCGCCTTGCGATTTCTTGTTTGATAATCGTCATGAATTTTTCAATTTTACGCATTTGATCCATTAAGAAATAATCCGCCGTATGAGGCAGCTGACGAAGCGGCAGCAGCGTACCGTTCCCAAAGTCAAAAATGTAATAATGAAGCTGCTCTGGGCTCTGTCTTTCAGCTAGACTAAGAAGCAACATCATGACTGTAAACGATTTACCGTATCCTGACGAACCAAATATACCAATGTTTCCGTCGTCCATCAGCTGATAGTTATATACCGTTTGACTTTGCTTTTCAGGTTCATCAATTAAGCCAATTGGGAATACGCCGTCTCGCTTCTCTTTGTACTCACTGCGAAGCAATCTCTCTTTAAGAGGCGGCAGCCATGGACTATTTAATTTTTTGATACCTAATTCCTGCTGCGTTTGTTCGATTTTTTGCACCACAACATCAATTTCTGCTTCCGCTTGTTTGGATGACGTCTGCTGAGTAGATACATCAGATAAAGGAATCAACCCGAGATCTGTGACAATGGCTACTTCATCTTCAGCCCCATACGTATCTTCCATGTACGGCGCGCCGCTCCAGGCTGACTGAAACAGTTCATACACTTCATTATTTCCAACCTGCAGATAGCCCCGACCCGTCACCGTAATAGAAGCAGCGTCTGCATTTTTTAAGATTTCTTTACTATCAGCGGCATCTTGGACTTTTAACGCTACTTTAAAGCGCGCATTACTCCAAATTTGGTCGTCAATAACACCGCCTGGCTTTTGTGTTGCTAAAATTAAATGAACGCCTAGACTACGTCCAATTCGCGCCGCGCTGACTAATTCGCGAATGAACTCTGGTTCTTCACTTTTTAACTCAGCAAATTCATCCGAGATTAAGAATAAGTGAGGCAGAGGTTCTTCTGCCATACCTTGCTTATATAAATCTGTATAATCATTAATATGATTGACTTCATATCTATCAAACAAGCGTTGGCGTCGCTTTAATTCACTTTTAATAGAAGCTAAGGCTCTTGTACTAAAATTCTTACTTCCTTCAATATTTGTAATGGTTCCAAGCAGGTGAGGCATGTTTTTAAACGGCTGAGCCATTCCTCCGCCCTTATAGTCAATCAATAAAAATGCGACTTCATGGGGGTGGAAATTCACCGCTAGAGAAAGAATGTACGTTTGTAAAAATTCACTTTTCCCTGACCCCGTCGTACCTGCAAGTAATCCATGAGGGCCGTGAGCTTTTTCATGAAGATTTAGTTCAACAATATCTTCTTTTCCTTTTAAACCAATTGGAACCGCTAGCGACTTAGCTGATTCATTGGTGTGCCACCTTTGCACGATATCCAGCTCACCAATTTCTCTTGCTTTAAATAATTCTAAGAATGAAACGCTATTTGGAATTGAGTTGGTCATGCCAACTTGGTGATCCAATGTCCGCAGCATCCTTGCAAATCTTTCATTATAATCAAGCGTGTGTTTATCAAGCTGAAATGGAATATTCACAGCTTTTTGCTTTTGAATTAATATATCCCCCTCGGATTCGTTAATATAACGAACGAGTGTGTGAACATGCTCCGTTAAGCTTTCTTTCGTCTCTGCCGCAAATATCGTAGAGAACCCAAGATGAGGGTGATACCCTTCTAAATACTCTAAGATAACGTGATCTGCAATTAGCTGCTGATTCGTAATAATAAAAACAAAGTGAGGCAAGAAAACCCCTTCTCCTTTTGCTTCATCTAAGTCGCGTTCTCTCAGCATTTCGTAAATAGAAGATAAAAGCTGATCTCTCGTTTGTTCATTATAAATGAAGCCTTTCGCAAAAGAATGAGGCAGCTGAAAATGAGGGAGCCATTTCATCCATTCCCACTCTTTATATTCTTCTTCATCAAAAATGAATACGAATCTCACATCATGATAACTGTGGGAGAATGCCAGCTGTCCTACAAGCTGATGCAGTTCATTCTTCACCGTCTTCATCTTTCCTACCAGACCGATAGAGCCTAAACCTAAGTGAGCGGTAACAGGCGCATTTTTGACTTCTCGATAGACTTTTTCCATGTGCTGAGACTGCTCAAGCAAATCATCAATTTCTCGATTAGCCATATCTCCGCTATTTAAAGAAATTTGGTAGCTTCCAGGAACTGTTCCTTTTCCAAGACGCACCTGTAAGAAATCACTGCTTTCCACAGTTCGTTCCCAAATTCGATCGGAAATCTGTTCTGTTAAATATTTCATTCGTTCAAACGTTGGAAAATGATAAGATAATACATCTCGTTGAACTGATGCTAGTTCTTGTAATTCCTCGCGCTTGTTCTCTAAGTACTTTGTATAAATTCGACGACGACGCTCTTGGCGCTTCTTGCGCTGTTTTTTATCTTTGAAATATTGAACGGTAGATACAATCAGCGTGGTCGTAAACATCATGACAGATATAATAATAAAAATTCCCCTGGGCTGAATAATCGATACCGTACCCATGACTAAAAGCATGACTAATGGGGGTAAAATGGTAAGCCATAAGCTTCGGTTATTTTCATCATTGTCTTGAGACGGAAAGGACAAGCTCACCTTATCATTAGGCAAATCATATATCATGCGCGGTGTCCGTCTATAAACCGGGTACTTCTTTTTCATTTCAGAAATAGGTTGCGCCGTAGCCGGAAGCTTAGATGCATAATCATAGTAGCTTTGAATCTTCAGCAAATCTTTTTCGATTAATTGAATCGTCATAGAAGACCATAAAATAAGATCTCCGGGCTGAAGGTTCCTATTCTCTTCTATTCGGTGTCCATTAAGATAAAGCCGTTCTTGGTTATAAAAGACCTTCCACTTCCCGTTTATCTTTGATAAGTAAAATCCTTCTTTTGGCTCTACTACATACTTTTCTTTCTGCTGATACACATCAGCTGCTTCATCACTTGTGGAAAACGAGACTTCTGATCCGTAATCAATATAATAGACAGCTTCTTTGACAGCCGTCTCTGTAAGGGCAAAGGTTAAAGCCTGTCCTTGTTCTCGCCATACAAACGACTCAGAAACAGACAGCTCTGCTATCCTTTCTTCTCCGTAGGAAATCAAGAGCCGGCCGTTCTTTTCAGATGACAGCGTCATTTGACCTTTCTCAAACGGATAGGAAAAAGTAAACGTTTGATGCTGCGTGTTTCCAACCGTTGCTTGGCGAAAGGTTTTAAAATCTATAGGCAGCTGCTGATACGTTTGCCCACTAACTATCCAAAGCATATTCATACAACTACCTCCCTACTTCGATTGATCTTCCTGCTGTTTTTTCTGCTCTTCTTGTTTCTTTTTCTCGGCTTCTGCAGCTTTCTGTTCTTCTTCCTGCTGCTTGGCCGCCTGTGCTTCCTCAGCCTGTTTCTCTTCTTGCTGCTTGGCTGCTTCCGCTTCTTGCTGATCATTTTCTTTCTTGAATTCTTCCAGTTCATTCGCTACTTTATCAAGCTCTTCTTGCTTTTTATCAGCCGCTAAATCGTTGTCTGTCTTTAGCTGACCTTCGTATTTCATTAATGCATAGATAATTAACGAACGTTCTTCTAACAACCTGCTCACTTCTAAAGCTTTTTTGTTGTCTCCTCGGCCAATGTAAAACCAATAGGCAAAGTACTGAGGATCTGACTGAAGCGTAATAGTCTTTAAAGCATTTGCCTTTTGCTCCTCTCCCAACTTTTCATTAACAAGATAGGAGGTTGCTATTTCGTATTGCACAATTTTAGGCATACTTTCAATATCGTAATCTTCAAGTGTGTCGACTACTTTGCTGTAGTTTTTTTCAAGAAAGTATTCGTTGCTTTCTACAAATGCTTCTTGTTTCGGCTGAGCAAAAAAATAAGAATAAAAAGTATAAATAAGAGCTGGAATTAATAAGACAAGTATACCGACAGATGAAAACTTAAAAATGGTCCAGCGTTTTTGAGGAAGTTGAACAAGTGTCTTTTGATGTTTTTCAATTTGGGTTAGCTTATGCTGAACAAATTGACTCAACTCTTCCTCATTGCTGATATGCATTATTTTTTTAGCGTCTTCTTTTAATTGCAAGGTCTCGTATAACTTAAAATACTGTTCAAATGTATGCGATGAGTCAACGGCCGCCGCTATCGTAGCCTTTAACTCCTGAAAGCTTTGTTCCTCGTTAGGCTCATAAGGAGGTAAACTTTCTTTCACTCCATAATGTAAAAAAGCAGGACTTAAACTTTTATCAAAAATGATATTTTCTGGACAAATCAACAAATGCAGCCTTGAAAAAGAATGCTGCTTTACCTTTTTGATAAGCTGATCTGCAAACAGCCACTTTTGCTGTTCTTCTTTTCCCCTTAATGCTGTAAAAGGTTGAAATTCAGAGGTAGGCTTAATTGTTATTTTGAGTTCATCATCGCTCATCATGATTTCTTTTTGAAAAGCCGTGTTTACATCCTTTAACATTTCAATTTCAACAGAACGATCAAGTCGAATTTTTTCTTTTTGAAAAACAAATGTATATTCATTATTATGACGTGTCATTACAGCTTCGAGCTGCTCTTCTAAGTAAGTCGGTTTCTTCTCTGACATTCTAATAGACTCCTTTAGAGAATTTCGATACAATCACCTGTGGTAATTCCGCAGTTAATCATCGTCTCATTTCCCGAGAAAATAAGATTTTTATTTGAAACACGTATCCACGCACCGTCCTTTGGTGATTGAGTAATCTTTTTAGCTTGCCAAACGATCTCGACTACTTTTTTGATTGAATGATAGTTTGATAGTCGCAAATCGAACCGATCACCTGTATAGTGCTTTAAGTCTACTGTTACTTCTATATACATAGGGTTTCATCACCTCAAAACATAGAAAAAGCGCCTTCATCTTTTGAGAATGGGGCGCTCCTTTTATTACTTCACTTAGATTATTAGATGAAGTTAACCGCGGATTTGGCTAGCGATTTGGTTATCTGTATCTTCAAGAACATTTGCAGAGTCGTCTAATTGCTTAGCAATTTTTGTAAGTAGGTTAGACATTTCAACGAAAGAAGGTTTTAATTCTTCGTATTGAGCAGCAAACGCTTCGCTTGAAGCACCTTCCCACATATCTTGAAGTTGATTTTTCATTGTATCAAGACGGCTTACTAGTTCTTGAACTTGACCGCTTTCGTTAGTATAGCGACCTGACATGTCGCGAAGCTCTGCTGGTGTTACGCGAATAATTCCTGACATACATATCTCTCCTTCGGTTTATATATTTACTATTATTGTAAGAAACTCTAGTGATAAGGTCAAAGGTTACTTGCAAAAGCCTCCAAAAATGAGAATATGTATCTACAAATACCCCTAAAAAATGCAAATAAAACCTGAAAAACCAAGATTTTGTTCTCATTTAAACCTTTTCCATCTAATCTATAGGTACCTATTTAAAGGAAAATAAAAACTATAAGACTATTAAATTACATTTCTATTTATTATCTATAGAACTATTTACTAGTAATAAAAAAGCAGCAGCCTGTTTAAGGCCCTGCCTATATATATCCTATTTATTTAAGATTCAGACATGCTTGAAAAAAGGACATGTGCTTGTTATCGCCTTGGCTACTGCTTAAAATAATTTTGATCTTCTTTTAACATTCTTATTTCTTCCGGGATGAATAATTTTGAGAGAGGCGTGTCAGGATTAAGTAATATGGCTATTTCTTCATTTAATACAGGCAGCATATCCTTAAATGATACACATACGGTCTTTTCATCTTTTAGCATCTGTTCAATCGGATATTTTGACGAAAAAACAGGTAAATATCGATACGCTGCACTTTTCATCGTCTGAACGTAGTGCTCTGCAATTAATATATCTGATGCTACATGTTCTGAGCTAACAACTAGCCATAAATTACTATTCATTAAAGTTTTATAAAATTGAGCAATTTTTTTATTATCTTTCATTGCTTCAATTAACGATTTTTCTAATAAGTTAAATGTATACTTCATTGCTGAGACAACCCTGTAAGGAACTGTACCATTTCACTTCCAGCGCCATCATATACTTCATTCATTCTCTCTTCACTTCCTCTGTGCTGTCACTAAACATAATGTTTGAAGGATTCATCTCCTGACTTAAAATGCCCAATCCCATTTGAATAACCCCATAAGTAAAAAATTCCGTTCGACTGCATGTAGAACCATTCACTACTTTTTCTTCCCAAGACATAGAAAGCGAATTCCACATAACATTAAGAGTACCTAGAGGTTTTTCAATCGTTCTATGCATATTGTCATACGTGTTCCATTCTTTTAAGTTCTTTATGTCATTCCACGTATCTTGCGAATGGGCGCTCCCATCGCTCCATACGCTCGACCAAAACTCCGTCCAGCCTGAAGAGCCTTCTAGCTCTCCATCTGCTTTTCTCATTTGCTCCGCAGTGTCTTTTACTAATAAATGTGCATTTTCCGTTAGCGAATCAAGTTTGCGAATCATATGCTGTAACTCTTCCTGCAAGTCCAGCACTTTATCAATATCTGCAACAGACAAGAAATGTAGATTTGTAGCTTCCCAGCTTAGTTTTTGAAGTGCATCAGCCGTCTGTGAATGAGACTGTTGAATTCGCTCTGCAAATGTCTGCAGCACCTCTGGATTTACTTTTATCTCCATGTATGTCCGTCCCCCTATCTCTTGTAAGCCTTCAGTCATCATCCAAACATTTTTTAAGCCTATACGGAAAGACTCACTTTCTAAAGGAGTGAGTCGATAATGTTATTTATTACGCCGATGCTAGCTCTCTTAATCGTGAAATTTCTAAGCGTAAAGTTTGAAACAATTCATCCCTTACGTCGTACAGATGAAAAGTAGATTGCGTAATATCATTATAAATATCCTCATATGAGCTCTTAGAACGCCCTGACCAATCTGACGCATATTGTTGGTGCGAATTTTGAAACAGATAGATACCTTCTTCAAGAAATTCCATGATACGTTGAACTTCATGTAAATATGATTCTAATTGATCTGCATCTCGACTATATTCTTTGCTTTTTCTTCTTCGCTCTATGTCGTCAAAGAGATCATCAATTGCATCCATAAAATGTCCCCACGTCCTTCTTCCTCTTTTATTAGAAGTCTCTTAAAGTAATGTTAAAATAAGGTTACAAAAAACAAAATCCATCATTCAAACTATTTTCATACCTAGGAAAAAATATCTACATTTCTCTTTTTTTACTTATTTATACAAGGGAAATAGAGAAAATAAACAACGCCAAGCTGCTGTAATAAAGCAGTAGACGTTGCTTTTTAGGTTGTGACACTGCTGTTATAAAAAGGAAGAATACCTAGTTTACATACGACCTTTTTGTTTCTTTTTCTTGTTAAATGGCTTTTTTGAAGGTTTTTTAGCTGTACGGGACTGCTCTTTTGTACCTTCATCGACGATTTCGCCCATATAAAGCTCTTTTTTCGCTAATGAAAGTTGAAGTTCACGTGCGATTTGTTTTAAATTTCGCTCTTCTCGTTCAGTGACAAGAGAAATGACTGTACCTTCTGCTCCCGATCTGCCTGTCCTACCTGAGCGATGTACGTATTGATCTGCATCTTGAGGAACATCGATATGAATTACATGCGTCAATCCCTTAATGTCTAATCCTCTAGCTGCGACATCCGTTGCTAATAAGACAGGGAAATCTCCTTTTCGAAACCCTTTAATCGTCGTAGCACGATCTTCTTTTTTCGTTTCACTGTGTAAAGAGCCTGCTTCTACACGCTTAAATGTTAATTTTTCTTCAAACTCGATCAGAGTATCAATCCCTTTAAAAAAGGCTAAAGCTTTCATTTGTTCTTGACGAACTAGTTTTCTAAGCACGTCCACTTTATCTCTAGCTTCACTTTTGATGTATACATGCTCTACCTTCGAAGCTGGGAGTTCATCTCTTCCTACCTCTATTTCAAGAGGCTGGTTCATCATGTCTTTCGCTAGCGATTTGGTACGTTCTGATACAGTAGCTGAGAAGACTAGGATTTGACGATCACTTAACGCCATTTTTACAATCTGTTGAACCGTTTGAACATGCTCAGGTACAAACAATTGATCCGCTTCATCAATCACAATTGTTTTGACTTCGTGCATTTTTAATTTCTTCATTTTAATTAATTCGTTCAAACGTCCTGGGGTACCAACAATGATATTAGGGCGCTTTTTGAGTTTTTCTAATTGCCGTTTCATATTTGCTCCGCCAATAAACGCAGCGCTTGAAATACCGCTTCCCTGCGACCAAGTTTGAATTTCACCATGAATTTGCATAACTAATTCATGGGAAGATGCTAAAATAACCGCTTGAACATGAGATGGTCCCGGCTGAATGCGATGTAAGACAGGCAACAAATATGCCAGTGTCTTTCCTGTTCCCGTTGGGGATTCTCCTATTACATCTTTATTAGCTAAAATCTCTGAAATAGCTTTCGTTTGAATGGCAGTAGGCTCATTGAACCCTGCTTTTTTCCACGCCTCTTGTAAAAAAGGCTGTAAAGTCTCTATAAACTGACTCATATCTATCTCCTTTTCCATGCTTTTCTCGATATTATAAACGATTTTTTTATTTCAATTAAACGAATGTATCAGTGGCCATGTGCGTTAATACTGACCTTAATTTCTATTTATAAATAAACCTTCCTTATCCCAAGGGACCCTGTCAATCCGTCAGTAGAAAAGTCGATTGTTGCCTTAACTTTTCTACATCGATATACATAGCTTCAACTATGATACACTATTGCTTCTATAGAAAACAATATGATCCTCTTTATTATGGACGAAAACTTGTATAAGAAGGAGGTTTTATGTCCTATATGGATCCGGACGCAAAGGGCCCAGCTGCTTACTTCATCTTTTTCAAGAAAACAACCGCCTCTCTGAACTACGAAAGGCGGCTGTTTCGTTCTGTAATTGGCATATCAATAGTAACCGTTGTCCCTTTTCCTTTACCGCTTTTAAAATGCATGGTACCTTGATGACGCTCCATGATTTTGTAACACACGGCCAGCCCTAAGCCCGTTCCAGCTTCTTTTGTAGAATAAAACGGCGTCCCTACTTGTTCAATCCTCTCTTGACTCATTCCGATTCCATTGTCTTCAAAGTGAATCAATGCTCGTGTATCTTTTTCTTCAACTGTTATTGTAATATGGCCTTTCTCAATAATAGCTTCTACACCGTTTTTGATCACATTGATGAACACTTGTTTCAACTGATTTGCATCAGCCGAAACATAAATAGGCCTTTTTGCTGTTTCTTTCAATAAAATAGAAACATTATTTAAATTGGCCTGCGCTTCCATTAGCGTAATAACTTGTTTTAAAATATCGCATAAATTGGTCTTTTCAAAAGATACATGCTGCTTTTTTCCAAGAATGAGCATTTCACTGGAGATTAAGTTGATGCGGTCGATTTCAGACATCATGATATCTAAATATGTGTCATTTGTTTCCTTAGAGGCTTGCATAACCTGTACAAAACCTTTTAAAGAAGTAAGGGGGTTTCTAATTTCATGTGCTACGGCACCTGCCATTTGTCCAATAACCGACATTTTTTCCGAGGTTATCATAAGCTCTTCATCTTGACGGTATGTAGTAATATCGCGTGCAATCATAAATACACCTACTACCTGCTTATGAACAATAATGGGAAGCAAAGAACACCTAAGCAACCGTCTTTCTCGCTTTCTATTGATCACATTCATTTCGAACTTAGCACCTTTTCCATTCAGCACTTCTTTAAAATACTCTTTACACATATCAAACTCTTCAGCTGCGATAAGAGCTGAAGGTTTCATCTTTTGCAGTTCTTCACTGGAGTATCCAACGATTGCTTCACCTTCCGGGTTAGCAAGAAGTACTTCACCCGTTTTACTTATTTCAAAAACACCATCAGGATTATGTTTGAACAAAGATTGATAGTGCTGATTGCTCGTTTGAAGTTCGTGTTCTTTCACTACGAGCTCTTGCTGGGACTCCACTAGTTTATAAGCTCTCCTATATACCAACCCATACAAAATAATGCCCGTAGCTAAAATAAAAAACCAACCTTTGTATTGTTGAAAAAAAATATATACTTCAAAACGACCTTGCGCTAATGTTCTAGATATATTATCAGATATCAAGATCCATACAGCGCCAATAATGATATATATAATTGAAATTCTTAAAGCTACTTTACGCGCGTGTTTCACCAAATTTTAATCACCTGTTTATCCGTATTGATCCCCTGTCTTATTGCCTTTATATGAAGTGTTCACTTTTTGTAGCCATTTCATGCCGTTGTAAAAAATTGATGAATGGCCTGACCTAGGTTACTAATAGATTTTACATTTGCTTGAAAATGATACTGGTGAAGCCATTGACTGTGATCGGGTGTCACACCTGTTAAATAAATCTGTACGCCCATTAGCTGAAATTCCCATATTAAATGTTCTAGGGCTGCAACACCTCGTTCATCAATTTGACCGATTCCATTAAAATCAATGATAACTCGATCAACCGTTTCCTCATCTATTTGTCTGAGCAGCCGATGTTCATTTTTCATGATGACTTCCTCAAATAAATCGCCAAACAGAGGTATAAGCACCATGTTGTTCGATAAATGAATAAACGGTCCCGACAGCTCTATAACTCGGTTCATGGCCTTTTCTAATCGTTCTTTTTGCAGCAGCAGTTCTAAGTCTGTTTCAGATAAACGCGCTGTATGCTGTTCGATTTTTTCTGAGAGAATTCTAATTTGAGAATCTTCCTCTACACATATTACATGCGCCTTATCTTGCTCCCATTTGCAATTCACGGTATAAAGAGACATCTTAGCTTTACGCGAATGCATGACTAATTCTGTTTTTATTTTTTCCTTCTTTCCTAATCGTTTTCTAGCTTTGTTCTGACTATCTTCATCAACAATTTCTAAAAAATGTTGAACCTCTCCGAATAAAGCGGCTGCTTCATCAGATTGCGCTAGAATATTCATTTCCTCATCCATAATAAAAGCAGGAAGCGGAGCATATTTAATAGTCGACAACCTTAATCCCCCTAATTGATTGATAATGAAAAAGCTCTTCCAACTCTTCTAGCTGTGCAATAAATCGAACTTGATTTGTTTGAACAAGAGGAAACTTATAGTTTGAAACTACTCGGCCTCCAACTAAAATAAGCGGCTGATGTTTTGTCTTTTTTAATCCTTCTATATATTCGTTTGCTTTTTCTATATGATGAGTTAAACTGAACGAGATTCCTACTAAATCAGGTTTCCATTGTTCAACAGCGTGCGTTGCATGTAAAAGCGGAGAATCTGCTCCTAAAAGTTTCGTCTGCCATCCGTGCTCTTCAAAGAGAATGGAAATCATTTTTAAACCTAAAAAATGCTGTTCATTTTCTATACACAAAAACAGACCTTTTTTTTCACTTTTAATAACTTCTTGTCTTATACACAATTGATAGCGTGACAAAACATAGTCACAGGTAGTAGTAGCTAAATGTTCATCAGCCACTGAAATTTCATCTTCTTCCCACATCATACCGATTTGAGCCATTGACACTGAAATGAATTGCTGAAAAATATAAAATGTGTCGAAACCCTGCTGTCTTTTTTTCCACACAATATTCCAAGCTTCATCTTGATTCCCTGATAACAGTAATTCAGTCAAGCGTTCTATGCTTTCAATCAAGAAACCACCTCTTTTTCAGTCAAACGACTTGTTTTTTTTCCTTTGTTATTATCAACCATACCACTTAACTCACCGGCACTCTACAGTAAAATATTCTCACACCGACAAAATAGCACCGGACGTCTCTGACAGGTAAATCTTTTTATTTTTCAAAGTCAACGAGGTAGTGATGCAGCAAGTGACGGTTTTGTTCATTGTATAAGTACGCATACACAGGACGTCCTATTGTGCCGTAAGTCATTCTTTCTCCAAGAAGACCTATATCTGTTAGAAATTTTAAATATTTTCGAATAGACACTCTTGAAATTCCCGTTTTTTCAGCCACATCATCGGTCGAAAAAGGGTGATCTTTAAGATGCACAATGGCTTCTACGATGACTTCTAATGTTCCTGTCGTTAGACCCTTAGGCAACGGCTCTACCGGAGCTTCTTTTATTTTTTTATTAGACAGCAGCCCGTCTAATTCCTGTTGATTAAGCTGAGGTTGCTGTTTTAACGTACGAAATGTTTGTTTATAAGCCGAAAGTGCTTGATAAAAGCGTTCAAATGTAAAAGGCTTAATCAAATAATCAATCGCTCCATAGCGTAAAGCTTGCTGAATCGTTTGAGCATCCGAAGCAGCGGTGATAAAAATGACGTCTATTTCCTCTTGCTTTGTTCGAATCTCTTGTAAAACTCTCAAACCATTTTGCCCAGGCATAAAGATATCAAGCAGTACTAAATCAACTTGATATTCATTTACCTTCACTAAGGCTTCATGACCCGAATGAGCAACAGCGACCACTGTAAACCCCTCTATCTCTTCAATGTACTTTTGATTAAACTGAGCAACCATTGGGTCATCTTCAACAATTAATACTTTAATCAACTTGATCTCTCCTTGTTTCGTACGGAATATCAATATAGAATGTGGTACCGCTATTTATAAATGAGTCAATAACGATTTGGCCACCTAGTTCATCAATCGTTTGCTTCACTAAATGCAGCCCAAACCCTCTGCTCGTTCCTTTTGTAGAAAAGCCTTTCTTGAAAACCTGATTCATTGTATCGGAAGGAATGCCGCAGCCTGTATCCGTAACTTGAATCGTAAGCTTATTGTTTTTATACACAAGCATAACGGACACTTTTTTAGAGGCTTGATGACAAACTGAATCAATTGCATTATCAATTAAATTTCCAATAATGGTAATGAGATGATGAGTAACGTGTGCATCTGAAGGTTCTGGAATAACTTCATCAGCGGAAAACGTCAGTTCTACGCTTTCCTCTCTAGCATAACTCATTTTGCCCATGAGAAACCCTGCCAACGCATGATCTTTAATAGATTTAGTCACTGAACTAGATTCATCGACACGATGATTAACAAGCTGATGAATATACGTTTTTAGCTCATCATAATAATTCATCTGCACCATTCCTAAAATCACATGAAGTTTATTCATAAATTCATGCGATTGTGCTCGAAGCGCTTCCACATACATTTTAACACCTGTTAGCTGTTCTGCTAAGATATTAACTTCTGTTTTATCCCGAAACGTAGAAAGTGCTCCTACAATCTCTTCGTTTACCACTAGCGGAACCCTATTAACTACAATGGCTACTCCATTTATGACTTGCTCTTCATCATAATGAGATTCCCCCGTAGACAAAACGTCGTCCAATCTGGAGGTGGGCATATATTCTCGAATAGACAAACCGATTGACTCTGGTGCTAACCCTGCTTTAACAAATAAGCGGCGTGCAGAACGATTAGCAAGTGTAATATTACCTTCTTTATCAACAGCTATCACTCCTTCACGAACCGACTGCAGCATGGTGCTTCTCTCTTCTAGAATTTTAGCAATTTCAGAAGGTTCCAAGCCAAATAAAATTTTCTTTATGTAATTCGCTAATAAAATAGCACCAAGAACGCCTACAAGTAAGCCAATTAATGAACCTAAAACAATTCGACGATGCCCATCTCTAATCGCTTCATTTACATTATTCAAAGAAATCCCCACAGCCACTGCGCCAATTTGTTGATTTTTTTCATTATAAATAGGTGCAAAAGCGCGCAGAGATTTATCAAGCGTTCCTTTTGATACAGATACATAAGATTTCCCGTGCAATGATTTTTGCTCATCGCCTCCGGCAAACCTCTTTCCTATCTTTTTAGGATCTGGGTGAGACTGGCGGATTCCATTCATATCTATAACAACGATAAACAAGACGCTTGATTTTTTACGAATTCGTTCAGTAAATTCCTGAATTGACTGAGGTGTTTTTGTCTCTAGTCCTTTTTTCACGTTCGTTGATTCTGAAATAATTGTAGCAATAGTCCGAGCTTTTTCAGCCTGTTGATCTCGGATGTTTTTTCCAATTGAACTGCTAACTAATAAATCCGTTAACAATAGCGATAGAATTACCACCATGCATACAAGCAGCACCGTGATGCTTCGCAGCCCCATTCTTCCGTGTTTCACATTCTTCCCTCGCTTCCCTGCTTTCCTTGTTTATAGCACAAGAAAAAGATCTTATCTAGAGGCAGATAAGATCTTCGCTTATTTAATTTCATTTTTACTGAGTTGATGAACATTTATACAGGAAGGTTAACAATCTACTTTATAGTTTAGGTCCTTTTCGATATTTGAACCATCCCATTTTATAAAAGGCAAAGACCATTACGCCTACAAGCCCAATCATAATGCCCAGTACAATAAAATAATTATATTTCCCCGTCAGTTCCGGCATATATGAAAAGTTCATGCCATAGAGGCCAGCAATAAACGTCAACGGTAAGAAAATAGCTGACATCAGCGTTAGCGTAAACATGATTGAATTCATACGATCCGAGTTGATGGACATAAAGCTTTCTCGAATATCATTTGACAAATCCCTGCTTGCTTGCATAATTTCAATCATATTTAATAGGTGGTCATAAATATCATTAAAATAGCGAACCTGCTCTTTTGCTTTTAACGCATTGGTTGACATAATACGATACATTAAATCTCTCATGGGGTTTAAAATCCGGCGCATTCGTGACAAATCACTTCGGATGTCATAAAGCTGCCTCATTAGTTCATCCATAGGTTCGTCTTTTGCATTGTCTTCAATGTCGTCTATGTGATCTTCAAATTTATAAAGCACAGGGAAGTATTCATCAACGGTATGATCTAAGAGTTCATACATGATATCCCATGTTCCATCTTCGGTAGCCTCAGGGTCTTTTTTGATAAGCTCCCACACTCTAGCCACGCTCGTTAGCTTGTCCAAGTGGTAAGTGACTAAAAAGTTATCCCCCACAAATGCAGATACTTCTAAGTGCTCAAGCTCTTCTTTATGAAGTGCATAATACACTAAAAAATAATGCTCATCATACAACTCAAATTTAGCCCGCTGACCTTGATTCAAACAGTCTTCAACTGCTAAAGGATGAAAATTAAATTGTTCAAGCTGCTTTTTTTCTTCCTCGGTGGGATTGTAAAAATCAACCCAATACCATTGAAAGTCATGGCTTGAACGAATCTCATTCATTTCTATCTCTTTAATAGCTCCTTCTTTGGTTTTAGCTACAATTTTAATCATAAGATAACCTCTGTCTTTTTTGATACTATTCTCTGCACATACCCTTTTTACCATTTTGTTAAACTTTTTTCTTTTAATGTACGCCTTTTCTTGTCTATACATACGATGATGGTGACGACAAGAGAACAAAACGGTGAGGAGGTATATCCATATGTATGAATTTTACTCCCGGCATGAAGAATATTGGGAAGATGATACAAGACTAGACGAACAGGTTTTAAGAGATATAAACAAAGCTGTAAACGATGAGTTTTCCGCTATTCACTACTATACACGCCTAGCAGAGCTGGCTCCTAATGATCAGTTTCAACAAGCTATATTAGGTATTCGGCAGGATGAAATTAAACACTTTGACTGGTTTTCTAAAGCCTATTATGATTTATCAGGCAGCTACCCACAGATTTCATTAAACATAAAACTGCCAAATACTTTTCAAGAAGGGGTCTCTGAATCCATTAAAGATGAAGTAGAAACCGTTCCATTTTATCAATCAATCGCTAGAAGAATCACAAATGCTCGAATTCAAAGCCGCATTGTTCGAGCTGCGAGCGATGAACAGCGCCACGGTCAAATTTTTCGAACCATTCAGTCCCACTTCTCATACTAAATAATACGCTTGCCACTGCAAGCGTATTATTTAGTATTATTTAGTATGATTTTATTATTATCTCTTACTTTGTAGCATTAAATTCTTCTTTAATTTTTTGGAGCAGCGTTTGATTTGTTAATACGTCATACCCTGTTAATGCCATTGTTTTTGCACCAAGTATCATTGCTTCTCTTCCTTGCTCACTTAAAGCTGCTTCTCTAAATTCGTGCGTATGACAAACAAAATAATCATCACAAATTTGAATATACGGATGAATAGCCGGAACAACCTGACTCACATTCCCCATATCTAAAGATCCATGATCGCCTTGGTCTTCCGTAATGCTTTGCTCGCTCACACCTAATGAGATGAGATTATTTGTATAGACGTCGGATAATATTTGATTCGTTTGCATATCATCATAAGAAAACTCATAGTTTGAGATTTTTAATTTTGTTCCCGTCGCTAAAGCAGCACCATGTGCACATGCCTTCACCTTATCTGTTACTTCATCTACATATGCACGAGTTGAAGCGCGAACATAAAATTGTGCTACTGCATAATCCGGTACAACGTTGGCCGCCTTGCCACCCTCTGTAATCACTCCATGAATACGTACATCCGGCTTCACATGCTGGCGAAGCGCATTAATGCTATTGAACGTTTGTAATACACCGTCTAGCGCATTGATTCCTTCATGAGGGGCAGCGGCTGCATGTGCAGATTTTCCGAAGAACTCAAACTGAATCGCATCCATCGCAAGAGAACGCCCGCTTTTTTGATGACAGTAATAAGGGTGCACCATCATAGCTACGTCTAAATGATTAAAAATACCTTGTTCAGCCATCGTTACTTTGCCGCCTCGTGTTTCCTCTGCAGGCGTTCCGTATACGTATATTTTACCGCCCGTTTCTGCGACTGCTTTACTCAGACCAATACCAGCGGCAATTGACATGGTTCCAATTAAGTTATGTCCGCATGCGTGTCCGAGATCCGGCAAAGCATCGTACTCTGCCATAAACCCAATCGATGGACCTGGCTTTTGACTGTCATAAACAGCGGTAAAAGCCGTTGGCAAGTCACATGTACCAATTTCAACTGTGAACCCTTGTTCTTTTAAAACATCCGTTAATGCTTTGCAAGCCTTAAATTCTTTATGGCCAAGCTCAGGATTTTGTCCAATATATTTGCTTACATCATAAAATGTATCCTGTAATTTATTAATTGTTTCATTTATTAATTGTTTCATTAGTTGTACTCCTCTTTTAAATATTTAAACAAATTATAGTATATTTATTCGTTTTTTGAAAGCTAGTTTTTAAGACGTGTTTTCCTATCACCTTAATATGCCTTATAATTAAACTACTAACTGTTTTAAAGAAGGTATGCATAATGATTAACGTAAAAAAATTTAATTTTTTAGGCGGTCGTATTATTAAAACAGGCATTGCCGTTTTTTTGACTGCACTCATTTGTCAGTCCGTTGGCTGGCCGTATATGCTCGCTGTTATTACAGCCATTGTTACGATTGAACCAACCGCTGCGGATTCTATCAAAAAAGCGTTCATTCGCTTTCCTGCTTCAGCAATTGGAGCTGCTTTTGCCATGATTTACACATTTCTTTTAGGCGTAACGCCGCTTACCTATATGCTTGTTGCTGTTTCTACTATTATATCCTGTTATAAATTGCGTTTACATGCCGGAACACTCGTTGCAACGCTAACAGGAGTGGCTATGCTAACGATTGTGCACGACCATTATTTCATATCATTTTTAATTCGCCTAGCGACCACTAGTATTGGGCTGCTTACTTCTTCACTTGTAAATATCATTGTTCTTCCTCCTAATTATACACCGATTATTACGAGGAAAATTCAAAATCTCTCAAAACAAATGAGTAGCGTCTTACAGCAAAGAGGAAGCGAACTTTCTCAAGTACACGCTTGTCATAAACAAACAAAGCTTCAATTTCAGCAGCTTTCTGCTGAAATTGAAAAAATTGAGACGCTTTGTGAGTATCAGCGAAAAGAATGGAAATTTCATCATTTCACTCGTACAGCTATGAGAAAATTCCACTATGAATATAAGAAACTTTCTCTTATGAGGCAGCTTGTCTACCATATTGGTAATTTAATTTATTTGCCCGCTCATCAGCTGCAAAGTGCAAAACATCAAGTGATTTGGGACACTTTCACTTCCTTTCATAACGTCTTACAAAATGAACAATATAAAAGCTCTTTGCAGCATCAAACGCTTGTTTTGACTTTAAAACAAAGGTTTTGGGCACATAAGCAGGAAGAAAACAGAGTGGATCAGCCTTTTTCAACAGAAACAACCATGCTGTACGAACTTCTTGCGATTCATCACCTGCTTGAAGAACTACACCGTATTCACCGTTTGAAGGAACGCTATAACTTAAACAATTCGCCTGTCTCACTTTCTTCATAAAAAAATCCTCACAAATGTGAGGATTTTCTTGTTTACGAAACTTGTGACTCATCTTTCTTATATTCTTTCTCCCAGTAGTCCGCATTTTTAATTCCTAGCTTAACAGGATCAAATACGGGGTCTACCCCTTGTTTTTTCTGAGCTTCATAGTCTTTTAATGCAACTAACGCAGGCTTAGCTAAAATTAAGATAGCAATTAAATTTAGCCATACCATAATACCAAGTCCTGCATCACCTAACGCCCAAGCTAATGAGGCTTGTTTCACTGACCCGTAAAACGTAGCTCCCAGCAGGACAAGTTTTAATGCAAACATAGCCCACTTCCCGTTCTTTCCGCGAGTTAGATAAGCAATATTTGTTTCAGCAATGTAATAATAAGCCATGATCGTTGTAAACGCGAAAAAGAATAGGGCAACTGCCACGAAGCCAGCTCCAAACCCCGGCAACACTGTTTCAATAGCAGCTTGTGTAAATCCAGGTCCTGCTTCTACACCCGGTAAATTTGAAATAATAAATGAACCTCCCGGTCCTTCCGTGTTGTACATGCCTGTGAATAAAATCATAAACGCTGTTGCTGAACAAACGAACAGTGTATCAATATAAACCGAAAAAGCTTGTACAAGACCTTGTTTCGCCGGGTGTGAAACTTCTGCTGCAGCTGCTGCGTGCGGCCCCGTTCCTTGTCCTGCTTCGTTTGAATAAATGCCGCGCTTCACTCCCCAAGAAACAGCTAAACCAACGATTCCTCCAAAAGCAGAATCTAATGCAAAAGCACTTTTAAAAATAAGAGCGATAACTCCCGGCAACTCCGAAATGTTCATGGCAATAATAATAAGAGCTAAAATAATATACCCAAGTGCCATAAAAGGTACAACGAATTGGGCTACCCCTGCAATACGCTTAACGCCTCCAAAAATAATAAAAGCAAGAATAATAACTAATCCTACTGCTGTAACCGTTGGACTAACACCAAATGCATTGTCGATGCCAAGCGCGATGGAATTGGACTGAACGCCCGGCATTAAGATACTCATCGCAACAAGGGCTGCAATGGCAAATAAAATGCCATACCATTTCATACCTGTTCCTTTTTCAATGTAGTACGCTGGACCACCTCGATATTGGCCATCTTGCTTAACTTTATAAATTTGAGCCAGTGTTGATTCGATGAATGCACTAGAAGCACCAATAAAAGCAACTGCCCACATCCAAAATACAGCCCCTGGACCTCCAAAAGCGATAGCTGTCGCAACTCCAGCAATATTTCCTGTTCCAACTCGTCCCGACAGCGCTAAAGACAGTGCTTGGAAGGAAGAAACTCCTGCTTCTGAGCTTTTACCCTGAAACATCAGCATAACCATGTCTTTTAAGTGTCGTACCTGTAAAAACCTTGTTAAAATCGAGAAAAACAGGCCAATCGCAAGACACCCATAAATAACAGGCGTGCTCCATAGCACATTATTCAAACTCGTTACAAATTGCTCCAAACGATAACCCCCTTATTTTTTCATTCAGACTATTTTAAATTATAAGTTAAATTATAAATTTTAACAATAAAACTCTAAATTAAAACTTGTTTTTTAGTTAAAATACACAAAAAAAGTTATAAACCCCTCAAAAACATCCAATAAGAAATCGTTTACATTCCATAATTATTGCTCTCAAAAAAGAGATATCTGCACCTTTCTTCTCAAGAACACATAGGCTATAGGAGTTATTTTCTATTAGAAGGTGTGAAAAACAATGATGAGAATCGAGCCTTTATTTTATCGTTCTTTAGCTCTAGACCTTCTTTATGCGTGCGTCTTAGCTTATAAGCAATACGCACAGGGAGGCACATTTGATGTACCTGAAGGCTACCGGCTTATTAAATCGTTTAAAGCTTCTGCCGTAGGGGTGCAAGAATGGTTTGGTTTTATTTTAGAATCTGATGAAGCCATTGTGATTGCCTTTCGAGGAACTCAATCTGAGGCAGACTGGATTGCTGATGCTCGCATTCGGCAGCGCCCTTATCCATACAATCAACAAGCGGGTCTCGTCCACGAAGGTTTTTTAGCTGTTTACGAATCATGCCGTGATGAAATTTTTGAAACATATAAATCGCTTCCCACCAAGCCCATTTATATAACGGGTCATAGCCTAGGTGGCGCACTCGCTGCTCTTCATGCCTTGGATGTCGCCACAAGCGCATCTTTTCCGGAAGTTACAATGTACAACTACGGAGCTCCTCGAGTAGGGGATCCTCAATTCGTTCAAACATACACAAATCTTGTTTCAAATAGCCGCTGTTTTGTTAACACGACCGATACGGTTCCTAAAATCCCTCCGAAGCGACTCTATTCCCCTTCCACCAAGCAAACAATTTATTACGATCAAGACCCTCTGCAACTCTCATTTACCATCCAAACAGGCTCTACCGTAGGGAACCATAATCCCCAAACATACAGTGTTGGGATATGGATGATGTCGGATTATCCTATTTTGGTCCAAAAATAAAAAAACAGGCGGAATGCCTGTTTTTTTTATGCGCCAATTGCTGTTTTGATTTCTTCTATTTGTTCTTGATGACGCTTTTCATGATAGCCAATAAAATCAATCCATTGCTTTAAATCCATTAACCCAAACACAGGATGTGGGAACGATTTTTGCTTTAGGTTTTCTTCACTGGCTGTTTCTTCTAACTCTACTAAAGCCGCTCTTGATTCCGCCAGCTTACTCTTCATTTCTTCTAATGTCTGCTTTTCATTAGAAGGCGTAACTTGAGCCGGTGCATCTACTTTTCGAGAACGGTCTACCGCTAAATGAAACGGCTTATCTTCGGTTGGCTGATCTACACCGTTTTCTAACTGATCCTTTACACGTGAAACAATCATGCGCTCCATCAAATATAAATGTTCTAATACTTGCATAACGCTCCATGTATTAGATGCTGGCTGCTGATTTAATTGTTCATATGTTAATGATTCTACACTGTTCAATACATCATTTCGAAACTGTTCATTTTTGTTCATTGTTCATCCTCCTCTAGGATTCCTCTAGCTTATCGTATCAAAAAACTCTTCTATATAAAAAGGATAACCCTTTACTTAACCATGTTTTAGCTGCAATTGTTTCACGTGAAAAAAATCTTTTTTCTATTTGACATGAATCAACTGAAGTGTTATATTTAGATTTCTGGCTTTTCTTTAAGAGCTGGACATAGTGAAAGTAACTTGAAAGGATGTATCGTACAATGCAAGGTAAAAATACTGGCATTCGACACATGTCTTTGAACAAAACTTATTCACACTGGATCGGCTTCGGAGCCGTAAGGATGCAAGAGAGGTAGGGCTTGCGTCGTTTAGGTTAATCGATCATGTGGAAAAACAAACCGCGGCAATGGATGAAATCCATGCAAGCACAATCAATGCTAATTGTGCCCTAACAACAACGAAACATACAAAAACCGTAATCATGGATTTTATAAAGAAAGTAATCATTTTGTTTTTACACTTGCAAAAAGCAAGTTACTGATAAGAAACACGAACAAAAGCGAGCAGATGCATCTGCTCGCTTTTTTAATGATGATTTTTTATTTACTTTATCATTTCTTTTTTTAGGGAATCTTATAAAAAAGCCAAAACCAATATGGTTTCGGCTTTTTTCTTATTGCTCTGCTAGTACATCAGCAAATGCTTTTGCATAAGGAGGAAGGTCTGGCGGACGGCGACTTGAAATGATGTGGCCGTCGATTACGACTGCTTCATCATGCCAAATAGCTCCCGCATTTTCCATATCATCTTTGATTCCTGGCGTACTTGTTACGTTTCGGCCATCTAAGATTTTTGCAGAGATTAATACCCATCCTGCATGGCAGATTTGGCCGATTGGCTTTTGCTGTTCATCCATATGACGAACCATTTCAATTACTTCAGGGTAGCGGCGCAGTTTATCCGGCGCCCAGCCTCCAGGTACTAAAATAGCGTCATATTCAGCTGGATCAACATCTTTAAATGCGTAGTCCGATACGGCTGGAACACCGTATTTCCCCATGTACGTTTCGTTTGCTTTTTCTCCAACTAAATGTACTTCTGCTCCTTCTTCGCGAAGACGCATCACTGGATACCATAGTTCTAGATCTTCAAAGTCTGCACTAACAAGCGCAATAACTCTTTTATTTTCTAAGCGCATCGTAACACCTCCGCCATCAGTATAGCATGTTGGAGAATAAGATTGAAAATAAGGAACTAAATTGTACATAATTAAAGGATTTTTCAAGTGCCCTTCAGAAATTTTTTGTATGCCAAATGGTCTAATTTTATATTTTCACTTGACTGGGGACAAACACCACACTACAATGTGTAGTGTAGTGTTCATAATGTTGTAAAATTATCCAAATAAGAAAGACTTTCTGATTTAATTGCTACATTTCTTTTTTCGGGCTTTCACACTACATAATGTAGTGTTTTTCAAATACACTTAAAGGAGGAAGTAAAGTGAATAAAAACGTCGAAATTGGTTCACTTATTATTCGTTTAGTATTAGGTTTTACATTTTTAGTACACGGCTTTCAAAAATGGCAAGGCGGGATTGAAAATACAGTAGGGTTCTTCGATAGCTTAGGAATCCCTGGTTTCATGGCATATATTGTGGCAACAATTGAACTTGTAGGTGGGGTTCTGATTATCCTTGGTCTAGCAACAAGAGTCGTAGCTGCTTTATTTGTGGCAGTTATGCTTGGCGCTATTTTTACAGCCAAGCTTAAAAGCGGATTCGTTGGCGGGTTTGAGTTTGATATTGCCTTAATTGCCATGTCTGCTCACCTATTTCTTGCAGGAAGCCAGTTCCTTGCTCTTGATAAAGTGGTATTTAAAAAGAAAGAAACTGCTTTTTCTCTTCAAGAAGAAAGCAGTAAATAAAAAAGAAAGCTTATACTCTCCCAATATAAGCTTTCAGGTTAGTCCCGCCGTTTGAGGCGGGCTTTTTTTATATTTGAAGCAGCAAATTCGCAAATAAAGAAGAACGCTCGGACAACGTATCAATTTGAATATGTTCATATTCTGCATGTATTCCTTTTCCGCATGCTCCTAATCCATCCAACGTGGGAATGCCAATGGCCGCTGTAAAATTGCCATCACTTCCGCCTCCAACAGCTGCTTCTTCTAATTTCATACCCAGTTTGGCCGCAATTGACTGAGCGCATTCAAATAACTCTTCCGTTTGTTTAGACTTAACCATTGGAGGACGGTTCATGCCTCCTGTTACTTCAATCTTAATCCCTTTTAAAATGGGCGTTAAATTCAAAATAATATCCGTCATACGTTTTGCTTCTTCTTCTGTAGAAACACGTAAATCCACGTGCGCTTCTGCATATTCCGGCACTACATTTGTACCGCTGCCTCCGGTAAATGTCCCAACGTTCACCGTTGTACCTTTTTCATAATCGGTTAAGCTCTGCAGAAAAATCACTTGGCGCGCTAGCTCTTCAATAGCATTGATTCCTTCTTTGTGGTGATTACCAGCGTGGGCTGCTTGTCCCCACACCTTTACGGTAAAAATCCCCGCTCCTTTGCGCGACGTTTTTAACGCACCTGAACCCGCCACCGCAGGTTCAGCTACTAGCACAGCTTCACTTCTTTGTGCTTCTTCTTCTATATATTTTTTAGAGGAAATTGATCCAATCTCTTCATCTGAATTGCAGAAAAACACAATTTTTTTATCCATTTCTAAGCCGAGCTCTTGAATCGCTTTAATTGCCCATATTGATTGCACAATGCCGCCTTTCATATCTAAAATTCCCGGACCATAAAGCTTGTTTCCTTCTGTTCTTAGACTCAGCCTTCCCTTTTCCCATACCGTGTCAAAGTGACCGATAATTAAAAGCTGCTTCTCTCCTTCTCCAATCGTAAATTTCAAATGGTTTCCTACTTCTTTTTCTTCTATGATTTCATACCCCACGCCTAAACGCTTCTGAAACAGCTGCGTTAAATACATTCCACACTGATCCACTAACTCTTTACAGTAGGACGGTGATTCTTTTTTCACAAATCCAACTAAATCTTCGAGCATCTCTTGTTCATGTTCTTTTAAATAACTAAATACGCTTTGTTCTACCATTACCTGACTCAAATCAATTCCTCCTCCAAACAACCCCTGCTGCTTGTGCATTCACTGCTTTTATTTATCGTACGTATGAGTATGTTCTACGTTTCACATAACGACCTTAAATTATCCTTAATTATAATGGTTTTCAGACAATTTTCCATCCTTAAAATACAGATAATACTTTAACTTATTCATAACTGACCGAAAATAGCCATAAACTTCAACAAATTTATACAAAAAAGCTTCAATCTTCAACAGATTAAAGCTTTCATTTTATTAATTGACATTTATTTTGATATTTTTCCCTTTTGACTTCACACTTACAAAAACAAACATAGACACTAAAAAAACAAACAAAATAACGCCAACCATTTCAAAGTTTACTTCGGCCCATGGATTAAAGAAAGTGAATGCTAAGTAGAAGGACACCCCGTATGCGAGGATAACAATAATCCAGCCCATCAAGCGGGAAGCAGATTGCCCAAACTTACTCGATTCATTCACCATTTTATGTACAATCAGTGAATCGATTGTATCTGTCAGCATCATACCAAACATAAATACTAGTCCTAATAAAAGCGGCGTATATTTGCCTGCGTTCCCTACAGCTAGAGACCACACGGCCGTTTGACTGACCGTTTCAGCCGCTAGGGCAAACAGCGCTCCTACAAGAATAATTAAAAAAGGATTCGTTGTTCCTTTTGCGATTTTCGGAATAAACTTCCCTTTTAACCCGCTCACCTGAAACTCTTCTTCTTTGTTTTTAGTTCGAAGCAAATGATATGTGTTTAATGTCCCAATCAGAAAGAGAGAGATGATAGATACCCAAGATGCAAAATGATCGAAATATGCTGGAAACGTAAAATTCTTCATCACTACGCCCAGCACCCCGGCCGTGACGGCCACCATTCCTCCATGACCGAGTGAAAACAGCGTTCCGACCCACGGGGCAAAACGGCTGCCCATTCGCCAATTATATCGGGTCTGGCCATCAATAAAAGCTAAGTGATCTGCATCTAATCCGTGCCTGATTCCTAATAAAAAGACAAGTAAAAAAACTGATAAACCTTCCATTTCCTACACTCCTTTTTTTAAAATAAAACGTAAAAAAGCCTCAATTCTATAGAAATTGAGGATGTGTCGGCATATGAAAATAAACAGTAATTGCTCACTGCGTACCTTGATACACCGCCTCTTTCCTAGAAGAGTCAAGTGTACAGAATAGGTAGGTCTCCTGGCTTGAGATCATCATTTTCTACCGCCTTCCCCGTTTTGAGTGACGATAAGATAGAAAACTCCCTGCTTACAGTGGCTGGACCGCTCGAGATTTGCACTCGATTCCCTGTTACCTCTTACGCTATGTAAGAGCACCTAAACTGTGCGAATGATTCATTTTCTTCCTCATTATACTAGTACTCCTTACAAATGAATAGAGAAAATTCAAATAAAAAAGCCCTGCTAAGCTTTACATGCTTAACAGGGCTTTTTAAAGCAATTAAACTACTTCTACCGTTACGTCTACGTTGCCGCTGATTGCTTTTGAATACGGGCAGTATGAGTGGGCTAGGTCTACATATTTTTTAGCTGTTTCTAAATCTAAGCCTTCGATATGAGCTTCAAGCGCTACAGCAATTTTTACTCCTTGATCAGCTTTATCTGGAAGCAGCTGAACCGTAGCTTTTACTTCACTGCTTTTAATTTCTACGTTATGTTTTTTCAACATAAATTCTAACGCACTGTTGAAACAAGCACTGTATCCAGCTGCAAATAGCTGCTCTGGGTTTGTTGCTGTTGTTGCTTCTCCACCAAGCGCTGGAGGTGTTGCAACGTCTAAATTAAAGATATTATCTAAAGAATGAACTTCTCCTGTTCTTCCACCTGTGTTAACGACTGTCGTTTCATATAAAGCTTTCATGTATAAATCTCTCCTCTTTTTTAGTAATTTTATTAAAATTTTTTATTTATCGTTTCTGTAATTTAATTGTACACAATTTAATTTTAAAAAACAAGTGTTAAATACATTAAAAATTTTCCAATAAAAAAAGCCGCGTATATGCGACTTTTTCTTAATAATATTGAGACTGTTCGTCATAAGCTGATTTTCGAAAAATAGACAAGTTGGTAATAGCCCTCATCAGTTTCGTATTAAATATAACATAATGAATAAACAGCGCCAGCACGCAGCCTAAAACGGCTCCTGTTAACACATCGAATGGATAGTGAACGCCAACCCATACCCGTGAAAATGCAATGAGTGCACCCATGACAACCCACATGCGCCCTGAACGTTTGAAATGCAGCCAAATGGTAAAAGTGATAACTAATGCAGATGTAGCATGATCGCTTGGAAATGAAGAATTCGCGGCGTGATCAATAAGCTGATTCACGTGGTGAGAGATAAACGGACGATCTCGATAAGCAAATAAACTAATCACTTTATTGATAATGACTCCTGTGGCACAAGCACATAAAGCTTGAAATGCTACAACACGGCTGCCGTTTTTATTAATAAGTAAAAACAAGCCGAGTAAAACAATAAGTACATACTGGGCATAATCTGCAAAGAATACCATTAACGAATCTACAAACTTCACATGCGAGGCATACTGATTCACCGCATGGAAAATGGTATAGTCTACTGAATTAATAGCTGATAACATAATCGAAATCCTTTCTTATTTTTAAATGTCATTAGCTATCTTATCAGTTTCTGAAGAAAATGAACATTATTTCTCGGGCTATTATTGATATATTTAGTAAATAACCATTGATTTCCTTATCATTTATACACCCCGAATCTCTCCGTGCTATAATGTACGCAACTATACATAGACACAAGGGGGAATTTTTTTGAGTAAAGGCAGAATTTTAATTGTAGAAGATGAGCGCAAAATTGCTCGTTTAATTCAGCTAGAGCTTGAACACGAAGGGTACGAAACGGGCATGGCTTATACAGGGACAGAAGGATTGGCAGAGTTTCAAGAACACAATTGGGATTTGCTGCTTTTAGATGTCATGCTTCCTGAACTGAGCGGACTCGAAGTACTTCGTCGCATTCGAGCAAACGATGATCAGACGCCCGTTATCTTATTAACCGCTCGAGACGCCCTTCCTGATAAGGTAAGCGGACTAGATTTAGGAGCGAACGATTACATTACAAAGCCCTTTCAAATTGAGGAGCTTTTTGCACGTATCCGCGTATGGCTTCGCCATCCTGCATCAGCATCTCCTGCTGAAAAAGAAGCAGATACTCTGCAGCTAGGAACTTTAGTTGTTAATGAAAAAACGCGAGAAGTCACGCGTGAAAATGAAGCTATTGAGCTGACTCCTAAAGAATATGATTTACTTGTCTATATGCTTCAAAACAACAATCAAGTGCTAAGCTTTGAACAGCTTCTTACAAACGTGTGGGGATTTGATTACTACGGCGACACCAATATTGTATACGTATACATTCGTTATTTGCGCAAAAAGATTGATGCACCATTTTCAACACCTTATATTCAAACGGTGCGCGGCGTTGGCTATATGCTTAAGGAGTAGCTTATGAAACTGCAAACAAAGATTATCCTTACATCAACTGCCCTGCTTTTTATTCTCTTAGTAATTGCAAACAGTTCGATTTACTTCATTTTCAAGAAAACCATGGAAGACAATGCAATTGAACGTTTACAAGCAGAAACAAGCAACGTAACAAATGGGCTAAAACAAACAAGTTCGACGGTTAAACAAGCCAATTTGCTTCGTGCCTATTTGCCTCCTAACGGAATGATTCGTATTTTGCCTAAATCAGGGAGTCCTTTAGTTGTATCGGTTACTGATCAAACGAAAGAGCTTCAGGACTTATCCTATTCTTATTATTCAAATGAACAAACAACCATCAAAGAAGACGACGGCCACCTATACGCAATTTCGCATACTCCGGTCATTTGGACGAACGGTGAAGTCGTTTCTTTAGAAGTCACGGAACAACTCGAAGACGTGGAACAATCTTTACAGACGTTAAAATTCATCTTGCTTATTGCCTCTCTTGTTATATTAATTCCGACCATATTTGCCGGACGGCTTTTAAGTAAAATCATTTTGCGGCCTATCAAATCTCTTATTCATACTATGGAAGAAATTCAAGTGTCTCGCACATTCAAAAAAATCGCTCTCTCTTCCTCTTCTAAAGATGAGTTAGATCAAATGGCCAACACCTTCAATAATATGATGGATTTATTAGAGGAAAACTATAAAAAGCAAGAGCAGTTCGTATCCGATGCTTCTCATGAATTAAAAACACCCCTGACCGTGGTAGAAAGCTATGCCAATATGCTAAAACGATGGGGGATGAAGCGTCCAGATATTTTAGAAGAAGCCATCGAAGCCATTCACTCTGAGTCTTTACGCATGAAACAGCTTACGTCTCAAATGCTGGTGCTTGCGAAAGATGAGTCGCAGTGGGAGCTTCACATGGAACACGTAGATGCGGCGGCCGTCTGTAACCAAACAATCAAGCATCTAGAACAAGCTTTTGAACGAACCATTTATTTAAATATAAAAACGGATCATCCCGTCGTAACAGCGGATGAAAAACGCTTAAAGCAGCTGCTTTACATCCTCTTAGATAATGCCATTAAATATAGTGAAAAAGCGGTAGAGGTAACCATAACAAGAAGCGAAAGCTTTATGATTACGGTCACAGATCAAGGAATTGGTATTCCAAAAGAAGACTTATCAAACGTGTATGAACGCTTTTTTCGCGTAGATAAAGCAAGAAATCGAGAAACCGGTGGTTCAGGGCTTGGGTTATCCATTGCTCGAAAGATTGTAGAAGCCCATAGCGGACGTATTGAGATTAGCAGCGATGAAGGAAAAGGGACATCCGTAACGGTTTGCTTTCCTCTTTGATTTCTCACCGTTTCTTAGAGATTTTTAAGAATTGCCTGCTATACTATTTTTCATAATACTGGAGGTGAATGTATGAAGAAAACGGTGCTTTTTATACTTATCTTTCTTGCTGTTGGTTCAGCTTGCTTTTATGGAATAGCAAAAGCAATGAATCCATCTGATACCATTTTATCCGAGTCTGAAATCAGCCGTATGATTCAGCAGAAATATGGCGGCACGATTGAAAATGCAAGTTTTTCTCAAAAAGATGATGAACCGATTTATCTAATTACTTTGCTTAAAGGTGATATTCCATACCACATCACATTAAATGGAGAAAATGGAGAAGTCCAGTCATTAATCAAACAAAAAGTAGAGAAACAAACGTCTACTCAAACTAAAAATGATACAGAAAAAGAACAAAAAAAGAGCGAGCAGCCACCCGTTTCTCCTACATCCGACGAGCCTCTCATTTCAATGGAACAAGCAAGAGATATTGCTTTACAAAAAGTAAAAGGAACGTTTTCCTCAGTTGAAATAGAAGAGGAAGAAGGCCAAACCTTCTACGAAGTCGAAATTGATCAGTCTAAAACAAGAGAAGCTAAAGTAATGATAAACGCTTACTCTGGGCATGTAGATTCCATCACCTATGAAAATGACGACGACTAAAAGTACAGCGGAAAGCTGTGCTTTTTTTATACACCTTTATTTATTTCTAAGAAAATTTTAAACTTCTTCTTCTTTTCCTTTAAAGTTCATCGGCTAAGATAGTCTTAACAACAAATCAAGGAGGCCGTAACATATGAAAGTTATTACAACCGTTTTAGCCAGTGCAGTATTAGTCGGTGGATTAGGTGCAAGTGCATATGCCATGACGGATCAGTCTAAAAGCAATGACAAGAAGCAAACCACAACGATTGAAGAAGCAAAGGCAAAAGACATTGCTCTTCAAAAAACAGACGGCGGTGACATTACAAATATCCAATTAGCCGTAGATGACGGCGTTAAACAATATGAAGTAGATATCACAAAAGGTAATAAAGAATACGATGTAGATATTGACAGCAGAAGCGGTAAAATCATTGAATTTGATGAAGACCAAAAAGACGATGATGATGAGAAAGAAGAAAATCTCCAAAACGCTTCCCCTGCTATTTCATTAGATCAAGCAATCAAAACAGCTTTAAAGAGTGCTAAAGGAACCGTGAATGAAACGGATTTAGACCAAGAAAACAACCGTTTAGTATATGAAATCGAAATTGACACAGCCGATAAACGTGAAGCAACTGTTTCAGTAGATGCCAAAAACGGCGACGTAATCAGTGTAGAAATAGATGATTAATAGAAAAAGCACGCTCCAAAAGGAGCGTGCTTCTTTTTTATACCGCTAATTTAATAACCGTTAACACAATACCAATCAAGAATCCACATAGAGCTCCGTTCACTCGAATCCACTGCAAATCTTTTCCGACATTGTTTTCCATCATATCCACAAGCGTTTCATCATCTAATTTATCTAAGTTTTCTTGAACAAGCTGCCCAATTTTTGAATGATTCTCGTCTACAAAACTCATGATTTGCTTTTGAATAGCCGTATCAATTGCTTCTTGACGCTGTGCATCCTCTTCAAGAGCATTCAGCCAGCTCTCTACGTAAGGAACGGCGTAGCTTTTCATAAATTCAGGGCTTTCAATAAATGCCGTCACTTTCGCTTTCATTTTATCGACGATTTCTGTTAATTTATTCGTTACATTTAATTCATTAATCGTTTTTTGTTTCCATGCTTCTAATTTCTCAAGAAGCTCTTCATTGTGTTCCAAGCCTTGCAGCTCTTTTCTAATTCCATTTACCAAAGCAAGGCGATATTCATCATCTTCATTACGAAGACGACCTGTAATAGAAAGCAGTAGATTTTGCAAAATAGACCCTAGCTTCTCTTCGTTAATCATGCTTTGAAATGATTTGAGAGCAAATTGTAAAATACCGTCAAGCTCAATATTATCAAGCGCATTTTTAGCAATACTTCCGAGCTGATACTGAGTTTCTTCTTTTTTAATCCAGCCCTCTCCCTTATTTAAAAGAACATCAAGTGCTTTTTCATCATACTGATTTCTAACCACTTCTCCAACAATCGAATGCACGATAGGCTTTAACTCTATTGCTGAAAGCGATGACTTGAGCTCTTTTTCAATAATAGGAACTACTTTCTCTGTATCCACACGATTAATCGCATCAACAAGCAGTGCTGTTCCTTTTTGTTGAATCGTTTCCGAATGAACACCTTTTCGAACAATCGGAAGCAAACGCTTTGTAAACGCAATTCTTTTCACTTTTTCTTGAATACTTTCTTTTGACAGCCAGTCGTTTTCAAGCGTTGAGACTAACCCTCTTGTAATACGCTGCCTGTTTTTAGGAAGCAGCGCAGTGTGTGGAATAGGAATGCCTAAAGGGTGACGAAAAAGAGCCGTAACTGCAAACCAATCCGCTAAGCCCCCGACTAATCCAGCTTCGAACCCACCTTGAAGCAACCGACCCCAAATTGAATCACCAAAAGGCATGGTGGCAACGAAGCCCACTCCCATAATGGCCAAAGAAATCGTGGCCAAGTGCTTTGATTTCTTTTTTGGGTTTGTTGTAAATACATTATTTGATTCCATTGTAGTCCTCATCCTTTATTTATTTAACTAAACATTTCATCTAGAAATATGTAACGTGATACAGAAATTTTCGCAAAAAAAGAAAGACAAGCTTTTACCCTCGTCTTTCTAGTATATTGCCTTTTTGCTATACTTCAAACTTTTTTTCTTTTCGACTTTTATTAATAAATGAAAAAATGAGGAGTACGACCAGGATAACCGCACATACGCTTGATCCAATCACATTGTTTTTGTTAAACATAAACGATACAAAAATAACAAGCAGTGCTGCTGTTGCAAAGAGCGTTGTATAAGGAAACCACTTTAAGGCAAAAAACGGCTTTTCTTTATACCCTTTACGCAGCTTTAATTGAGCTAAACAAATGCTCACCCAAATGAGAATGATCGTGAAACCTGGAATAGTCATTAAATAACTAATTACATTATCCGGCGTCTTATAGGCTAAAAACAAACCTATTAAAATACAAGCAGCCGTAATCATCAAACCGTTAATCGGAATGCCATTTTTTGAAACTTTCAAGAAGCGCTTTGATGCTTCTCCGCTTTGAGCCATAGCATAGAGCGTACGCGAAGTTGCATACATCCCTGAATTGGCTGCTGATAAAACGGCCGTCAATAAAACGAAGTTCATAATGTGAGCCGCACCTGGCAGACCGGTAATACTAAACACTTGCACAAAGGGACTGTCTTGCCCCGATACAGAATTCCAGGGCATAAGGCCGCAAATAATTAAAATAGGCAAAATATAAAAGCCAATCACTCGCCATACTGTGCCTTTAATTACTTTCGGTAACACGTTTTTTACATCTTTTGTTTCCGTTACGGCCACACCAATTAGTTCAGCTCCCCCGTAAGAGAACATCACAATTAAAAAGGCACTCAGCACACCGCTCATGCCGTGAGGGAAAAAGCCTCCATGAGCCGTATAATTTGCCCAAGGGTTTTGCACATCACTTGGAATTACACCGAATAAAATGAAAGCTCCCAAAATGATAAAAGCAGTAAGAGCAATTACTTTAATACCGGCAAACCAAAACTCAATTTCTCCGTAATACTTCACTTGAAATAAATTCATCCCGACAATCAGCACTGCACAGAGAAAGCTTAAGAGCCAAAGAGGTACAGAAGGGAACCAAAACTTCAAAAAGCTTCCTCCCGCAAGCAGTTCAACAACCGTCACAACAATCCAGTTCACCCAGTACAGCCACCCTACAATAAAAGAGGTTTGCGTACCGAATGCCTTATGCACTAAATTTTGTACGTTCATATTCGGATAGACAATTGCCATCTCCGCTAGTGCTGTCATTACAATAAATAAGATAAGGCCGCCAAATAAATACGCAAGTACAACACTTGGTCCTGCAATACCTAGCGTGTCAGCGCTACCTTTAAAAATGCCTGTCCCAATCATGCCGGCAAGTGCAATGAGCTGCACATGACGAGGCAACAGACCTTTTTTTAAATTTTGATCTTGTTTTCCCATAATGCCCGTCCCTTCTGTTCATTTTACGTGTTAGTTTAACCAAATCACTTCTTGCACAAAAACCCCTACCGGATATTCAGTAGGGGTTGGACCAACACTGTTTTTTTCTTCTATATAATGAATGAAAATAATCTCATTTAATCACTGTTACTTTAGTCATTTTATGCGTTGCAACAATGCATTGTCAATGTTATTTATTTTCCAAAAATAAAGTCAAAAGAGTATCTACACCCTTTTGACTTCTAGTCTTCGTGCAATGACTGATAAAGCATAGTTTACAATAAAATACATCATCGCAATGATCAAAAACATCGGCACCACGTAACTTTGTTTCTGTCCATAAATGATTTGAGCATTATGCAGCAAATCAGGAAGCGCGATGACCACTGCAAGCGACGTATCTTTTAATAATGAAATAAATTGACTAACTAAAGGAGGTACCATTCGTCGCAAAGCTTGTGGCAATACAATAAAACGAAGCGTTTGGTAATAGTTTAAACCTGATGAACGTGCCGCTTCAATTTGTCCTTTTTCAATTGATTTTAATCCGCTTCGGATAATTTCTGAAATCATAGCAGATTCAAATACAGTGAGGGCCACAATCGCTGCTGACGTAATTTCCATATCAATTCCGATTTCAGGTAAAGCAAAGTATGCAAAAAAGATGATTAAAAGAAGCGGCAAATTCCGGATAATTTCTACGACAAAAGCGAGTACATGAGACAGAACTGGAATGTGGGCATACCTTAAAATACCTACTATACTTCCAATAATAAAACTTAACACAATCGAAATGAATGCCACTTTTAAAGTGACCCAAAATCCTTCCATTAAGAAGGAAAGGTGATCAGGAGAATAAGCACCCATAAAATCCATCACTTTCACTCCTTTCAGCTTGTTTTACCAAGACGTTTCTCAAGATAACCAACTCCTAAACTCAACGGAATGGTTAGAACTAAATAAAACAGAGCCACAAAAATATACACATCAAACACTACATAAGTTTGAGAGGAAACAAGATCTGCCTGATACATTAAATCAAAACCAGCAACAATCCCTAGCACGGATGAGTTTTTCACTAAATTAATAAATTGATTCCCAAGAGGAGGAATGACAATTTTAATGGCTTGAGGCAATATAATGAATCGCATCGCCTGACCGTACGTAAGGCCGGATGAACGCGCCGCTTCAAGCTGCCCTTTTGGAACTGCCATAATTCCCGCTCGTATAGCTTCGGCGATAAAAGCTGCCGTATAAATAGTTAATCCCAGCACTCCGGCTGCTGTACCGCTGATTCCTGCCACAATAAAAATAAAAAAGACGATAACCACAAGTGGAATATTTCGAATAAACTCTACGTAGACAGTGCCAATTACATTTACTATTTTGAGAGGGGCTATTCGCATTACCGCAATGATTGTACCAAGTACAAAACTGGCCACTAAAGCAATCAGACTGGCGATAATGGTGTACTTAAAACCTTCTAAATAAAGATCCATATTGTTCGTCAGAATTGAAAAATCCAGCAATTTTCTTCCTCCTTTCAACTAAACAAGCAGGATGAGCATAATGCTGCTCATCCTGAGAAAAGAAAACTGTACGCTTATTGTTTGATCCACTTGTCGTGAATTTCATCATATTTTCCAGAGTCTTTCATTTTTTTAAGCGCATCGTTTAATGCATCTACAAGCTCTTTGTTTCCTTTTTTCACAGCAATGCCATAAGGCTCTTCTGTGAACGGCTTTCCTACTAATTCATAAGAAGGATCTTCATCAGCCATTCCATAAAGAATAGCATCATCAGTTGTTAAAGCATCTCCTTGCTTAGATTTTAAAGCGGTAAATGCTTCTGCATAGTTTTCAAACTCTAATACCGTTGTCTCCGGTGCTTTTTCGCGAATATTAATAGCTGAAGTTGATCCTTTAACAGCCAACACTTTAGTACCTTTCTTCAAATCATCAACGCTTTTAATTTTACTGCCTTTTTTCACAAGAAGAGACTGGCCAGCTTGAAAATACACATCCGTAAAATCCACTTCTTTTTTACGCTCATCTGTGATGGTCATTGTTGCAACAACAGCGTCAATATCTCCTTTTTGAAGAAGAGGAACCCTTGTTTTGGACGTAACTTCTTTAAATTCTACCTTGTTTTCATCTCCTAAAATCTCTTTAGCCAGCTGCTTAGAAATATCAACATCAAAACCTTCTACTTCACCCGTCTTTGGATTCTTTAAGCCAAATAAGCGCGTATCATTTTTAACTCCAATGATAATTTTCCCTCTGTCTTTAATTTCAGTGAGCGCATCTTTTTTAGCTGATGATCCACTCGTTTCTTCACTTTTTCCTCCACAAGCCGCTAACATCATAGCCGCTGCTAATGAAAGCACGGCTGCCTTTAAAAACGTTTTTGATTTCTTCATATTACTCCCCCTATTAAACAATTAATGATTTAAAATACGGCTAAGAAATAAACGTGCCCTTTCTTCTTGCGGGTTTTCATAAAACTCAGCCGGAGTTGCCTCTTCTAAGATTTTTCCTTGATCCATAAATACAATGCGGTCTGCTACTTCTTTAGCAAACCCCATTTCATGAGTTACAACTACCATCGTCATTCCTTCTTTAGCCAATGTTTTCATGACATCCAGCACTTCTCCAATCATTTCTGGATCAAGAGCAGAGGTAGGCTCATCAAAAAGCATAATCTCTGGTTTCATTGCAAGTCCCCTCGCAATGGCTACACGCTGCTGCTGGCCACCTGAAAGCTGGGATGGGTAGGCGTTGGCTTTTTCACCGATTCCTACTTTATCCAAATAGTATAGAGCTGTTTTCTTAGCTTCTTCTGACGACTGTCCCAGTACTTTCATAGGCGCTAAGGTGATATTTTCTAAAACCGTTTTGTGCGGATATAAATAAAAATGCTGAAAAACCATACCTATATTGCGGCGCAGTTTGTTAATATTTGTTTTTTTATCTGCAACCAATATATTATTTACCGTCAATTGTCCGTTAGATATTGTTTCTAAATAATTTATGCATCGCAGCATCGTGCTTTTACCCGAACCCGAAGGTCCAATTACGACGACAACTTCACCTTTTTTAATCGTTAAATTGATATCTTTTAATACGTGAAAATCACCGTAATATTTGTTCACTCCGTCAAAAACAATCATTTTCCTCCTCCTAATCTACGAACAATGATAAATATTTAAATTTTTAAAACATTTAAAATATGTTAAAAATTATATTCTTACCCTTAAAGCAAAGTCAACAGTTGACAAATTATCTCTTTTTTGTAATCAAAATGAACTATCTTCAAATAAAATATGCTAGAAAAATAAAAGGTTTTGTTGGCATTTGCCGATATGTAAGCATACGTTCGCTAGGCTGAAGGTACTTGTATAAGCTTAATCAATAGATTATATTAGTTAACGCATATCTTTATACGAATTGTCTTTCATTTTTCTAGGGCAGTTCTCTCTAATCAGCCCTTTTTCTAATTATCCGTCTATCACTTTATTATATTAATATATATAATTCTCTTAGCAGTAAATTAATAAAAAAGTAAATACAAGCTTTCATTCATGTTAGAGGTTCTGACATAAATATAGTGAAATTATATTATTTCTCTAAAAAACACACGCTTTATTAGCGTGTGTGGCCTTTTATATTTTCCGGACTCATTTGAAAATGCGGATAGTCTTTAAAACCTTGCCAATCTCCTCCCCATTCAAACCCTAAACTTTTTGCGATATCTACAACCTCCATCCAATCAGACCGATTATTGTTATTACCGTCATATTTCATGTCCCAAATAACTTGTCCGTCTTTTAACCCAATAGCAAAATCAATAGCTAGTCCATAGTTATGATAAGACTGGCCGCCCTTTGAATAGGTAACAATGTTGCCTTCTTCCGTCCTGCCTTTTGCATAAAGCTTATCTTGTTCTTCTTTTGAACGGAAACCTTCCGTAATGACAATCGAGATTCCTTGGTCGTTTGCTTGTTGAACAAGTTTATTTTTCTTTTCTTCTACGACAGGATGCAACTCAGCTGCTCCTGAAAAATCTTTTAACGTTGGACCTGGCTTTAACTCATCGCGAAACAAAAATAACAGGCTTACCGCTATCACAACTATCAAAGCTATTGCCAATTTTTTAAGAACGTTCATCTATATAAAGTCTCCATTCTTTTTTGCTGTTACTTAGATAAAATCATATCGAATTTCATTTTGTTATCCAATAAAAGAGCTGTAGTGTTCAACAAACGTCTATATTTTTTCGTTTTTTATCTATTTTCACCATTTTTTCACTATTGGTGGTTACATTAACAATTGTGGACAGCTCTGTACCACACCCCTATAACTTTTAAGGAGTGACAACAGCATGAAAAAGAAACTATTCGGTTATATCATGGCAAGCGGTTTAACACTAGGAGTTATGGCCGCTGCAAACTCCACGGCATTTGCAGCAAGCACAGATGAAACAAGCTCTTCAACGGTTGTAGAGCGAACAAATGGCAATACAACAACTACGAGTGATGCAACACAACAAAAAGTTGATGATATTATGAAAAAAGCACAGGAAAAATTACAGAAACTCGGCGTAAGCTTACCTCAGCATCATAAAGAAGGCCCCTTTAGCAATTTAGATGCTGGTACAAAGGCAAAAGCCAAAGCTATTATGGA
>NZ_JBXENJ010000012.1:0-58973 GCF_056836725.1 Priestia sp. 3CA3
CCGCTCTTGAGCGACTTTCTTATATTAACAAGTTGTCTTTTATTTGTCAACAACTTTTTAATATTTTATTTCTGATGAATTGCGATTGTTTTCCAATCACTCATCAGCGACATTTAATAATTTAACATCTGTGCTATATAAAAGTCAACACTTTTTGAAAAGTTTTTTTCGTTTTATCAAAAAATCTTATTTACTTCCCTGCTTTCGCCGAATCTTAGCAAGATCTTTGAAAGGATTTGATACTTTTCTTGAATGTTTCGTTCAAGAACTACATGATTCAAACTTTGTTGAAAAGCAACGTTTGATCTCTTTATTTCTTCTCTAAGTAGTGCTTCTAACTCTAAACACTCCACCTGATTAAATAAACAAATTTTCATTGATTCACCTGCTTTTTGCGACATTGATTCTCACACATCAAAATAAAATCAGTTGTTCTTTTCCTTACCTGTTATTAATTGTAGACAAAACGCATACAAATTAGACAAGTACTACTTATTAAATGAGGTGACAAAATGAATATGTTTTATACTATTCGAGCCAAAAGAATCAAACAGACCATGCTTATCGTAGCTGCTGCGTTTTTTACAAGTTTTTTTCTCTATGCTCAGCAGACGTTTCACTTTCCCGTGTTTTCAACGGATAACGGTCCAAGAGCTGTTTATAAGGCGGATGATAAAAATCCGGAAGTTGCTCTGACCTTTAACATCAGCTGGGGAGATGAAAGAGCTATTCCCATTCTGAATGAACTAAAAAGACAGCATATTGAACATGCTACTTTCTTTTTATCTGCTTCATGGGCTGAACGTCACCCAGATATTGTAGAGCGCATTAAGAAAGAAGGTCACGAAATTGGCACAATGGGCTATGACTATACTTCTTATACAAGCCTAAAACCTAATGAGATTAGACAGGATCTTGCAAAATCAAAGAAAGTCTTTGATTCTCTAGGCCTTAAAGATGTTCACCTTCTTCGTCCTCCTAACGGGCAATTTAATAAAGACATCTTAAAATTAACAGCAGATATAGGATATACTACTGTTCACTGGAGCATTGATTCTAAAGACTGGACAAATCCAGGGGTTGAAAAAATTGTCTCGAATGTTACAAAGCCTTTAGACGGGGGAGATATTATATTGCTGCACGCGTCTGACTCCGCTCAACAAACAGCAAAGGCTATTCCATATATCAAGGATTCATTACAAAATAAAAAAGTCTCAAACGTAAGTATTTCAACATTAATTTCAAATTCAAGAACCCAAGTAAAAGATATCCGCTAAGATTTATTCCCACTGTATATGGAAAGCAAAAGCAGACAAATATACTATTTGTCTGCTTTTGCTATTCTTGCGTGCGTAAGAAGTTTCGGCAAAATAAGAAGTTGATACATATTACAAATTAGAAGTGGAAACAACATAAGGTAAAGCCAGCTTTCTTCATTCGTTCGCAGCGCTGGGAACCATTCAATTGTCGTTACAACAATCATAAAAAACAGCGCTGGTACAAAAGCCTCTTTATTCGTCTGCTTTTTCTTTGCATACGCCACTAACAACCCCACCGCTAACAAGAAAACGCTTAACAAAATATACTTACCTATGCCTTCTCCCCCTTGTTGAAAGAACTTATATCGAAAATAAGCAACGTCAAATAATACAAATAAAACAAATACAATTTGAACCGATTTCCAAAGAGATGCAGATTTAAAAATTCCCAGCCCAAATCGGTGAATAGTTAAATATGCAAAGAACCCCATTTGGCTAATTAAACTAAAAATAAACCCTACGCCTACGAGCCATGTTAAAACAGCAACAATTTCTCCTATCTTTCCTTGTTGAAATAAGTGACCGTATTCCCCCCAGCGCACCGCAAACCCAACAACAGCTGTACTTATACCCCCAACAGCTAACGTGGTTAGAAATAGACGAACCCAATTTCGACTATTCACTTCCATCTCCCCCATAAGTTGCAAAATTGTACCTTTTCATAAATTGTACCAATCACGTTTTGAAAAATCTAGAGCTCTTTTATGAATAAAAAACCTTGATTATCTCATATTAAGCGTAAGCATATTAGGAAAGGAGCTCATTACTATGAAAAAGCGACTCATGCTCCTCATTTATATAGGAATGTGTATGCTTTTAGCTACAGCCTGTGCACCGCAAGATGAAGAGAACAATGGTATGGATTATGATCAAACAAAGAAAATGGTTGTTGATATTTTAAAAACAGATGAAGGAAAAAAAGCAGTCGAGGCAATTATGAAAGACCCTTCTGTTAGACAAGATATTTTAATGGATCAAAACGCGATAAAAGATACAATTTCTCAAACCTTAGTATCAGATAAGGGCGTGGAATTTTGGAAAAAAGCCATGGATGATCCGAAGTTTGCTGAAAGCTTTGCTAAAAGTTTGGAAAAAGAAAATAAGACGGTCATCAAACAACTAATGAAAGATCCTGAATATCAAGGAATGCTTCAAGATGTTTTAAAGGATCCGGCTATGGAAAAAGAAGTACTGACTGTTTTAAAGAGTAAAGAATATCGCACTTATTTACAAAAGATTATGACCGAAACGTTTGATAGCCCTCTTTATCAATCTAAAATTCAAGACATTCTTTTGAAAGCCGCTGAAGAAACACAAGGTGGACAAAAACAAAGCAGCGACGATGGCGGTTCTTCTTCCGCTGGATCTGACTCAGGGGGAGAACAGCAACAGCAGTGATTAAATACGCATCTCACATGAGATGCGTATTTAATTATGTCATTTATTTTTATTAAAAAACCTAAATGACTTCTTTATATTTTTTAATACTTAGTATTTTTATTGGAATTGTAAACTTTAATTCTTAGCTTTATGGTAAAATATTAGAAATTAACACAATCGTTTTATAGCAAAAGGAGGGAATTCGATGGAATTTCGCGTTATTAAAACGTTTCAAACCATTGTTCGTTTAGGAAGCTTTCAATTAGCCGCTGAATATTTAAAGTACTCTCAGCCTACCATTACACTGCACATTCAAAAGTTAGAATCCGAACTAGGATTTAAGCTTTTAGAACGAGGAAAAAGCATTAAACTTACTGAAGCAGGTAAAATCTTTTACGAACGGGCAAATATTTTACTAAAGGAATATGAATATCTAAATAATACCTTAAAGGATTATTCAACAGGCGAAGCTGGCACGATCCGTATAGGTGCTGCAGAGCCTACAGCAAGCAGTCGACTGCCTTCCATTCTCTCATTATTTAAAAAAAGATATCCCAACACAGAAATTAGCTTACTCGTTGCAGACGAAAAGCACCTTCATCAACATATACGCAATCAAGAAATTGATTTCGCGATTGGCACTGTATCAGAATCGTTCAGAGATATAGAGTTTGAGGCATTGCTAACAGAAAAACTTGTGCTGCTACTACCATTCAATCATGCGCTAACAAAAAGAAAAACAATCTTTGCAAAAGATTTAATACACGAAACGCTGATTACAGCTGGACAATTTTCCGTTCAAAAGAAAATTGAGCAGCTAATCTTTGAACGAACAGGACAGCTGCCTGCTAAAGTCCAGTTAGGCACTATTAGCACACTTCAGCATTTTGTAAAAGAAAACTTAGGAATAGCCGTTGTTCCACAAATAAGCGCAACTCTTCCGCCGGATCAAGTGGTGGTTAAAACGATTCATGACTTACATGAGGGGCCTGCAATCGGCATTTTAAAGCACCAGTCTCACACCGTAAGTACAGCTGGAAAAACATTTTTAGCTCTCTTAAAACAAAACCTCGCATTTGATTTAAAAAAGACGCAGATTGAACTCTCTGTATAATAATAAAAAGCACGCGCTCGAACAGCGCGTGCTTTTTATTATTTTCCTGTTGCTGCTTTTTCATTTTCGCAAATAAATGCAATCTTGCTTGCAATCTCTCCATATATTTGACCTAAACGATGTGATTCGTCGTAAATGGAAGGTGCAAAATCTTCTTCATTCCAATCAGGCTGACTTAACGGAAGCTGTCCTAACAGCTCTGTCTGAAGTTCCTCAGCCAGTTTTGGACCCCCGCCTTTACCAAATACATACTCTTTTTCCCCTGTTAGCTGGCTTTCAAAGTAAGCCATATTTTCTACAACTCCAATGACCTCATGATCGGTTTTCAAAGCCATAGCACCCGCTCTAGCTGCAACAAATGCCGCTGTAGGATGTGGTGTTGTAATAATCACTTCTTTACAAGCAGGAAGCATGGAGTGAACGTCTAATGCGACATCACCTGTTCCTGGAGGTAAGTCTAGTAAAAGATAATCTAATTCTCCCCATTCAACTTCTGTAAAGAAGCTCGTCAACATTTTTCCGAGCATAGGTCCTCGCCAGATAACAGGTGAATTATCTTCTACAAAGAAGCCCATGGAAATAACTTTTACTCCGAAACGATCAACTGGAATAATCTTTTCACCTTCTACTACAGGACGTTGTGTGATTCCCATCATGTCTGGGACGCTGAATCCATAAATGTCAGCATCAATTAAACCAACTTTTTTTCCTAAACGAGCTAGAGAAACGGCTAAGTTAACAGAGACTGTTGATTTACCAACGCCTCCTTTACCGCTGGCAATAGCAATAAATTCTGGTGCATTCGGACTAGTTAGTAAGTTGCCAGTATTCGGCTGCTCAGCGCGGTACTGCTGAAGTTCCTCAGGCGTAAACTCAACAAATCGCAGTCCAACCGACTGTACACCTGCTTTTTTTAATTCTTCTACAATTGTGCCTTGCAGGCTCAACTGTTCACTCGTACCTGTTTTTGCAACAGCAATCTTCAGGCTTATATGCTGTTTTTCAGCTTTAATTGTTATTTCTTTAATCGCATCTGTTTCTGATAGTTTTTTATTTAAAAATGGATCTGTAATTTCCCCTACTACTTCTTTTACTTGCTTTTCCGTTAGCATACTCCCACCACCATGTTAAAATCTATTTATTTATACTATCAAGTATATCATACATATTAGATTTTTCTGAATAGAAGGGTGCTATGCTTTTTATTTAGGCTTTTCTCCAGTAAAATACCGGCTGACTCCTTCATAAATGGATTCAGCTAACTTTTTTTGATAGCGTTTCGATTGAAGCATTTTACGTTCTGTAGGATTTGACAAGAATCCTACTTCAACCAAAGCACCGGGTGGCTTAGAATGCTTAAGAAGGTAAAGAGTTTGAATAGCTTTTGCTTCACGGGTCGTATTGTCCAGATTATTTCTTAGCTCTTGTTGAATGAGTTTGGCCACTTGCTCGTTTTCTTTTAGGGATCCGTAATAGAAAGTTTGAGCCCCTCTCCACGCAGAGGATGGAATAGCATTCAAGTGAATACTTAAGTACAAATCAGCGTTGGATTTATTAATCATCGTTAAGCGATTTTTTAAGTCTTCTACTTTTCTGCGACTGTATCCTCTTGTATCTTTGGCCGCTAGGTCTTCGTCTTTTTCTCTCGTCATAATAACAAGTGCCCCTTGCTCTTGCAGATAGTCTCGAAGCATTAACGAAATTTTAAGAGTTATTTCTTTTTCAAGCACCTCATCCTCTCCTACCGCTCCTCCATCAACACCGCCATGTCCAGGATCTAGTACAATAACTTTCCCGCTAAGAGGAAGTGAAAGCGAACCGGATGATGTTCTATGATCTATTTGATATTGTACAATGACAAAAAGAACGAGAAGCGCTATAATTGTGCTCATTATTTTTACTTTAGACATTTTATCCCTTCCCTTCTTGCCTCACCTATTTATTTCTATATGGGACAAGAACGGGAATTATGAGTACTTTTTAATGCAAACGTAAACGGCGTCTTTTTTCTGCGGTTCGATAACCTTCTTTCCACCAGTCTTGCACATATCCTTGACACAAATAATACAGGCCATCTTGATAAAGATCTGTTACAGACATGCTGACGGCTCCGTACAATGTATCAATTAAAAGAGACTCTTCTTGCTTACTGTGCTTCTGAACATCTTCGTAGCCTTTACCACGTTTACTCACCCGGGCACCTAATAAAAATGATTCGATAGCAATGTCAAGACAGTACTCCTCCACATGTTCGTCTCCTAGCATATTCCACTGAAACATTGGATGAAAATAACGGCGCAGCCTCTCTTGAAGCAAATCAAACGATAGTTCCCTTAGGACTTTGCGTTCATATTTCATTTCTTTTTCATAACGTTTTTCTTTTAAATATGTAACCTCGTTCACGATAACGCCTCCCTTTTTTACATATTGTCTGCACAAGCCTTCGTCTCATACGCAAACAACAAATAAAAAAAGCCTTGGTCCAAAGACCAAGGCTTGAAACGTAATATAAAATTAACGTTTTGAGAATTGTGGTGCACGACGAGCGCCTTTAAGACCGTATTTTTTACGTTCTTTCGCACGAGCGTCACGAGTTAATAGACCAGCACGTTTTAATGTTCCACGGTATTCAGGGTCTGCTTCTAATAAAGCACGAGAGATTCCGTGACGAATAGCGCCAGCTTGACCTGCATAACCTCCACCATTAACGTTTACAAATACGTCATAGTTACCTACAGTTTCAGTTAAAGCAAGTGGTTGTTTTACTACTTCACGTAGTGCAGCAAATGGAATGTATTCTTCGATTTCACGACCGTTGATTGTTACGCGACCGTTACCTGGTACTAAACGTACACGAGCAACAGAGCTTTTACGACGACCAGTTCCGTAATATTGTACCTGTGCCAAGATAATAACCTCCTCTTATTAATTATCCGCGAAGTTCGTAAACTTCTGGTTTTTGTGCTTCATGTGGATGTGTTTCACCAGCATACACATGTAATTTTTTGAACATTTGACGGCCTAGGCTACCTTTTGGAAGCATGCCTTTGATTCCTAATTCAAGCATTTTCTCAGAGTAGTTAGTACGCATTTCTAATGCTGTACGTTGTTTCAAACCACCTGGGTGCATGCTGTGACGGTAATAAATTTTATCAGTTAATTTTTTACCTGTTAATTCGATTTTTGACGCATTGATAAGGATCACGTGATCACCAGTATCAACATGTGGTGTAAAAGTTGGTTTATGTTTACCGCGTAAGATTGATGCTACTTCACTTGCTAAACGACCTAAAGTTTTACCTTCAGCATCGACAACATACCATTTACGCTCTACTTCGTTTGCTTTCGCCATGAAAGTTGTACGCATGAGTTTCCCTCCTAATTTTCATCATCAATTATAAAATTATTTCAACCTTCTATTTCAACACGATTAATTTCCGGGGCTAACCGTGGGGTTAAAATACATACCATATGATATATTATATCTTTAAGCTACTAATGTCAAGAAAATGTTACACCAGGTTTAGTTGTCATAGAAAACGCGCCATAAATATAGTCCTTGCGAAGGCGCAGTTTTCCCTGCACGAGGACGTGATTTGCTTTCTAGAATATCTTTTATAGCATCTGGTTCAATACGGCCTTGTCCTACTTCTAAAAGCGTTCCAACAAGAATACGAACCATATTATACAGAAAGCCACTTCCAACGAATCTAAACACAAGCTGACTATTCTCTTCATACATATCAATCTTGTAAATCGTACGAATCTTATCTTCCACTTCTGTCCTCGCTGAACAAAAGCTTGTAAAGTCGTGTGTACCGAGTAAATATGTGATGGCTTTTTTCATTTTTGAGTAGTCTAATGGATAAGGGTAATGGTATGCATAAGAACGAGTGAAAGGATTTCGATCTTCGCCGCGCAAAATATGATAGCGATACTCTTTTGAAGTAACGTCATACCGGGCGTGAAAATGTGCATCAACTTCACATACATTCTTCATTACAATATCATCTGGTAGCATTGAATTCAATGCTTTTTTCCACTTATCACATGGAATATTTAGGTTTGTGTCAAAATGAATGACTTGCCCCTGTGCATGAACATTTGTGTCCGTTCGTCCAGAGGCGTAAATCGGAACTTTTTTGTTATGCATTTTCTCTAAAACGGCTTCAATCTCCAGTTGAACTGTTCGCTTATTGGGCTGAACTTGATAACCTGAAAAGTGTGTGCCGTCGTATGCAACTATACATTTTAAACGTTTCATCTTTTCACCAAACAATCTTTACGTTCTAATCAGCACTAAAACAACTGCTACTGCCAGCAGAAGTAAAAGCATAATTGTATCTATGCTTCCCCATTTTAATTGACGATACTTTGTACGCCCTTCTCCGCCTTTATATCCTCTTGCCTCCATGGCAATAGCTAGCTCTTCAGCACGCTTAAATGAACCTATAAATAAAGGAACAAGCAAAGGAACGACAGCTTTCAACCGATCCGTAACGGGACCGCTGCTAAAGTCCACTCCTCGTGCTGTCTGCGCTTTAATAATTTTATCTGTCTCTTCCATCAATGTAGGAATAAAGCGAAGAGAAATGGACATCATTAAAGCTAATTCATGAACAGGAAGCTTGAGCTTTTTAAATGGATTCAACAAGCTTTCCATTCCATCTGTTACTTCAATGGGCGTAGTCGTTAACGTTAGCATCGTCGTAATTAAAATTAAGAACAAGAAGCGCAAGGAAATTAAAACACCTTGAATAAGGCCGCCTTTATAGACAGAAAACCATCCCCATTCAAACAAAAGAGGACCTTCCTTCGTCATAAAAATGTGCAAAAGAAACGTGATGATAATAATAAATAGAACGGGCTTTAACCCTCTTAAAATAAAGGAAACGGGCACTTTACTCATGGCCACTATCACAAGGGTATACACACCTAAAAAAGCATAGCCGATAGGGTTATTTGCTAAAAACACAATTAATACATACGCAAATACGAGAAGCAGCTTGGCCCGAGGATCCATTCGATGGACAACAGAATGACCCGGGACATACTTACCAATAATGATTGAGTTCATCATATTCGTTCACCTTGCTGCATAAGGTGCTGCACTTTCTCTACCACTTCAGAAAAGGTAATAACCGTATCCGATGCTTCAAGCTGAAATTTCTCTTGCAGCTTCAGCATAAAGCGAAGCGATTCTGGAACATCCAATCCATATTCTTTTAGCTGCGTATGCTGACCGAAAACTTCTCTAGGTGACCCTTTCATCGCAATCGTTCCTTTATTCATTACAATTAGCTCATCAGCGTACATAGCTGCATCTTCCATGCTGTGAGTCACGAGAATCGTCGTCAAGCCTTTTTCTTTATGAAGACGATAAATCATATTCATAATTTCTTGACGGCCTCTAGGGTCCAATCCAGCAGTTGGCTCATCTAAAATTAGCACATTAGGATTCATCGCTAGAATACCTGCTATCGCTACACGACGCATTTGTCCACCACTCAAATCAAAAGGAGATCTGGTGAGAATGTCTTCTGGCAACCCCACTAACTTGATAAGCTCTCGTGCTTTTTGCTTTGCTTCTTCTTCCGAAACGCCATAATTCATTGGTCCAAAAGCTATATCTTTTTCCACCGTTTCTTCAAAAAGCTGATGTTCTGGAAATTGAAACACCACGCCTACTTGCTGACGAATAGCTTTTAAATTCTTTTCTTTTCGATTGGCTTTAATAGTGCGCTCACCGATTTGAATTTCACCAGCAGTTGGCTTCAATAAGGCATTCAGATGCTGTATGATTGTTGATTTCCCAGAACCAGTATGGCCAATAACAGCCAAAAATGTACCTGATTGAATGCTTAAATTTAAGTCATGCAGAGCAATTCGTTCAAATGGTGTATTAACTTGATAACGATGCTCTACTTCTTTGAATATAATGTCCATAGTTCGTCCACCAAGTCCTCATCTGTTAAATGAATTTTTGATAAAGGAATTCCTACGGAAGCAAAACGATGGCTTAGTTTAACGGAAAACGGCAAGTCTAGTCCAATATCCGTTAACTTGGAACCTAATGCAAATACTTCGCGTGGAGTACCTGTTGCATAGATCTTCCCTTTGTTCATCACAACGACTCTGTCAGCCATTGCTACTTCATCTAAATCGTGGGTAATTGAAATAACCGTCAGTTGTTTTTCTTCTTTTAATTTTCTAACAGTTTCAAGTACTTCAGTTCGTCCAATAGGATCTAACATAGATGTTGCTTCATCTAGAATGATAACAGATGGCTGTACGGCAATTATACCCGCAATGGCCACACGCTGTTTTTGTCCACCTGATAGCTGATGAGGCTCTTGATCCAGAAAAGCACTCATATTGACCATTTCGATTGCTTCAGGTATACGTTTTTCCATAATTTCAAATGGAATCCCGTTGTTTTCAAGCCCAAACGCAATATCATCTTGAACGGTTGAGCCAACAAATTGATTATCTGGGTTTTGAAACACCATTCCAATCTGCTTGCGCACATCCCATATTGTTTCTTCAGATAAAAGAGTATCGCCCACTCGAACCGTTCCTTTTTCAGGTAGCAAAAGGCCGTTTAGAATTCGTGCCAGCGTCGATTTCCCAGATCCATTATGTCCAGCTATCGCTAACCATTCACCTTTATAAGCAGAGAGAGAAAGGTGATCTAATGTTAGGTCTGCTTCAGGATCGTATCGAAAGCATAAATCTTTTACCTCTAAAGACATTTCTTTCAACGCTATCTTCCTCTCAGCTTTTTCTATTGCAGCATTGCCTACATTGGTTTTTTACGCTATTTACCCGGTTTAAGGTATAAAAAAAGGGCAACGACTAGTTACACACTGTCTCGCCCTTTTCTATCTGTATTAAAAATATTAAACTAATTCAATGATAACCATTGGAGCACCGTCACCACGGCGAGGTCCAACTTTTAAGATACGAGTGTAACCGCCTTGGCGATCTTCGTAGCGAGTAGCGATATCGCTGAATAGTTTTTGTAAAGCGCTTTGACCAGCTTCCTCGTTAGCTACTTCATTACGGATGTAAGATGCAGCTTGACGACGAGCGTGTAGATCTCCACGTTTACCTAAAGTAATCATTTTTTCAACAGTTGAACGTAATTCTTTTGCACGAGCTTCAGTTGTCTCAATGCGTTCACTGATGATTAAATCAGTTGTTAAATCACGAAGAAGCGCCTTGCGTTGTGCGCTTGTACGACCTAATTTACGGTAAGACATGTGAGGTCCCCTCCTTTGTTAAGTAGTTAAACAGGTAGATATAATCAGTCGTCCTTACGTAGACCCAAACCTAATTCTTCAAGTTTAGCTTTAACTTCTTCTAAAGATTTACGGCCTAAGTTACGAACTTTCATCATATCTTCTTCTGTTTTATTAGCAAGCTCTTGTACAGTATTGATGCCTGCTCGTTTTAAGCAGTTGTAAGAACGAACAGATAAATCCAGTTCCTCGATCGTCATCTCTAGAACTTTTTCTTTCTGGTCTTCTTCTTTTTCTACCATGATCTCTGCTTTTTGAGCTTCATCTGTTAAGTTAACGAAGATATTTAAGTGTTCCGTTAGAATCTTTGCACCTAAAGCAACAGCTTTTTCTGGCTCGATGCTACCGTCAGTCCAAACATCCAACGTTAACTTATCGTAATTTGTCATTTGACCAACACGAGTATTTTCTACATAATACGATACGCGAGTAACAGGCGTATAGATTGAGTCAATTGGAAGTACACCAATTGGTTGGTCTTCACGCTTGTTAGCATCGGCAGGATTATAACCTCGACCTGTGCGAGCAGTAAGTCTCATACGGAAATGAGCATCTGACTCAAGTGTTGCAATATGAAGATCCGGATTTAGAACTTCGATATCACTGTCTGCTTGAATGTCAGCAGCCGTTACTGTACCAGGACCTTTAACATCGATCTCAAGTGTTTTCTCTTCATCAGAGTAAATCTTTAACGCTAACTTTTTAACGTTTAAAATGATGTTTGTTACATCTTCAACAACTCCAGGAACTGTTGAAAATTCATGTAATACACCTTCAATTTGAATAGATGTTACAGCTGCACCAGGGAGTGAGGATAATAGGATACGACGTAAGGAGTTACCCAAAGTAGTACCATATCCACGCTCAAGTGGTTCGACGACGAATTTACCGTACTTTCTATCATCGCTGATTTCTACCGTTTCGATTTTTGGCTTTTCAATCTCTATCAATATAAACCCTCCTTCAAAACGTCGAAACCTCGGCTAGACGGCTGATTTCTCAAATGCCTAACCGAAATTCCCTATTAGACAGTTCCCGAATGTGCACAACAAATGGAAAACATTTCGTTGCATGAATAAATTCTACACCATCATCATTATAGACAACGAAATAGAATCTATACATATTAATTATACACGACGACGTTTTGGTGGGCGGCATCCGTTGTGAGGTACAGGAGTAACATCTCTAATAGCTGTTACTTCTAAACCTGCAGCTTGAAGAGCACGGATAGCTGCTTCACGACCAGCACCAGGGCCTTTAACTGTAACTTCAAGAGTTTTCATTCCGTTATCCATAGAAACTTTTGCAGCAGCTTCAGCAGCCATTTGCGCAGCAAATGGAGTGGATTTACGAGAACCTCTGAAGCCAAGTGCGCCTGCACTAGACCAAGCAATCGCATTACCGTGAACATCTGTAATTGTTACAATAGTGTTGTTAAACGTTGAGCGAATATGAGCTACACCAGCTTCAATATTCTTTTTCACGCGACGTTTACGTGTATTAGTTTTACGTGCCATCTGTTAATGACCTCCCTTACTAATTATTTCTTCTTGTTCGCTACAGTACGGCGTGGGCCTTTACGTGTACGAGCATTGTTTTTACTGTTTTGACCACGAACTGGTAAACTACGACGGTGGCGGATACCACGGTATGAACCAATCTCAATTAAACGTTTGATGTTTAAAGAAACTTCACGACGAAGATCGCCTTCTACTTTATAGCTATCTAAAATATCACGAATTTTACCTAATTCTTCTTCTGTTAAGTCACGAACGCGAGTATCTTCAGAAACTCCAGCTTCAGCTAGAACTTTTTCAGCAGTTGGACGACCAATACCAAAAATGTATGTTAATGAAATTACTACACGCTTGTCACGAGGAATATCAACACCAGCAATACGTGCCATATGAATAGTGCACCTCCTTATTGATTAACCTTGTTTTTGTTTATGCTTAGGGTTTTCACAAATTACCATTACTTTACCTTTTCTACGGATAACTTTACATTTTTCGCAGATTGGTTTAACTGATGGTCTGACTTTCATGTTTCATACCTCCTTGATAGTACGGAGTGCATAGGTTTTATTTGAAACGGTACGTAATTCTACCGCGAGTTAAATCGTATGGTGACAATTCTACAGTTACTTTATCACCAGGTAAGATTCGAATGAAATGCATGCGAATTTTTCCTGATACGTGAGCAAGTACTGTATGACCATTTTCTAATTCTACCTTGAACATAGCGTTAGGTAAAGTCTCAGCAACTGTACCTTCAACTTCAATTACATCGTCTTTTGCCATTAAAGTGCTCTCCTTTCTTTGAAACAGTAACAAGCTATCATTAAACGACTTAAAAAGAACCTGTTCTGAACATCCGGAGATCGTAATCATTAAATTCAAGATGATTGACGCTAATATACATCTTTACCATTTTAACAGCAATTCAGACGAAAAACGATCATCGTGAATTTAGATAATTACTGTTTACTGTCCAGTGCATCTAGCGAGGAATGGATAGAGATAACATCCTTTAACATTACAATGCTGTCAGAATTTCATATCCCGTCTCAGTAATTGCAATAGTATGTTCGAAGTGCGCACACATTTTACCATCCACTGTCACAACTGTCCAGTTATCAGGTAATGTTTTTACATATCGAATACCAGCATTCACCATTGGCTCAACTGCCAATACCATGCCTGGACGTAGACGCGGTCCTTTATTCGGTGGACCATAATGAGGTACTTGCGGATCTTCATGTAAGTCTTTGCCGACACCATGGCCAACATATTCTCTTACAATCGAAAAGTTACGTGATTCTGCGTACTGTTGAATAGCATGTGAAATATTCGACAAACGCTCACCCGGCTTCGCTTCTGCTAATCCTTTGTAGAGAGATTGCTCAGTCACATCAAGCAGCTCTTGATTTTCTAATGAAATCTTTCCTACTCCATATGTCCAAGCTGAGTCACCGTGATAGCCACCGAATTTAGCTCCGATGTCTAAACTGATGATATCCCCTTCATTAAGCTTGCGTTCTCCCGGAATACCATGAACTAATTCTTCATTCACAGAAGCACATACACTGCCGCGAAAACCATTATACCCTTTAAAAGACGGAATTGCATCATGTTGACGAATAAAATTTTCAGCAATTGCATCCAATTCTATAGTCGTAATACCTGGAACGATATGTTTTTTCAACTCTTGATGAGTTAAAGCCACGATTCGTCCAGCTTCACGCATGACCTCAATTTCCTCTGGTGTCTTGCAAATGATCATTGCTTAACCCCAGCAAGTAATTGACGAACATCCTCAAACACAATGTTAATATCTTGATTACCATTAATATTGCGTAGATAACCTTTTTCTTGATAGAAATCAAGTAGAGGTTGAGATTGTTTAACATTAACTGAAAGTCTAGTTGAAACCGTCTCAGCATTGTCATCTGCACGTTGATAAAGCTCTCCGCCACATTTGTCACAAACTCCTTCTTTCGCAGGAGGATTGAATACTAAGTGGTAAGTAGCTCCGCAATCTTTACAAATGCGGCGTCCAGTAAGACGCTCCATTAAAATGCTTTGATCTACATCAATATTAATCACATAATCAATTTGCTTGTTTAGTTCTTTTGTAATTGTTTCAAGAGCTTCTGCTTGGGCTACTGTTCTCGGGAAGCCATCAAGTAAAAAGCCGTTTTCACAATCTTGTTTGTTTAAACGCTCGCGCACAATTCCAATTGTTACTTCATCAGGAACAAGGTTACCTTGGTCCATAAATGATTTAGCTTTTAAACCTAGTTGCGTTCCTTCTTTAATTGCAGCTCGGAACATATCTCCTGTTGAGATATGAGGGATATCGTAATGCTCAACGATTTTTTCTGCTTGAGTACCTTTCCCAGCACCAGGAAGGCCCATTAACACTAAATTCATTTCTTGCTTCCCCCTCAGTATCTTATCCGTTTAATGGGAAAGCAGCCTGCCTCCCACTAAACAGCTTTACTTAATAAATCCCTTATAATGGCGTTTCACTAATTGACTCTCAAGTTGTTTCATTGTCTCAAGAGCTACACCGACAACAATTAACAAACTAGTACCGCCGATCTGAGCAGATGAGGGTAGGTTTGCAATTTTGATGAACAGAACCGGCAACACAGCAATTAACGCAAGGAATATCGAACCGATTAATGTCAGACGATATAACACTTTCGTTAAATAAGCTTGTGTGCTTTTACCAGGACGAATGCCTGGGATGTAGCCACCTTGCTTTTTCAAGTTCTCTGCTACTTGTTCAGGGTTAACTTGAACAAATGTATAGAAATAACAAAAAGCAATGATTAACGCTACATACACTATCATACCAATTGGCTTAGTATAGTCAAATGTATTCTGAATCCACGTCGTTACATCATTTGGACCGAAAAATGATGCAATTGTTGGTGGTGTGATAATAAATGAAACTGCAAAGATAACAGGAATAACCCCAGCAGCATTTACTTTTAACGGTAAATGAGTGGATTGACCTCCAACAGGATTACGACCAGCTGAACCCTTTGCATATTGAATAGGAATTTTTCGTAGCGCTTGTTGGAAGTAAATAACCCCAACAATAATAGCTAAAACTGCAATCGCAATTAAAACTACCGTTACGATACGAATGAATAATTGATCCCCAACGTCTTCAAATTGCTGTGCATAAATTTGATTTAATGTTGTCGGAATACCAGCTGCAATCCCAGCAAAGATAATGATAGAAATACCATTACCTACGCCTTTTGCAGTAATCTGTTCTCCTAACCACATTAAGAAGGCAGTACCTGCCGTTAACACTGTAGCAATTAGAAGATACGTAGAAATTCCTGGATTAGCGATCAATTGTCCGCCCGAAATATTGTTGAATCCTATAGACATACCTAAAGCCTGGATAAATCCAAGCACAATTGTTCCATAACGAGTTACTTGAGCTAATTTACGGCGCCCAACATCTCCCTGCTTTGACCATTCTGTAAACTTAGGTACAACATCCATCTGCAATAATTGGACGATGATGGATGCTGTAATATAAGGCATAATGCCCATAGCAAGAATGGAAAAGTTTTTTAACGCGCCGCCGCCAAATGTATTCAGAACTCCGAATACATTTAACCCATCTTGCAATTTTAGTACATCCGTATTAACACTTGGTACAGGAATAAATGTACCAATTCGGAAGACAATTAACATTAACAAAGTGAAAAAGATTTTTTGTCTTATTTCACGCACGCGCATTAAATTGGAGATTGTTTGAAACATTAGATCACCTCAACTGTACCGCCAGCAGCTTCGATAGCTTCTTTAGCAGTTGAAGAGAATTTAGCAGCTTTAACAGTTAGCTTAGAGTTTAATGTACCGTTTCCTAGTACTTTAACGCCAGCTTTTGCTTTGCTTACTAAACCAGTTTCGATTAATAATTCTGGTGTTACTTCAGTTCCATCTTCAAAACGGTTAAGAGCTTCTAAATTAACGATCGCGTATTCTTTGCGATTGATATTAGTGAACCCACGTTTTGGAAGACGACGGAATAAAGGAGTTTGACCACCTTCGAAGCCAGGTCTTACGCCACCGCCAGAGCGAGCGTTTTGCCCTTTGTGACCTTTACCTGAAGTCTTTCCGTTACCTGAACCAGTACCACGACCTACACGGTTACGTACTTTACGTGAACCTTCAGCTGGTTTCAATTCATGAAGTTTCATTCCGGAGCACCTCCTTAGAGTGACAATTTATACTTATTGCTCTTTTACTGTAACAAGGTGAGCTACTTTGTTAATCATTCCGCGAATTGCAGGATTATCGTCTTGAACGACAGTTTGATTTAACTTACGTAGGCCAAGTGTACGAACAGTTACACGTTGATCTTCTGGACGACCAATTACGCTACGAGTAAGGGTAATTGCTAGTTTGTTTGCCATTCCATATCCCTCCCTTATCCTAACAGTTCTTCTACAGTCTTGCCACGTAGTTTTGCAACATCTTCAGCACGTTTTAGGTTAGCTAAACCGTTAAGAGTTGCACGTACCATGTTGATTGGAGTGTTTGAACCTAAAGATTTAGATAGAATATCACTTACTCCACCCAATTCTAGTACCGCACGAACTGGGCCACCAGCGATAACTCCTGTACCTTCAGAAGCAGGTTTTAAGAAAATTTGACCTGCACCAAATTGTCCAAGGATTTCGTGTGGAATAGTTGTACCAACCATAGGTACAGTAATTAAGTTTTTCTTCGCATCTTCAATTGCTTTACGGATTGCATCTGGTACCTCTTGTGCTTTACCAGTACCGAATCCAACGTGACCGTTTTTGTCACCAACTACAACTAATGCAGCGAAGCGGAAACGACGTCCACCTTTCACAACTTTAGCTACGCGGTTAACGGTAACAACACGTTCTTCAAGCTCTAATTTATTTGGATCAATACGACGCATGATTTTCCCTCCTTTTACAATTAGAATTGTAATCCAGCTTCACGAGCAGCGTCAGCTAATGCTTTAACACGGCCATGATATAAATAACCGCCACGGTCGAATACTACTTCGTTTACACCTTTTTCTACTGCGCGTTTAGCGACTAATTCGCCAACTTTGATAGCAGCTTCAGTGTTACCAGTGCTTTCTAAAGTCAGGTCTTTATCTAACGTTGAAGCACTTGCGATTGTTACTGAATTTAAATCGTCGATAACTTGTGCGTAAATATGTTGATTAGAACGGAACACGTTTAAACGCGGACGAGTTGCAGTTCCAGATAACTTCGCACGAACACGAGCATGTCTTTTTTTACGAACTTTGTTTTTATCAAGCTTCGTGATCATTTCGGGCACTCCTTTCTTTTACCTAACCGGCATTACTTCTTAGCAGTTTTACCTTCTTTACGACGTACATATTCGCCTTCGTAACGAATACCTTTACCTTTGTAAGGCTCTGGTGGACGAACGTCACGAATATTTGCAGCTAATGCACCTACGCGTTCTTTATCAATACCTTTAATAACGATCTTAGTTTGAGAAGGAACTTCGATTTCGATTCCTGTTTCAGGAGTAATCTCAACTGGGTGAGAGTATCCAACGCTCAATACTAATTTGCTACCAGATTTTTGTGCACGGTAACCTACACCGACTAATTCTAAACCACGTTCGAATCCTTTAGTAACACCTTCAACCATGTTACCTAAAAGGCTACGAGTAGTTCCATGAAGAGCGCGGTGCTCTTTATTGTCACTAGGACGATTAACAACTAATACGTTGTCTTCAACTTTAATTTCGATTTCAGGGTGGAATGTACGAGTTAATTCACCCTTTGGTCCTTTTACAGTTACAGTGTTGCTCTCGTTCGTAACTGTAACACCTGCTGGAAGTTCTAAAGGCTTTTTACCAACACGTGACATAGTTACACCTCCATTCACATTTAAAACTTATTACCAAACGTACGCTAATACTTCTCCACCAGTTTGCTTTTGACGAGCTTCTTTGTCAGTTAAAACACCTTGAGAAGTAGAAACGATTGCGATACCTAAACCGTTAAGTACACGTGGTACTTCGTTAGTTTTTGCATAAACACGTAGACCAGGTTTACTGATACGTTTTAAGCCTGTAATTACACGTTCGTTATTTGAACCGTATTTTAAGAAGATACGGATAATACCTTGTTTGTTGTCTTCGATGTATTCTACATCACGTACGAAACCCTCACGCTTAAGGATTTCTGCAATTTGCTTCTTAATGTTAGAAGCAGGAACTTCAATTTTCTCATGACGAACCATGTTCGCATTGCGGATACGAGTTAGTAAATCTGCAATAGGATCAGTCATTACCATATTAATTTACCTCCTTCCCAAACTTGGGTTTTACCAACTAGCTTTTTTAACACCAGGAATTTGACCTTTATAAGCAAGCTCACGGAAACAAATACGGCAAAGCTTGAATTTACGTAGTACTGAGTGTGGACGTCCACAACGTTCGCAACGTGTATACTCTTGTACTTGGAATTTTTGCTGGCGTTTTTGCTTCGCAATCATTGATTTTTTAGCCACATTTTCGCCTCCTCTGCTTAACGTTGGCAGTTATTACTTCTGGAATGGCATACCGAACTGAGTTAAAAGCTCACGAGCTTCTTCATCAGTGTTTGCTGTTGTAACAATAACGATATCCATACCACGAACTTTAGTTACTTTATCATAATCGATCTCTGGGAAGATCAATTGTTCTTTAACACCTAACGTGTAGTTTCCACGACCATCAAATGCTTTTTTAGATACACCACGGAAATCGCGCACACGTGGAAGTGATACTGATACTAATTTATCGAAGAATTCGTACATACGCTCGCCGCGTAAAGTAACTTTCGCACCGATTGGCATACCTTCACGAAGACGGAAACCAGCGATAGATTTTTTCGCACGAGTTACAACAGGTTTTTGACCAGTGATTTCAGCTAGTTCTTCAACAGCGTTATCTAAAGCTTTTGAGTTAGAAACAGCATCACCGATACCCATGTTGATTACGATCTTGTCGATTTTTGGCACTTGCATTACAGATTCATAATTAAACTTGCTAACTAGAGCAGGAGTAATCTCTTTTGTAAATTTCTCTTTAAGACGGTTCATGTGAACTAAACCTCCCTTCACATTTCATTAATTATTTATCTAAAGTTTCACCAGATTTTTTTGCTACACGTACCTTTTTGCCATCGATAACTTGGTACCCAACACGAGTTGGCTCACCAGATTTAGGATCCAACGGCATTACGTTTGATACGTGGATAGGTGCCTCTTGGCTAACGATTCCACCTTGTGGATTTACTTGAGAAGGTTTAGAGTGTTTTTTCACAACGTTCACGCCTTCAACAAGTACACGGTCTTTCTTTGGGAAAGCTGCAAGTACTTCACCTTGCTTACCTTTGTCTTTACCAGAGATAACCACTACTTTGTCGCCCTTTTTAACATGCATCCTATTCGCACCTCCTTAAAAGGCATTTTGTATTTGTTCTATATATCAATTAGATAACTTCTGGAGCCAATGATACGATCTTCATGAAGTTGTTATCACGTAATTCACGAGCAACTGGTCCGAAGATACGAGTACCACGTGGTCCTTTGTCGTCACGGATGATTACGCAAGCATTTTCGTCGAAACGGATGTAAGAACCGTCAGTACGGCGAACACCACTTTTTGTACGTACAACAACAGCTTTAACAACGTCACCTTTTTTAACAACGCCTCCTGGTGTTGCTTGTTTCACCGTACAAACGATAACATCACCAATGTTTGCTGTCTTACGACCTGAACCACCAAGTACTTTAATAGTAAGTACCTCACGTGCACCAGAGTTGTCTGCAACTTTTAAACGAGATTCTTGTTGAATCATGTACGAAACCTCCCTTCGGATGAATCATTCTTATCCGATCTATCTTAACTATTAGATGATAACAGCTTTTTCTACAACTTCTACTAGACGGAAACGTTTAGTAGCTGATAACGGACGAGTTTCCATGATCTTCACGATATCGCCTAGTTGAGCTGTATTGTTTTCATCGTGAGCTTTGAATTTCTTTGAGTATTTTACACGCTTGCCATAAAGCGAATGCTTTTTGTAAGTTTCAACAAGAACAGTAACAGTCTTATCCATTTTGTCAGAAACTACGCGGCCAGTGTAAACTTTACGTTGGTTGCGTTCACTCATTCTGAAAGCCTCCTCTCAGACTTAATTATTTATTAGCAGCAATCTCTCTTTCACGAACTACAGTTTTCATACGAGCGATCGATTTGCGCACTTCGCGAATACGAGTAGTATTCTCTAATTGTCCAGTCGCTAATTGGAAACGAAGGTTAAACAACTCTTCTTTTAAAGCCTTAACTTTTTGTTCAATTTCAGCAGTGGTAAGGTCACGAATTTCATTAGCTTTCATTAGAATCACCACCAATTTCTTCACGTTTTACAAACTTACATTTTACAGGTAGCTTGTGTGCAGCTAAACGTAAAGCTTCACGTGCAACCTCTTCAGATACACCTGAAATTTCAAACATTACTTTTCCAGGTTTAACAACTGCTACCCAACCTTCAGGAGCACCTTTACCAGAACCCATTCGGACTTCTAGAGGCTTAGCAGTATAAGGTTTAGAAGGGAAAATTTTAATCCATACTTTACCGCCACGTTTCATGTAACGAGTCATTGCGATACGAGCAGCTTCGATTTGACGGTTTGTAATCCAAGAAGCTTCAGTAGCTTGTAAACCGAATTCACCGAAATGTACTTCCGTACCACCTTTAGCGCGTCCACGCATTTTTCCGCGATGTTCGCGACGATATTTAACGCGTTTTGGTAATAACATAATTATTTTCCTCCTTCCTCAGTTTTCTTTTTAGTAGGAAGAACCTCTCCACGATAGATCCATACTTTCACACCAAGTTTACCATAAGTAGTATCTGCTTCAGCGTGAGCATAGTCAATATCAGCGCGAAGTGTATGAAGTGGAACTGTACCTTCACTGTAATATTCAGAACGAGCAATATCAGCTCCGCCTAAACGACCAGATACCATTGTTTTGATACCTTGTGCGCCAGCACGCATACTACGTTGGATAGCTTGCTTTTGAGCACGACGGAATGATACACGGTTCTCAAGTTGGCGAGCGATGTTTTCAGCTACTAGTTTAGCATCTAAATCTGCTCGTTTAATTTCAAGGATGTTAATGTGTACACGCTTGCCTGTTAATTGGTTAAGAGCTTTACGAAGTGATTCTACTTCAGTACCACCTTTACCAATTACCATACCAGGTTTTGCAGTGTGGATCGTTACGTTTAAGCGGTTAGCAGCGCGTTCGATTTCAACTTTAGAAACAGCTGCATCGTTTAAACGTTTAGCGATATATTCACGTACTTTTAAGTCTTCATGTAATAAGTCAGCGTAGTCTTTGCCAGCGAACCATCTTGATTCCCAATCACGGATGACACCGACGCGAAGACCGACCGGATTTACCTTTTGACCCATGAATTATCCCTCCTTCTTTTCTGATACCACGATTGTGATGTGGCTTGTGCGCTTGTTAATTTGGCTTGCACGTCCCATAGCGCGTGGACGGAAACGTTTTAAAGTTGGACCTTCGTTAACAAAAGCGTCAGTAATAACTAAATTGTTAGCGTCCATTTCATAATTGTGTTCTGCATTGGCAATAGCAGATTTTAATACTTTCTCAACGACTGGAGAAGCAGCCTTTGGCGTGTGAAGTAGCACTGCTAGCGCTTCACCCACTTGCTTACCTCGAATTAAATCTACAACTAAACGAACTTTACGAGGAGCAATACGTACTGTTCTCGCGACAGCTTTAGCTTGCATTTAAAAGCCTCCTCTCATATTAGCGTCTTGTTTTCTTATCATCACTTGCGTGACCTTTGTAAGTACGAGATGGTGCGAATTCACCAAGTTTGTGACCTACCATGTCTTCAGTAACATAAACTGGTACATGTTTACGACCGTCATATACAGCAATTGTATGACCAATGAACTGAGGGAAGATAGTTGAACGACGAGACCAAGTTTTTACTACTTGCTTGCTGTCAGTTTCGTTTAACTTCTCAATTTTGTTGATTAAATGGTCATCTACAAAAGGTCCTTTCTTTAAGCTGCGACCCATAAATGAACCTCCCTTCGTGATTGTCCTACGGTTCGTTTGAACCGTAGCTCAATCCCGTTATTTTTTACGACGACGAACGATAAATTTATCGGATTTGTTTTTCTTCTTACGAGTTTTGTAACCAAGTGTTGGTTTACCCCATGGACTCATTGGAGACTTACGTCCGATTGGAGAACGTCCTTCACCACCACCGTGTGGGTGATCGTTAGGGTTCATTACAGAACCACGTACAGTTGGACGAATACCTAACCAACGAGAACGACCGGCTTTACCGATGTTGATTAACTCGTGTTGTTCGTTACCAACTTGACCTACAGTTGCACGACAAGTTGCAAGGATCATGCGTACTTCACCAGAAGTTAAACGTACTAATACGTATTTACCTTCTTTACCAAGTACTTGAGCAGATGTACCTGCAGAACGAACTAATTGTCCACCTTTACCAGGTTTCAATTCGATGTTGTGTACTACTGTACCAACAGGGATGTTAGCTAAAGGAAGCGCGTTACCTACTTTAATGTCAGCTTCAGGACCTGACATAACTTCTAAACCTACTTTTAGGTTTTTAGGAGCAAGGATGTAACGTTTTTCACCATCAGCATAATGAATTAATGCGATGTTAGCTGAACGGTTTGGATCATATTCGATTGTAGCAACGCGTCCAGGTATTCCATCTTTATCGCGTTTAAAATCGATGATACGGTATTGACGCTTGTGCCCACCACCTTGGTGACGAACAGTCAATTTACCTTGGTTGTTACGACCACCTTTTCTCTTGACAGGTGCAAGTAACGATTTTTCTGGTTTGTCAGTAGTAATTTCAGCGAAATCAGAAACTGACATACCACGACGACCATTTGAGGTTGGTTTATACTTTTTAATCGCCATCTCAATTTCCCTCCTTCTCTAGTAATCTTAAGCTTCGAAGAATTCGATTTCGTTGCTCTCTTGAGTTAGTGTTACTACCGCTTTACGACGACGGTTAGTAAGACCACTGTAGCGACCTACACGCTTGAATTTACCTTTGTAGTTCATGATGTTTACTTTTTCAACTTTTACGTCAAAGATTTTTTCGATAGCATCTTTAACCTCAGTTTTATTAGCTTTTACATCAACATCAAACGTATATTTTTTCTCAGCCATTAAGTCTGTTGAACGTTCTGTAATTACGGGGCGCTTAATAATATCACGAGGATCTTTCATTATGCAAGCACCTCCTCTACTTTTTCAACTGCGTCTTTAGTGATTACAAGCTTATCATGGTTCATAACGTCTAATACGCTTAAACCATTAGCTGCAACAACTGTTACACCAGGAATATTACGTGCTGAAAGTGCAACATTTTCGTTAAGATCAGCAGTTACTACTAATGCTTTGCGTTCTACTGTTAGGTTTTTAAGAACTGCTACCATTTCTTTTGTTTTTGGAGCGTCAAAAGAAAGAGCTTCAAGAACAACGATGCTGTTATCTTGAGCTTTAGTTGATAATGCAGACTTAATTGCTAAACGACGAACTTTTTTAGGTAATTTGTAGCTATAGCTTCTTGGAACTGGACCAAATACTACGCCACCACCACGCCATTGTGGAGAACGGATAGATCCTTGACGAGCACGACCAGTACCTTTTTGACGCCATGGCTTACGGCCACCGCCTCTTACTTCAGAACGATTTTTAACTTTAGAAGTACCTTGACGTTGAGATGCGCGTTGCATTACGATCGCGTCGAAAAGTACTTTGTTGTTTGGTTCGATACCGAAAACGGCATCTTGAAGTTCGATCTCTCCAACGTTTTCACCGTTTTGGTTAAACAATGCTACTTTTGGCATTGGTTATTCCTCCTTTCTCGAAGAATTATTATTTAGATTTAACTGCAGATTTAACAGTAACTAGAGATTTTCTAGCTCCTGGCACGTTACCTTTTACTAATAAAAGATTGCGTTCTGCGTCAACTTTAACGATTGATAAGTTTTGCACAGTGATGCGCTCTCCACCCATGCGTCCTGGTAATAATTTACCTTTAAATACGCGGTTTGGAGCTACAGGACCCATTGAACCTGGGCGACGGTGGTAGCGAGAACCATGAGACATAGGTCCGCGAGATTGTCCGTGGCGTTTAATAGCACCTTGGAAACCTTTACCTTTTGAGATTCCTGTTACATCAATTACATCGCCTTCTGCGAAAATATCAACCTTGACTTCTTGACCAACTTCATATGCTGAAGCGTCCACACCGCGTAACTCACGGATGAAGCGCTTAGGAGCAGTATTAGCTTTAGTAGCATGTCCTTTTGCAGGTTTGTTAGATAGTTTTTCACGGATATCTTCGAAACCTAATTGGATTGCTTCGTAACCGTCTGTCTCAGCGTTTTTAACTTGAAGAACTACGTTAGCAGAAGCTTCAATTACTGTTACTGGGATCAAGTCACCATTTTCAGCAAATACTTGAGTCATACCGATCTTTCTTCCTAAGATTCCTTTGGCCATTAGTCACACCTCCTAAGTATCTTTTCATTCTTTATTTTAAATTAAAGTTTAATTTCGATATCTACACCAGATGGTAAGTCTAAACGCATTAATGAATCAACAGTTTGTGGTGTTGGATTCACGATATCAATTAAGCGTTTATGCGTGCGCATTTCGAACTGCTCACGAGAATCTTTATATTTGTGTACTGCACGTAGAATTGTATAAATTGATTTTTCAGTCGGTAATGGAATCGGACCAGATACAGCCGCACCAGAACGTTTTGCAGTTTCTACGATTTTCTCAGCAGATTGATCAAGAATTCTGTGATCATATGCTTTTAAACGAATGCGAATTTTTTCTTTTGCCATTATTTTCCCTCCTTTTTCGCCTATTTTACAATAGACATTCTCCGCGGAAATTTCCCCACACTCGCCATGGCAAAGCGGCCGGGTGTGTCGGCAACCTTCCGCATCATCGCAGTCAAAGACCAACATTTTTATTATACTAAAAATGGGTTCATATTGCAACAATAAAGTTAAAAAACTTTTTTATGTGTCGCACACTTTTTTCATTATATATAAAAGGAGATCATTTTGCAAGTGTAATAGTAAAAACTATCTTTACCTTTTATCACCAAATAAAAAAGGAGTAGGTTACCCTACTCCCTTTACTGAAACGAGAAATTACTCGCTGATTTTAGCTACAACGCCAGCGCCTACTGTACGTCCACCTTCACGGATTGAGAATTTAGTACCTTCTTCAATCGCGATTGGAGCGATAAGTTCAACAGTCATTTCGATGTTGTCGCCAGGCATTACCATTTCTACGCCTTCAGGTAAGTTACAAATACCAGTTACATCAGTTGTACGGAAGTAGAACTGTGGACGGTAGTTTGTGAAGAATGGAGTGTGACGTCCACCTTCGTCTTTAGAAAGAACGTATACTTCAGCAGTAAATTTAGTGTGTGGAGTGATTGAGCCTGGTTTAGCTAATACTTGTCCACGTTGGATTTCTTCACGTGCTACACCACGAAGTAAAGCACCGATGTTGTCGCCAGCTTCAGCATAGTCAAGAAGCTTACGGAACATTTCTACACCTGTTACAGTAGTAGATTTTGGCTCTTCAGTTAAACCGATGATGTCGATAACGTCACCAACTTTAACTTGTCCACGCTCTACACGACCTGTAGCAACTGTACCACGACCAGTGATTGAGAATACGTCCTCAACTGGCATCATGAATGGTTTTTCAGTGTCACGTTCTGGAGTTGGGATGTACTCATCAACAGCGTCCATAAGCTCGATGATTTTAGCTTCCCAATCAGCTTCGCCTTCAAGAGCTTTAAGAGCAGAACCTTTGATTACTGGTACATCGTCACCAGGGAAGTCGTATTCAGAAAGAAGGTCACGTACTTCCATTTCTACTAATTCAAGTAGCTCTTCGTCGTCTACCATGTCACATTTGTTTAAGAATACAACTAGGTAAGGTACACCTACTTGACGAGAAAGAAGGATGTGCTCACGAGTTTGTGGCATTGGACCATCAGCAGCAGATACTACTAAGATACCGCCATCCATTTGAGCAGCACCAGTGATCATGTTTTTAACATAGTCAGCATGTCCTGGGCAGTCAACGTGTGCATAGTGACGAGTGTCAGTTTCATACTCAACGTGTGCAGTTGAGATTGTGATTCCACGCTCGCGCTCTTCTGGAGCAGCGTCGATCATGTCGTAAGCCATTGCTGCACCTTTACCACTTTTCTTAGCAAGAACAGTAGTGATAGCAGCTGTTAAAGTTGTTTTACCATGGTCAACGTGACCAATTGTACCGATATTGGCATGTGTTTTTGAACGGTCGAATTTTTCCTTAGCCATTCGAAAATCCTCCTTAAAATTCATGTAGTTTATGGTTTATGAGGCCGTGAAAGGGAATGAGCTCCACTTTCACAGCGTACATAAGTAGTTATACTTCAATAAAGAGTGAAAATCAATTATTCACCTTTATTTTTTTTAATAATTTCTTCTGAAATTGATTTAGGAACTTCTTCGTAGTGATCGAAGTGCATAGAATATGTTCCGCGACCTTGAGTGTTTGAACGTAATGCAGTTGCATAACCAAACATTTCAGAAAGTGGAACGAATGCACGTACAACTTGAGCGTTACCGCGTGCTTCCATACCTTCTACACGTCCACGACGAGACGTAACGTCACCCATGATATCTCCTAAGTATTCGTCAGGGATAACAACTTCAACCTTCATCATTGGTTCAAGGATAGCTGGGTTACATTTTGATACTGCGTTTTTAAGAGCCATAGAAGCGGCAATTTTAAACGCCATCTCACTTGAGTCAACGTCATGGTAAGATCCATCAACTAAAGCAGCTTTGATATCGATTAATGGATAACCAGCAAGAACACCGTTTTGTAATGCATCTTCAAGACCAGCTTGAACTGCAGGGATGTATTCACGTGGAACTACACCACCAACGATTTTGTTCTCAAATTCAAAGCCTTTTCCTTCTTCGTTAGGTTCGAACTCAATCCAAACGTGACCGAATTGTCCACGACCACCAGATTGACGAGCGAATTTACCTTCAACTTTCGCACCAGCGCGGAAAGTTTCACGGTAAGCTACTTGAGGAGCACCAACGTTTGCTTCTACTTTGAATTCGCGACGCATACGGTCAACGATGATATCAAGGTGAAGCTCACCCATACCAGAGATGATGATTTGACCAGTCTCTGTATTAGTTTCCGCACGGAAAGTTGGATCTTCTTCTTGTAACTTTTGAAGAGCTGTCGTCATTTTATCTTGGTCAGCTTTTGATTTTGGCTCAACAGATAAAGAGATAACTGGCTCTGGGAATTCCATAGACTCAAGAATTACAAGACTCTTTTCGTCACATAGAGTATCACCAGTAGAAGTATCTTTTAATCCTACAGCTGCCGCGATATCTCCAGCGTATACTTCAGAAATCTCTTCACGAGAGTTAGCATGCATTTGTAGGATACGACCTACACGCTCACGCTTACCTTTTGTAGAGTTTTTGATGTATGAACCAGAGCTTAGTACACCAGAGTACACACGGAAGAACGTTAATTTACCAACATAAGGGTCCGTCATAACTTTGAACGCTAATGCTGAGAAAGGAGCGTTGTCGCTAGACTCACGCGTAACTTCTTCTTCTGTGTCAGGTACGATACCTTGGATTGCTGGTACATCAACTGGAGATGGTAGGTAATCAATTACCGCATCTAGCATTAATTGTACACCTTTGTTTTTGAATGCTGAACCACAGATAACTGGGTAGAATTCAACGTCACAAGTACCTTTACGGATACCAGCTTTTAGTTCTTCAACTGTAAGCTCGCCTTCGTCTAAGTACTTCATCATTAACTCTTCGTCAAGTTCTGCAACAGCTTCTACTAGGCTTGCACGGTATTCTTCAGCTTGCTCTTTGTATTCCTCAGGAATTTCACGAGATTCTGAACGAGTACCTAAGTCATCTTCGTAGAAGTATGCTTTCATTTCCACAAGGTCAATGATTGCTTCGAAGTCATCTTCAGCACCGATTGGCAACTGAATTGGGTGAGCATTTGCACCTAAACGATCGTGGATCGTTTTTACAGAGTACAAGAAGTCAGCACCAATTTTGTCCATTTTGTTAACGAATACGACACGGGGAACACCGTACGTAGTCGCTTGACGCCATACTGTTTCTGTTTGAGGCTCAACACCAGATTGAGCATCAAGAACTGCCACAGCGCCATCAAGTACACGTAATGAACGCTCAACTTCAACAGTGAAGTCTACGTGTCCAGGAGTATCGATGATGTTAACGCGGTGACCTTTCCAAGAAGCAGTTGTCGCAGCAGACGTGATAGTGATACCACGTTCTTGCTCTTGCTCCATCCAGTCCATTTGTGAAGCTCCTTCATGAGTTTCACCAATTTTATGGATACGGCCAGTATAATAAAGAACACGCTCAGTTGTTGTTGTTTTACCAGCATCAATGTGAGCCATGATCCCAATATTACGAGTGTTTTCTAAGGAGAACTCTCTTGCCATCTTAGGTATTTCTCCTTCCATATTATAATTTGTTTTTTAAAAAGTTTCGTTAAAAGATTACCAACGGTAATGAGCAAATGCTTTATTAGCTTCTGCCATTTTGTGAGTATCTTCACGTTTCTTAACTGCAGCACCAGTGTTGTTAGCTGCGTCAAGGATTTCGTTAGCTAAACGCTCTTCCATCGTTTTTTCTCCACGAAGACGAGCATAGTTTACTAACCAACGAAGACCTAAAGTAGTACGACGCTCTGGGCGTACTTCTACAGGAACTTGGTAGTTAGAACCCCCTACACGGCGTGCTCTAACTTCTAGTACAGGCATGATGTTTTTAAGAGCTTGGTCGAATACTTCCATAGCTTCTTTACCACTGCGCTCTTGTACTAAATCGAATGCTCTATAAAGAATAGCTTGTGACTTACCGCGCTTTCCATCAAGCATCATTTTGTTGATTAAGCGAGATACAAGCTTAGAATTGTAAATCGGATCTGGTAATACGTCTCTTTTTGCAACAGGTCCCTTACGTGGCATTCTACTTCCTCCTTTCACTTTTAAAAGTTTATCTATTAATTGTTAAGCTATTATTTTTTAGCTGCTTTTGGTCGCTTAGTACCATATTTAGAACGACCTTGCATACGGCCATCCACACCAGCAGTATCAAGTGCACCACGTACGATATGGTAACGTACCCCTGGTAAATCTTTTACACGTCCACCGCGGATAAGTACCACGCTGTGTTCTTGTAAGTTGTGACCAATACCTGGGATATAAGCTGTTACCTCGATACCGTTTGTTAAACGTACACGAGCATATTTACGAAGAGCCGAGTTCGGTTTCTTCGGTGTCATAGTACCCACACGTGTACATACACCACGTTTTTGTGGAGAAGATTGGTTAGTTTGAGCTTTCTTGAAGCTGTTGTAACCTCTGTTTAAAGCAGGTGAGTCAGATTTTTTACCTTTACTCACACGACCATTACGGATTAATTGGTTAATAGTAGGCATTTAATTTTTCCTCCTTTCGCCTTTTGTAAGACCACACATCCAGGTGGTTCATTTTTTAGCAAAAAACAAAGTCTTTGAAACTAAAAGTTCAAAAACGTGTTAACTAATAATTGCAACAGTTGCAGCGTTAACTTCTATCCTACAAGCTTGACCAAGCTTTCGCATAGAAGGGACATACGTATACGGAACGTTTTCTTGCTGTGCCGTTTTTGCCACAATGGATGTGACATAAAAATCAGCGTCTTCAGCAATGATGACTTCCTTTACTGTACCTTTTTTTAATGCTTTCACCGTCTGCTTTGTTCCTACAATAATATGATCAGCCTGTAATACTTTTTCATAAGACATTATCATATCCTCCAAAGTAACAGGTAGTTTATAGGAGCACCTTTGATATAGTATCATTCCCTAGAATGGATGTCAACTAACGTTTCGTAGTTTTTTTAAAAAACATCCATTCTAGAGTAATGATTTTATAATTAGTCGATTGTTACCGTTTCTTCAGCTTGGTTTTTGATTGGTTCAGCATTACGATATCTCGTCATACCTGTACCAGCCGGAACTAGCTTACCAATGATAACATTCTCTTTAAGTCCAAGCAACTCATCACGTTTTCCTTTGATTGCAGCATCTGTAAGAACACGAGTTGTTTCTTGGAATGACGCAGCAGATAAGAAGGAATCAGTTTCAAGAGATGCTTTTGTAATACCAAGTAATACAGGACGGCCTGTCGCTGGACGATTGCCTTCAAGTAATACTTTTTCATTAGCATCAGTGAATTGGTGAATATCAAGTAATGAACCTGGTAATACATCTGTATCTCCTGAATCCATTACGCGCACTTTACGAAGCATTTGGCGAACCATTACCTCTACGTGTTTATCTCCAATTTCTACCCCTTGCATACGGTATACTTTTTGCACCTCACGAAGCAAGTACTCTTGTACAGCCGTGATGTCTTTTACTTTTAGTAATTCTTTAGGATCAATTGAACCTTCCGTTAATTCTTGACCACGTGCAATGCGCTGTCCTTCAATAACTTTCAGGCGTGCACTGTACGGAGCTGTGTAAGAACGAGTTTCAATCTCTCCTTGAACAGTAATTTCGTGCTGACGATCGCGTCCTTCAGAAATGCCGGCAATTGTACCTTCAATTTCAGAAATAACGGCTTGACCTTTAGGGTTACGCGCTTCGAAGATCTCTTGGATACGCGGTAAACCTTGAGTGATATCGTCTCCAGCAACCCCACCTGTATGGAATGTACGCATCGTTAACTGTGTACCTGGCTCACCGATAGATTGAGCAGCGATGATACCAACTGCCTCACCCACTTCAACTTCTGAACCAGTTGCAAGGTTACGACCGTAACATTTTTTACATACACCGTGGCGAGTGTTACATGTGAATGCAGAACGAATCCATACTTCTTCAACACCAGCATCCACAATTGTTTCAGCTAGGTCTTCTGTAATTAGTTCGTTTTCTTTCACTAACACTTCGTTTGTTCCTGGGTGAAGTAGTGTTTTTCTCGCATAACGTCCAATTAGACGCTCATCAAGTTTCTCAATTTCTTCTGTTCCTTCTTTGATTGCAACAGCCAGAATACCGCGGTCTGTACCACAGTCGTCATCACGTACGATAACGTCTTGTGCCACGTCAACCAGACGACGAGTAAGGTAACCTGAGTCAGCTGTTTTAAGAGCCGTATCGGCAAGACCTTTACGTGCACCATGGGTAGAGATAAAGTACTCTAATACTGTTAAACCTTCACGGAAACTAGATTTGATTGGTAACTCAATGATACGACCAGACGGGTTGGCCATTAGTCCACGCATACCTGCAAGCTGAGTGAAGTTAGATGCGTTACCACGGGCACCAGAGTCACTCATCATGAAGATTGGGTTGCGTTTGTCTAATGACGCCATTAATTTACCTTGGATAACGTCTTTCGCGCTACTCCATACAGAGATAACACGCTCATAACGCTCATCTTCAGTAATTAAACCGCGACGGAATTGTTTTAGTACGTTATCTACTTTAGCTTGCGCTTCTGTTAAGATAACTTCTTTTTCTCCTAAAACCACGATATCAGCTACACCAACTGTAATACCAGCTTTAGTAGAATATTTGAAACCTAGGTCTTTCATACGGTCAAGCATTTTAGAAGTCTCAGTAATTTTGAAACGTTTAAATACTTCAGCGATAATATTACCTAAGATTTTTTTCTTAAACGGTGCGATAGCCGGTTGATTCTTGATGAATTCCTTCACATCTGCACCTTTTTCAACAAAGTACTTCTCAGGAGTTTTCACTTCTAAGTTTTCTCTTGTTGGTTCGTTAATGTATGGGAACGATTTTGGTAAAATTTCGTTGAAAACTAATTTACCAACCGTTGTAACAAGCAACTGTTGATTTTGTGCTTCTGTAAACGTTTCGTTGTTTAAAGAACCTGCATACACACCTACACGTGTATGAAGATGCACATAACCGTTTTGGTACGCTAATAGTGCTTCATTTGTATCCTTGAACACCATGCCTTCTCCAACTGCCTCTTCACGCTCAAGCGTTAAGTAGTAGTTACCTAATACCATATCCTGTGAAGGTGTAACAACTGGTTTACCATCTTTAGGGTTCAAGATATTTTGAGCAGCAAGCATTAAGATACGTGCTTCTGCTTGTGCTTCCGCAGATAATGGAACGTGAACCGCCATTTGGTCACCGTCAAAGTCAGCGTTATATGCTGTACATACAAGCGGATGAAGACGAATAGCGCGACCTTCTACAAGCGTAGGTTCAAATGCTTGAATACCTAGTCTGTGTAGCGTTGGTGCACGGTTTAAAAGAACTGGATGCTCTTTAATAACCGATTCTAATACGTCCCATACTTCAGGTTGCACACGTTCAATTTTACGTTTTGCACTCTTGATGTTATGAGCTAAACCGCGTTCAACAAGCTCTTTCATTACGAAAGGTTTGAAAAGCTCTAACGCCATTTCTTTTGGAAGACCACATTGATACATCTTTAAGTTCGGACCTACAACGATTACCGAACGGCCAGAGTAGTCAACACGTTTACCTAATAAGTTTTGACGGAAGCGACCTTGCTTACCTTTTAACATGTGAGAAAGAGATTTTAATGGACGGTTACCTGGTCCTGTTACCGGACGGCCACGACGACCATTATCGATTAATGCATCTACAGCTTCTTGAAGCATACGCTTTTCGTTTTGAACGATAATGCTAGGAGCTCCAAGGTCTAATAAACGCTTTAAGCGGTTGTTACGGTTAATTACACGGCGATATAAATCATTTAGATCAGACGTAGCAAAGCGTCCACCATCTAATTGAACCATTGGACGAAGTTCTGGCGGAATAACCGGTAGAACGTCTAAAATCATCCAAGAAGGTTCGTTACCAGAATGACGGAAAGCCTCTAGTACCTCTAAACGTTTAATAGCACGTGTACGACGTTGACCTTGAGCAGTTTTCAATTCTTCTTTCAAAGCATCTACTTCTTTATCAAGATCGATGTCATGCAATAATTTTTTAACAGCTTCAGCACCCATTGCTGCATGGAAAGTTTGTCCGTACTTCTCACGATACGCACGGTATTCTTTCTCTGATAAAAGCTGTTTCTTTTCAAGTGGTGTATCACCAGCATCTGTTACTACATAAGAAGCAAAATAAATGATTTCCTCTAGCGCACGAGGGGACATGTCTAAGACAAGTCCCATGCGGCTAGGAATACCTTTGAAGTACCAAATATGTGAAACAGGTGCAGCTAGTTCGATGTGACCCATGCGTTCACGACGAACTTTTGCGCGCGTAACTTCTACGCCACAACGATCACATACAACACCTTTATAACGAACGCGCTTATATTTTCCGCAGTGACATTCCCAGTCCTTTTGTGGACCAAAAATACGCTCACAGAATAAGCCGTCTTTTTCAGGTTTTAACGTACGATAGTTGATCGTTTCAGGTTTTTTTACCTCACCGTACGACCAAGAACGAATTTTATCTGGCGAAGCTAGACCGATTTTCATATACTCAAAGTTATTTACATCTAGCAAGGAGCCTACCTCCCTTTTAATCTACAGGTTTTTTCCCTTAACGTTTATATGAAAGTAATTCCTTACTCTTTTGTGACAGGATCTTTTTGTCCTTCAGAAAGGCTTTCTTCGTTATCTGCAATAATTGATTCTGTTGGTTGCTCATGGTCCTCTTCTGAGTCCATGATATCAATTTCTTGCTCGTCAGCAGAAAGCATCTTCACATCCATACCTAAACTTTGTAGTTCTTTGATTAATACTTTGAACGATTCAGGTATGCCAGGTTCTGGAATGTTTTCACCTTTAACAATTGCTTCGTATGTTTTCACACGACCTACTACGTCGTCTGATTTCACTGTTAAGATCTCTTGTAATGTATAAGCAGCACCGTATGCTTCAAGTGCCCATACTTCCATCTCACCAAAACGCTGTCCACCGAACTGCGCTTTACCACCAAGTGGTTGTTGTGTAACAAGTGAGTATGGTCCAGTAGAACGAGCGTGAAGTTTATCGTCTACCATGTGAGCAAGTTTGATCATGTACATGATTCCTACTGATACACGGTTATCGAATGGTTCACCTGTTCGACCATCATATAGAACTGTTTTAGCATCACGAGACATGCCAGCTTCTTCGATTGTTGCCCAAACATCTTCCTCACGCGCACCATCAAATACTGGAGACGCAACGTGAATGCCAAGCTTACGAGCAGCCATACCTAAATGAAGCTCTAGCACCTGACCGATGTTCATACGAGATGGTACCCCTAATGGGTTTAACATGATGTCAATTGGCGTACCGTCTGGTAGGTAAGGCATATCTTCTTCCGGTAAAATACGTGAAATTACACCTTTGTTACCGTGACGACCGGCCATTTTGTCACCTTCAGAGATTTTACGCTTCTGAACAATGTATACACGGACTAATTGGTTTACACCTGGTGGTAATTCGTCGCCATCTTCACGGTTGAAGACTTTAACATCAAGGATAATTCCACCGCCGCCGTGCGGTACACGAAGAGAAGTATCACGAACTTCACGCGCTTTTTCACCGAAAATAGCGTGTAGAAGACGTTCTTCAGCTGTTAGTTCTGTTACACCTTTTGGCGTTACTTTACCAACTAAAAGATCTCCATCTTTTACTTCTGCACCAATGCGGATGATTCCACGCTCATCTAAGTTGCGAAGCGCATCTTCACCTACGTTTGGAATGTCACGCGTAATTTCTTCAGGTCCAAGTTTCGTATCACGAGACTCAGATTCATATTCTTCAATATGAACAGACGTATATACATCGTCTTTCACAAGGCGTTCACTCATGATGATGGCATCCTCATAGTTGTAACCATCCCATGTCATGAAACCAACCATTACGTTTCGTCCTAAAGCAAGCTCACCTTTTTCCATTGAAGGACCGTCGGCTAAGATCTCACCTTTTACTACTTCGTCGCCAACTGAAACAATTGGACGCTGGTTGTAACAAGTACCTTGGTTAGAACGAACGAATTTTAATAATTTGTATTGATCTAAGTTACCTTTAACTTTTTGTCCGTCTACTTCTTCATAGCGGCGAACAAAAATTTGTTTTGCTTCTACGCGCTCTACAACGCCAGGGTATTTACAAATCACGGCTGCACCAGAGTCTTTACCAGATACATATTCCATACCTGTACCTACGATTGGTGCTTCAGGATTTAATAAAGGTACTGCTTGACGTTGCATGTTCGCACCCATTAATGCACGGTTAGAGTCATCGTTCTCTAAGAATGGGATACATGCTGTAGCGGCAGATACAACTTGTTTTGGTGATACATCCATATAGTCTAAACGATCGCGACGGATAACCGTGTTTTCTCCACGGAAACGTGCAACGACATTTTCATCTAAGAATGAACCATCATCACCTAGACGAGCGTTCGCTTGGGCTACAACATAGTTATCTTCTTCATCAGCTGTTAAGTAGTCAATTCGCTCTGTCACTTTACCTGTTTCAGGATCGATACGACGGTAAGGTGTTTCGATGAAACCGAATTTGTTTACTTTTGCATAAGAAGAAAGTGAGTTGATTAACCCGATATTCGGACCCTCTGGCGTTTCAATCGGACACATACGGCCATAGTGGGAGTAGTGAACGTCACGCACTTCGAAACCAGCGCGTTCACGCGTTAAACCACCAGGTCCTAGAGCTGAAAGACGACGTTTGTGCGTCAATTCGCCTAATGGATTCGTTTGATCCATGAACTGTGATAATTGAGAACTTCCAAAGAACTCTTTAATCGCCGCAATAACTGGACGAATATTAATTAATTGTTGAGGTGTGATTGTATTCGTGTCTTGAATTGACATTCTTTCACGAACAACACGTTCCATACGAGATAAACCGATACGGAATTGGTTTTGTAACAATTCACCTACAGAACGCAGACGACGGTTACCTAAGTGGTCGATATCATCTGTGTCTCCTACTTGATGAAGCAAGTTAAAGAAGTAACTGATTGATGCTAAAATATCAGCAGGTGTGATATTTTTAACTTCTTCTGTTACATAAGCGTTGCCTGATACAGTGATGACTTTTTCACCTTCTGGATCATTTGGCGCATAAATCTTAATAGATTGTAATGTAACATCGTCTTCTACTACTCCACCAACCGGACTATAAGTTTTGAAGTTTACTCCACCTTCAAGCATCGGAATCAAGCGATCTAGCAGACGGCGATCAATCATTGCGCCTTTTTCTGCAATAATTTCACCTGTTTCAGGATCAACTAATGTTTCAGCTAGCTTTTGATTAAATAAGCGATGTTTGATATGAAGCTTTTTATTAATTTTATAGCGACCTACGTTCGCTAAGTCATATCGTTTTGGATCAAAGAAGCGAGATACTAATAGAGACTTCGCATTCTCAACTGTCGGTGGTTCACCCGGACGTAAACGCTCATAGATTTCTAATAGCGCTTTTTCCGTTGTTTCCGTATTATCTTTTTCAAGCGTATTACGGATGTATTCATTATCACCGATTAAATCGATAATCTCTTGGTCAGAACCGAAACCTAGCGCGCGTAACAGCACTGTTACTGGCAGTTTACGAGTACGATCAATACGCACGTATACTACATCTTTTGCATCAGTTTCATATTCTAGCCATGCACCACGGTTAGGGATAACAGTTGCTGTATATCCTTTTTTACCGTTTTTATCAAGCTTTCCACTATAGTAAACACTTGGTGAACGAACCAACTGTGATACGATAACACGCTCAGCACCATTAATTACAAAGGTACCTGTTTCGGTCATCAATGGGAAATCTCCCATGAACACATCTTGGTCTTTTACTTCACCTGTTTCTTTATTAATTAACCGCACCTTAACACGAAGAGGTGCTGCATAAGTTACATCACGTTCTTTAGACTCTCCTACTGAATACTTTGGCTCACCTAAGCTGTAATCAATAAATTCTAGTGATAAGTTACCTGTAAAATCATCAATTGGAGAAATATCTTGGAACATTTCTCGTAAACCTTCATCTAAAAACCATTGGTATGAAGCCGTTTGAATCTCGATTAAGTTCGGTAACTCTAAAACTTCACTAATACGAGCATAACTTCTGCGTTGGCGGTGGCGTCCATACTGAACTAGTTGACCTGTCAACTGATTCACCCCTCAAATCAAGCGTTATTATTCAAAATATATAATAAACCATATGTTTATTATTGAACAAAAGAAAAATGGTCTCTTTAAATAGAAAACCACAATTTCATAAAAACGTACTATTGATTTTATTAGTTTTTCCCATATAATTCAAAATTATACCTTTTATTTTATGTATAACCCGAGCTTATATGGAATATTTATATATTGGCATTTTATAATGCTAACATACTAAAAAATATTAGTCAACATTTTTTAGCACATATGATATAATACCCTTTTTTCTTTTCTACTACTTCTACTTCATTAAATAGAGATTCTAATTTCGCAAGAGCAGATGGCGCTCCTTGCTTTTTCTGAATCACAATCCAAAGTTCTCCTTGGTCAGCAAGGTGATCTAATGACTTTTCTAGAATTTCATGAACAACTTTTTTACCCGCACGGATCGGCGGATTACTAAGAATAGCTGCAAAATTCGTTTCCTTCACATTTTCATAGCAAGAGCTTTGATAGATTGAAACATTTGATACTGAATTAACTTCAGCATTTTTTTGAGCTAGTGCTAATGCACGTTCATTAACATCGACCATATGAACGTTTCTTTGGCTATCCTCTTTTGCAAGAGCCAACCCAATCGGGCCATATCCGCACCCAACATCCAGAAGCGGGCCGGGACTCTCAGGCATTTGAAACGTTTCAATTAACAGGCGCGATCCAAAATCGATCTCTTTTTTTGAAAAAACACCGCTGTCACTCGTAAATGAAAAAGAGGTTCCTCTCAATTCAAATGAAAAGCGCTCTTCATTACTTGCAGACGATGGTGTATTAGAAAAATAATGTTCTGTCAAAATAGAACCTCCTAATCAATATGTTCTTCTTTACTATAAATGAAAAGGATGACAGAAGCAAAAAAGCTCGCTTGTACAAGCGAGCTTTTTTATATCAGTTGTTAAGCAATAATTACTTAACTTCTACAGAAGCGCCAACTTCTTCAAGTTTAGCTTTTGCTTCTTCAGCTTCTTCTTTAGAAATACCTTCTTTAAGAGCTTTTGGAGCGTTATCAACGATTTCTTTAGCTTCTTTTAAGCCAAGACCAGTGATTTCACGTACTACTTTGATAACTTTGATTTTTTGTCCGCCAGCACTTTCAAGTACTAGGTCAAATTCAGTTTTCTCAGCAGCAGCTTCACCAGCAGCACCGCCAGCTACAGCTACAGGAGCAGCAGCAGTTACGCCAAATTCTTCTTCGATTGCTTTTACTAAATCGTTAAGTTCTAAAACAGTCATATTTTTAACTGCTTCAATGATTTGTTCTTGAGTCATTGTTAATTTCCTCCTTGTGATTGTGTTATATATAACAGACTAGATTATGCACCTTGTTCTTCTTTTTGATCTGCCACAGCTTTTGTAGCAAGAGCAAGGTTGCGAATTGGAGCTTGAAGCACGCTAAGCAACATAGAAAGTAAGCCTTCGCGAGATGGTAGTTCTGCAAGTGCTTTAATTTCTTCAACAGATGCAACATTACCTTCAATTACACCAGCTTTGATTTCTAACGCTTCGTGTTCTTTAGCGAAGTTGTTTAAAATTTTAGCTGGAGCAACAACATCTTCTCCACCAAATGCGATTGCATTTGGACCTACTAACGCATCATTAAGATCTGTTAGTTCAAGTTTTTCTACAGCACGGCGAGTTAAAGTGTTTTTGTAAACTTTGAACTCAATGCCTGCTTCACGTAATTGCTTACGAAGTTCAGTAACTTCAGCAACATTCAAACCACGGTAGTCAACGACAACTATTGAGTTACTCGCTTGAAGTTTTTCAGCAATTTCGTCTACGACTTGTTTCTTTTGTTCAATTACGTTGCTCATCTTTACACCTCCTGTAGATTTCCTTCCGTACACTCAGACAAGGTGCAATAAAAAACCTCCATGACAATAAAGACATGGAGGTGTAGTAAGCGAACCATAACGTTTCACTAATTTATCTCACACACCTCGGTAGGAAATTAAGCTTTGCAGCACCTACTGTCTACGGTACAAATGTTATTCTTTTTAACAACATTATCTATTATAATCAGGGACTTTCAAAAAGTCAACACCGATTTATTTCCAAATTTATTAAGCAGAGAATGAAGCAGTATCAACTTTGATACCAGGGCCCATTGTTGAAGTAACAGCTACGTTCTTCATGTATGTGCCTTTTGCTGCTGCCGGCTTAGCTTTTACCATAGTTTCGAAGATTGTAGTGAAGTTTTCAACTAACTTGCTCTCTTCGAAAGATACTTTACCGATTGGTACGTGGATGTTACCAGCTTTATCAACACGGTATTCTACTTTACCAGCTTTGATTTCGTTAACTGCTTTTTGAACATCAAATGTTACTGTACCAGTTTTAGGGTTTGGCATTAAACCTTTAGGTCCTAATACACGACCAAGTTTACCAACTTCACCCATCATGTCTGGAGTAGCTACGATTACATCGAACTCGAACCAACCTTGTTGGATTTTGTTGATGTAGTCAGCATCGCCAACGTAGTCAGCGCCTGCAGCTTCAGCTTCTTTAGCTTTTTCGCCTTTAGCGAATACTAATACACGTTGAGTTTTACCTGTACCGTTTGGTAGTACTACTGCACCACGAATTTGTTGGTCAGCTTTCTTAGGGTCAACTCCTAAACGGAATGCTACTTCTACAGTTGCATCAAATTTAGTTGTGTTTGTTTTCTTTACTAATTCAATCGCTTCTTGTACTGAATAAGTTTGTGTACGATCTACAAGCTTAGCAGCTTCAACGTACTTTTTACCTTTTTTAGCCATTTTTGTTTCCTCCTTATGTGGTTTTAACGGAATAACCTCCCACTAATAAAGGTTGCGAGCATAGGAAAACTTCCATTTCTCGCAACCTTCTAACACCCAATCAAATGGAATTAGTCTTCAACTACGATTCCCATACTGCGCGCTGTACCTTCTACCATGCGCATTGCAGATTCAACGCTAGCAGCGTTTAAGTCAGGCATTTTAGTTTCAGCAATCTCACGCACTTTGTCACGCTTGACTGTTGCAACTTTATTACGGTTTGGTTCACCAGAACCAGACTCAATACCAGCCGCTTTCTTAAGTAGTACAGCAGCAGGTGGAGTTTTCGTAATAAATGTAAATGAACGGTCTTCAAATACCGTGATTTCAACAGGAATGATAAGACCAGCTTGATCAGCTGTGCGAGCGTTAAACTCCTTACAGAAACCCATGATGTTAACACCGGCTTGACCTAATGCAGGACCAACTGGTGGCGCTGGATTTGCTTTACCTGCAGGAATTTGTAACTTAACAAGTTTAATTACTTTTTTAGCCACGAGACACACCTCCTTAAGTCCGTGATGTGGTAATAGGGCGATGCCCTCCCACTCAATGTTCTTTATATATAAAATAAAGAAATAGTTGTTTTAGTCTCTAGTTTTGAGACATACTGACTTATGAAATATTAACATTAAACTTCATGAATTGCAAGGTCTTACAGATTATATTTTTTCAATTTGTGTAAAGTCTAGCTCTACTGGCGTTTGTCTTCCGAACATATCGACATGAACCTTAACTTTACGTTTATCTGTATCGATTTCTTCAATGGTACCTTCGAAGTTTGCAAACGGACCTTCTTGAACCAATACTGTTTCTTTTAGTTCAAAGTCAAAGTCAGCATGCTGCTCGTCCATGCCCATTTGTTTTAAGATCATTTCTACTTCTTCTGGTAGAAGAGCAGTTGGCTTTGATCCAGAACCTGCTGAACCTACAAAGCCCGTAACGCCAGGTGTATTACGAACTACATACCATGAATCATCTGTCATGATGATTTCAACTAACACGTACCCTGGGAATACTTTTTTCTTTGTAATCTTTTCTTTGTTGTTCTTAATTTCTCTTTCTTCTTCTTCAGGAACAACAACGCGGAAAATTTTATCTTGCATACCCATTGTTTCTACGCGCTTTTCTAAATTTGTTTTTACTTTATTTTCATATCCAGAATAAGTATGGACTACATACCAATTTTTCTCCATTTCTGAGGACTATACGTCCTTCCCTCCCAGCTCACTATAAAATAAGATGTCCTAATCTATTGCACAGACAACGCACTAGGAAAATAGTTGACTCCTAGCACAATCATTCTTAAAGCAAATTAAAAAACCCGTCTCCGGGCTTTTCTGAAAAAAACATAATTTAGCTTTATTATACCATGATTTAAGTCAATTTATTCAAGGGATTAAACGAATAAGTGACGAAATTCCGTAATCAACTACTACAAAAAAGAGTGTCATAAATACAACTGTAGAAATAACAGTAATTGTATAACGAGTTAGCTCATTTTTTTTAGGCCAACTTACCTTCTTCATCTCACGCCCAACATCACGCAAGAAATTTCCTACACGGTTCATGTTTGTAACCTCCAATAAATTAAAAGGGGTATTAGTCTGTGCAGATTATTGATCTACTTTGTTTCACGATGAATCGTATGTGCGTTACACGTTTTGCAAAACTTCTTCATTTCTAAACGCTCTTCGTTTTGCTGTGTGTTTTTCATAGTCGTATAGTTACGACTAGCGCATTGCACACACGCAAGTACAACTTTTTTACGCATAATGTCAACCACCTATAGAGTGATAATGTCTATAAAAAAGTATCACAGACTTTCTTAGCATGTCAATATGAGGATAGAAGGCTACATTGTGATTTCACGAATCTCGAGGTAGCGCTCTAATTTCCTCTTCACACGCTGAAGTGCATTATCGATGGATTTGACGTGGCGGTTTAACTCTTCTGAAATTTCTTGATAAGATTGACCATCTAAATAAAGAACGAGAACTTTTCGCTCAAGATCACTTAACAGTTCAGCCATCTTTAATTCAATATCATCAAACTTCTCTCGATTAATGAGCAACTCTTCTGGATTTGCTACTTTTGTCCCCGAAATAACATCCATTAAGGTTCGGTCGGACTCTTCATCATATATTGGCTTGTCCAATGATACATAAGAGTTTAATGGAATATGTTTTTGCCTTGTTGCGGTTTTAATAGCGGTAATAATTTGCCTGGTAATGCAAAGTTCAGCAAAAGCTTTAAACGAAGTTAGCTTATCTTCTCTAAAATCTCTAATTGCCTTGTATAACCCTATCATACCTTCTTGTACAATATCTTCACGGTCTGCCCCAATTAAAAAATACGACCGCGCCTTTGCTCGCACAAAGTTTTTGTATTTATGAATCAAATACTCTAATGCGTCAATATCGCCTTTATGCACAAGATCGACAACTGTTTCATCCTCTTGTTGTTCGAAATGAGCATGCAGTTTTCTCCCATAAGTATCGCCCATATCGATCCCCCCGACCGCACAGTAGATAGAAATATTATACAGTAGCTAATTCCGTACCGTCAATAACCTCACCGCTGTCCCCGGCGCCATTTTTCGAAAATTTCGGCTACTTGATTGGAAAGTTGAATGCGTGCCGCTGGCTTTTGATTTTGAATAGACTTCACATCAAGATTAATATGTTTCTCAATTTGCTCAATTTCGTTGTACAATTCTCGAGCAGAAATTCTAAGCGCACCTTGTCCAAAGATTGCCCACTGCTCCGTAAAATCAGATGTAGCAACATGAATCTGTGTCTTTACATTGTTTAGCTCTTGAGCCAGCTTTTCAATGTACTCATCCGCTGTTTCATTTTCTCGTGTAAATACAACGTCAACCTTATGATTTTTTGCCTTCTTTTCAATTCCTTCGACCATATGAGCATCGAAGACAATAATGACACGATACCCCATATATGCTTGATACTCTGCCATCTTTTCAATTAACAGGTCTCGAGCACCCGCTAAATCATTATCTCTAAGCTTTCTTAGGTCGGGCCACGCACCTATCATGTTATAACCATCCACCAGTAGAATATCCATTTCTATTCACCTAGAGGATGGCGTTTTCGGTAAACCTCATACATGAGAAGACTAGCTGCTACAGATGCATTTAACGATGTAACATGCCCAACCATTGGAAGCTGTACAAGAAAGTCGCATTTTTCACGAATCAAACGACTCATGCCTTTTCCTTCACTTCCAATCACTAACGTAAGCGGCATACCTCCATCTAAGTTGCGGTAATCGTCACTTTCTTTCGCATCCGTTCCAACAATCCATACGCCTCGATCTTTTAATTCATCAATCGTCCTTGATAGGTTTGTTACCCTTGCTACAGGAATATGTTCAATCGCTCCTGTAGACGCCTTTGCTACAGTGGCCGTTAATCCAACTGAACGGCGCTTTGGAATAATGATACCGTGTGCGCCAACGGCATCGGCTGTTCGCATAATAGAACCTAAATTATGGGGATCTTCGAGCTCATCTAACAGAAGGAAAAACGGACTTTCATTACGTTTTTCCGCTAAGTTAAATAAATCATCTAACTCTGCATACTGATAAGCAGCAACTTGTGCAGCTACTCCTTGATGAATACCGTCTACCATTTGCTCAATTTTCTTTTTCGGTACAAACTGCACCAATACACCATTACGTTTTGCTAACTGCGTGATTTGCCCCATAGAACCGCCTTGCGATCCTTCGGCAATCCATAGCTTGTTAATGTCACGCCCAGACTTTAGGGCTTCTAGGACCGGATTACGTCCAATGATAAATTCATGTTCCATGATTCATTCCTCCCTCTCCTTCATCGACGAAAGAGATAGCTTTAGTAATAAGTTCCATCATTCTTTCTTCTTCACCTAAAAGATACAAATAGCCTACGACCGCTTCAAATGCTGTACTGTAGCGATACGTTTGCACATCTGTGTTTTTAGGGACTGTACCAGACTTTGCATTGCGTCCTCGGCGCAGTACACCTTCTTCTTCTTCAGTAAAAAAGTTTTCATTTTTAAAATAATATACGATTTGTGCTTGTGCTTTTGCTGATACATATTTTTTAGCTTTATTATGAAGCTGGTTAGGGCGCACTGTCCCTAACACCAGCAGGTGGCGGCGAACATGTAAATCAAACACCGCATCACCCATATAAGCAAGAGCTAAGCTATTTAGCTGTTTTACATCTAATTTACTGCTGCTCATAACACTATTATCCTCTTTTCCATCTTGTTCCTTGCGCCGTATCTTCTAAAATAATATTTTTAGCCTTTAATTCATCTCGAATTTGATCTGCTAATTGGAAATTACGATCTTTACGAGCTTGAATACGATCTTGGATCAATTGATCAATTTCTTCGTCTAAAAGTTCAGCTTCTCCAAACGCAATGCCTATTGCAGCACCTAGTTCTTTAAACTCTTTAATAAAGGCTTCAATTACATCTGTAGACGTTGTTTGTTCTAATAAATACAAGTTAGCTTGCTTTGCTAGCTCGAACAGAACAGAAATGGCATTTGCCGTATTAAAATCATCATCCATCTCTTCAACAAAGGTCTCGCGAAGCTCTTTTAGCTTTTCAAACCATTCTGAAGCATCTTCTTGAAGATTTGTTGCTGCCTCTAGACGGTGAGTTAAGTTGCCGTAAGCTGTTTGCAGACGCTCAAACCCTTTGCGCGTATTCTCTAAAATTTCTTCGTTATAGTTAATTGGGTGACGATAGTGAACAGATAAAATAAAGAATCGAAGTAGGGAAGGATCATGCTTTTTAATAATGTCATGAACTAACACGAAGTTCCCTAGTGATTTAGACATCTTTTCATTATCAATATTGATATATCCGTTATGAAGCCAGTATTTCGCAAACGATTTCCCAGTGAGCGCTTCTGATTGAGCAATTTCATTTTCGTGATGAGGGAAAGCTAAATCCTGACCTCCTGCGTGGATATCAATTGTATCACCTAAATACTTGCGCGCCATCGCCGAGCATTCAATATGCCAGCCTGGTCTTCCTTGACCCCAAGGACTATCCCATGCAATCTCTCCATCTTTGGTTGCTTTCCAAAGAGTAAAGTCTAATGGATCTTCTTTCTTTTCTCCAACTTCGATGCGAGCACCGGATTGCAATTCATCAATGGACTGATGTGATAATTTTCCGTATCCTTCAAATTTACGCGTACGATAGTATACGTCGCCCTCTGACTCATACGCATAGCCTTTTTTCACCAGTTCATCAATGAATTCAATAATGATATCCATATTTTCAGTTACGCGTGGATGCACATCGGCATGCTTGCATCCAAGAGCTGACGTATCTTCAAAGTAGGCATCGATAAAGCGGTTTGCGATCGTTGGAACATCTTCTCCTAACTCTTTTGCTGCCTTAATTAATTTATCATCCACATCTGTGAAGTTTGAGACATACTCCACGTCGTAGCCTCTAAATTCTAAATAGCGGCGCACCGTATCAAATACGATCGCAGGACGTGCATTTCCAATATGAATATAGTTATACACGGTCGGTCCGCACACGTACATTTTGACTTTGTTTTCTTCTAGCGGTACAAACGTCTCTTTTTGACGTGTTAACGTGTTATATAGCTTAATTGCCATGGTGAATCTTCCCTTCTTTTAATTCCTTTAATTGATTTTGCAGGTGTAAAATTTCTTTCTCTAGCTGTTTGAAACGCTCTGCATCTGGATCTGGCAAATCTTGATGATTCAAATCTTTTGGAATCCGGACGCCATTTTGAATGACGACTCGGCCAGGGATACCAACAACCGTTGAGTTTTCTGGGACGTCATTTAACACAACTGAGCCTGCTCCAATTTTGGAGTGCGCATGAATCGTAATCGACCCTAGCACTTTAGCACCTGTTGCAATTAAGACATTGTCTTCAATCGTCGGGTGACGCTTTCCTTTTTCTTTCCCTGTTCCTCCGAGTGTTACTCCTTGATATACTGTTACATTATCTCCAATTTCGCACGTTTCCCCAATAACAATTCCCATTCCGTGGTCAATAAAAAAGCGGCGGCCAATTTTCGCACCCGGATGAATTTCAATCCCTGTGAAGAATCGGCTAATTTGTGAGATTACACGTGCCAGAAAAAACCACTTTCTTTTAAAAAGCCCGTGAGCGAATCTATGTGCCCAAATAGCATGCAACCCTGAATAGGTTAATATCACTTCAATATAACTTCTTGCTGCAGGATCTTGTTCAAATATGGCCTCAATGTCTTCCTTTAACAACTTTAGCATCATCTCACCCCAATTCCGCTATTCCTTTATCTACTCATTGATTGTATAAAAAAACGCCCCTATGTCAAATGACACAGAGACGTATATACGCGGTTCCACTCTGTTTGGATCAACAAACAATCCCAACTCTTCTCTCATAACGTGAAAGTAACCGCTTTTGCCTACTTACTTAGTAGCATTCAACAAAAGACTCAAAGGCGCACTTCAACAAGTTTTGTCATAGGTTACTTTCAGCCGGTGATAACCCTCTCTGATATGCAATGAACTTGCCTACTCTTCCTTCTCAACGATATCCATATTTGATTATTTTATCATATGGGCAAAATAGAAATTTGTTAACTATAAATGCTTTCTAGACGAGCTAAAACTGTTTCTTTCCCTAAAAGAGAAATAGCTTTTGGAAGCTCGGGACCGTGTGTTTCGCCTGTTGTTGCTACACGAATTGGCATAAATAGTTTTTTACCTTTTTGACCTGTTGCTTTTTGTACAGCCTTTGTTGCTGCCTTAATTTCATCAGCGCTGAATTCTTCTAAGGAAGAAATCTCTTCAGCAAATGCTTTTAACACTTCCGGTACTTGTTCTTCAGCAAGTACTGCTTTTGCTTCTTCACTGTAATCAATTTCTTTCTTAAAGAACATTTCAGTAAGTTCAACAATCTCAGCGCCAAAGCTCATTTGTTCTTGGTATAGAGCGACTAAGTCACGTACCCATTGTTCTGTTTCTGCATCGCGCGTTTCTTCAACTTTTCCAGCTTTCACTAAGTGAGGAACTGATAAAGCTACTACCTCGTCTAAATCCAATTGTTTCATGTATTGGTTGTTCATCCAACGTAATTTGCTTGTATCAAATAGTGCTGGAGATTTTGATAAACGAGCTGGGTCAAAAATTTCAATAAACTGTTCTTTAGAGAAAATCTCTTCTTCTCCCACAGGTGACCAGCCAAGCATTGTAATAAAATTAAATAGTGCTTCTGGCAAGTAGCCTAATTCTTTATATTGCTCGATAAACTGAATGATTGACTCATCACGTTTACTTAGCTTGCGACGATTTTCATTTACGATTAACGTCATATGACCAAATACAGGAGGCGTCCAGCCTAAAGCTTCATACACAAGAATTTGCTTCGGTGTATTGGAAATATGGTCATCTCCGCGTAGAACATGTGTCATCTTCATTAGATAATCATCAATGGCTACAGCGTAGTTATATGTTGGTGTACCGTCTTTTTTCACAATAACGAAATCACCAATGCCTTCAGACTCAAACGATACTTCATCTTTGACAATATCATTCCACTTAATTTCTGTGTTACTAGGAACACGGAAGCGAATGCTCGGCTCACGGCCTTCTGCTTCTAGTTCAGCACGCTGTTCAGCTGTTAAGTTACGGCACTTACCTGAATAGCGCGGCATTTGACTGTTCGCCTGCTGTTCTTCACGCTCTTTTTCAAGCTCTTCTGACGTACAGTAACAGTGATAAGCTAATCCTTTTTCAAGAAGTTCTTCCGTATATTTTTGATAGATTTCCGTACGTTCAGACTGGCGGTAAGGACCGTACTCCCCGCCTACGTCGATACTTTCATCCCATTCAATACCTAACCATTTTAAATAGCGCAGCTGACTTTCTTCGCCGCCTTCGATATTACGCTTTTGATCTGTATCTTCAATACGGATAATAAATTTACCGTTTTGATTTCGTGCAAATAAATAATTAAATAGTGCTGTTCTTGCATTCCCTATATGAAGATGTCCAGTTGGACTCGGGGCATAACGAACTCTTACTTCGCTTGACATAACTAAGATGACCTCCAATTTAATATTACTTATAGTATGTATTTATATGTTTTAGACATGTTCTAATTTTATCACCAAATAGGTATCTGTCAAAGTCAACTGTTTTTATTTTTGATAAACTAAAACGGCTGCTTGGGCAGCGATTCCTTCTTCACGTCCCGTAAAACCTAACTTTTCTGTTGTTGTTGCCTTGACGTTAATTTGAGAAATGCTTGCTTCTAACAGCTGCGCAATACGCTCTCTCATTGGTTCAATGTAAGGAGCCATTTTAGGTTTTTGCGCGATAATCGTGCAATCTACATTGCTTAATTCATAACCTTCATCTTTTAGTAGTTTCCATACGTGTTGAAGAAGCTTTGCTGAATCAGCATCTTTAAATTCAGGGTCTGTATCCGGAAAATGCTTTCCGATATCTCCTTTAGCCGCCGCTCCTAATAAGGCATCTGCGATTGTATGTAACAGCACATCTGCATCTGAGTGGCCTAATAATCCTTTTTCATACGGAATTTCTAAACCGCCGATGATTAAAGGTCTTCCTTCTGCAAATTCATGTACGTCGAAACCTTGTCCTACTCGAATGTTCATTTTTCCACTCCTTCAGTCCTGTTTAGCTTTGTTAATATAGCTTCTGCATATAACAAATCTTCTGGTGTTGTTAGTTTTATATTATCGTAATTTCCCTCTACAATCGATACTTTTTGTCCTGCTTTTTCTACTAAGCTTGCATCATCGGTGCCTAAGTATTCATTTGTTTTTGCTTTTTCGTGTGCATCCATTACTACATCAAAAAGAAAAGCCTGCGGCGTTTGAATAGCCCACAAGCTAGAGCGCTCAACTGTTTCAATGACAGTCCCCTGTTCCACACGCTTAATTGTGTCTTTTACTGGAACAGCCAGTACAGCAGCCTTATCACTAGAAGCTTTTTCTACTAACTCATGGATTGTGTTTTGTTGAACAAATGGTCGAGCGCCATCATGAATTAATACCATCTGAGCCTGCTTTAGACTTTTAAGGCCGTTATAAACGCTATGTTGACGTTCATCGCCTCCAACTGTCAATGATTGAACCTTTTGAATTGGATATTCAGTTAATAACTCTTCAAAAATCGCCACTTCTTTTTCGTTTACAACTAGTACAATTCCACTGCACCAAGGATCTTGTTCGAATTTTTGCAGCGTATGAATGATAAGCGGAACGTTTTGAATAGTTAAAAATTGTTTGTTCCGCCCCGCTTTCATTCGCTTCCCCTGCCCTGCAGCTAAAACGATAATTTCATACTTCATAGGTATACTCCCTTTACCTGTTACGTCACAGTGCTTTTTCTAATAACTTGGGTTTCGCAAAAATCATACGGCCTGCTGAGGTTTGGAGTACGCTCGTCACCAGTACATCAATTTGCTTTCCAATGTAATTTCTTCCTTCTTCTACCACGATCATTGTACCGTCATCAAGATAGGCAATACCTTGATTATGCTCTTTACCGTCTTTTATAACCAACACATTCATTTCTTCTCCCGGAAGCACAATTGGCTTAACGGCATTTGCTAAGTCATTAATATTTAAGACGCCGACATTTTGAAGTTCACATACTTTATTTAAATTAAAGTCGTTTGTAACGACCAACCCAGAAGTCAGCTTTGCCAATTTGACCAGCTTACTGTCCACTTCTTGAATGTCTTCGAAATCGCCTTCATAAATTTCTACCTTCATTGCCAGTTCCTTTTGAATACGGTTTAGAATATCTAGACCTCGTCTACCTCTGTTTCGTTTTAGAACATCCGACGAATCAGCAATATGCTGAAGTTCCTCAAGCACAAAGCGCGGAATAACAATCGTTCCGTCTAAAAATCCTGTTTGACAAATATCTGCGATACGACCGTCAATAATAACGCTTGTATCTAAAATTTTAAGAGACTTTAGTGATTCTTCATTATCTGCTTCTTCTTCTTGCCCTTTTTTCTTCCCAATTCGAGATGGCATGGAAAACACGTTCACAAGCTCATCACGTTTTTTAAACCCGACTTGAAACCCTAAGTAACCTAAAAGAATACTTAGAAAGATTGGTAAAATGGTACTTACTACTTGAAGTTGAATTCTGCCTAAAAAAGCTCCGACCAAGTAGGCTACAATAAGCCCTAAAATCAATCCTAAGCTACCAAAAAGTACATCCGTTACAGGCGCCTTCAGCAACGCCTCTTCCACTCGGCGAATTAATTCAACTATATAATCAACAATCCAAAACGTGACAAGGAAAAACAAAATAGCTCCCAGTATTGCATCGACGTAAGGTTTTTCTAGAAATGCTACATCTTGCAGATTTAATAATTGAATAAGTTCAGGTATAAAAAAGACGCCCAATGTACCACCTGTAATAATAAAAAATAACTGTACAAAACGTTTTAACACGCCTTCACCTCCCTTTATCATTATAAACAGTTTACAATGATTGAAACCTGTTATTTAACCAAAAAACAGAATTTGTAAACAAACTGTCACTTTTTTTGTATTTTCACAATATCTTAATGAATCAAACATTTAATGTCAATTAATATCCTATAGCTGACGATTTGTAAGATGCTGCTCTTTTAGTCTTTTTAGGCCTTCTCTAATTTTCCGTGCTCGAATTTCACCGATGCCTTCTACCTCATCCAATTCTTCTACCGACGCATCTGCTATCGTTTTTAAATCCCCTAATTCATCAATGAGATTTTCAATAATAATCGATGGAAGTCTTGGAATTTTATGAAGCATTCGATACCCTCTAGGAATAACGCTGTCTTCAAAGCTTGTATACATAGGATATCCCATTAAGCGAAGGAGCGTTTGGTCATCGAGAAGAACATTATTTGACGGCTGCTGCATGCGTTCAATCACTCGGTAAGGGTCAAAGCTGAGGTCATACATATAATCTTTGATTAATAAAGTTGCTTCTTCCTCTAAGTGAGAAAGCAGTTCATTCATTTGGAGACGAATTAGCCTTCCTTCTGTTCCTAACTCGCTAATATAGCTCAAAATTTCATTTTTAATACGCAAAACCATTTCTGTACGATGAAGCGACTGCAGCACATCTGTATGAGTTACTTGCTCTTCAAACTCTAATGCACTGAGACTTGTAATCGATTCATCTAATACCGCCTTGTACTTTTCAAGGGTTCCAAGCGCTTGATTCGCTTTTGCTAAAATAACGCTAATGTCTTTCAATACATACTGCAGAGACCCTTTGTAAAGCGTAATCACATTCCGTCTTTGTGAAATGGCTATCACCAATACACCTGACTGCTTAGCTACGCGCTCCGCTGTACGGTGACGCATTCCTGTCTGTGAAGAAGGGGTAGAGGGATCTGGCATGAGCTGAGCATTAGCAAACAATATCTTGCTTCCGCTGTCGTTTAAAATAAGCGCTCCATCCATTTTGGCTAACTCGTATAAATGCGCAGGTGTAAATGCACAATTAATCGAAAATCCTCCATCTACCATCTTTTTGACTTGTTCATTGTAGCCCATAACAATTAAGCCGCCCGTCTTTGCCCGCAAGACGTTATCGATACCGTCACGAATAGGGGTTCCTGGTGCTACAAACTGCAGAATTTCTGATATTTGTTTTTGACTAACTGTTGTTTTTTCTCCTTCCACTGCTTATCCTCCTAATGTATATTGCAGAGCCTCCGCTACTGTTGATACCCCAATCACATCAATACCATCTGGGACTTTCCATCCTCCTAAATTTTTCTCCGGAATAATAATTCGTTGGAACCCTAATTTTACCGCTTCTTGAACGCGCTGTTCAATTCTAGACACTCGGCGTACTTCGCCTGTTAATCCTACCTCTCCTACAATAACATCTGTAGCGCTAGAAGCAGCATCTCTGAAGCTTGAAGCAATGCTAACGGCTACAGCTAAATCGATTGCTGGTTCATCTAATTTCACTCCACCTGCTACTTTTAAATAAGCATCTTGATTCTGCAGCAGCATTCCTACACGCTTTTCTAAGACAGCCATGATAAGCGAAACGCGATTATGATCTACTCCTGTCGCCATTCTTCTAGGGTTTCCAAAGCTCGTTGGACTGATTAGCGCCTGCAGCTCTACTAATACGGGTCTTGTCCCTTCCATTGAAGCGACAACAACCGAACCTGCTGCTCCCTGAGACCGTTCTTCTAGAAAGATTTCAGATGGATTCAATACTTCTTCTAGCCCACTTTCTTTCATTTCAAAAATGCCCATTTCATTTGTAGATCCAAATCGGTTCTTAACCGCTCTTAATATACGATACGTATGATGGCGCTCTCCTTCAAAATAAAGAACCGTATCTACCATATGCTCAAGAAGTCTTGGACCCGCAATGGCCCCTTCTTTCGTTACATGACCCACAATAAAGATGGCAATGCCATTCGTTTTAGCAACACGCATTAGTTCAGCCGTACACTCTCGCACCTGTGAGACGCTTCCTGGCGCTGATGTCACATCAGCATGGTAAATGGTTTGAATTGAATCAATCACCACAAAATCAGGCTGCATGCTTGAGATGGCCTCTAGTATTAATTCTAAGTTTGTTTCTGCGTGAACATAAAGCTCTTCAGCTTTTACACCTAGCCTGTCCGCTCTTAACTTCGTTTGTTTGGTTGATTCCTCTCCCGAAATATATAGTACTTTATTTTGTTTCATTGCTAACTGCGCGGAGGTTTGCAAAAGTAAAGTAGACTTTCCGATACCCGGATCTCCCCCTATTAAAACGAGTGACCCTCTGACAATACCGCCTCCTAATACACGGTTTAACTCTGCAGAAGGTGTAAAAATCCGTGGTTCTGTTGTAGATTCAATCGCTGTAATTGACTGAGGTTTTTGAACTTTAGAAGCAGTAGCTCCGGAAAAAGCTCCTCGGCGTGATGATTTCGTTTCTTCCATTTCTTCCACCATCGAATTCCAGCTTCCGCATCCAGGACATTTCCCCATCCATTTTGCGGATTCATATCCGCAATGCTGACATGCAAATTTTGTTTTTCGTTTCGCCATTATGTTATCAATCTCTCCGTTCATTCAATCGATTTCTATCTCTATTGTACACTATTTCCTAAGCTAAAATAAAAAGGGAGGCATACGTGTTTTTTCGTATGCCTCGTCTTGGTTTGAGTAAATTTAGCTGATGCTGCTTGGAGCGGAGGATTTAACAACAAATTCTCCTTTGTCTACATCTAGCGTCACTTTCTGACCTTTTTGAACAACCCCTTTTAGCAGCTCTTCAGATAAACGGTCTTCAATATGTTTTTGAATTGCTCTACGAAGTGGACGAGCGCCGTATTCTGGGTCAAAACCTTCCTCTGCAATCTTATCAATTGCTTCTTTTGTTAATTCAAGATCAATTTCTTGCTCTTTTAAGCGTTTTGTTAACTGGTCCGCCATTAATTTAACGATTTCAGCTAAGTGAGGTTTCTCCAATGAATGGAAGACGATAATTTCATCGATACGGTTTAGGAACTCCGGACGGAATGCGCGCTTCATTTCCGCCATTACTTTTCCTTTCATATCTTTGTAGTCTTGGCCTTCTGCTTCTACTGTGAACCCTAAGTGCTTGCTTCGTTTTAATGTGTCCGCACCTACGTTTGATGTCATAATTAAAATCGTATTACGGAAATCAACTGTACGGCCTTTTGAATCTGTTAAGCGTCCATCTTCTAACACTTGTAATAAAATGTTAAATACATCCGGATGTGCTTTTTCAATTTCGTCTAAAAGAACAACTGAGTAAGGTTTTCTTCTTACTTTTTCCGTTAACTGGCCGCCTTCTTCGTATCCAACATATCCTGGAGGTGAACCTACTAAGCGTGAAGTAGAATGTTTCTCCATGTACTCAGACATATCGATACGAATCATTGCGTCTTCGTCGCCAAAGATTGACTCCGCTAATGCGCGTGCAAGCTCTGTTTTACCAACCCCTGTTGGTCCTAAGAAAATGAATGAACCAATTGGGCGTTTTGGATCTTTCAAGCCTGCTCTAGCACGGCGCACAGCTTTTGCAACTGCTTTTACCGCTTCTTCTTGCCCAATTACACGAGAGTGAAGAATCTCTTCCATGTTTAGCAGTCTTTCTGTCTCTTCCTGTGCCAGTTTAGAGACCGGTACACCCGTCCAGCTAGATACCACCATCGCAATATCTTCTACGGTTACAGCTGAGTTTTCTTTACCTTGCTGCTCTTTCCAAATTTTCTTTGTGTCTTCTAATTCTTCGCGTAGGCGTTGTTCTGTGTCGCGTAAAGATGCTGCTTTTTCAAATTCTTGACTTTGAACAGACGCATCTTTTTCATTGCGTACTGATTCTAATTTTTGCTCTAATTCCTTTAAATTTGGCGGCGTTGTAAATGAACGTAAACGCACTTTTGAACCAGCTTCATCAATTAAATCGATTGCTTTATCCGGTAAGAAACGATCTGAAATGTAGCGATCTGATAGTTTCACCGCTTGCTCGATTGCCTCATCAGAAATAGATACTCGGTGATGCGCTTCATAACGGTCACGAAGCCCTTTTAAGATTTGAATAGACTCTTCCAACGTTGGTTCATCCACTTGAATTGGCTGGAAGCGACGCTCTAACGCTGCATCTTTTTCAATATATTTTCTGTATTCATCTAAAGTCGTAGCACCGATACACTGAAGTTCTCCACGAGCAAGAGACGGTTTTAAAATATTAGAAGCATCGATAGCACCTTCTGCACCACCAGCGCCAATTAATGTGTGTAACTCATCGATAAAGAGAATGATATTACCTGCTTGACGAATTTCATCCATTACTTTCTTCAGGCGATCTTCAAATTCTCCGCGATATTTTGTACCAGCCACGACCGTTCCCATATCCAAAGTCATAACGCGTTTGTCACGTAAAATTTCTGGAACTTCATTGTTGACGATTTGCTGAGCCAAACCTTCAGCGATTGCCGTTTTACCGACACCTGGCTCCCCAATTAATACAGGATTGTTTTTTGTACGTCGGCTTAACACTTCAATAACACGCTGAATTTCTTTCCCACGTCCGATAACAGGGTCTAAGCTTCCTTCGCGCGCTACAACTGTTAAATCGCGTGCTAAGCTGTCTAGCGTAGGTGTATTGGCATTTGAAGAACCTCCGCCTTGATGGCTTGAAGCAGCTTCATTGCTACCTAATAAATGAAGTACTTGCTGACGAGCTTTATTTAGGCTGACACCTAGATTATTTAAAACGCGTGCTGCAACGCCTTCACCTTCACGAATTAAGCCTAGTAAGATATGTTCTGTTCCTACGTAAGAATGACCAAGCTTTCGGGCTTCATCCATTGAAAGTTCAATGACTTTTTTCGCTCGAGGTGTATAATGAATGGTCTGCGTTAATTCTTGGCCTCTGCCAATTAATGCTTCCACTTCTTTTTGAATTTTTTCAGTGCTTAGGCCTAGAGCAGAAAGAGCTTTTGCTGCAATTCCTTCACCTTCACGAACGATACCTAATAAAATGTGCTCCGTTCCAATGTTGTTGTGACCTAGGCGTAGTGCTTCTTCCTGTGCTAAAGCTAATACTTTTTGTGCGCGCTCTGTAAATCTACCAAACATCATATAATCGTCACCCTCCACGTTTAATTTGTGTTTTTATTTATAGTGAGACGTTCTCGAATTAAGGTGGCTCTTTTAATGTCACGTTCCTGAGGCTTTAGGGGCCCTCCCGAATACTTTTGTAAAAAGCCTGGCTGCGTCATAATGATAAGTTCATTCAATATATTTTGACTCAGTCCTTTTATATACCCTAAATCGATTCCTAATCGAACATCTGATAAACATTGTGAAGCTTCTTTGGACTCAATAATACGGCTATTGGCCAATACTCCATATGAACGATACACTCGATCTTCTAACTCTACATGAGATGTTTTAAACAGTGCGTCTCTTGCAGAGTGCTCTTGTGTAATTAACTGCTGTACGACACTATTTAAATCTGCCACAATATCTTCTTCAGATTTCCCTAAGGTTATCTGATTAGAAATTTGAAAGATATTCCCTAAAGCTTCGCTACCTTCTCCATAAATTCCTCTCACCACTAAGCCAAGCTGGTTAATAGCGGGAATAATACGATGAATTTGACGGGTCATCACTAAAGCCGGCAGATGCATCATCACAGATGCACGTAGCCCAGTACCCACATTTGTGGGACAGCTGGTTAAATACCCTCTATTTTCATCAAACGCATAATCTACGTATTTCTCAATCCAATTATCTACTTTATTCGCTGTGCTTAAAGCTTCAGATAATTGAAGGCCTGGAAATAAACATTGTATGCGTAAATGATCTTCTTCATTAACCATAATACTCAAATCTTCTTTTTCTGATAAAAAACAAGCTCCGTTGTTGTCTCCTTCAGCCAAGTTAGGACTGATAAGATGTTTTTCAACCAACACTTGCTTTTGAAGAGGCTGTAATTCGTTCATCTTTAGTAAATGCAAATTCCACTGATTGGTGTTCTCGCTTTTTTGAAAAACTTGCTCAAATACTCGAACCACTTCAACTGCTTGTTCTTTAGAAAAGAGAGTTGGAAAAAGATAATGAGTTAAATTTCGAGCCAGCCTGATTCGACTGCTTAGCACAATATCTGAATTCGAAGCTTCTTGACGCATCCAAGAGCTAACAGGCTGGGAAAAGAACAAATCCTGGGACATGAATTACGCTTCCTCCTCTCTCGATTCGTTCATCTTCTTTTCTAGTAATCGAATGTGATCTCGGAGTTCCGCTGCTTTCTCAAACTCCTCTTTTTCGATATACTCTTTTAAGTTCAATCTTAATGCCTGTAATTCCTTTTTTAAATGAAGATTACTTGCAATTCTTGCTGGTATTTTTCCATGATGTAGATAATTACCTCCATGCAGCCTCTTCAAGAAAGGAATAAGAGGTCGCTCAAATGTTTTGTAGCAATCTGCACATCCAAACCTGCCGATTTTAGCAAATTTTTGATATGTCATGCCACAAGTAGGACAAGAAAGAACGTCCTGACTTTGTTTCTTATAATTTTCAGTTACTGCTGGGTCTAGGTTAAGTAGGCCAGCTAGTAAGTTATTGATTGAAAAACCTTGCTGATTTGAAAAAGAAAATGCATCTCCATTTTCTGAAGCGCATTGTTCACATACGTGCATCTCCGTCTTTTCACCATTAATAATTTTTGTGAAGTGAAGAGTTGCAGGTCTCGTTTCACATTGCTGACAAATCATCCTGTCATCACTCCCTGTTCTAAATAAAATAGATCATGAGCTTATCGGTAGCGTAATGAATTAAGCATTGCTTTTAAAAGATTGGCTCTTAGCTCATCACGATAAGGAAGTTCAATATTAATAACTGAACGATTGATAACGCTCAACATGATTTTTGCTTCTCGTTCTGTGATGACTTTTTCTTCAACTAACCTAATAATGACATTTTCAGCACTTACTTGTGAAATTTCATTTTGAATCATCTCAATCACTTGCTGAAACAAATCCGCTGCATCATGCATTTTTACTTTTGCAATACGAATAAATCCGCCGCCGCCTCGCTTACTTTCTACAAGATAACCTCTCTCAACCGTAAAGCGGGTATTGATAACGTAATTAATTTGCGACGGAACGCATTGAAATTTATCAGCAATCTCACTGCGCCTTATTTCAACAATTTCTCTTTCACTTAATTCAAGTACTTGTTTTAAATACTGTTCGATAATGTCAGAGATATTTGGCACGCTGCCCCCTCCTTCTGACTTTGACTATATTTGACCTTAATTTAAATATAAAAGGAAACGAAAAAATTTTCAACTATGTACTATTAAAGTTTATTCTTTACTTTTATCGTTGCCACTAAAATTTATTTCAAAACCTGCAAATCGCGAATTTTATTGTTCTTACTATACTTTTTCATAAAACAAATAAATTGTAAACAAAAAAGGACTAGCTAAAATAGCTAGTCCTTTTTCAGGTGCCTGGCAACGTCCTACTCTCACAGGGACAAAGTCCCAACTACCATTGGCGCTAAAGAGCT